>NZ_JBFUCU010000007.1:0-333052 GCF_056405075.1 Mesorhizobium sp. P2_A12
GCGTAGGTCGTGCCCCAGGGACCCTGCCAGCCAATGGAGGAGCCTTTGAGCGCCTTGGCCGGATCGATTTTCCCATCGGCTTCACGGTATCCTTCCGTGTGGCAGAAATGGCAGCCGCCGATGATCGAAATATACAAACCGCGTTCGACTGAAACTTCGTCGGCCGCCAGTAGGCCGGATGGCACGATGCACAGAGCAAAGGCCGCACAAAGAGTTCGCATATTCGCTGCCTCCACATGACTGATTGCACCAAATGCGGGGCCCACAACCTTTTGGTTTTGGGAACTCCGAGACGCTGGGCCCTTGGACCGGAGAGACGGGTGAATCCCCAGGCCCGTCTATAATGTGCTCCTAATATATGCCGGTGGCAATTTCACTTCCCCAGCCTCGCCCTGGGCGGGGGGCATCGCCAAATCGAAGCGCTAGCGGAACAGCAGGAAGGCGCCCAAGCGCTGCGCTTGCGCCGTCATATCAGATAAGCCTAATGTAATTCATGATCTGGCCATTGAGCGGGTGCGGCGGCACATTCGGGTTGGGCGCTACCATCGCCGCGGCCTGCGCTTTCGGAACTCCTTTGGCATCGGCACATGATGACTGGTACGAAAAACAGTGCTGCCACGACCAGCATTGCGAGCCGATGGCAGACGATGCCGTCCGAGAAACAAGCCAGGGCTTCAAGGTGCCGTCAGGCGAATTGCTGCCTTACGCGGACGGCAGGGTGCGTCAGTCACACGATATGCATTTTCATTGGTGTCATGCCCAAAAAGTAACGGCAGGCCGGCATCGTGAGATACCATCTGGCAACCCTGACATTACGATCTGCCTGTACGTGCCACCCAAGTCATTCTGACATTCTCCAGCTAGCACCGGGCCGCCCGTCACAAGCCCGAGAGCCTACGACAGCAGCAAATAGCCGCCCATGCCGGCCATCAGGAGGCAAGCGACCATGCTTATTATGCAGCGAGCCGGTCAACATTGCTGGTAAACCGCTGCCAGCGTCGGCTTAGATCGATTGACTTTCCCGCCGGCACACGTTTGCGGTATCGAATTACCCAATCCTTTTCCAAGGGAAGACCTACCAGAAGAACGCCAAGAGCCTGCCAACGTCTCTTTTTGAGGCGCTCAATATGCGCAGACCTTTCGTAGATCATCCTCAAAGCCCCTCCCATGTCGCATGGACCTGCCGATAGTCGCAGGAACGCCTTGGAAATCAACGGTTGCTGTTCGCCCAAATTCGCGGGCGTTTATTCGATCGATATTCGACAGAATTTGAAGTGGTGCAGTTAAACCATTGAAATTATTGGTTCCCGCTCATGGGCTCGAACCACGATTCACGCCTTCAAAGGGCGCTGTCCTACCATTAGACGAAGCGGGAGAATGCAACCTGCGCCGATACCCCTAGCCGGTTCGCGCGCCGGGATCAACGCGATCCTCTTGTGATCGGGTAACTGGCGATCGGCAATTGTCGGCAAGCTGCCACCGTCAAGGGACACGGCCAACCGGCTCGTCGCACTTATTGACCGGGCAGCGGCCGTCACGGGTCGGGACGTAGGCCGACATCGGCACGTCGGGCCAGTCGCATTCGTTGCCGAATTGCCGGACATAGCGGTCATAGGTGTTGGGACCGGTGGTCAGCACCACGGCGCGGCGGCTCTGGATCAGTTGTTGGAGCTGCTGGCAGCTCATTGTGCGGGTGTCGGGCCGGGCCTCGGTGAGGCCGGTCGCGGCAAGCAGCATCGCTGCTGTCGTAAAAGCAGTTCGGTGGATGGGCATGGCGGTTACCTCAGCGGTTCACGTACCAAGCAAACGTGTCATCCGAAACCCGCACCCCGGCCAGCGGTTCCGCAACAGCGCGACACTCTTGTAATCGCGTAACTGGCGATCGGCAATTGGCGGCAGGCCGTTGCCGTCATTCCGGGAGATCGCCGATCGCCTGGTCGCAGCGGTAGACCGGGCAGCTGCCGTCACCGGTTGGGACATAGGCCGACGTAGGCACCTCCGGCCAGTCGCATTCGATGCCGAATTGCCTGACATAGCGGTCATACGTGTTGGGGCCGGTGGTCAGCACCACGGCGCGACGGCTCTGGATCAGCTGCTGAAGCTCCTGGCAACCCATCGTGCGGGTGTCGGGCCGGGCCTCGGCGAGGCTGGTTGCGGCAAGCAGGATCGCTGCTGTCGTCAAAGCAATTCGGCGGATGAGCATGGCGTACCTCAGCGTTCACGTACCAAGCAAACGTGTCACCCGAAACTCGCATCCCTTCCAGCGGTTCCGCAACAGCCAGTTGGCCGTTTTTTGCGGCGCAACCAAATGCCGCGTCGCGCATTGCTGGGGATGGACGGCAGGAAACCCTACGAGACCCCGCAATGGCCACCCGGAGACGAGGATCGCGAAGCCATGTGTTGTTCCTTCTGCGGCGGCCGCGACCACCGCTATGAGGATTGTCCGCAACGGGATGCTGCGGCCGATACCCCGCTTGACGCCCCGGACGACGTCGCCCCCGAACAGAACTGATTGCGAAGCTTGGCTGCGGGCCCTTCGGTGGCTGTCGCCGCCGGCCAATGAATGTCGTCCGTCGATTGCAACCAAACGCGCCACCAAGCATTGCTGGGCATGGGGTGGAATGCTGTCACGCCGTGAGGTGACGTGACGGGGGAAGGTGGGCAATGACAGAATTGGCAAGCATCGATGGTCCGATCGACCCTCCCGCCGACGCGCGGCTGGCGGCGATCGTCGATTCATCCTTCGACGCCATCATCAGCAAGGATCTGAACAGCATCATCACCAGCTGGAACGGGGCGGCGCAGCGCATGTTCGGTTACACCGTTGAGGAGGCTGTCGGCCAATCGGTGCTGATGCTCATCCCCGATCACCTCAGGGATGAAGAGGTCGACATCATCAGCCGGGTTCGCAATGGCCAACTCGTGGCCAGCTACGAGACGATCCGGCGACGCAAGGATGGCGGGTTCATTGCCGTATCGCTGACCGTCTCGCCGATCAGAAACGCAACGGGCGAGATCATCGGCGCCTCGAAGATCGCCCGCGACATCACCGCGACCAAGGAGAGCGAGCGCCGGATCAGGCTGTTGTTGCGGGAGGTGAACCATCGCGTCAAGAACCAGTTCGCGGTGATCCTCTCGATGGTCAGGGAGACAAGCAAGCGCTCGACCGATCCGCGCGAGTTCGAAGAGCTCATCCGCTCCCGCATCATGGCGCTGTCGCGGTCGCACGATCTGCTGGTGAACTCCGAATGGGCGGGCGCCAGCCTCTTCGACCTCATCCAGGAGCAGCTCAAGCCGTTCGGCCACGAGGGACAGGTATCGCTGTCGGGACCGCTGCTGACCTTGCAGCCGAACGCCGTGCAAAATCTCGGCATGGCATTTCACGAGCTTGGCACCAACTCTTCCAAATATGGCGCGCTGGCGGTCGATGCCGGGAGGCTCGAGATCACCTGGCAGATCGCCGCCGGTGCTTCGGGCAAGCGGGAAATCCATCTCGTCTGGGACGAGACGATGCCGGTGCCTGAAGGCGACCGGCGGGACGAAGCCGCGCGCAAGGGCTTTGGCACGGTCGTCCTGCAGCGGGTCGCGCCGCAATCGCTGAACGGCTCGGCCGTCCTGGAGCGCAACCCGGGCCGTGTCAGCTGGTCGCTGACGGCGCCGGTGGAATCGATCGTCGTTCCGCAGCTCGGCGCCGAAATGGCTGCCGCGGAGTCGTCCTTCGACCTGTGAGGGTCCGGCCCGGTCGGTTCACCTAACCTTTGGGCGCTGCATCGGCTTGAACTCAACCGGCTTCGCCGGCGGCCAACCTTTTCCATCTACAGGCGTTGTCCCCGTGAAGGGAAGGGTCGCCGCGAGCGGCCGGGAAGAAGGAGGCCGAGATGAGAAACCTCGCCATCGTGCCATTCAGCCTGATGCTGGCGATGTCGGCAGCGGCGCAAACGGGCCAGCAGCAGGACCCTGGGTCGCAGACCGACAAATGCCGGGTCCAGACCGAACAAGGCGCAAAACAGCAGCCTGGCAGCGACAATCTGACGGACACGCTCAATGACTGCGGCGGGGTGCTGAAACCGCCTGCCACCGGCGATCAGGGGATGGCCACGCCGGCCCCTGATGAAGGCAAGACACCGATCATCAAGCCGGGCGAAGTGCCGGCCCAGCCGCCGGCGCAGTAGGCACGGCAGCCGAAAGGATCAGCGAACCAGCACGCCGGCATGGTTGCATAGGGCAACGAAAGCTTCCTGCGCCTGGGCGGCACCCGCCTTGTTTTCCAGCGCCGCCTCGACCTGCTCGCGCGCGGCCTGATAGAACGGGCCGCGCTCGGTCTGCGGCCAGTCGATCAGGATTTCGCTGGCATCCTTCAGCGTGGTGATGTCGCGGATCGTGTCCGAGCCATGCGGCCTGATCCGCATCGGTGTCGACAGCATCGGCTCGGCCATTCCTGTTTACCCGCTAATGGAGGAGTTTTGCTTCGCGCGCGGCGTCGACCATCGCCCGCATCGCCTTTTCCGGCGGCGTCCAGCCATCCAGTGCATCGCGGCAGCTGCGCAATGCCGCCCGGTAGCGCCGGCCTTGGCCCGCCGGCCAGTCGCCGAGGCATTCCAGGCTTTCCCAGGCACTGCGCACCACGCGCTCGCGCCCATGGGTAAATTTCAGTCTGATCGGATGGGGAAACATCTTGTCGTTCAACGATCGTCTCCTTGACTGGTGCGTTCGCCCAAAAGTACGCAGCAATTTTGGGACGACATGCACGAAACGAGGCGCCGGTTAACGTCGGCAACAGGGCAGGGTTCCCTGCCTTCGAGATGAAATTTCAGTCGCCTGCGACGGCGTCCGACAACGGCCTTGGCGGCGGCAATTCGGCGGCGTTCGCCGTTGGCCGGTCATGCTCGAACTGCTCGGTGTCGGGCAAGGCATGCAGCCAGGTCTCGCGCCTGGTGGTCCACAATTCGTATTCGGGTACGAGATCATCGGTCGGCGCGACATCGAGGCTGCCGATCATCACCTCAACCTCGTCGTCGCCGACCCAAGCGACGCGGCCGCCGCAGGTCGGGCAAAAGGTGCGCGTGCCATAGGTGCTGACGATGCCTGTCGTCTCGAAGGCCTCGCGCGGCCAGATGGCATAGGCCGAATAGACCGAGCCGCTGGCTTTGCGGCAGTCCTTGCAGTGGCACAGACCGATTCTCTGCGGCGCGCCGTGGACCTCGAACTGCACGCCGCCGCACAGGCAGCTGCCGGTCCTGCGTATGGTGTCGGACATGATGCGACCCTCCATCTTGTCAGTCTGCTGCGGGCCGGGCGGGACAGAAGCTCGTCCCGGAATGTTCGTCCAGGACAAAGCCCCATCCCGATCCCATCGGACCTAGCCGCGAGCCGCCATATGGGCATCGAGCTTCTTGCGCGACGGCCCATAGCGCTTGATGATGGTTTGCGCCTCGCTTGGCGGAATGCCGTATTTCCGGGCAAAGGCAGCGACCTCGTAAGGCTCCTCGCTCGAAACCAGCTTGCGGTCCTGCTTCGTCTTCGACTTGTCGTCAGCCATTTCAGGCCTCGCTTTCTGTTGCCGTGGAAACGCGCAGCCGTCGGCGCCCGATTCCACGATCAACAGGACATAACACGGATCGGCCGTCGCGAGTTCCACGGCCACGACAATATCGCCGTGTCGCCCCGGCCTCGCTACTGTGGCATCAGGCGCTTGGCGGCGAGATACATGAGTGCCGACGCCGCCTGCCGGCGCTCCCACCCGGCGGCCTCGATCTTGTCGAGCAGCGCCTCGATTTGCGGGACAAGCATCTCCCTGCATTCCTGCTCATAGGCGGTGCTCGGATGTTGCGGCGCAGCGATGGTCAATGCCTTGGCCATGTCCTGATTCCCCGTTTGAGTGGGGCGCCATCGTATCATCAGCCGGTAAAGTGAAATCGGTTTCGCTGCACCAGTCGATTCAACGGGTTAGAGGCGTCTTGGCCCCGGGGCAGGGCGCCTGCATCAGGGATTCCCGAGAAAAATCTGCCTGACGTGTCGGATTTGGCGCCGGTCGCGCGTCCTTGGGCCGGAGCCCATTGCAATCCTGGAGAAAAGACCATGTCGTCGCAAATCATTCAGTCGCAAACCACTCAGTCGCAAACCATTCAGGCGCAAAGCATTCAGGCACCGTGGCAGACCGCGGCACTTCTCATCGCCCGCCTGATCTTCGCCGGCGTCTTTCTGATGGCCGTGACCTTCAAGTTCATGGGTATGGGCGACACCGCCGGCTATATCGCCGCCGCCGGCTTTCCGTTTCCGCTGTTCCTGGCCTGGTGCGCGGCGCTGCTGGAAGCCGCGCTCGTGCTGTGCTTGCTGACCGGCGCCTTCTTCACGCCGGCGGCCCTGGTCGCCGCCGCCTATGTGCTGTTCCTCGGCTTTTCCTTCCACGGACCCAGCCACTGGGCCGGCAACCAGGCCGAGTTCGGCTTCTTCATCGACCATTTTTCGTTCATGGCCGGACTGCTGTTCGCGGCGGTGCATGGCCCGGGCAGGGTGCTCTCGCTGAATCCGGGATGGCCGGGCCGGGCGTAGGCGCAGGAGCCCGTCGCTAGCCCCGGATCAACCACTTGCTCACCTGGCAAGCAGTTTTATGAGTTCACGGCCTAAACGAAACCTTGGAGATGGACGCATGGCGCTCAAACGGATGGACAATGTAGGGATCGTCGTCGATGACCTCGGTCAGACGATTGATTTCTTTCGCGAGCTCGGCCTCGAGCTCGAAGGGCAGGCCACGATCGAAGGAGAATGGGCCGGACGTGTCACTGGACTGGGCGATCAGCGCGTCGAGATTGCCATGATGCGCACACCGGACGGCCATGGCCGGCTCGAGCTATCCCGCTTCCTCACGCCGCCTGCCGTTGCGGATCACCGCAACGCCCCGGTTAACGCTCTAGGCTACCTCCGTGTCATGTTCACCGTGGACGACATCGACGATACGCTTGAAAGGCTCCGCAATCGCGGCGCGCAGCTTGTAGGCGAAGTGGTCGAGTATAAAGACGTGTATCGGCTCTGCTACATCCGCGGGCCTGAAGGGCTTCTCATCGGACTCGCCCAAGAACTCAGCTGAGCGCAATTCGGGATGGCCGGGCCGAAGGCCGGCTACCGGCCTTGCAGGATTTTGATCACCTTGCTGCTGTCGGCCGATGACGACGCGAGATTGCGGTAGTCGGCATAGGTTATGCGTCCTCTGGCGACGGCATTCCAAAGGCGATTGCAGGTCGTTGCCGGCTGGCGCTCCAGGCTGACGTTGACGACTTCGGCGACGGTCTTTCTCTCGGCCAGCGGCAGTTTAGCCTGGTCCGAAATGCACTCCTTGATGACTTTGGCCTTGATCGCCGGGCTGCCGCTGAGGACGGCCTGGGCGTTGTTGAACTCGCCCTCGCTGAGTGTTGTGCAGCCGGCCAGCATGACGGCGCCAAGAAGCAAGGCGCCAAGGCGCGATTCAAATCTCATATGTCCCCCCAAATCTACAAGCCGCAACCAAGCAAAACTTGGTGACATCGGCAAGACGTTAGATCAATCGCGCCGACGGATAATATTGGGCCAAAGGTTTGGCTCGCCCGGAAGTTCGACCTCGCTCGGGATCGGGGCCCGCTTAACATGATCTACGTCATGCGACGCGCCAATCTCCTCGCCAACCGGGAGGGGGTCGGCTATCGTGCCTCACATCTGGTCGTTGTAGGGCTCCTTGATCTGGCCGACCATGCGGGCGAGCTTGGAAAAGGAGGGCATGTCCGCCTCAGGCTGGCATTGATTGGCGAGTTCCAGCAGCCGTATCGGAAAGCTGACGGCGTCGCGGCTTGACGCGGACATGCCTTCGGACCGCTCCTGGCTGATTTCGCCGGCCTCGGCCTTGCGCAGGGCCATGTCTATTTCCTCCGCCGTCAGCACCCCCTTTTGAACAAGGAGGTGGTTGATCGATGCGACGGCCATCAGCAGGCCTTCGAGTTGCAGATTGGCGACGTTCATGGCGATTGCTCCCGTGGCTATGATCGAAAACGCACGAGCGGCGTTTCCGCTCCGGCGGTGAGGGCAGGGCGTAGGCGAGGTCGCAAAAGATCACGGAGCTGGCTGCCTGGAAATGCCTATTCCTGCGTCAGGCGCTCGCCATATTCGCGCCACAGCGCTTTCACTTCCAGACCCCCGAGGCTGGGGATCGAGGGATCAGCCGAGGCGATGGCGACAGCGCTGATGTCGTATTGGGGGTAGGCGTGGGCGACAAAGCGGATCGCTTCGCCGAGCGAGCGCACGCGGATAATCGGGTCCGCCTGTCCCTGACCGGTGCTTCGCACACCCGAAACCGTGGCCGGCGCATGCCGCACCCTGAAGACGGATGCCATGGTTGGTCTGTCCATCGCCCTCTCCCACAAGGCCGTACGACGCGAATCATTCCATGAGCTTCAGCTAACGGTCTCACAGATGTCGGCCTATGAAAAGCCGGCACGAAAAGTCCGGCCCTTGCCGCCCACTCGCATGCCGATCGGCTTGTCCGGTGAGGGCATTCGTGCTATTAATTTGGATATGGTGCTGATTTGCGCCGACGACCTCAGACCCGCCGCGCAGGCGGGTTTTTTGTTTTCCGGCTGGCCCTTCGGCGATGCGCGGGACCTTGTTCGGCGTGGCGTCGAAAAACGGAATAGGAATTTTTTCTCAGAAAGTCGTTGACGAGGTGAGGGCAGCTATGCTACATATTTGTCCATGGTGCTGATTTGCGCCAACGACCCGCCGCCGAGGCGGGTTTTTTGTTTAAGCGCGATCAGACGTGTTGGCAGGACAAAGGGGGGCGTGAAGGGACGCCATCCTTTGCCCTGACGTCCCATCCGCAACCCACGAGAACTCCCATGGTCCGCTATGCCACCATCATCACCGACGATGACGGCCGCGAGGTCGTCAGCGCCATCGGCGAGTTCGAGGGGGCGGCGCCGCAAGCCCGTCTCGGCCTTATCGAGCAGGTCGCGCCCGGCGTGCAGATCGGCATGGTGCGCGGCGGTCCGGTCGATGCGGCCGGCGGCTTCGGGTTTGGCTTGGGATCGTTGGGTAGCAGCGACCGGGCGACAGCGACGGCACGGCTGAGGAAGCGGCTGCGCCTTGCCGGCCGATCCGGCGCGGCGAGATCCGAAGCGGCAACACCGCCCAGCGTGACAGACGCGGAGGCCTGCCCGGCAAAACCGGTGCGAACGGCCAGCAGGCCGCACAAGCGCATCTCGCGGTCGAAATCCAAAGTGGCGAAATCCACGACGAAAAAATCCGCCCGATCAAAATCCAAGGTGGCGAAATCCAGGACGACCACTGCAGAGACCACAGGGGGTGAGCATGGCTGACAAGCCGCCGGCTCGCCGGGGGCCAAAGAGCCGGACCGCGACGCCCGCCACCAAGCCCACCGCAAAGCGCCGGCCGAAGCGCGCGAAAAAGACGCTGGGCGATGATTTCCTGGCAGCCGTGCGCGCCGATTTCCGCACCCATGGCGCCAGCGTCATCGCCGAGGTGCGTGCCGACAAGCCCGACCAGTATCTGAAGATCGTGCTTTCGGTGCTGCCCAAGGATTTACATGTTTCGATCAACCAACTGGACGGCTTAAGCGATGACGAGATCCGCAGCCGTATCCGCGGCCTCGAAGCCGCCCTCAAGCCGTTCCTCGAGGAGCTCGGCGGCGAAGACGGAATATCTGGCGCTGCTGTCGGAACTGGACCGCAGGCGCCGCACTAACCAGCTTGCCGCCTACCGGCCCTATACCCGGCAAGCGGAGTTCCATGCCGCGGGTGCGCAGAACCGCGAACGGCTGTTCATGGCCGGCAACCAGCTTGGCAAGACCAGGGCCGGCGGCGCCGAATGGGCCATGCACCTGACCGGCCGCTACCCCTCGTGGTGGCAAGGCAAGGTCTTTGACGGCGCGGTTCGGCTGTGGGCGGCTGGCGTGACCGGCGAGGGCACGCGCGATAACCCGCAGCGCGTGCTGGTCGGCCCGCCGCAGCAGCAGGCGGCCTGGGGCACCGGCATGATCCCGGCTGACGCACTTGTGCAGACCATCATGGGGCGCGGCGCACCGGGCGCGCTCGACAGCGTCGTGGTGCGCTGGGGCGGCGGCGGCGACGTGCAGGCCGATGAATCGGTGCTGTCGTTCAAGAGCTTCGAGAAGGGCCGCGAGAAATGGCAGGGCGAGACGCTGCACGGCGTCTGGTTCGACGAGGAACCGCCGCTCGACATCTATTCCGAAGGCCTGACCCGCACCAATGCGACAGGCGGCATCACCATCGTCACCTTCACGCCGCTGCTCGGCATGTCGGATGTGGTGCTGTTGTTTTTGTCCGCGGCAGAGGTGGAGGGGATGGGGAAGCACTGACTTCCCTTCCCATGACGGCTTCCCAAGCTGAACGCGCGGGCCAGCTTCTATGCGAAGGCGCGGGGCGATGCGCGAATTGCGAAGCGCGGCATACGGGGCTGGGTCATCCATCATGTCGTGGGAGCGGTGTAGATTGTCAGGCAGATGGTGAGACAACCCGTTGATTTTGCTTTATTCCTAGCTGAGATCGATCGGCAAACCGGTTCCAGATCAGCCCGAACCGGGGATGCCATAATTACTGCACAGGATCAATGTAGGGCACAGCTTGTCTTCGGCGTTACTTTAAGGCAGTGTCCGGTCAGATCGGGGAGGTGCTTCGTTTTGCCATTCGCGCTGGCCATAGAGCCATGACACGGCCAGCGGGCCTCCCTGACTTTGGCAATCCACCTCTGGATGAGGTCGTGGTGGGCGTGCAATTTGCGCGACACCCCGAATACAACGATCTTTTTGCCTGGGAGGTTTGGAATACCTTTCGAGCTGAATTTCCTCACTTTCAAGAAGCCCCCCGGCTTGATCCGGCTTTCGAGGTTTTCGGAGGCGCCGAGACGGTTTCTATGCCCGCATTCCAGTTCTCGATCTCTGAGAGTGAGCCGAGCAAGCGCTACTGGTTCATCGCCGATGACGACAGCCATCTTCTGCAGTTTCAAGACGACCGGTTCTACATGAACTGGCGGAAGCGCCATCAGAACAAATATCCTCGCTATGAGGCCATTGCCGAACATTTCGCCAAACATCTGGAAGGGCTCCGGGGCGTGTTCCAGGCTCACGGCGCGCCGATGATTATCAAGCAAGCCGAGGTCGCCTACATCAATGTCATACCTCTTGTCGAGAAGACGGCGATTGCAGACTGGCTGACCATTGTGAAGCCGAGCGTGTTGAATGTCGAACAGCTCAACGCCACATTTAGTGAGGTAGTGCTCTCGGAGGATGGCAAAAAGCCAGTTGCGCGACTTAGGTACGAGTTGGGGCTTTCAAGTTCTCGGGAGGTCAGGCGGGCGATGAGGTTGTCGCTCATCTATCGGGGGGCGCCGACTGACATCAACACGAAAAGCATATCAGATTTTCTTGCCGCCGGTCGGCAACGGATTGTCAAAAGGTTTTGTGATATAACTACGGACGAAGCACACAAGATATGGGCGCGCAGTCAATGATGGTTTCTTCTGCTTCTGTATTCTCGGGAGCGTCAGGCTTCCCGCGAGGCGCTGGCGCCGAGCGCTTGTCGGCAATCGACCGCCTGATCGTGAGAGATATCGAAACGCAATGGACGAAGGTTGTGGCAGCAAAGCTCAACGATCTGGTCAAACTACCCGAGGGATGGGACGGCTACGACGGAAAGTCAGTCGACTTCCGCATTGCGCATTTTGCCGTTCAGCTTCTGCAGCATGTCTACGTGGAGGGTGTGCCAAGCCCCAGCCTTGTCCCCGGATCGGACGGCTCTCTGCAGATCGAGTGGCACAGCAACGGGCTCGACATTGAGCTCGACATACTTGGTGTCAACCAGGTCGACTGTTTGAAGCGAGATCTTGAGACCGGGGGCGAGGAAGAACTCGAGCTGACAGTGGATTTCAAAGCTGTCAGGGCGTGGATCGAAGATCTTGCGGGGCGGGCGTCTGATGCTGTCACCGCCGCCGCATGATGCCAATGGCAACGCCCTCCCGCATGATCATCAGGACATCGAGCCAAACGATACCCTAATTCGCCGAGTAAACCCGATCCACCATGTCGTCGATGACGACAACAGAAAATGTCGCCGGCTGTCATCAAAGCTGATGAAGCCGACCGGCGGAGGCATGTCCGTCGATCACGAGCGGAGTATCCAAGAAGACCAGAAAGATCCGGTCGAGTTTGTTCGAACCCCGGTTTACACTGGAGCTGTTGCGATCTTGGCCCTGCACGCCAGAGGAGTTGGTCTGCGCGTCGGCTATGAACCCGTACTAGGTAACCCCTATCACTGCGAGGTCTGGGGTGCCGACCCCCGACCGGATAAATTCACCAACGCGCAAACCAAGGCTCTCTTTGCCGCCTGCGGCTGGTACATCCCGCTTGACGGGGTGGAAATCATAAAGGACTAGAGCCGCAGGAATTGACCCGCTCGGGTCCAACCCCTCACATCACCCGTTGCTCGGATTTCCTTCAAGCGCCGGAACTTGAGGATCTTCGTAGGGCTCTACCTGTGATGAGGTTCCTCTAATTCAAACGGCCGGCGCCACTCCCCCTCTCCGGCGCGGCTTCGCCGCGCCACCTCCCCCATCAAGAATGGGGGCGAGGAACCCAAGCTTTCCGAGGGCATGCCATGACCCGCCACGTCACCTTCATGACCATCGACGATGCCGAGCACTACACCCGCCAAGAGCGCGCGGCGATCGTTGCCGCCTATCCGGCACATGAGCGCGAGGCCCGCGCGCGGGGCATTCCGGTGCTGGGCTCCGGCCGCATCTTTCCGGTGGCCGAGGAACTGATCGCCTGCGCGCCGTTCCGGTTGCCGCGCTACTGGCCGCGCATCGGGGCGCTCGATTTCGGCTGGGACCATCCATCGGCCGCGGTCGAGCTTGCCTGGGATACGGAGGCCGACGTCGTCTATGTCGCGAAAGCCTGCCGCGCTTCTCAGCAGACTCCAGCGATGCAGACGCTGACCCTGAAACCATGGGGCGAATGGCTGCCCTGGGCGTGGCCGCGCGACGGCCGCCGCGAGACGCTGGAAGGGGCGGGCGTGGCGCTTGCCCGGCAGTATTCAGCACACGGGCTGAACATGCTGACCCGCCACGCGCAATTCCCCGACGGTTCCGTCTCGGTCGAGGCCGGGCTGATGGAGATGCTCGACCGCATGCAATCCGGCCGCTTCAAGGTGTTTTCGACGCTTGCGCCCTGGTTCGAGGAATTTCGGCTTTATCATCGCAGGGACGGCCAGGTTGTAAAACTGCGCGACGATCTGATGGCGGCGACCCGTTATGGCGTGATGATGCTGCGGGAGGCTGTGGTCGATCCGGCGGAATTCAGGGCGGCGAGACGACCGGCGGGGCAGAGTGATCCGCTGGGGGCTTTTCGGTGAGGGCGAAGTGCCACGTGCTTCGTCATCCTCGGGCTTGACCCGAGGATCCATGCCGCGACTTCCAAGCGTCGCGACGGCACAGAAATTCTGCGCCGCTGCATGCGTTGGCCGAGGTCACGGCATGGATCCCAGGGTCTCCGCGACGTCGCTTCGCTCCTGCTTCGCCCTGGGATGACGAAGTGGCGAGGCTTCGGCCGCTATGCCGTCCGTATCATTCCCGCCGCTTCGAATAGCTGCGATGTCTCGAATTGATCCCGTGGGTTACTCCACGATCTTCCAGTAAGAATCCTTGCGGGTCACCTTGCCGTCGCGAAACGTGTAGAAGTCGCAACCCTGGACTTCCTTTCTCATACCCTCGCGGGTGGTGCCGGTGAGGGTCCATTTCGAGATGCCGGTATCGGCGGCCGCATCGGCAAAATGTTGGCCGTTGCCGTAGTGGACATCGGGCAAGCCTTCGAAGCGTGTCGCCAGCGCGTCTCGTACATTGCGTTTGCCCTCGCAACGCGTTCCCCAGGGCTTGCTCCCCCTCGGCATCTCCAGGACGCAATCGTCGGCAAAGAACGCCATGATGCGATCGAGATCGTGCGCGTTGAAGGCCTCGCATAACTCCGTCAGTGTCGCTCGAATGTCCATTCGCCCGTCTCCTCCAGTCGTCGGTAGCCTGCGTGTTCGATGTCCGAAGTAGGTCACTGGCGACGGGGCCGGTCAAGTGCGCGGGCCTTCGAGACTCCGCCCGAAAGCGGGATGCGCACCCCATCGCTCTGGCCAGTTCATGACCGTCCGCATCATCCCCGCAACCTTGCGCGATCTCTCCTACATCGCCGCCAACCTCCGGCCCGAAGACCGCGCCGAGATCGACTGCCAGCTCGACCACTGGTCGCCGGCGCTGCTGGCGCTGACGGCGCTGCAGGGGTTTGCCTATGTCGCCGAGCTCGACGGCAATCCGGAGGCCGGCTTTGGTGCTTCCGAACAGCGCGGCGGGCTGTGGATCGCCTGGAGCTGGGGCACGCGCCGCATGAGGCGCTGCGTGCCTGGGATCACCGTGTTCTTTCACAGCGTGCTCGGGCCTCAGGTGGCTGCGCGGGGCGCCTGGCGGGTCGAGGCGCGGGCGCTGGCTGCCAATGAACTGGCGCTGCGCTGGCTTGGCCGGCTCGGCGCCACGCAACGCTGCCTGCTGCCGGGCTATGGCAGGAATGGCGAAGATTTTTTCCTCTACGACTGGACAAGGGAAGGCTGGAACCATGTGCCTGTTTCAAAAACCACCGGAACTGAAGCCGCTGCCGCCGACACCGACGGCCGAGGACAAGGACGTGCAGGCGCGCGAGGCGGCGCTCAGGGCTGAGCTCGAACAGCGTCAGGGCACGCTCAGCACCATCAAGACCGACCTCGCGCCGGCAAGCCTCACCGGCCAGCGCCGCGTGCTTCTGGGGCTTTAGACCATGACCGCGATGAAACGCAGTTTTCGCAAGCGCGTGCTGGCGTGGTGGTATTGGCGAAGGCATGCACGGCTGGTGAAGCGGCGGGGGTAAAGGGTTCATCACAGAGGCCGCATTCCTTCGCGCCCCCCTCTGGCCTGCCGGCCATCTCCCCCTCAAGGGGGGAGATTGGCAGCGTCAGCCTCGACGCCTTCTTCTCCAATGTTGGAAATTGGCGAAAGCCGAGGTGACATCCAATCTCCCCCCTTGAGGGGGAGATGTCCGGCAGGACAGAGGGGGGTGTTCCAGCTCCACCACTCACCCCTTCTTCGCGAACGCCCAGACCATCAGCGGGTATTCCTCGTCGTTGCTGAGATCGCGCCACAGGCCGTAGGCGCGGACGGGGCCGCCGATGTGGGCCCTGGCGCAGGCCTTGTTGCCCCAGCCGTGGACCTTGACGTTGGCTTCGGAAAAGCCGCCCTCGACCATCAATTGCTTGAGGCCGGCCGGTGTCCACCGGTTGTAGTCGTGCGGCCTGGCGTGGACCCGGAACAGGAAGGGTGTCGCCACCATCGCCCAGCCGCCGGACCGCGTCATGGCGTGGATGTTCTGCACCGCCGCCTGCGGCCGCTGCACATGTTCCAGCACCTGGTCGGCGATGACGATGGAATATTGCTCGTCGGTGCGGTCCTTGCAGATGTCGAAGGCGGGGAAATCGACGCAGCGGTAGTTGGGGCACATCGCCCGCCAGGTGCGGTTCCAGCCGGGCGAGATCTCGATCACGTCGGCGGCTTTGCGGTTTCCGGCTTCGAGGAAGACGGTGAACGCCTCGATCTGGCGGATGCGCAGCCAGTTGCGCGAATCATAGCCAAGCAGGCGTTTGGCCACCTGTTTGCCGCGGTTCTTCAGGGTGCCGGCAAGGCTTGTCGTCGTCACATCGACCTCCTCCAAAACCCGCCGCGAGAAGCTCGTAGCACCGCCAGGTGGGCAAAAGATGACAGGGGCGATTGAGAGGCTGGCGATCCTTCACACCCCCCTCTGCATTTCCAATCAATCGGCAGCCCCGCAGCGCCAAACAAGTGAGACATCCCATGACCGATTCCCGTGCCCGCGATATCCTGTCCCGCCAGTCCGAGCTCGAGAGCGAGCGCAGCCAGTATGAGGCGGTGTGGGAGCAGGTGGCGGAGTTCTGCGATCCCGACGCGCCCGACATCTGGGGCGGCCGCGGCGGCGGCGGGGCGGGTTCGCAGGCCGAGCGGCAGGAGCGGCGGGGCGCGCGGGTCTACGCCAACACCATCAACTCGGGCGCCAACCGGCTCGCTGCAGGGCTGGAAAGCCTGATCATTCCGCAGTCGGAAAAATGGCACGGCCTGTCGACCGCCGAAATGAACGACGAGGAGACCGACGAGGAAAAGGAGTGGGCGGAATCCCTGCGCGATTTCCTGTTTTCGCTGCGCTACTCCGCCAATTCGAACTTCGTGCCGGCGACACAGGCCTGCCTGCGCAATGTCGTGCGCTATGGCCCGGCCTATCTCTATGCCGAGGAAGGGTTTGGTTCGACGCTGATCCGCTATGCCTCGATCCCCGTGGTCGAGGGCTATCTCAGCCGCAACCGCTGGGGCCAGGTCGACATCTTTCACCGTCGCTACGAGCGCACCGCGCGGCAGGCCGCACAGCTGCTCGGCTATGAAAAGCTGCCGGTGCGCATCAAGATGCTGGTCGACGATCCGGCCAAATGCGAGACGAAGATTTCGCTGGTCCAGTGCATCCAGCCGCGCGACGAGCGCAAGATGTATAGGCTCGGCGGCCACACCCAGTATCTCGACACGGCGTTTGCCTCCTACCACGTCATCGCGGACGAGGAGGAGATCGTGCGGGAAAGCGGCTTCCGCACCTTCCCGGTGTCGACCTTCAACTGGCGCCGCTATGAGGGCGATCCGTACGGCGTCTCGCCGACCATCGAGGCGCTGACGACCGTGCGCGAGGAAAACGCCGTGCGCCGTTCCGGCTTGCGCGCGCTGCAGCAGATCACCGATCCGGCCACCGCCTCGAAAGCCAGGCTCGACTATGTGCCGGTGCTCAATCCCGGCGAGAACTATCCCGGCCTGATCGACGACAATGGCAGGCCGCTGATCGCGCCGATCTCGACCGGGCAGAACCCGACCTATGCCTTCAACTACGCGCAGAGCCGCGCCGACGAGATCCGCGACATGATGTTCGTCAATCTGTTCCAGACGCTGGTGCAGAACCCGCAGATGACCGCCACCGAAGCGCTGATCCGCCAGGAAGAAAAAGGCGCGCTGCTCGGCCCCTCCGGCTCGATCATCCAGGCCGGCTTTGCCACCAATCTCGACCGCGAGCTCGGCATTTTGGAGGACAAGGGGCTCTATGACGAGGACAGCCGCTTCCTGCCGCCGGCGAGCCTCGCCGGCAAGGCGGTGCGGCCGACCTTCACCGGCCCCCTCGACGTGCTGCGCCGCTCGGCCGAGGCGCGCGACACCATCCAGGTGGTGACGACGGCCATGCAGATGGCACAGTTCGATCCCGGCGTGATGGACAACATCGACAGCGACGAGGCGATCAAGATCGTGCAGGGCGCCGGCCGCAGCCCGCAGCGTATTTTCCGCCGCAAGGAGGAGGTCGACGGCCTGCGCGATGCCCGCGCCAAGGCAAGCCAGGCCCAGGCCGGCATGGCGGCGATCGCCACCGCCGGCAAGGTGGCCAAGGATGCCGTGCCAGCGGCCGTGCAGGCGCGCGACAGCGGCCTGCTCGACGGGCTGCAAGGCATGCTGCTGCAGGGTCAGGCCGGGCCGGCTGGCAAAGGTGTGCAGGGAACATCGGGAGCGGCGACTGGTCCGGACGCGGCGGGTGGCGGCGCATGAGCCACCAACGCTTCGCCCATTCCGCGCAGGTCGGCGGCCCAACCAAGGCACGCGAGGCGCTGACCAAGGCGTATCTCAGGGTGTTTTCCGGCGCGGACGGCGAAATGGTGCTGGCCGACCTCGCGGCGACGGTCGGCTACTACAGGCGCCCTTCCTATGGCGAGTGGATGGCGCGGACCCGCACGCCCAACGGCTTCGAACTGCACAGCGCGCTCAGCAATGCACGCGCCGAGGTGGTGCAGCACATCATGGAATTTCTGACGCTGGACGAGGCGCAACTGCTGGCGCTGGAGAAAGCGGCGCGGGCGGAGGAGAGGTAATTCCCTTCTCCCCTTGTGGGAGAAAGTGGATCGGCGCGCAGCGCCGAGACGGATGAGGGGTGCTGGACGGAGTGAAACGTTGGTGTTTTCTGGTACACCCCTCATTCGACCGCTGCGCGGCCACCTTCTCCCTCAAGGGGAGAAGGGAAGACCAGCGCGCCGGTGCCTCAATAGTCGCCGTTATAATACCGGTCGTCGCAGGGCGCGGTGTAGATGCGGCCGTCGCGGTCCTGGTAGCGGCACATCTGTTCGCCGCGGCGCTGCGGCTGCGGGGTGGTGGCTGAGCCGACGACCGCGCCGAGCAGGGCGCCGCTGGCCGCGCCGATGACCGTGCTCTTGGTGTTGCCGCCAATGGCCTGGCCGACGAGGGCGCCGCCGGCGCCGCCGATCAGCGCGCCGGTTCCGGCTCTCTGCTGGCCTTCGGTCTGTGCGCAGCCGGCAAGTGCTGCGGTCATCAGCACGGCGGCAATGGCTTTGTGAAAGTTCATATGAAGTCTCCCTTGAATGCCTGAAATCCCTATGGCTCGCCACGTGCCGCCGCATTGCGGCGGAACGGGGGCACCAGGCCTCACGATATAAGACAGGGTTTCTCGGGCGTTGATGGACCGGGGCCCGAAAAACACCTCATGCGAACAAGGCGGTAGCGCCGATCCTTGTCAGAATGATTCAGCCTTTGCCGGTTCGGCCTGGCCTTCTGGTCCAGTTAGTCCGGCCTGCCAAAATCTCAACAATGGAGACATACCAATGACCCGAGGTCTTCCCCGCACTCTTGTCGGCGCCGCTGCCCGCGAGGCCGGCCTTGCCCCGCCGAAAGCCGGCCTGAAGGCCGTCACCACAGGGCAGGGCGGCGCCTTCCGCACCGTGTTTTCGTTCAGTGCCATGCCCGTGGCGGTCACCGACGCGCTGGCCTATGCCAGCCAGAAGATCTTCGACTTCACCGACGGCAAGGTGCGGATCAAGGGTGGCACGGCAAGGTTGCAGTTCGCTGTGCTCAGCCCCCGCGCGGCGACCGTCAACGACAATGCGGCCCTCACCTGGTCGCTCGGCTCGGCGCCGGCATCGAGCGCGACATTGGCCTCGACCATGGTCAATGTGCTCGCCGCCACCGCTCGCACGCTCGACGGCGCCGGCGCGGCACTCTCCACCGCCTCGACCGCCGACATCGCCGCCGCCGCGACGCTGGATGGCACCGCCACGCCGGTCGATCTCTATCTCAACCTCGCCTTGCCCACCGGCACCGATATCGACGCCGACGGGACGATCGCGGTGACCGGCACGATTACGGTGCTGTGGGAGAACTGGGGCGATAACGCCTAGGGCACGCCGATATTCCGGCGAGGCCGGCCTACAAACGGCGGTCTTCTGCGCTTCCGGTGCTTACGTACCCAAACGTACGCTCCGCTCTGGTTCTCGAAGCCCACCATTTTCGGCTCGGCCTGACCGGAATCTCGACACGCCCTGAGCCAAACATGGGCGATTGACGTAAGCGGCGATGACCGCCGATCTCCCCTCTCGTGGAGGGAGATTGGCAGCTTTGCCGCCGGCTCTTTTCTAACCCCTCACAAAGGAACATCACATGACAGATCTGGCAGACGCCGGGTCCGTGGCGGCGCGTGCGCGGCCGGCGGGCAACCCGGTACGATCACCGGCTGGTGCGGACAACGGGTCCGCCGCGCCTGTCGGCCAAAGTTGGTTTGACGGTCTTTCCGAAGGCAACCGCAAGCTCGCTGAAACCAAGGGCTGGACCAAGCCTGAAAGCCTCGATCGGGTTTTCACATCCTATGCGGAGCTGGAGCGGCAGCAGGGTGAGAGCCTGCGTATGCCCCAGCCCGACGCATCACGGGAAGACTGGGACCGGTTTCATGCCCGGCTGCCGGAGGCGTTGCGTCCGGTCACCTCGTCCGAAAAGGTCGAGTACCGGCGCCCGGAAGGGTTGCCGGAAAATTTCGCCTATTCGGACGAGCTCGCCCAGGCGTCCAAGGCCTGGGCGGTCGAAGCCGGGGCCTCGCCGAACACCGCGCAGGCCTATCACGACAAGTTCGTCGGCTACATGGCCGAGCAGGCAAAAGCACAGGAGATCGCGCTCGCCCGCTCGGTCGAGGCCACGCATGACGACCTTGTCAGGGACTGGGGACCGACCGACAGCGACGGCTTTCGCCGGAAGCTCGAGGTCGCCAACCGGGCGATGAAGAAGCTCGGCCTCGTCGACGCCTACAAGGCGAAGGGTATCCTTCTGCCTGACGGGGCGCTGACCGATCCGCAGATCGCCAAGGCGTTCCACGCCATCGGCGAGGCGATGTTCACGGAAGACACGATCGACGGCGGTGCTGCTTTCAGCGCAGCCAATCCGTTCAAGCGCAACGCCGCCGGCGAACGCAACATTTCGGCGATTTCAGCCCTCGTCAAAAGCGACCCCGCCCGTGCCCGGAGGCTGGCCCGCGAAGCCGGTGAGGACCCGGATCGGTGGATGCCGAATAATCCTCGCTGACTTTGAGAGATCACCGCTAACCAACGCAAAAGGAAGAGAAAAATGGCAGATGCCTACACCCGTATCGCGGACGCGATCGTGCCGTCCGTCTATGCGCAATATGCGTTCGAGGAACATGTCCAGTCGCTCGAAATCTACCAGGCCGGAATCCTGTTTTCCGACCCGGCCATCGCCTCGAAACTGTCGATGGGTGGCCGCTCGGTCGACATGCCCGGCTGGAAGGATCTCGGCAACGACCCGTCCGAGCCGGTCAATGACGATCCGGCCGATTCGATCGAGATGAAGAAGATCGGCTCGCGTCGCGAGGTCGCCGCCCGCAATGTCCGTGCCCAGGCGTGGGGCGTTCCGGACCTGACCTCGATCCTGGCGGGTGACGATCCGCAGAAGCTGATCGTCAAGCGGCAGACCGAGTACTGGCAGCGCGCCAACAAGCTGACCTTGCTCGGCATCCTGAAAGGCGTCGTCGCCGACAACATCGCCAATGATGGCGGCGATCTGGGGCGCACCACCGGCGCCTCCATCGTCGACACCGACATCATCGAGGCCGCCTATCTGATGGGCGACCGCGCCGACAAGTTCAAGACGATCTGGATGCACTCCAAGCAGATGAAGGCGCTGAAGCTCGCCGACCTCATCGACTATGTGCCGTCCTAGCAGCAGGGCGGGCCGCTGATCCCCTATTACATGGGGTTGCGCGCCGTCGTCGACGACGACATTCCCGTAATGGCGGGCGTCTACACCGCGTTCATGTTCAAGGACAAGGCGATCCTGTGGAACGAGCTGCCGGTCAACACCGAAGGCGGGCCGCTGGAGTTCGACCGCAAGCCACGCCAGGGCCATGGCGGCGGCGTCACCGAAATGGTCGGCCGCCGCCACTTCGTGCCGCATGTTCCCGGCACCCGCTTCCTCGACGCCGCCTCGGCCGGCGAATTCGCCACCGATGCGGAACTCGCGCTGGCGGCCAACTGGGACCGCACCGCGTCGAGCGTCAAGGCCATGACGTTCATCGCGCTGAAGACGACCGAGGCCTGATCAAGAGGGGCGGGGGCGAAGGCTCCCGCTCCCTTTCCGAAACTCGACGCCAGCCCCGCCCCGGATGACCTGCGGCGCGACAAACCAGCCGGCACCCGTGCCGGCAGAGGATCGGGCCGCTGAAACGCGGGCAATGCCTCGTTGATGCGCTGGAGCGGCCGAAGCCCTAGCCAGATCAGAAGGCGGAACTGGCCCATCCGCCGCTCAAGCTTGCTTCGCGGTGATGATGGAGGTCTGAGTGGGAATTGAACCCACTACGTCGGTTTTGCAGACCGATGCGTCACCGTCCCGCCCTCAGACCATCCTGCGTCTTTAGGCAATGCAATGTATCCCGTCAACTTGACTGGGAATTACGAACTACGGTCAAATACGGTGACAGTGCACTATCTTGTTTTCGTCGCCTGCTCCGCCTTCCCGGTTGACCTACACACAATGACAGCCGGACGAAGTGCACTGTCACCGTAACTCCCCACCGAGGCCTGATCAGGCCAGGGCGAGGGGCGGGGGCGACGAGCTCCCGCTCCCTGCACGAATAGTCGAATTGCAAGTGGTGACGTAACTGTTTCCTTGCCGAGGGCAGCTAGAATGGCGGTCTACTGCGGTGCGAGAATATTAATTTGAACTGGTTCCTTCCTGCCATCATCATAGGCCTTGTCCTGTCCGCGCCGTTTCAATTGTACGGAGGCCATCTTCTCGGAGAGGAAATCGAGGCTGACCCTCCAAGGGGCAATTCCCTGTACTCGATGCTCTATTCAATCTCGAGTTGGGCAAAGTATGGCGCTCTCAAGCGACAGGCCGACCGGGGCGATCGTTTCGCCTGGTGGTGTTTGCCCTTGTTCGGCTTGCAGCTGGTATGGTGTGCTCTCGTCGTCTTGGCGTTGTTCTCCACCATGATTTGGCACAAGTAGCTAATCTGACAGGCTATAGCCCGCCAGCTCCAAACTCGCATCGACACAAAATCCCAAGCCGCTTCGCAGCGGCTTTTTTCATGCCCGAACTGTCCCGATCAACCCTTCTCACGGAGGCCTGACCCCATGGCCATCACCCCGCTCGATATCGCCAACATGGCGCTTGCCGTGCTCGACGAGGCGCCGATCGACAGTCTCGACCAGGACGTCAAGGCAGCGCGCCTCATCAACCTGCATTTCGACCTGACGCGGGAGGCGGAGCTGACCAAATATGCCTGGGTGTTCGCGATCCTGCGCGCCACGGTCGCGGGCTCGGACACCGGCGGCGACGCGTGCAGCTTGAATTTCGCCTACGAGTTGCCGGCCGACTGCCTGCGGCCGCTGCCGCCGACCCGCAATGGCGAACCGGATGGCGTGCCGATCTCGTGGCGGCAGGAGGCCGACCTGATCTACAGCGACCAGCCGGGGCCGCTGCTGATCCGCTATGTCGCCAACCCTCACCGATCCGAACGACTGGGACGCGCTGTTCACCTAAGTGCTGGTGGCCGCACTCGCCATCAAGGTCGCGCATCCGCTGACCCACAAGTCGGGCATGATCGACATTGCCCGCTCGGCCTATGACCGGGCGCTGGACGCCGCGCTCAACGCCAGCGCCATCCAGCGCGGCGGCCGGTCCTATACCGCGTCGTGGGCAAACCAACGCGGCGACAACAGGGTTGCGCCCGGCGACAGCAGGATCTCGCGCTGATGACGGCGCTCTATCCGGTCCAGGACGTCTTCACCCGTGGCGAGATTTCGCCGCGCCTGCACGCACGCGCCTCGCTCGATTTCTATCGGGCGGCACTGGCCAAATGCGAGAACTTCGTCACGCTGCCGCATGGCGGCATCCGCAAGCGCGGCGGCACCTATTTTGCCGGCGAGGTAAAGATTTCGACGAAGAAGACGCGGCTGATCCCCTTCATCTTCTCGGCCAACCAGGCCTACGCGCTCGAATTCGGCGACCTCTACATCCGCGTCTACGCCTATGGCGCCCGCGTCGGCACGGTCGAGGTGGTGACGCCGTATCTCGAGGCCGACCTGTTCAACCTCCAGTTCGTGCAATCCGCGGACCAGATGTGGATCACCCATGAGACCTACCCGACCAAGGTGCTGACGCGCACCGCGCAGACGGCATGGGCCCTGAGCGACTACCAGTTCCTCGACGGTCCCTATGACCCGATCAATGCCACGGCGACGGCGCTGGTCCCGTCCGACTACGGTTCGCTGACGCCGCCGATGACATCCAACGCCGCGCCAAGCGGCACGGTGTCGGGCTTTGGCGGGTCCGTGGACGCGTGGAAAGTGTTCGACAAGGACAGCGTCAGCCACGTCGGCACTGTCGGTGATACCGGTTCCGTCACCTACCGCACGGCCGGCGGCGCGCAGGTCATCGTCGAAAACTACACGCTGACCGCACGCTCGGGCGGCACCCAGGACAGGACGCCGACGAACTGGGTGCTCGAAGGGTCGAACAACGGCACGACATGGGTGGCGCTCGACACCCGAACCAGCGAGATCGCCTGGAATGCCGGTGAAACCCGCTTCTACGAGTTCGTCAACAAGACCGGATTTGAATACCATCGCTTCACCTGGAAGGCGATCGACGGCGCCACCGATGTCGACTTCGCCGAACTGACCTTCAATCGCGCCGCCGCCAGCCAGACGCCGTTCAACCTGACGGCTTCCTCGGCCGTCGGCATCAATGGCGGCGCCGGGTTCCAGGCCAGCGATGTCGGCCGCGCCGTCCGCCTGTTCGGCTCGGACGGGCGCTGGCGCTGGGCCAAGATCATCGCCCGCAACAGCACCACCGTGGTCACCATCCAGCTTTATGGCTTTGCACTGCCTGACCTCGGCCCGATCACCCGCTGGCGGCTCGGCACGTTCGTTCCCGGCAAGTATGTCCAGTCGGGCTCGCTCTACGAGGAGCGCCTGGCCTTCAGCCGGAAATTCTCGGTCTATGCCTCGGCCACCGGCGATTTCGACAATTTCGCGCTCGGCGAGAAGGATGACGACGCGCTGGAGTTCGTGCAGGCCGGTGGCGGCCAGGCCAACGATATCGTCTGGATCGCCGAGTCCGACGGCGCGTTGCTGATCGGCACGTCGGGCGGCGTGCGGGCCCTGTCGGGCTCGGGCATCGACGAGGCGCTGACGCCGACCTCGTTCAAGAACCGGCGTTCGCGCACCTTCGGCTGCGCCCGCATCCGCCCGGTCGATGCCGGCCAGTCGTTCCTCTATGTCACCCGCTCGCGCAAATCGATCGCCGAGCTGACGCAGACCGCGCAGAGCCGTTTCACCTCCGATGATGTCGGCCAGATCTCCGAGCATATCCCGAAGCTTGGCGTGGTCGAACTGGCCTTCCAGACCGACCCCGATCCCCTGCTGTGGTTCCCGCTCGGCAATGGCGAGCTTGGCGGCTATACGCATCAGCCATCGCAGGAAGTCCGGGGCATGCACAGGCATCGCCTGGGCGGCGACTTCGGCGGATTGGGCCGGGCGGTTGTCGAAAGTGCCGTGGTGACGCCCGGCCAGAACGGCAATGACGATCTCTGGCTGGTCGTCAAGCGTACCATCGGCGGCGCCACCAGGCGCTTCATCGAGATCAAGACCGCGCCCTTCGAGTATGGCGCGATAGCAGACGCCTTCGAGGTCGATTGCGGCCTCACCTACTCCGGGGCGGCAGTGACGACGGTGGGCGGCGCGCTGCACCTGGCCGGCCAGTCCGTCGACGTGCTGGCCGGCGCAGAGGTCTATCGCGGCCTGACCGTCAGCAGCGGTGGCACCGTGAGCTTGCCGCCCGGGTCGGCCGCATCCGCCAAATGGCAGCTCGGCCTGCCCTATGCTGCGGGCGCCGACACGCTGGAGCTCGATGTCGGCGGCCGCGACGGCTCGATCATCGGCCGCCGCAAGAAGGTGGCGAAAGTGATCCTGTCGCTGCTCGAGACCGACACCACGGGGCTCGAAGTGCAGTCGCTCATGCGCGGCCGCTGGGAGCCCGTGCGCATGCCCTCGATCGTCGCGCCGGATGGCGGGGCAACGCTGTTCACCGGCAATGTCGAGGTGCCGATCGACGACAGCTGGGAAGGGCAGGGAAGGGTGAGGATCCGCCACGTCAACCCGACGCCCTGCACCATCCGCGCTTTTACGCCGGTGTTCGACGCGGAGCCTTAGCGGCGAGGCGCAAGCCGAAGGTTGCATTCCCGCCCACCCCCCTCTGGCCGGCACCCCTGCCTTCGCCAATCGCCAACGTTGTAGGCGTAGCGGCAACGCCTGAACTGCCAATCTCCCTCCTTGTGGGGGGAGATGGCCGGCAGGCCAGAGGGGGGTGCTGTCCCGCCGGCGTTGATCTTTTCCGCTTCGCAGATCGCCCCTCACTCCTCCTCCCAAAAGGACCCCACCCATGACATCCCCCCATGCCGAGCAACTCGGCAGGGCGCGGACGGCTGCGGAATTCGCTGCCGTCATCGCCTTGCTCGACACCGACCTAACCGACGCGCTTGCCCGCAGAGCCGAGCTGGCGCAAGCCGAGGACCGCGCGGTGTTCGGCGATGGCGACCTTGCCGCCGCGCGTGCCGCGCTCGACGACTGCAACGCGGCAATCGCGCTCTTGGAAAAGACCATCGACGCCGCCGGCAAGCGCCGCGCGGAGGTCGCGCAGAGCGAAGCCCGCGCCGACATCGCAGCACTTGGCGACGAGATCAAGGCGAGGGCGGCTCTGCTCGGCGAGCGCTGGCGCTGCGTCCGCCGGCTGGTCGAAGAGCTGCGCCAGCAACTGTTCGAGGCCGATGCGCTGGCTCGCGCGATCGCCACCGCCAACGGCCTGTTCGACGCCGCCGGCGTCGCCGATTTGAAGGTGAACCTGACCACCACCCGCCGCGCTGCGATGGCCGGGCCGCGTGCCGCCGTGCCCGCTCGGCTCAGCCGGCCGGCGCTGCAGGCCGACCGGCTCTTGCTGTCCTTCCTCAGCCCCGGCGGCGCGCTCGACCCGCGCCCGGCGCTCGGCGCGCCAGTCAAGCGCGTCGAAGGCAAGTCCCCCGAAGTGAGGCGTCCCGGGGGCGCCAAAAGCCAATTCCTTCCCGCAACCAAACCCTTCGGCGAACGAGGCTGAACCATGTGCACACTCGCTCTTCTCGGCACCGCTCTTTCGGTCGGCGGCGCGCTGGCCGAGGGCCGGCAGTCGAAGCAGATGGCCGACGCCCAAGCCAGGGCCTACGAGCAACAGGCGCGGGCCGACGCGCAAAGTGCCGCCTTCGAACAGGGCCGGGAGCGCCACAAGCAGGATCTCCTGCAGGCGCAGGCGCGCGCCGAGGCCGGCGCTTCCGGCGTCGGCATTGCCGGCTCGCCGGCCGAGGTGCTGGCGGCCAACGCCGGGCAGGGCCAGCTCGACCTCAAGGCGATCCAGTACAGCTCGCAGCTGCGCCAGAACAATCTCGGCACGCAGGCGGCCATCTCGCGCTTTTCCGGCCGGCAGGCGGTGGCGGCGTCGATCTTCAACGCCGGCAATGCCCTCGTTGGCGGCCTTTCCAAAATCTACGACCCGACGAAGAGCCCGACCTCAGGCACGGCAACGAGCGCGGTGCCGACGCGGTCGGTGATCCTCGGCGGTTCGACCCTCAGGGCTCCGTGGGCAGGGAACATCTAAATGGCGACCATTCCTCTCCAAATAGCCCAGCGCCGGCTCGAGACCGGCAATGCGGTGCAATACCCGAACGGCTCGCCGGCCGGCCGGGCGATGCAGGGTTTTGGCGACGAGCTTTCCGCTGTCGCCGAGCGCTACCGGCAAATGAAAGAGCGGCAGGACGCGTTCGACGCCGAGATCGCGCGCCGCCGCTTCAACGGCCGCATCGCGCAGGCGGAAGACGAGGTGACGGCGAATGCGCCGGCCGACGGCGCAGGCCTGCATGACGCCATGTACGGCCAGGTCGATCCGCGCACCGGCCGGGTGGCCAAAACCGGCCTGTTCGACACGCTGTTCGACGAGGCCTTGCAGACCATGCCCGAAAGCCAGCGCGCCGCTTTCGCCAGCCAGAAGGAGGCGATGCGCACGCCCGGCTCGCTGCGCATGGCCGCAAGGCAGCGAGCGCGGCGTGATGATTATGAGCTGGCCGAGTTGACCGAGGTCGACAACATCTCGACCAGCGCGATCGCAAAAGGCAATCCGAACGACATCGGAAGTTTCGAAGCGATCCGGCAGAGCGGGCTTGACCTGATCGCCAAGATCGGCAACCCGCTCGCCCGGCAAGCGGCGGAAGTGGTCTGGCGCAGCAACACGGCCAAGGCGTTGGTCCAAGCGATGATCTCGCAGGATCCGAAACGCGCTGCCGAGATGCTAGGCACGGCGCAGGCTGGAGGCCGGACCAAGGACGACAGCGCCGAGGCCGTTGGCGCAACCAACTCGACACCGCCGGATGGCCAGACAGCCGTCGTATCGCTCGACGCCATTACCTATTTGGCGCCAGGCGATGTTGCCGCGCTACTCGATCAGGCCAACACGGCGACCGCCGCGCAGTTGGTCGATGCCCGCGCCAAGGTGCAACTCGCAGAGCAGAATGCGCCGGCGGTCATCGCCAGCACGGGTCAATATCCCGAGGAGAAACCAACCGCACAGGATTTCGTCAACATCTACGGCGCAGGCGAGGGCGCGGCCCGTTTCCAAATCTTCAATCTAACGACCGGCGTCGCCGATGCATTCTTCAAAATGCGCCGTGCGCCAAACCAGGCGATCCACGCTGAGCTTCGGGATTTTGAGCCAGGCCCTGATGGCTCGCCGGAGCAGCGCGAGCAATATGAGATTAAGGCTGGCGCGGCGCAATTGGTGCTGGGCGCCAGGCGCGACGACCCTGTCGACTATGTCAGCCAGATGTTCCCGGGGCTGGCCCCGGACTGGAGCAAGGTCTCGACGCCTGAGGATTTCCAGGCTGCCGTGACTTGGGCCCTCGCTGCGCAGCAGCAATTGGGCTTCGACAGGATCCTGGCCGTTCCGCGGGCCCTTGCGGACAATCTCGGCGGGAGATTTGTCGATGACAGTGTGCCGGTGCGGCAACGGATCATTGAGCTCAGCGACATTCTTAAAGCCGTGCGCGACCCGAAAGCGCGCTTCGCGCTGGCCGGACAGGTGTTTGCGTCCAGTTTGGCTCAATTGCGCGAGAATACAGCCAACAATCCGAAGATCACGCTCGCAGAGCAGGAAGCCCAGGAAAGAGCTCTCGAGGCCGATCTGACAGTGATGGCGTATCATCCAGCCCGTGTGCGGTTCAACGCCGGGCCACGGTGGCAAAAGCCGTTTGCCGCGTTGAATGACGATGCCAGGCTGTTTGCGAACAGCACGACATTCAGTCAGGCGGACAGGCTCTCCGCCGGCATGAACTCGCTTTTCTCCAGCAAGAGCTACGACGAGCTGCTGGCCGCGGAGCAGGCTGAAACCGAGGATGCTGCGGATCGTGCCGGTCCTGCGGCAATACCAGTGGAACTGCTTGGCGCCTTCGCCTCCGGCCTCGGCCTGCAAAAGGCAGGCATTACGTTCACCGGAAAACTCGCAGCCGAAGGTCTGAGGGGATTGCGCGGCCTATTCACACGAAGCGCCACCGCAGCGGCCGACGGCGTGGTGTTTGGCGGCGTCGACGCCGCCCTCAATAGCCGGGACATCCTAGGAGAAATGGGCACCGGAGCGCTTTGGGGCGCTGGCGGCATTGTCCTTGCCGAAGGGCTCGGTGCGATCGGCAGGCAGGTTCTGGCACGGCTCACCGGCTCGCCACCATCTGAATTTGCAAGAGGCGGACCTGCTGAAGACGCAACCGAAACTGTAGACGTCGAAGCGTTGGGACGATCGCAAAGTGCTGAGATCCCGCCTGTAAGAATCACTGACGAGGACGACCTAAAACTCGTCCCGACCAAGCGCATCACGACGAACAGAGCTCTTCGCAAAGAATGGGAGGAGCTACACGGTCAGGCTTGGCCCAAAGACCCTAAGACCGGTCGAAATATGGACGTTTCCCATGAGGTACCGCTGGCCGATGGAGGGGGAGATCACGTATTGAATGTGAAGCCTCGTTCCCGGGACGACCATATAAGGCATCATCAAGATGCTGGAGATTTTGCGCGCTGGGCTAAGAGGCGATGGCGCAAGAAGAACTTAATTGGTGGAGACGGAGTATGAATGCAATCGCCCCAGATCTCAGCAAGGTCAGTCGTTTGCCGCTTGCGGCGGACGATCCGGACGCGGACGATAATTTTGACGCCGCCCTTGGCGAAGCCCGTGAATATATTCAGTTTTATGACTGGGGAAAAAATATCAAGACGGAGTATTTTGGATATGGTGCCGAGGGCATAGTATACATTTTTCTCTTCGAGATTTCGCCTGGAAGGCCAGATGTACCCGCATGGATATGGGTGATCGTGGGTGATGTGCCTCCAGCTTACATGCCAGGCGACGACGTCAGAACTCCGTATGAGGCGCTGGATGGATACATTGGCGCCATGGAAGAATGGGTTGAAGCCGCCCGGAAGGGGAAGTCCGTTGCGAAGCTGATTCCTGTCAATGTTCCGGCGAATCCCGCCAACGCGGAAATGTTGGGTAGGCGTCTCAAATTCCTGGACGAAAAGGTTCTGCCGCTGCTTCAAGAGTGATGTGTGGTGGCTCGTCGGCAGGTGCGTCAGGGTCCGGCCTCGCGCAAGCGACAGAGACAGAGACAGTTGTGCGAACATCGCGGGATGGGCTGAGCCGGCAATTGCGCAGAATTGCAGGTGATACTGCACCACTTTTCGCCGCCTTCCTCGCTCCCTCTACGTTCAACCTACCCGCTGTGGCAGCCAGACGAACATGGAAGTGCACCGTCACCGTAGTCGCACCGCTCGCGCCTGCAGAAGGGCACTGCGTTGCGCTACGTCCTCGGCTTTTGCGCTTTAGGTAGGTTTAATTCCGTACGGGTTGTGGCTTTCGGCGCCGGTGCTTGCCGCCGTGTGCCGCCGGGCGTCTTGCCAAAGCTGATTGCGGGTCCGCCACCGCGTTGCAAGCTACCTCTTTGGATGAGATGGGACCAGACCATATTCGTTGGCGCAAATACGGTGACTGTGCACGGTTTCTTTTCGCCACCTGACTCGTTTTCCGGATTTCGCGGGCTTCCGGTTTGCCCGGCAATCCGATCCAGGCATGCCTCGCCGCCCACCGGCCGGCCGATATACCGGCGCAGCGCGCAGTGTCACCGTAATTCCTCCGAGTCCGGTTCAAGGGCATCTGGGATCGTTGTGGAAGCCAATCACGGCGTTCCATCAAAGTTTAACGATCGGGAAAGGGCCGTGGAAAGCACGTGCGGTAACAGTTGATTCAACCATCGCTGGTATATTAGGGAGTGTAAGTAGCGGCTCCGACAGTGCGGGGGGCGCTGTGTGCCGGAGCCGCCGGCGCAGTCCGGTTGGGGTTGACCGCGCCGTCCTATTCTGGGACAGCGCGGTCAACGATTCGTTAAAATTTTCCGGAACTAATAAAGCGCATGCTAATTGCATCGGCGCCCGACAATTTTCTTTTCGGCGGCTGCCTCGCCTTCCCGGTTAACCTGCACACAATGACGGGCCGAACGCACTTGGCAAGAAGTGCGCTGTCACCGTAATTCCGGGCCAGGCCATTTCAAAGCAGGGCCAGGCCGCATTTAAACCCGCCACACAATCCGAAACGTTCACAGCCTCGCTTTCGCGGGGCTTTTTTCATGGAGAAAGCCCTATGGCCCGACCTGCAACTGCCGCCGTTCGCCTGTTGACCGGCGAACGCGAACCCGTGCGCCTGGCAACCACGGGCAACATTATCTTGTCGGGTCTGAAGACCATCGACGGCGTGCTGACCGAGGTCGGCGACCGGGTGCTGGTGACCCACCAATCGGACCAATCAACCAATGGCATCTACACGGCCAGCGAAGGCGTATGGTACCGCGCAGCTGACGCGCGCACGTCGCGGACTATGCAGAAGGGGACCACTGTCCGGGTCCACAAGGTTCGCAGGCCGATTTCGTCTATTCATTCCTGGCATTCGAGCCGGTGATAGGAACCAGCGCCATCACCTTTTCGCTGTGGTCGCTCGGGCATATTGGAACGGAGCGCTATTCAACGGAATTCGGCTTTATCGATGATGGCGTAACGGACAATGACGCCGCATGGGCATTGGCGAAGGTAACGCTGGGTAGCGTCGACACTCTGGTCATGCTCACCAAAGCTATGGGCGTTTTCTACTTCGCCACGACGAGCGATTTCACCGGCTTGCTGATCGATGCATCCAGCAATCCTACCTTCACCGGACCTGGCGTTTACAATGACCGAACGCAAACGCAGAAAGCCAACGGCGACCCCGCCGTAACGGTGGTTGGGACCGGGGCACTTACGTTCCTCTGCGCCACCCTTCACAGCACCTTCAGGTTTCATGCCGAGCCGGTCGACAAGTTCGACTGGCTTACGGATGGCAACGTGGCCCACGAGGAACCGACGGTCATTGACATGACTACAGCCGCGATGAACCGCTTTTCGTGGCCAAATGGGAATACGTTGATCGCCTCGTCGACAGGCGTCTCGAAAGCGGCAAACCTGATCAACATCGACTGGTCGACCGCTCCGACGAACACGCTGATCTTTGCCGGCTTTGTGCCGGAAGTGGGGTGCCAGTATTCGTGGACTTGCGGATACAACGCGACCGACGTTGGCTATGTCGTTCTGTATTACCGTGGCGGCTATCACACGATTTACGCGTCGGTCGCCGGCTTGATGACGCACAAGAAGCTCACAGCACTGAACACGTTTACCGAAGTCACGGTCCAGCATTTCGGCGACGGCGGCCCGGCCGATGTGGAACCGGCCTACCAGCTTACAAAGGCGTCGATCACGGTCGATTTGATCACGCCCACGCGCTACCAGGTCGGGTTGAATGGCGTCATCATCGCCGATGGTGAGTTGGCTTCACCGGCCTTGCTCATAGGGCCTGGCGCTCTTCGGCCAGCGGCCGGCGCCGAGGTCGCCAATTTTCAGAACGTGGTCAAGACCCGCAACCCGACGCGGCTTGCGCCTCGGCCAATCCGCGCGCTGTTCGTCGGCGACAGCAAGATGGACGATATCATGATCGGCTGGCCGCGCGACATCGCGCGGATCATGCAGGGATCGATGGGCACGCAATGGGAGTTTTCCAAGAACATTGCGGTTGCTGGCGAAATCCTAAATCAGCAACTCGTGCGCATAAATGCCGAACCCATGTCAGGCTATACTGACGTGTTCATTGGCCTGGGCACCAACGATGCGCAGGCTTCAACGACCGTTTCGGCGTTTGCGTCGGACTTCGCCCTGTTGCTCGATCGGGCGCTAGCAGCCGGAGCTAATGCTATTGTTCTGCTTACCCCGCAGTTCTACCAGAGATCGGCCGCACAGACCTACGGCGGTTTCGGCCAGAACTCTGGCAGCGGTAGCAACGTGCCCATCTATCGCGAGACGATCCGCCGCGTTGTCGCGACGTACCGGGACGCTGGCAAGCCGGTGGCGCTTGTCGATGCCGGCAAGATTTGCGGGCCTAATATCGCTCGATATCTCAACTGGAGCGGTGATCAGAACCGCGTGGATCCCAACGTGTTCGACAACATTCATGAAAGCCGCAGCGCCCGCACCAAGATCGCTCATGCCTGCGCAAGGGCGTCCTACGGGTTGTCAACGCGCAGGCGTACGCCAACCGTCAAAACTATGCTGGCCCTCACTTCGGCAGGTGCTACGGTTGCCGCCAATGCGACGATGTATCTGGGCGCATACTCTTCGGCCACTCATATCTTCCCGGCAATCACTGTGCCGTATGCCGGAGTAGTGCGCAATCTTCGGGCAATAGCATCTGCCGTGCCGGGTGCTTCGCAGACCTACACTTACACGCTATTCAATAACGGCGTCGCTACGCTACTCACATGCGTAACCACCGCAGCAGCAATAACGTCCGCTGATACACTTAACCTGATACCAGTCGTGGCCGGTGACAGTCTGTCAGTGCGAGTGATGAATTCTGCTACAGGCGCGGTTTCCACGCACCAATGTTCGGTTGAGATCGACGCTTTATAAGGTGTTGGGCGTTAACTGACGCGGCTGTTGCCGCGTCAACCCTTCGCTGGTATCCATCCGCGATGCTCTATAAAAACATCCAGGGTCTTCGGGCCGTCGCGGCTCTAATGGTGGTGTGGGTTCATTTCTACGGCCATTGGCTGGAACCAATTCCGGGCGCTGTCGGGCCGGGTGGCGTCGATCTGTTCTTTGTGATTTCGGGCTTCGTGGTCTTTTTGGCCGCCGACAGGCTGGGCAAGAAAGCGGAGATCGCCGGACGGTGGCGCTCTTTCCGAGAGTTCGCAGTCAAGCGCGTGTTTCGCATCTACCCCGTCTATTGGGTCGCATTCGGCGTTGCCTCGCTCCTGATGACAACGGTTGATCTTGGCTCGCGCGCGCTGCCACAGAAACCATGGTGGGAGTTGGCGCTGCTCATCAATTCGCCTAACAATCGAATCCTGGCGGCTTGGACACTGCAATACGAGATGATTTTCTACAGCGTGTGCGCGCTGGCGATCCTGGTGTTTCCGCGCCGCATTCTGGTTGTCTTGGCACTTTGGTTCGCGGTCGTTTTTTATGTGTGGGTCGCCGATATTCAGGGGTTTCCAACGTATCTGATACCGATCGTCTTGGAGTTCTCCTTTGGCATCGCTGTGGCCCTGATGGCTGAGAGGAAAATCGCCGGCTATGCGTTGCCCTCTCTGGTCCTTGGGGTTGTTGGCTTTGCTGTTGGTGCGACTGTTCTGAAACATAATGGCGGATGGGGTCTGCCGCCTATGTGGCGCGTCTCGTGCATCGGCCTACCCAGCGCCTTCATTGTTTACGGCTGCGTTGCTTTGGAAATCAGGAAGGCTTGGACGTTCCCGAAGCCTTTGGTTCGTTTGGGGGATGCGTCCTATTCGCTCTATTTGTGGCACCAACTGCTGTACGCGGTGATGGTTGCCGTGTTCGTAAGTCCGGGCTATGCGGGGATGCATGATCAAAGGCTGTTGTGGGTTTTCTCGGTTCCAATAGCCCTGACGGTTGGCTTCGCCAGCTTCTATCTGATCGAGCGGCCCATCAACAAATCCGCGTGGGTAGCGCGGCTGGCAGGCGTGGAGCCAAAAAAGCCGAGTGCTGCACCGTTAACTGTCACAGCGGCCAGGACTGAGGCAATCCAGCAAGCTGTTTGAAGTTTTTCGTCAGAAACCGGGAATACTTGCGCCCAATTCGCCTTCCGCAGAGCGTTGAGTACCGCCCCGTGAAGCCGACGCCGCCTGTCATCGCATCGGGCGGCGGTGCGATGCCGGACTTGCCCGGCAACCGCCGTTAGAGGATGGAGACGTCGGGGCAATGCACTATCGGAACGTCCAGGGCCTGCGTGCCGTGGCGTCATTGATGGTCCTGGTCAGTCATGTGCTTCACCCTTCGTGACGATGCGGGGGCACTGGACAACGCCTTACATCTCCAATTTCGGGCCTGGCGGCGTCGACATCTTCTTCGTGATTTCGGGCGTCATCACCTACGCCGTTGGAGAAAGGGCCGGCAGCCAGTCCATGGACTGGGGCCGGTTTGTCGTGTCGGGCGGTGGCTGCTGGACAGGGTCGGCAATGCCTTGATTGGAAAGCGCGTCAGGGTTTCGACAATCTGGCCGGCCGAGTGACTGGGGCCACTCAGCGAGCGTTTCGGGTTCAGAGTGGTATTTCCGAGCTGTGCCATCCAGTGTGATGTTCGCCAACGTCCGCCGCTATGTGAGCGCCGGCGCCCCCAAGGGTGCCTCCGGTGCCGGCTGGCCTGATCGAACACCGCCATTGGCAAGCGGTTGCTGAGGCGCCGGTGGCTTGGGCGCCAGGCGCGATATGCGTCTGCGCAGCGGCGTCTCGACATAGCGGAATGAATAGTAGCTGGCGATCGTCACAACGATCAATGTCAGCCCGAACCAGATGGGTTTCGGCAAAAGCGAAATTGGCGTCCACATCTTGAGCGCGACATAGATGGGCAGATGGAGCAGATAGACGGAATAGGAGATGTCGCCATACCACTTCAGCACGCCGCGCCCCAACAGGCGCTGGGCAAGCGGGGAGGCTGTCGAAAGCAGGATGAGAGAAGGCAGATAGACAAGGTACAGCGTGTTGCCGAACAGGGATCTTGGCAATTCCAGGACATCGATCATCCCTGACCACGACAAGACGTAGAGGACCAGAAGCGCAACGACCGGGGCATCGTACGACTTGTCCGGCTCGAGCTCGATGCGCCCTGCGACGACGCCGACGAGAAACAGAGGGGCGGCCTGTATGAGAACAGGCGTGCTCATGACGACCCCCTGGAGCATCGCCGCTGCCACGAGCAGCAGGAAGTTGGCAGCATTGCCCATGCGCTGGCACATCCACCAGATCAGGGGGAACACGAGATAGAACTGGATCTCTCTCGGGATCGTCCAGAACACGGATTGGCCGGCCCAGAAGACGTAGTGGTGCCACCATCCATCCCACTTCAACCCGTAAAAAGGCTGGTCGCGACCTGTCAGCAAAAGCCAGGCATAGGCTGCCGTCACGCAGATCAAAAACAGTGGAAGGACGCGCGCCGCGCGTTTGACCCAGAAGTCGATCACCGCCGAGCCTGAAATCGGGGCAGTCGAATACTTCCTGCCCATCAGAAACCCGGACAGCACGAAAAACAGTTGAACGCCGACGATGCCGCACCAGGCAAAGGTGATGGGATGCCAGGGTGCATCGGTCGCGAAATGCTGAAGGAAGACTGACAGCGCGGCGATGCCGCGCAGCCCGTCGAGCGCGAATATTCGCGCATTGTTGTTCAGCAAGTCAGATCCCCTGTCGCAGGACGACTATAGCCAAATTCCCAGACTCAGCAACCTGCCCGGAGAGGGCGGAAAGGAACTGCCATGGACCGCAACTTCGCGCGGGCGCTTGCGCTCGTCTTGAAATCGGAAGGCGGGTGGTCGGACAATCCGGCCGACCCCGGGGGCGCCACGATGAAGGGCGTGACGCTCGCCAACTTTCGCCGATATGTGAAGGCGAATGCCACCAAGGCTGACCTGCGCAAGATCAGCGACCAGCAGGTCGCCGCCGTCTTTCGCCGCTACTACTGGGATGCGGTGCTCGGCGCCGAATTGCCCGACGGGGTCGACCATGCCGTGTTCGATTTCGCCGTGAACAGCGGGCCGGGCAGGGCGGCGAAAACCCTGCAGGCGGCCCTGGGCGTCGCCCAGGATGGCCGGATCGGGCCGGCCACCCTTGCCGCGGCCAGGGCAAAGCCGGTCGGCGTCACCATCGACGGGCTTTGCGACGCGCGGCTGGCGTTTCTCAAGCGGCTGCCGACATGGGCAACATTCGGGCGCGGCTGGTCCGATCGCGTCACGTCGGTGCGGGCTCAGGCCTTGCTGATGTCGGCGGCACCTGTGACCGCGCCGGCGCCTGTGCCGGCCGCGTCGTCGCCCGGCGTCGAAAAGCCCGCTGGCGGGGCGCCGGCGGCCCAGCCCGTGCCGCCGGCCGTCAAGACAGCTGCCGCAGCCGGCATCCTCATCCTCATCGCCGGAACGCTCGCGGCCTTCCGGCAGCACGTCGGCGATTTTTTCGGGAGCCTCTTTTGATGAAATTCCTCAACACCAACGCGCTGCACAATCTGCTCAACACGCTGATCGCGATCATCTGCGGTGGCGCCCTGGTCGGCTTCGACTGGACGATGTTCGGTGTCACCGATCTCACCGCGCTTCAGATCAGCGGCGCCATTGCGCTTGCCAAGATCATCATCAACGCGGTGCGTGACGGGCCGCGCGGCATGGTCGCGCCGCCGCCGGTCGAGGAGAAATGAGATGGGAGTGCTCGCCCTGCTTGGCCAGTTCTGGCCGTATGCTTGCAATGGGTGCCGCGCTCGCCGCTCTCTGGACGGCCTACGCCAAGGGCAAGGCCAGTCAGAAGGCCAGGCAGGATGCCACCGACGCCGCGGCGCGCAGCCAAGCCCAGAAGATCGACGACGCCGTTGCCGGCCGGACGCCGGACGACAACAGGGGGAGGCTGGCGAAATGGTCAAGATCATAGCGCTTTCGCTCCTGCTGACCGGCTGCGCAAGCGCTGGTGGGTCATTCTGCGCGGTCGAGCGTCCCATCCGGCCGGCAACGGCAGAGGTAGCGACCCTTTCCGGCGCGTCGGTGGCGGCGATCCTGGCGCACAATGAAAGGGGCCAGGCGCTTTGTGGATGGAGGCCGTGATGCACGATCTTTTCGACCTGCTCGGCATCAAGGGACCGGTCGTCGCCGCCGGCCTTGCCGGTGGCGTCCTGCGGGCGCTGTCGCGGCATCGCTACAAGCTGCGCGAAATGGTGGCCTCACCGATCTGCGGCGCGCTTGCCGCGGCCTATCTGACGCTGCCGGTGGTGTCCTATGTCAGGATCGCCGGCCTGCCGATGCCCGACCCCGCCGACGACACCACCACGCTTGCAGCGGCGTTCCTGATCGGCGTCTGCGCCATGTGGATATCGGACATCCTGTTCGAGTTTGTCGTTCGCAGGTTCAAGCCTGCGCCGGACGAGTGAACTCGCCAGCCGCAACCAACCGCCCTGCCGGATTGGTCCCAATTCTCCATAGCCTGCCCGCTGCCGCAAGGTGGCGGGCTTTTTTGCGTTCCGGCCCGATCAGGCCAGGATGTTGACGGCGCGTGCCGCGACCAACGCTATGGTCAGCAGCGAGATCATGGCCTCGGCCATCATCAACAGCTTGGCGCGTTGTGAAAGCGGCAAGGTATCGGTGGGCGAAAAAGCTGTCGCGTTGGTGAAGGCGAGGAAGAAATAGTCGACGAAGCCGGGCAGCCAGTCGCGAAGCTCACGGTCGTTCAGCGTCATCTGCGCAAACAGGAAATCAGCCTGCGCGAGCTTGACCAGGCCGCAGGTCGGCGGCCCGCCCCGGTCGGTGCTCCAGAACCACAGGGCAAAGACGATGACGTTGGTCACCCAGATGTTGAGCGCGTCGACCAACAGCGTCGTGCCGCTGTTGCCGGCATGGCCCTCCAGCAAGGCTCGCACCAGCAAGGCCAGCGAGCCGCAGTTCATGACGCTGATGATGGCGGTCATGGTCAGGGCCGTTCTGCGGATCATGATGCGAAACTGGCCGATCGCATGCCATTCGTGATCCTCGACCGCCTTTCTTGTGGCGACCTGTGTCCAGGCCGTGGCCACCGACAAGGGCAGCAGCAGGGCGGCTTCCAGCGCCGGCGCCAGCCAGCGCGGCCCGAAGGAGAGGTTGTTGATGACCAGAAGCTGCAGGCAGATGATGACGAGGACGGCCGCACGCGCCATCCAGAAGTCGAGCGCACGGTAGTGGATGACGGCATGGTGGTGGCGCATCGGGACCCGGATTTTTTCAGACAGGGTCAGACGTGCAACGCTGTCCTGCCTAGAGAGAGGAGCGCCGATGCTCCTGCCCGATCTTGGTGCTGCAATGGCACACAGCTATACTTTTTCGTAAGCTTCGATTTTTGGGGCTGTTCGTCAAACCGGACTATGTGATTTAAGCGCCGCATGGCGGGGATAGATGGATCCATGGATCACTTGGTGCCGGCGGGATTGCCCGCCGCCGGCGTCGATTCCCCATCGGTTTTGTCCAGTCTGATCCGTCATCCCTGGCATTTGCTTGCGCTTTTGTGCCTGATGCAGATCCTGTGCTGGACGGTGGCACCGGCGCTAATCAACGTCTCACCGCCCAACGATGTCGTCGAAGGCTTCATGTGGGGACGCGAATGGGTGCTGTTGACCTACAAGCATCCGCAACTTCCGGCATGGCTGCTCGAGACCAGCCATCTCCTGACCGGATCGTTCCGCTGGCCGCAATATCTCGTGGCGCAGTTGACGATCTCGGCGACGTTCGTCCTGGTCTATCTGCTGGCCCGCGACATGCTCGGGCAGAGGCGTGCGCTGGCCGCCGTGCTGTTGATGCCGTCGCTCTATTTCTTCGGCTGGCCGACCCCGCAGTTCAATCATGACTTCGCGCAGATGCCCTTCTGGGCCGCTATCTGCTGGCTGTTGTGGCGTGCGGGCCGCGGCGGTGGGCCGGTCTGGTGGCTGGCGCTCGGACTGGTGTCGGGCGTCGGGCTCTACGCCAAGTTCTCGACCGGCCTGCTGTTGCTGTTTGGCGCGATCTGGCTGCTGTCCGATACGCGGGCACGCAGCCGGCTCGCCACGCCTTGGCCGTGGCTTGGGCTTGCGGTTTTCGTCGCTGTCGCGGCGCCGCTGGCCGTCGAGCTCTACCGCGTCGATTTCCTGCCGCTGACCTACGCCGCCTGGCGCGATCAGTGGGTGATGGCGCATCGCTCCCGCTTTTATTATGTCGGCGTCCAGACGGCCGGACTCGGCGGCTTTTTTCTGGTGCTGGCGATATCAGGGCTGCTGCGGCGCTCGCCCCCGCCGCAAGAGCCGGTCGGGCGCGGTACGCTCGTCTATCTCTTGTGGATGGGACTTGGCCCGGCCATCCTCATCATGGTGGCGTCCCTGTTCACCGGCACAGGCGAGGCCTGGGGCGCGCCGATGTACAATCTTGCGGGCGTTGTGGCGCTCGCCTTGCTGGGCCACCGTCTTGGCGCCGTCGAGATGCGAAAGCTGGTAATCTGCGCGCTCATCTGCATCGTCAGCATATCTGGTGCCTATGCGGGCATCCGCTGGACGAAATGCAATTTGCGCGGGCGCATGGACGCCGTCTGCTGGCCGGCGCAGAAGATCTCGGATGAGGCAGAAGCCGTCTGGCACGCGGCGACGCCCGGTCGGCTCGACATCGTCGGCGGCCATAGCATTGTTGCGCCGCTGGCGGGCCTCAATGCTTATGACAAGCCGTCGATCTTCACCGAGCTGAACATGCAGTACGCCCCCTGGATCACCAAGCAGCGGCTGCGCGATCACGGCATACTCCTGGTCTGGCCCGGGCGCGACGTGCCACCCTATCTGCAGGCGTGGCTAGGCAAACTGCCGGTCAAAACCGTTCTCTTCGACTGGTCGCTCAAGGCGCCGCCGATGGCGATCAGCTTTGCCGCCGTTCCGCCCGGCGCGCCGCAGCTGCCGAGTGTGATCGACAGCCTCGCCCAACCCGGCAACTGAAGCAGATCGGCCGGTCCGCTGGACGAAGCAAGAGACAACGCCCATTTATGGGGAGATCCAACTTGCTTTTTGCGCAATTCCAGACGGAAAACCGCTACGCATTTTTCCTGGAATTGCTTTTTGAGGAGACGTGATATGGCGACTTCGACCGAACGCGCAGTGCTTGCCGGCGGCTGTTTCTGGGGCATGCAGGATTTGATACGGCGCTATCCCGGAGTCATCTCCACCCGTGTCGGCTACAGCGGTGGCGATGTGCCCAATGCCACCTACCGCAACCATGGCACCCATGCCGAGGCCATCGAGATCAATTTCGATCCGGCCATCATCAGCTATCGCACGCTGCTGGAGCGCTTTTTCCAGATCCACGATCCGACGACCCGTAACCGGCAGGGCAACGATGTCGGAATGAGCTATCGCTCGGCGATCTATTACACGAGCGATGAACAGAAGCTCATCGCCGAAGACACCATCGCCGATGTCGACGCATCTGGCTTGTGGCCGGGCAAGGTCGTCACCGAGGTCGCACCGGTTGGCCCCTTCTGGGAAGCCGAGCCTGAACATCAGGACTACCTGGCAAAATACCCCAACGGTTACACCTGCCACTTCGTTAGGCCGGGCTGGAAGCTGCCGGTTCGCGAGAAGGCGGTTTCGTAAGGTTTACAGCTCCGGTTCTGCCAGGCATGCCGCTCGACGAGGTCGTCGAGTGGCATCGTTGCATTCCAAACGCCTTTTCAGTCAGCTTGCCGCGTTGGTGAAGCCGTCCAGCTTTTCACCAATGTCCGAAAGTGCCCTTCGAACGATTGTTTCGACCATGTCTTGCCGATCGGGATCGAGCATACGAAGACCCCGTTGGATCGCATCACGCCAGCTGGTGCCACGGTTCCATGCTTCGGCAAACACCGCGGCGAGGTCGTCTTGCCTGCGGGCAGTTTTCATCGCCTCGACAAGCAAGCTTGCCTGAAGAACGTCCTTTTCCCGCTTTGCGGCACCGTTTGCATTCTTTTGGCGCAGGGAGGCAACAATCAGTTTGTGGACAGCATATCGCTCGGGTGAGGGGACCAGCACCGGGACTCCGGATCGATGCAGCAAGACGGTTCGTACGGGTTCGCGGATCAGAAAATCCAGGAATCGCAAAGGCTGCGCCGATGCGCCGCCCAGAGACGGCATCGCGCTCGCGTGGTCGGCGTAGTCGTCGCTGCCTCGGTTTGGGGTCAGGAATTCGACCTTATACCGGGAAGCGTTTTCGAACTGCGTCGTGCGACTGGCATCTGTTCGGTGCGGAATTTCGCGAAACGAAGGATCGATATCGCGCAGTACATCCATGATCGGCGGCAGACTGTCGTTCACTTCGACGGAAACCGAGTGAAATTGAGCAAAGTCGGCATCGCCTGTTTGTAGCGCCACCCCCGGCAGCCTTACGCCCAGATATCCGGCGTAGGTCTGGAACGCGACGGTGCCGACCAGTACGCCTCGCAGGCGGAAAAACCCGGCCTTGCCAAGGGCTTCAACGATATCACCGGTGAATTTCTCCGGCTCCATTAACCCAGCCTCGCGGACAAGCGTCGATACAAGCTTGCGACGGCTCTTCAGGTCGCTTTTGATTTCCCTGAAGGCGGCAACGCGTTTTGCGATCTCGGGATCGTCGGCCGGGCCGACATATCGTCTTGTTGTCTTCGGCCGAGTCTCCTCAAAATACCAGTAGTCGCGGCCTTTTACGGGGACTCGCACGAAATTGCCCGCCGTCGAGAAGTCGGTGTGGAACGACGCGTCCAGGCTTCGTTGCACGAGTTCAGCGAACAAGGTGCGATAAGCGATGTCGATCGATTTCATCGTGCGTTCGACATTGTCTCTAGGTTATAAGAAATTTGCGGTTCTCTTATAGCTGCGCGCTTTTGCTCCGGATTTCAAGCGAGTTATAAGACAATTGCGAAAATCTTATAACTGTCGGACTGGCGCCACGCTCATACGCCACGGAGCAATCTATTGCGGCGGGGAACGGGCTGCGGCGGGTTATCAAGCCTGCTGTGTCGGATAGACGGTCAGGATATTGACGTTTACCCTTGGTGGCTGCGAGACCGCGTAGAGCATGGCGGCGGCGATGTCCTCGCTCTCCAGTTGCTCCATGTCGCCCAACCTTTGCTCGACAGCCAGCCGAACATCGTCGCGCATATTGGCGGTGAACTCGGTCCTGACCGCGCCCGGCTCGATCACCGTGACGCGGATGCCGTCCTTGCTGATTTCGCGGCGCAGTGATTCCGCCATGGCGCTGGCCGCATGTTTGGTACCGGAATAGACCACAGATGGATGGATGTAGCGGCCGGTGCCCGACGAAACGATGACGATGTGGCCTGATCCCTGCCGTTTCATTGTCGGCAGCGCCGCATTGATCGTGTAGAGCAGACCCAGAATGTTGATGTCGACCATCTCCCGGTATTCGCGGGTGGTGGTGTTCTGGAAGGGTGCGGCGACGCCGACACCGGCAACATTGAACAGCATGTCCAGCCGGCCATGGCTTTCCAGCACGCGCCGGACCATGGCTGTGGCCTGCGCTTCATCGGTGATGTCGACCTCGATTGCCAAGGCCTCGCCGCCGTTGTCGCGGATGCGTGCGGCCAGGTCATCGAGGCGCTGCCGACGTCGCGCCGCAATGGCGACGACAGCACCTTGCTCCGCCAGCGCCAGCGCGGTTGCCGCGCCAATGCCCGAGGAGGCGCCGGTCACCAAGGCGATTTTTCCGTTGAGTTTCTGCATGTTCGTTGCTCCTGCTCAGAGGGAGATTCAGGTGTGCTCGATGCCGATGATCACAGCCGTTCGAAGCATGTCCTCAAGCTAGACAGCAGACTCCTACCGAAAATGCGATAGAATGCCATCATACTCATTGGAGAATATGGCGTAATGCGAGGTAGCGAATATGCAGAGCTGAAAGCCTTTGCCGCTGTAGTGGCGCATGGCAGCTTCGCCCGTGCCGCTGAAGATCTGCGGATTTCAGCATCGACGCTCAGCCAGACGATCCGTCAGCTCGAAACGCGGCTTGGCCTGCGCTTGCTCAACCGGACGACACGCAGCCTTTCTTTGACCGAAGCCGGAGCGCGCCTGCATGCGCGCTTTGCGCCGGCGATGGCCGAGATGGAGGCGGCGGTCAGCGATGCGACCGCCTTGCGAGACACGCCGGCCGGCGTCTTGCGCGTCCATATGCCCAGCGTTGCCGCCGCCACCTATCTGGAGCCGGTGCTTGGCCGTTTTCATGAGGCATGGCCGGACATCGTGCTCGACGTGACGATCGACGATGCCTCCGTCGATATCGTCGAGGCCGGCTATGATGTCAGCGCCAGGCTTGGCGAATTTCTCGAAGCCGACATGGTCGCGGTGGCGCTTGGCGGCACGCAGCGCCAACTCGCAGTGGCCTCGCCGGACTACCTCGCCCGCTACGGATCGCCGTCGGCACCTGCGGATCTGCTCCAGCACCGCTGCATCAATTGGCGCCGGCCGGGGAGTGCTGGGCCCTACTCATGGGAATTCGCCCGGGATGGCCAATGGTTCTCGGTCGCGGTCAGCGGTCCGCTTGTCGTCTCCAGCCGCGACATGGCGATTGCCGCCGCCGTGCAGGGCGTCGGCATCGCCTTTTGGGCGGAAGACCTCGTGCGTCCGCTGATCGATGCCGGCAAGTTGGTGTCGCTCCTGGATAATTGGTGCGCGACCTTTCCCGGCTGGTTTCTCTGCTACCAGAAGCAGCGTCATACATCACCGGCGGTACGCACCTTCGTCGATTTCCTGCGCCATGCGCATACCTGGCGCCAAACGCCGCCTGATGGTTGAGAGTTTGTCGCTCGACGGTCCGGTTTCGCGGGCCTGGCGCAATGCTTTGGAAGAGCGCGCCAAAAAACCACTTTCGCTTCAGCTCGAATGGTGCTTTAACCCGCGCATCCACAGGGGTGCTCCGTACGGTCGGGGCTGAGACGGGGGCGGCAAGCCCACAGACCCTAGAAGCTGATCTGGGTAATACCAGCGGAGCGAGGCGGGCGATGTTTTCAGGCGCACAGATTTCCCTATACCCCATGGCCGACGATTTCGTCGGCGTCATCTTTGGCGCGCTGGATGGGCTCGACCCCTACCGCGATCGGCTCAGGATCGAGACCGACGACATCTCGACCTTGCTGGTCGGGCCGCCCGAAGTGCTATTTCCGGCGATGCGAGACCTGTTCGTGGCGGCGGCACGCAGCGGCAAACATTGCGTGTTGTCAGCCACCATCTCGCGCGGCTGCCCTGGCGAGCCGGATGATCCGATCTGCCGTTCCGATGCACTTGGTGGGCCTGTCGGCCCCCTCGGCCCGCGCAAGGATGCGGCAATCGCCGCGGTGCGTGGCGCGGCTTTGACCGGCCAGCCGGCGGCAGCGCAGTTCTCGCTCTATGTGATGGGCACCGACGACCACATGGACGAGATTTACGGCTGCATCGATTTTCTCAAGCAGTCCGGTGTCTATGAGCGCTCGAAGCATTTCTGCACGAAATTGCGCGGGGATGCCGGCGCGATCTTTTCGGCGCTGGACGAAGCCTTCTGCCGCTTCGGGCCAGGCGCCGGCCACGTAACCCTCGACGTCACGGTCTCGGCGAACAGCCCGTCGGCCGGCTGAGCGGCCGCGTTCGCGACCCCGTCAAAGGTTATGCCCGTGGCCTCATCATCAGCCGCTTCGCGTCCGATCGCGAGCCTTCTTGTCAAGGCAGCACCGGCCATGATTTCGGTGGGGTTGATGCTGCTGGCATGGGAGCTCTATGCCACCTATTCCGGCATCAAGCCGACGACACTGCCGGCGCCGTCGCGCGTGTTCGAGCAGGCGATGCTCAATCGCGAGGCGCTGGTCGACAACGCCATTCCCACCATCCGCGCCACGCTGATCGGCTTTGCCTTTTCGCTCAGCGCGGCCTTTGCGCTGTCGATGCTGGTCGACTTCTTCCGGCCGCTGCGGCGTGCGCTGTTTCCCGTCTTCATCGTTAGCCAGACCTTGCCACTGGTGGCGATCGCGCCGCTGGTGGTGCTGTGGTTCGGCTTCGGGTTGATGCCCAAGATCATGCTGGTGGCGCTGGTCACCTTCTTTCCGATGCTGGTGGCGCTGGTGCAGGGTTACGAGGCGACGGAGCCCGAGATCGGGCAGATGCTGCGCGCCATGGGGGCAGGGCGCTGGCGCGTCTTCGTGTTGGCGCGGCTGCCCTCGGCGCTGCCCTATTTCTTCGCGGGCCTGAGGATCTCCATTACCTATGCCGTGGTCGGCGCCATCTTCGCTGAATATGCCGGTGCCGCGAAGGGGCTGGGCATCTACATGCTCAACGCCAAGAACAACTTCCGCCCCGATCTGGTGCTGGCCGCCGTCGGTGTCAGCGCCGCGCTCACGCTCACTCTGTTTGGGCTGACGGTGCTCCTGCAGCGCCTTGCCATGCCCTGGGAACGGGCCGCCGGCCAGCACCCCGCCGGGACGGGGCCGTGGCGATGAGCCGGCTCGAACTGCGGCATGTGCGCAAGGCATTTGGCCGGCTCGACGTGCTCGCCGACATTTCGCTCAGCGTCAGCGCCGGTGAATTCGTCTCCATCCTCGGGCCGTCGGGCGCCGGCAAGTCGACGCTGTTCCAGCTTCTGACCGGCGCGCAGCACGGCGAGGGCGAGATGTTCTTCGACGGCACGCCGCTCGACGACCACGGCAGGCATTTCGCCTTTATGCCGCAGCGTGACGCGCTGATGCCGTGGCGACGCATCCTCGACAACACGACGCTTGGGCTCGAAGTGCAAGGCATCAGGCGCAAGGCGGCGCGGGCGCGCGTTGCGCCGCTGTTTGCCGAGTTCGGGCTTGCCGGCTTCGAACGGCATTTTCCGGCGCAGCTTTCGGGCGGCATGCGCCAGCGCGCGGCCCTGCTGCGTACCGTGGTGCAGGAGCACGACATGCTTTTGCTCGACGAACCGTTCGGCGCGCTCGATGCACTGACCCGCACCGCCATGCAGCGCTGGCTCGAGCAGATGTGGCGGCACCATCGCTGGACGGCACTGTTGATCACCCATGATGTGCGCGAAGCCGTCTTCCTGTCCGACCGCATCTATGTGCTGTCGGCGCGCCCGGCCTGCATCGTCCGTGAAATCAAGGTGCCGCTGTCACGCCCGCGCAGCCTTGGCGGCACTGACGCGTTGCAGACAAGCGCAATCGAGGCCGAGATCCTCGACATACTGCTCAACCCCGAGCCCAACCCGCACTCATCCAAAGGACACGACCATGACTGACTTGACGCGCCGGCAGGCCTTGTTGCTCACCCTTGCCTCCGGTCTTCCGCTGGTGGCCGGAGCGGGCCGTGCCCAGGCACAATCGGCGGCGCAAAAGGTCACCGTCGCCCTCGACTGGACGGTCAACACCAACCACATCGGGCTGTTCGTCGCCCGCGACAAAGGGTTCTATTCCGAAGCCGGGCTCGAGGTCGACATCCTGCCCTACAGCGATACCGGCGCCGGCACGCTGGTCGCCAACCGCGTCGCCGATTTCGGCATCAACGGCACCATCAGCCTGTTCACCCAAAAAACCGCCGGCGCCGACCTGAAGGGCGTCTATGCCGTCGTGCAATCCGAAACCGGCCGGCTGGTGTTCAACGCGGCACGCAGCGAGATCAAAAGCCCGAGGAACCTTGACGGCCTGACCTATGGCGGCTTCGGCAGCGCCTGGGAAAACGCCCTGATTGGCACCATCATCCGCCACGATGGCGGCAAGGGCAATTTCGAGACGGTGACACTCGGCACTTCAGCCTATGAAGCGCTGGCCAACGGTTCGGTCGATTTCACGCTGGAGGTCTCGACCTGGGAAGGTGTCGAAGCCGGGTTGAAAGGCATCAAGCAGCGCAGCTTCGTCTACGCCGACTATGGCGTGCCTGATGAGCACACGACCCTGATCTCCTCGAGCGAGGCCTATCTCCAGGCAAACCCCCAACCTGCGGCCGCCTTCGTGCAGGCGACGCGGCGCGGCTGCCAGTTCGCCGTCGACCATCCCGATGCGGCTGCCGCACTTCTGATCGCCGCCAACAAGGACACATTGACAAATCCGGCGCTTATCGAAGCCTCGCTAAGGGCGCTGATCGATGGCCACTATTTGCGCGGAGACAATGGCGCCATCGGCACGATGGATCCAGCCAAGATGCACGCGATTGGCGACTATCTCTTCGCTGCGGGCATTCTGCGCGATGCCGATGGCAAAGTTCTGACGCAACGCCCTGATTTCGCGGAGTATTTCAGCAACTCAACTCTGGGGTAGGAGCTATCTGACTCTCGAAACTTCGAAGGACTCGCGTGGCGTGGCAGCTTCCCGTCAAACGCGCACACATTGGCAGATTCCAGCTAATTCCTCGCGATCTCATAGAGCAGAGTGGTTTTGATGTGCCGCCCGGGTTCACCCTGCAGCGACAGAGCGGCTGTGTAGAGTTTCACCACGGCCGGGCAGAGACCTTCGAATACCGGGTTGACATTGGCAATGGCATTCATCTCGGCGGGGGTGCCGCCGGCGTTGATGAAAGCGTCGGCCAGCAGCGACCAATCTTCGTCGCTGGCGGCAGCGGCCGGCAGCCCCCCATTCTTCGCTGCGCCGAAGGCGCGAAACAGGGTGGCCCCGATCTTGTCCATGTCGGCCAGGAAATCCTGATCCGGCGTGCTGAGCGCGCCCGGCCCCTGGCGAAGGTAGTTGTTGCAGGTGGCTGCGGTTTCCCGCGACATGACATGGTTGAGCATGGCCAATTGTGCACGCAGCGCCTCGGCGGCTTTGCTGTCTGGAGCCGACGACAGCAGAGACGCGTATCTTTGCCTGAGGCCGGTAACCGCCATCCTGCTCGCGTTTCGCACTTGCTCCACGTTTCCAAGTCTGGCCACGGCCGTGATCTTTTCCACGACGGTGTCATAGTCGTCTGGAAACTCCTGCTTGATCGTGAGGAATATCTGGCTTCCCTGGCTCTGAATCTGTTCGTTCACCTGAGCAGCAGTCAGTGTCTGCGGATCGGGCGAGCCCGCCACCGTCTGGTAGAGATATTTGCCGCCGGCAAAGCCGAGCGCCCAGGGCAACACCTTTACCGCAACGAAAGACAAAGCGGCGACCGCCGCCACGCCCAAACCTTTCCAACGCGTCATTTGGCAGCGCTCCCGAGCCTTGTCTCTATTTCGCCCCGAGGCTCATCGCTTTCTTGCGGTCGGCCTCTGCGCGCTTGTGGTTGCCCTTGGCGTCCCACGCCCTGCTCCGCACTTTGTAGGCGGTGGCGAAATCCGGTTTGAGCCTTATCGTTTGGCTCAAATCGGCGATGGCTCCGTCATAATCCGCCTTGCTGATCCGAACCACGCCTCGACCCAAATAGGCAAGGGGGTTCTTGCGATCGAGGCTGAGGGCCTCTTCGAAATCACGTAACGCTGCAACGTCCTCATGCCTGCCCATCAATATGAGGCCCCGATCGGCAAAGACCCTTGCGTCCTTGGTATTGAGACTGATGGCTTTTCCGTAGTCAGCAAGCGCCCCGTCGTAATCTTTTTGGAAACTGCGGTTCTGACCACGGTCATAGTAGGTGTCGGCAAAATTCGGATTGAGCGTGATTGCCTGGCTGTAATCGTTGACGGCATGAGCGTATTCGCCCTTGGATTCCCAGGCCATCGCCCGGGCCAGATAGGCGTCGTGGTACGCCGGAAAGAGCGCAATCGCCTTGTCGTAAAGCGCTATGGCGCCGTCATAGTCATCCCTCTCGTGCAGCGTCCAGCCCTTGCTGAGCGCTTGCGCGGCTGGCGAAATGCTACTTGGCTTGATCGCCTCGTCACTAGCCTGGCCAGCAGCTTCGTTTGATGTTTTTGAGGCGTTCGCTTTCGCCGCCACTGCCTGCTTGCGACCCTTACGAGCGATGGCCAGCTTTGGATCGAGCTTGAGCGCCTGGTCGTAGTCGGCAATGGCCCGATCGTAGTCGCCCTTGGCGAACCAGGCGCTGCCGCGCCCGAAATAGACAGGTGCGTAGCCTGGCTCGATTTCGGCCGCGCGATTGTAGTCGGCGATGGCGCGATCCAATTGGTCCTTCTTGCTCCAGGCAATGCCGCGGCCGAGGTAAGCGTCGAAATAGGCCGGATAGAGTTCGATCACCTTGCTGTAGTCGTCGATGGCTCCATCATAATCACCCTTCTCGGCGCGCGACATTCCTCGCCCGACATAGGCGGCGGCCTTCCTTGGATCAAGCGCGATCGCGCGGCTATACTCGGCAATCGCGCGACCGTATTTGCGCTTCCTGTAGAACGCATCGCCGCGATCCATGAAGGCCTTGAGGTTCTTGGGATCCGAACCGACGGCCTCAGGTGCAACACCGCCTTTCTTTGACGCAGCCACCGCCGCCTTGCGGGCCACCGCGTAGTCCGGATTGCCCGGATGCAGCTTGATCGCCTGGTCGAAGTCGGCAATGGCAGCGTCGTAGTCTTTGCTGTCAGCCCGCTCTATGCCTCGCCCGTAGTAGCTGGGGGCATCCTTCGGATCGATTTCGATTGCCGCCGAATAGGCTGTGATCGCTCGCCCGGCATCGCCCTTCACGTGCCAGGCCATGCCCATGCAGAAATATGCATCCACCACCTTCTGATCGAACTCGGCGGCCTGGCCGCAATCGACGAGGGCACCTTCGGCATCACCAGACGTGGCCTTGGCCATGCCTCGGCGAATATGGACCGAGACCAGATCCGGTAGGATCCGGATCACCCGATCATAGTCGGCGATCGCCCGATCATAGGCTCGCTTGGCGGTCCAGGCATTGGCCCGACCAAAATAGGCGAGGGGACTGTCGGGGTCGAGCGCGATCGCCTTGTCGTACGCGCCGATTGCCTGATCGTATTGGCCCGCGTCCGACAGGCTGTCACCGTTCTGAACCATGGCCAGGACACGCGGGTCGGTCGCCTGAATGAGCTCCGCGATTTTGGCGGTGGAAAGCCCGCCGTTAGACCGGGTATTATTGCTGGCCTCCTGCCGGGCCGCAGGTTCGGTGCCGACCGGGGCCGCCGCCGTGTCGCTCTGTCCTTTCGCCGCCACCGTCGCCTTTCGGCTGACGAGGTAGTCCGCATTGTCCGGATCGAGCTTGATCGCCTGGTCGAAGTCGGCGATGGCACCGTCGTAGTCTTTCCCATCGGCACGCGCCATGCCGCGCCCATAGTAGCTGGCGTCGTCCTTCGGATCGATTTCGATCGCCACCGAATAGGCGGCGATCGCGCTTCCCGGGTCGCCCTTTGCATGCCAGGCCATGCCCTTGCAGAAATAGGCGTCGCGCGCCTTTGGATCGAGTGCTGCAGCCCGGCTGCAATCAGCAAGCGCGCCCTCTGCATCACCTGACGTGACCTTGGCGAGGCCCCGGCGAAAATGAGCCGCGGCAAAATTGGGGGCGAGTTCGATGGCCTTGTCGTAGTCGGCGATCGCCTGCCCGTAGGCGCGTTTGGCGGCCCAGGCCTTGCCGCGGCCGAAATAGGCGAACCGGTTGTTGGGATCGAGCGAGATCGCCTGGTTGTAGGCGCCGATCGCCTGATCGTACTTGCCCATGTCCAGGAAGGCGTCGCCGCCAAGGATCGCCTCCAGGGCCTGTGGGTCGGTCGCCTCCAAGGCCTTCGCGGCCAGCGTGTCTTGCGTGGCCGTCACATTCGGAACGACGGCTCGCGGCTCCGGTTGTTGTGTGTCTGGCAACGGTGCCGGTTTGCTCTCGTCGCCGGAAACCCGGTCGCCGCAGCTTGCTGCCCGCGTCGGATCGAGCGCTATGGCGCGCCGGCAATCCGCTCCTGCTCCGGCGCTGTCTCCCTTGAGCGTCTTGGCACGGCTGCGGCCGAGATAGGCGTCGGCATTGTCCGGATCGAGGCTGATGGCCTTGTCGAAATCGAGCAGGGCGCCGTCGACGCCATATTTCGACAACCGCATCCCAGCGCGCTCGATCAGGGTCTTTGCGGCCGCGGGATCCCTCGTCGTATCCTTGGCGGCAGATAGGTCTTGGCCAGGCGCGTTCTCGCGGCAGGTGCCGGCGCGCTTTGGATCGAGCTCGATCGCGCGCCGACAGTCGGCGGCGGCTACGTCGTAGTTTCCCTGGGATGCTTCAGCTAGTGCCCGGTCGTAAAACGCTTCGGCATTGTAGGGATCGAGGTCGATCGCAGAGCTGAACCGGCCTATGGCGCTGTCGACGTTTCCGCGAATCTGTTCTTCCAACCCCTGTTTGAGGTTCCAGGCAATGCGCTCGGAGTTATCTTCCTTGGGGACGACGAACTGTATCGCCGGTTTGGCCGCCTGGGGTGCAACCGGCGACTCGGCTCCCGTTACTTTCGTGCTGCAAGCACCGGCCTTCTTCGGATCGAGCTCGATGGCTTTTCGGCAATCGGCGGCTGCACCGGCGAGGTCTCCTTCAATCGTCTTGGCCAAGGCTCGATTGTAGTAAGCGCCGCTTTTCGGATCGAGGCTGATTGCCTGGTCGTAGTCGGCGATTGCCTGGTCATGGTCGTTCTTGTCGGCCCAGACAGTACCGCGGGCAAAATAGGCCTCGCTGTTTTGCGGGTCCAGGCTGAGTGCCTGGTTGAAGTCGGCCATGGCACGCACATCGTCGGCCTTGCGCGCCCAGCTATAGCCTCTGGCCGTGTAAGCCTTGGCGAATTTTGGATCGACCGCTATCGCCTGGTCAAAGTCAACAATGGCGGCGTCATCCTTGCCTTTGCGGAACAGGGACAGACCCCGCCTGTAAAAGGCATCGGCGAAACCCGGATCGAGGCTGATCGCCTTGTTGAAGTCGGCTATGGCGTGCTCGTCATCGCCCTTGTTGAACCAGGCCGTGCCGCGATTGTAATAGGTCGAGGCCTGCTTCGGGTCGAGGGTGATCGCTTCGTCGTAGTCCGCGATGGAGCGGTCGTAATCGTGCTTGTCATCCCATGCGATACCGCGCTTGAAATAGGCGATCCTGCGGTTTTGGTAGAACTCCGCCTTGTCCTCGATGATCGGCGTGCAGGCTACGATGCGCTTGTCCGGATCGATGTTCTTACCGATGCAGCCGGCGTAGTCCTTGTCGGCGGCCATCGCGGAAGCGCTTGAGATGTGTATGACGACAAGGCTTGCCAGCGACCAGCACACCCAGGGCGGGGCCTTCACCGGCACGAATAGTCCGATCGCGGCGGCAGCCCGCCCCGCGCCTTTCTGTCTCGCCATCCCACTGGTACTCCCCCGAAAACCCCTGGTCCACATTAGCGGGTAATCCGCCTATTGTTCTTTATTTGTTCCAAAATGCAAGCATAAATTGCAATGCGACGGAATGGGCCGCAAGCGTCTTGGCGTAGGTCGAACCCTGTCCCATCGGTGAAGTCGTACGCTTCGCTGAGTTCCGGGGACGGATAAGCGGTTTAGTGCCGATCTGATCTTCTCGATTAACCGTACGGCAATGGTTGCGTGCAAAGGTCGCCCCGAGGGATAACCGGGTGCCTGGCCTTGCTCATGTCAAAAATTGAAACCCTTTCGCACGTCAACGACGAAGGGATTTTGTCCGCAGCCCGAAAGCGGGAAATCCTGGTCGACTTGCGCGAAGGCTTCTTTCGGCTCTGCGCGCTGGTTTTCGCGGGCCTGTTTGTCTACCGCGGCATATATCACCTCATGCTCGATCCCACCCGTATCAACGTGGCGCTGGTGGCGACTTCCGAGATACTTACCTTTACCTGGCTGCTTCTGTCGCGGCGACCGCAGGTTCGCGACTGGAATCCGCTCACGGTGATCGTCTCCGTGATTGCCAGCTTCGGCGTCGGCTTCATCACCTTCGAGCCGGGCGTTGCCATCATCCCTGTCTATGTCGCCGCGCCGCTGCAAGCCCTGGCGTTGAGTTTCGTGATCTGGGGAAAGGCATCGCTGGGGCGTTCGTTCGCCATTCTGCCGGGCAATCGCGGCGTGATGACCGGAGGTGCCTACCGCCTGGTGCGACACCCGATCTATGCCGGCTATCTGGTCGGCCATGTCCTGTTCCTGCTGTCGGCCTTTTCCTTCTACAATCTCGCCGTCTACGCCGTCATCACGTTCTTCCAGGTGCATCGCATCCTGCGCGAAGAGGCGCTGCTTGCCGCCACGCCGGAATATCGGGACTATATGAAGCGCGTCCGCTACAGGCTGTACTACGGGATCGTCTGACAACTAGGCCAGTGGACGGCGTCGTCTGCCGGCAATCGCGCCGGCAGCTTTTTGGCATGACCGGCCTTCCATTGCTGTCTGGCGCAAATTGACGTCGATCGATCAGCCGTGACGCCAATGCGTTGCGTTTTGATGCGGACCTCTCGCTGACGGGCTCCGGGACCCATCGCGGCGGCCTGGCCAAAAGTTCATGCGGTCTCCGGCCTGGCGCGGCCTCGAACAAAATTCCATAAAAATCGATTCTTAACGAACTTCGAAATACATATCGATCATAACTATCCGCTTCGCATCGTGATCATGAAGATTGTACGTCAATTTTATTATTTTTATACTCTTACAATTTCAAAAATTAATACCATCAATCGCGCCAGTGAAGCGCTTTGTGAAACTTAAGTTCACTCCCTGCGTAGGTTAACTCGCAATCGGCCTCTGGCTGACTGCCTTATCTCAACGGCAACAGGAGAGTGTTATGGCCTTTACGATCAAAACAGTCGCCAGTGTGTTGGCAGGTGGTGCAGTAGTCTTCGTTCTTTCGCTGCCAGCGAATACTGCAGGGCTCGGTCTTGGCGCAGGCGCCTCGGTGGGCGGTAGCGGCGGCGTCAATGCCGGCGTCGGTGCGTCGGTCGGCGGCGGCGGCGGCGTCAGTGCGGGCCTCGGCGCTTCCGTAGGCGCTAGCAAAGGCGTCAATGCTGGTGCCGGTGCGTCGGTCGGCGGCACCGGAGGCGTCAGCGCAGGCCTCGGTGCATCCGCAGGTGGCAGCAACGGCATCAATGCCGGTGCCGGTACCAATGTCGGCGGGTCTGGCGGCATCACGGCCGGCCTCGGCGCTAGTGTTGGTGGAACGGGTGGCGTCGGCGTTGGCGTCGGCGGAGGCGTTGGTTCAATCAACCCGAGCAATCCCGGCAATCCGGACACAACAGGGAACCCGGCCAACACCGGAACATCGGGTACTTCGGGACATAGGAACCTGCCGGGTGTCGTCGCCGACATGTCGGACAGTCAGGTGGCACGGTTGAAGAAGCGCTGCGTCGATGTCCTCGGCAGTTCCGGAGACTACGACCGCGACCTGCGCCAACTGTGCCTTTTGATCGCACGCCGCTGACGCCAAGAGTACCGGGAGCGGAAGTGCCGAACCAGCCGTGAGGCTTTGACCGCACTCTCCTGGCCTCCGACGGGCCGGAAAGCCCGCCAATCCTGGCGGACTTTTCGGCCGCGGCTGCACTGATTGCTCCATGGGGCCTTCATCGCCCCGCCGGCGGAACGCTAATGCGTTGAAAGCGTTCACATCCCAAGCAACACGCGAATGGCGCGTTGTTGAGCCGGCGCAGAAGCGCGCACAAAGGAGCGGGAAACCATGAGCCTAGGAACCATACTTATCATTCTTCTTGTCATAGCGCTGCTTGGGGGCTTCAGCGGCTTCGGCGGCGGTCCTTTCTATGGCACCGGCTACTATGGCGGCGGCGGTCTCGGGCTCGTGCTGCTCATCATCATCGTGCTTGTCGTGCTCGGACGGATATAGCCGCGTTGCTCGCCGAAGCGGTCGCAATTCCGTGACCGCGTCGGTGCCGGCGCGCACCGGAATGTGAACTTCGCAAGCCGGCTTGTGATCCGGCTTGCTTGGAAAACTTTGTAAGGTGATCGCGGTCCACACCCCCCGTGGAAACAAGAGGAAAGGGTCCCACCCCTTGTCCTCCTCCAAGGCCCGCTCCGGTTCGCCGTGGCGGGCTTTTGCTTGGCGGTCGGCGGAACCAGCTTGCCGTCGAGACAGTTGAGTTGCGGAAGGCCACCAAATGCCCGCAACTCTTCGGACAACACTCTGCGAAATTCGCGATGATCTCCACGTCCTGCGACGGATGGTGGCGGCTCGCGGCCATATCGAGACCATCCAGGGAATTGATGCGCTTATTGGGGTAGCGGAAGCAGAGGCCATCAAGGTCATCCGCCGCATCGATCGCGCTGGCTGAAGAGAAAGGAGGATCGGGATGAACGTCAAGGAAATGACGCGGCAGGACTGCGTCGCCCTGCTTAAAACGCAACGCACAGGCCACCTGGCCTGTGTGCGTGACCTCAAGCCCTATGTGGTGCCGATCCATTTTGCCTTCGGTGACAACGCCATTTTCAGCTTTTCGCTCCCCGGCAGGAAGGTTGAGTGGATGCAGGCCAACCCGAACGTCTGTCTTCAGGTCGATGATGTTGGTGGCCCGCACGGATGGAGAAGCGTCGTCGTGGACGGCGTCTTCGAAGAATTGCCCAAAGGGCCGGATCTGGACGAGAGCGCTGCCGGCGTCGAAAGGATGAGTGCTCCGATCGACGTTGAGCGCAAATTTGCCTGGTCGCTTCTTGCAAAGCACGCGAACTGGTGGGAACCGGGAGCCCTGAAGCCAGGTGCCGCGCCAACGGTTTCGGGCAGCCATCTGTTCTATCAGATCAGGATCGAGGCGATATCGGGAAGGCAGGCATCGTGGTAGCGGTTCTTACGCCGCTCGCGGCACCCGTGAGATGAATGTCGCCCGGGTCACCGACACGCTGGTGCCGTCGGCGTCGCTGATGACGTCGACCTTGGCCCCCAACTGTTTGACCAGCGCCTCGACGATGGCTGTTCCAAGCCCGGTAGTCGGTGTGTCGTTGGCGATCTTGCCGACGCCATTGTCCGAAACCGTCAGTTTCCAGTCGCTGCCCGCGGTCTCATAACTCACCTGGATACGGGCGCCGGCCTTCTCCTTGGGAAAGGCATATTTAATGGCGTTGAGAACGAGCTCGGTAACGATCAGTCCCAGGCTGACGGCTCGCTGCGAATCCATCCTGCCGCCTTCGGCTGTCACGGTGACCGTGATGGGCTGAGTTTCGCCGATCATCGACGAGGCGAGGCTGCTGCACAGTTTCGGCAGGTAAGAGCCGACATCGATCTCGTCGACGCCGGCTGAGGTGTGGAGATGGCGTTGTACTTCGGCCACCGACAGAACGCGTTGGTGGGCGTCCTTGAGATGCTGGCGCGTTTCTTCCGACGTGACCGACCGTGCCTTCAGCAGCAGGATGCTGGCGATGATCTGCAGGCTGTTGGCGACCCGGTGTTCCATCTCGCGCAGCAGGACGTCCTTCTGCCGAAGCAGATCCTCCGTGCGGCGCAGAAGCTCTTCCTTTTCTCGCTCGATGACACGACGGGCGGTTATGTCGTTGAAGGCGAGAAGGATGGTGATGGCCGAGCTGTGGTCGTAAAGCACCTTGCGGGCGTTGAGCAGCATGGTGCGGCGGCCGATGCGCGGGAAATCATGCTCGACCTCGAAGCCGTCCATGGCGGTCTTTTCGGGAATGATCGTTTCCAGCAGCAGGCGAAGCGCGGGAATATCCCACTGACCGGCACCGAGCGCGTAGAGTAGCGAGCCTTGGGTCTGCGCGGGGTCGACGTCAAATGTCTTGTAGAAGGAGCGGCTGGCTGCCAGCACGCGAAACTGCTCGTCGAGGACGAGAAACGGCTCGGTGATCGTGTTGACGATCGCCTGCGCCAGCGTCTGCGCGTCCTCGATATTCGCAATGGGTTGAAACATGGGCACAAAGCCAAATGAGCGGCGTTCTGCCACTCCAAATAGGGACGTTACACATTTGCCCGACTGTTGTCGCGAAGTGAATCCCCGGCTAGCTCAGATTGCCGCTGGACAAAGGCGGGCATTTGGCCCGCCTTTGTGCAGCTGTTCGATTTCGGGCATGCGCCCAAATCGAGGTGCGTCAGTTCGCGCCGCCGAGCTGCTTGGTCATCTTGCAGAAATTGTCGTGCGACTTGGCAATGGCCTCGTCGCTACATTCCTTCGTCATGCCTGCGCGGTCTTCGTCCTTCATGGCCATCCAGGCGGCCTTGAACTCCGCCTCGGACTTCATGGTCTTCATGCCGGCATCGGTGAAGAACGGCGACATCTTTGCCGGATCGTCCAGCGCGGACGTGTGGGTAGCCGCAAGCGCCGAGCCTGTCATCATTGCAAGCGCCATCGCGCCCATCGTGAGCATCTTGAAGTTCATCTGGGGATTCCTCTCTGTGGAGGTCATTGGAATAAACGACCTGTAGACAAAACGGGGTCGAGAGAAAACAGTTCCTTCAAATGAGCTAATATTAAAAACCGAAATTTATTTCTTGACCCTAGTCGGCTCGCCGCGGAACCAACTGGAGCTTTGGCAATATTTCCGGTCTGGCCGCAGACATTGAGTGCGGGCTTGGCGCCAACGGACTACTCCATGTCAGGCACGTCGCCGCTGACGAACAGGGTGTTCGGCGGACCGTACTCGCCGAGTGTCGGGTCGGCTTCCCGACTCCAGGCGATAACGCCGACATGTTTTGCCGCCAGTGCCCTGGCCGTGCGTATGGCGCGGTCCTCGCTCTGCTGGTCGGCAGGGCCGAAGGCCGGAAACAATTCGCCGTCATCACCGCGGTCGAACGCGACCACGACAATCAGTTTAGGACTTTTCTGGCCTTGGGAATCGGACATCTTGCACCTTCCTCAGGAAATCTATCACACTACAAAGAACTAGGTCGGCACGTTCGACTTCGGGAGGTGATGTGGTGCAGGACCAGCGTTTCGATGAGCCGGTCAGGATTGCGCTCGGCCGGTCGCGAAACGCGATCTTCAACGTGGAGCGGGTCGCTCAGGCCGCCGATATTCTGATGAACCGCTGGCCGGTTGCGACAGGGCAAAGGCACATGGCAGCCCGCAAGGTCTGCCTGGCCGTGCTTGAGGGAAGGAAAGAAGCCTCGGCGGCACGGGCGGCATTCATCAGTGCCGCAATCGAGGCGGATATCCTCGTTGAACCCCGTGAAGTGTCGATGCCATCCAGCCAAAATTGAATCAAGACCTGGCTCTATCCTCTTGATTAATTGCGATGTTTTCGGCGATCGGGATCTGCTTTTCGGGGTTCATACTGTCCGGCCTGCCGACGCTTTGCAGACATATCTCTACCGTTCGTTGGTCATTTGGCTTTGACTTCGGCATCCCGTTGACACGGTATCCGCGTCCGTATATTGAACAGGACTATACAGGTTCACTAGACAGGTACGCATATGAAGCGGCGCGCGGTTCAACTGTCTCCCGGCACGGGCAAGCCCGAGCAGATCGCCACCGTTCTGGAGCATGAAATCCGCTCCGGCGTTCTCGGCTTCGGCGACCGCCTGCAAAGCGAGAACGAGCTGGTCCAGCGCTTCTCCGTCAGCCGCAACACGGTTCGCAAGGGCCTCGAGGAACTGTCCAGCCGCGGGCTGATCACCACCAAGGTCGGCATCGGCTCGTTCGTCACCTTCGACGGCAAGCCGGTAGACGACGCGGTCGGCTGGTCGCGGGCGCTGGCAAATGCCGGCGCCAATGCCGAGACGCGGACGCTGCGGCTGGAAGTGATCGAGGACGCCGACCTGGCGGCCTGGCTTGGCATTGAGAGCCCGTTTTTCATCGCCGTCGACCGGGTGCGCACCAACGCCAGCGACGGCCATGCGATTTCCATCGAACGCAGCCGGCTGCCGCTGTCGCCGGAACTGGAGGACGTGCCGCTGCGCGGCCTGCGCGAGGGTTCGCTGCACCAGACGCTGCGCGGCGCGGGGCTTATTCCTGACCATGGTGAGGAATGGGTCGAAATCGAGATGCTCAATGCTGAGGATGCCGCCATCCTCGGTTGCCCGCAAGGCTCGCCGTTCCTGCGCGGCCGCCGGTTGACGCGTGCCGCCGACGAACGGCCGATCGAATATGTCACCAGCCTGCTCAACCCGGCGCATTTCGCGCTGCATATGAGGTTCTGAGCGATGTCGGATGCAACAAGCAAGGCGATCGACCGCGCCATGGGCGCACTTGTCGGCGGGGCGATTGGCGATGCGCTGGGCATGCCGACGCAACTCCTGTCGCCGGCCCGGATCGCCGAGCTTTATGGCCATGTCGACGATTTCGTCGCCCCGGCGGCCGACCACCCGGTGTCGAAAGGGCTTCTTGCCGGCACCGTCACCGACGACACCGAACAGGCGCTGCTGCTTGGCCGCATCCTTGTGGAGTCCGGTAACCGTTTCGACCATGCGCGCTGGGTCAACGCGCTGCTCGACTGGGAGCGCGAGGTCAAAGCGCGCGGCAGCTACGATCTGCTGGGACCGTCGACCAAACGCGCCATCGACGCCATCAACAATGGCGTGCCAGCGAAAGAGGCTGGGCGCAGCGGCGACACCAATGGTGCGGCCATGCGCATTGCGCCTGTCGGCATCATGATGCCGCTGGAGCCGCTCGACGCGCTGGTCGCCAAGGTGGCGGAAACCTGCCGGGCGACCCACAACACTTCGATCGCCATTGCTTCGGCCGCCGCCGTCGCTGCCGCCGTCAGCCGTGGCGTCGCCGGCGGTGGCTGGCGCGCCGCGTCCGACAGCGCCGTTGCGGCAGCGAGGCGCGGGGCCACGCTTGGCCATTGGGTGACCGGCGGCGACATCGCCGCGCGCATCGTCTGGGCGCAGGATCTCGTGCGTGGCAAGGCGATGAAGGATGCGATCCGGCTGATCACCGATCTGGTCGGCACCGGCGTCGCCAGCCAGGAATCGGTTCCGGCGGCCTTCGCGGTGCTGGAAATCGCCGGCGGCGATCCATGGCAAGCGGCCGTCATCAGCGCCAATCTCGGCGGTGACACCGACACGATCGGCGCCATCGCTGCCGGCATGGCGGGAGCCTGCACCGGCTTTTCCCGATTGCCGCAGCAGCATATCGCCAGGCTTGTCGGCATCGACATGTCGGACGTTCGCGCCCTTGCATCTGATCTCATGGCGGCGAGGGTTGCGAAAAAAGGTTCCGGCAAGGACGCGGCGGCATGAGCGGGCGCCTCGTCCATATCGGCAGTGCCGTGGTCGACTATGTCTACCGCATCGATGCCTTGCCGGCGCCCGGCACGGAGAAGACCGCATCGAGCTTCGCCCAGGTCGCCGGCGGCGGCTTCAACATGATGGTCTCGGCCAGCCGTACAGGCATGAAGGTGGTGTTCGGCGGCCAGCTCGGCAGTGGACCGAACGGCGACTTCCTGCGGGCCGCTTTCGCCAACGAGGGCATCGAGACGCTGACGCCGCCATCGTCCCTGATGGACAGCGGCAATTGCGTCGCCATGATCTCGAGCGACGCCGAACGCACCTTCGTGTCGTGGCCAGGTGCGGAGAGCGTGCTCAGCCTCGACATGATGGCGCCCGTCTCGGTCACACCGGGAGACTGGGTGTTCACCTCCGGCTACACGCTGAGCTACCCCGCAAGCCGCGACGCGCTCACCGACTGGATCGAGGCACTGCCGGCAGTCATTCCTTTTGTCTTCGATCCGACGCCGGTGGTATCGGACATTCCGCGCCCCATCCTGTCGCGGGTGCTGGCCCGCACCAAATGGCTGAGCTGCAACACGACCGAGGCGGCCGAGATTGCCGGTCCGGGCGACGTTGAAACGGTTGCCGCGCGGTTGCTGGAGGTCCATTGCCCGAAGGCATGGGGCGTGGTCATCCGCGCCGGCGCCAAGGGCTGCCACGTACGGCTGGCCGACGGCTTGGTCCAGACCGTTGCCGGCTTCAAAGTCACCGCCATCGACACCAACGGCGCCGGGGACACCCATATCGGCGCCTTCGTCAGCGCGTTGTCGCGCGCCATCCCGCCTTTCGAGGCAGCGCGCTACGCCAATGCGGCGGCGTCGATTTCGGTGACGCGCCATGGCGGCTCGTCAGCGCCGACCGATCACGAAATCCAGACATTCCTGAGCCATGTCGCCGACCCGTCGGGCGCACAGGGCCGGACACTGAAGGCCAATGCATAACTGCCAGAAAGCCTGACGAGCCCGGGAAAGCGGGCAAACCCACAGAGAGGAACCAACCATGCGCATGCCTGATTTGACTGCTCTGCTGACGGCGACCGCCGTCTTCACCTCTGCACTTACCTTTGCCGCCAAGGCCGACGAAGTGCATGTGCTCAACTGGAAGGGCTACGGCACCGATGAGCCGTGGGCCGTCGAGGCGTTCGAAAAGGCCACCGGCAACAAGGTCGTCAACGACTTCTTCAATTCCGAACAGGAAATGCTGACCAAGATCCGGACCAATCCCGGCCTCTATGACGTCGTCATGATCAATGCCGCCTTCAACGACCAGGCGATGGACGGAAAGCTGATCCAGCCGATCGATACGTCCAAGTTGCCGAACTACGCCGACATCAGCAAGGACAAGGCGGGATCGCCGATGCTCGTCCATGACGGCAAGGTCTATGGCGTGCCATGGGTGTGGGGACTGACGGCGCTCGCCATCAACGAGAAATCCTTCGACAAGCCGCCGACCAGCATCGCCGCGATGTGGGATGCCGCCCACAAGGGCCGCGTCGTCATTCGCGACGATGCCGTCGAGGCGGTGCAGTTCGGCGCCATCGCCACCGGCCAGAACATCAACGACATCAAGGATATGGATGCGGTTAAGACGAAGCTCACCTCGCTGATGCCGCAGATCAAGACCTTCTGGAGCTCGGAGAACGACTGGAACCAGATGGTCGCCTCCAACCAGATCGACATCGGCACCTACTGGAGCGGTTCGGCTGATCGCGCCAAGACGCATTTCAAGCTGCCGGTCTCGCTGGTCGTGCCGCAGGAAGGCGCCGTCGCCTGGCTCGATGCCTTTTCCATTCCCGTCGGCGCCAAGAATGTTGCCGGCGCTGAGGCCTTCATCAACTACATGATCGACCCGAAATTCTACGTCGAATGGGTCACCAAGGTCGGCGCGCCGGTGTCGGCCAACACCAAGGCGGTGGAAGCGCTGCCCGAGGATGCCTTCAACCGCAAGGTGATGGGCGACCCCGAAGTGGCCAAGCGCATTCAGTTCCAGGCGCCGATCACCGACGCGCAGCGCGAAGCCTATCTAGCGCTGTGGCAGCAGCTCAAGGTCGACGTGAAATAAGGCCGACATCCGGGCCAGCCGGCGGTTCGCGCCGGCTGGTTCTTTCAATCCTGGGGAGGAGGGCATCATGGCAGCTGCGACAGCATCGCGAAGCGGGCTGAGATCGGCATTGCCGCTGCTAGCACCGGCCTATCTCTGGCTGACGGTGGCGATCTTCCTGCCGCTGTCGGCCATGGTCTTCTTCTCGTTCATGACCGAGCTGCCGCTGTCGGGGAAGCCGTGGGCGTTCACGCTCGGCAACTATGCCGCCTTCTTCTCGCAAAGCCTCTACCTGACGCTGCTGCTTGCCTCGCTGCGGCTTGGCCTTGAAGTGACGCTGTGGTGCATCGTCATCGGCTATCCCGCGGCTTACGTGCTGGCCAAGGTGCTGAAGGGCCGCAGCCGCGAGGCGATCTTCCTGCTCGTCATCCTGCCGTTCTGGTCGAACGGGCTGGTGCGCATCTTTTCCTGGGCGATGGTACTGCGCGAAGGCGGCATCCTCGATACGGCGCTTAACGCCGTGCTGCCGTTCAAGATCAACATCGACCTGATGTATTCCTATCCGGCCGTGATCATCGGGCTTGTGCATTCCTACGTGCCCTACATGGTGTTGACCTGCTACCTGACCCTGCAGGCGATCGACGACTCGCTGATCGAGGCCGGGCGCTCGCTCGGCGCCTCGCGACTACAGGTGCTCAAGCGGGTAATCATTCCGCTGTCGATGCCCGGATTGGTGGCGGGCGCGGCGCTCATATTCGTACCGGTTGTCGGCTCCTTCATGGAGCCGCGCATCCTCGGCGGCCGCACAGGCACCTTCTACGGCACGGTCATCGAGGACCAGTTCGTCGCGGTGTTCAACTGGCCGCTGGGTGCGGCGCTCTCCTTCATCCTGCTGGCCGTCGTGCTGGTGATCCTGGCGGCTGCCTCGCCAGTGCTCAGGAGGGCCGCCTGATGGCGACGACCCGCATCCTCGAATGGCTCGGCCGCCTCTACATCTCGGTGCTGCTTGCCTTCCTATACCTGCCGATCATCATCATGGCGCTGATGTCATTCAACGTCTCGCCCTTCTACCAGCTGCCATTCGAATGGACGACGGAGTGGTACGCATCGCTGTGGCAGAACGATCAACTGATCGCCGCCACATGGAACAGCGTCGAGATCGCCGTCATCACCACCGTCATCTGCACGGTGCTTGGCTCGGCGGCGTCGCTGGCGCTCTATCGTAATGAATTTCGCGGCAAGAAATTCCTGCAGGCGCTGCTTTTCCCGCCGATCGCCATTCCGTGGCTGATCACCGGCACGGCGATGCTGATCTTCTTCTTCGGCGTCGGCATTGGCCGCGGCCTGCATGCCATCCTGCTCGGCCATGTGGCGCTGGCGCTGCCCTATGTCATCGTCGTCGTTTCGGCCCGGCTTCAGACCTTCGCGCCGGAACTGGAAGAAGCGGCGCGCTCGCTCGGCGCCAACCAATGGCAGGTGACGTGGCGCGTCACGCTGCCGTGGATCATGCCTGGCGTCATTGCCGGTGGGCTGTTCGCCTTCGCTGTCTCGTTCGACCAGTTCGTGGTGTCCTATTTCCTGGCGACGCCGGGGCAGACGACGCTGCCGGTCGAAATCTACGCCGCGATCCGCAAGGGCTTCACGCCCGAGATCAACGCGGTCTCGACGATCATCATTGTCGTGTCGATGGCGCTGATGCTGCTCACGGCGCGCTTCTTCAAATTCGGCGGAGAGAAATAATGGCCGGCGTGCAGGTATCGAACGTCTCGCGCAGCTTCGGCGCGCACAAGGCGCTGGACGATGTCTCCATCGATTTCGCCGATGGCGGCTTCTACGCGCTGCTTGGGCCGTCGGGCAGCGGCAAGACCACGCTGCTGCGCCAGATCGCCGGGTTCGACTTTCCCGACTCCGGCCGCATTGCCATCGGCGGCGAGAGCGTCGAGCGGGTGCCGGTCGAGAGGCGGCGCATCGGCATGGTGTTCCAGAACTATGCGCTGTTTCCCAATATGAGCGTTGCCGACAATATCGCCTTCGGCCTGTCGGTGCGCGGCGAGGCCAAGGCGGTGATTGCCGCCGAGGTGCAGCGTGCGCTCGATCTTGTGCAACTCGGCAAGCTCGGCAGCCGGCGGCCGCATCAACTGTCGGGCGGTCAACGCCAGCGGGTGGCGCTGGCGCGTGCCATCGTCACCAAGCCGCGCGTGCTGCTGCTCGATGAGCCGCTCGGCGCGCTCGACAAGGCGCTGCGCGTCGACATGCAGATCGAACTGAAGCGCATCCAGCGCGAGATCGGCATCACCACCATCTTCGTCACCCATGACCAGGAAGAGGCGCTGACGATGAGCGACCGCATCGGCATCTTGCGCGACGGCAGGCTGGTGCAGGAAGGGCCGCCGGAGGAAATTTATGACCGGCCAAAGAGCGAGTTCGCCGCCACTTTCCTCGGTGACGCCAATATCTTTCGCGGCGACACGACGGGCAGCGGCATCCGCTTGGCGGACGGCACGGCGATTGCCGCGGGCGCGGGCGCGACCCTTGCTGTCGGCGCCAAGGCGAGCTGCGCCGTGCGGCCCGAACGCATCCGCATCGCCACCGATGCCGGGGTTTCCAATGCCACCGACACGAACGTGCTGAAGGGCCAGGTCTCCAAGCGCATCTTCGCCGGCAACAACAGCACGTACTTCGTCGATCGTGCCGGCCAGACGCTCAAGGTCATTGTGCAGAACACCGGCATCGAGCGGCTGGCGGAAGGGCAGGACGTGGTGCTGCGCTGGTCGCCGGAGAGCACGGTGCTGATCGCTGCGGGCTGAGATCTGCAACGGGTCTTGCCAGACTGTTCGTAATCAGGGACAGCATAACCGGGCACGGGCGCGGAGCACATTGATGACGCTGGAATTGACGGCCGAGGACCAGTCCATGCTCGACGGCGAGCAGGGGCAGGCCGCAGCCGCTGCGATGAAGATCCTGGTCGCGTTTTCCAATGCAGTTGGAGCCGGCAGCCTGCTGGATATTGCCGGCGCCCATATCGATGGCTGCCTTTACCACGGCAAGGCCGGGCTCGATTTCGTCGAACGGCTGGTCGAGGGCGGTGGCCGTGTCCGGGTGCCGACGACGCTCAATGTTGGTTCGTTCGATCTCATTCATCCCGGCATGGTGAAGATGCCGGCGGCGGAGGAAGTGCCGGCGCGGCGTCTGATGAAGGCGCATCTCGAACTCGGCTGCCAGGCGACGTTCACCTGCGCACCCTACCAGACGCGGTTCCGGCCGGGCTTCGGCGAGCAGATCGCCTGGGGTGAATCCAATGCCATCGTGTTTGCCAATTCGGTTATCGGCGCGCGCACCAACCGCTATGGCGATTTCATCGACCTCTGCTGCGCCATGACCGGGCGTGCGCCGGCCTGGGGCCTGCATTTGTGCGAGAACCGGCGCGGCCGGATCCTGTTCGAACTGGCCGTTCCTGATCCAGAACCGAGCGACAGCCTGTTCGTCGGCGTCGGGCTATTCATTGGGCAGGCGAGCGGCGATCGCATTCCGGTGGTCGCCGGCCTACCACAACCGCGCGACGAGGACCAATTGAAGGCGCTGGGCGCCGCCGCGGCAACCACCGGCGCGGTGGCGTTGTTCCATGCGGTCGGTATCACCCCGGAAGCGAAGACGCTCGACGATGCGTTCCAGGGCCATGCGCCAGAGGAGACGATCCGCATCAGCCGCGCCGACATCGATCAAGCGCTCGCCAGGCTATCGACCGTGCCCGATGGCGCGCCGCTTTCGGCCGTATCGCTGGGCACACCGCATTTCTCGCATGAGGAATGGATGCGCTTGTTGCCGATGCTGCGCGAGATCGCGCCGGGCAGGCGTATCCCGATCTATGTCAACACCGGTCGCGCAACGCTGACCCGATTGCAGGAGGAGGGCGCGCTGGCTGGCATAGAGGCGTTCGGCTTGATCCCGGTCGCCGACACCTGCACCTATGTCACCTCGATCCTCGAGCGCCTCGACGGCGTGGTGATGACCAATTCCGGCAAATGGGCGCATTACGCACCGGGCAATATCGGTGTGTCCGTCGCCTTCGCTGACTTGCGGGATTGCATCTGCTCAGCCGCAGTCGGATATGTCGTGCGGGGTGCGCCATGATCTGGTCGACAGAAGCCGGGGCCACCGAGCGGTTCGGCACCTTCCAAGTAACCGGCGAGGCCGAGGGCCAAGCGCTGGTGTTTTCGCAGCCACTCAGCTTCTGGGGCGGCGTCGACGCCGAGACTGGCGACATCATTGACCATTCGCATCCCGGTCTCGGCCAGAATATCGCCGGTAAGATCCTGGTCATGCCGAGCGGGCGCGGCTCGTCATCCTCATCCTCGGTCCTAGCCGAGGCGATCCGCAGGCGCACGGCACCGGCCGGTATTCTCCTGGAGCGTCCGGACCCGATCCTTGCCGTGGGCGCCATCGTCGCCGAATTCCTCTACGACATCCGCATACCGCTGGTCGTGGGCGACATTGCGGGTATCGCCTCAGGCGACCGGATCGCGATCGGCCACGACGCAAATGGCCGGGCGATCGTCAGCATCGGGAGACGCCCAGACTGATCTTCTTCCCAAATCGCACCGCCGCCACGGAAGTCGCCGCCGTCCGGTAGAGCAACCATCCAATTCTATGAACGCCGCGCCTCATCAGTGCGGCCTTCGTCATTCCTGGTCTGAATGGTCGGTCGTCACGCCCCGTGATGGGAAATGATGGTGTCGGCCTTGGCCGAGGTGCAGGCCATCGCGTTATATCCTGTCCTCCACGGGAGGAATGAATGGCAGGCACCGATTTCGAGCCAGATGTGAAGATTCGCAGCAGAGAATACCGGATCGGCTGCGTCGGTGCCGGCATGATCATGGCCGAATGCCATCTCGCCGCCTATGCACAAGCCGGCTTCCCGGTGATCGCGATCGCTTCGCGCACGAAAGCCAACGCCGAAAAAGTGGCCGGGCGTTGGGGCATCCCAACCGTTCATGAGACGCCGGAACAGCTGATCGAGGACGACCGGGTCGAGATCGTCGACCTTGCCTTTCCGCCCGACCAGCAACCGGCGCTGATCCGCCAGGCGCTGAAACAGAAGCACATCAAGGCGATCCTGGCGCAAAAGCCATTGGCGCTGTCGGTCGCGGAAGCGGTCAGGCTGCGCGACGAAGCGGCCGGGTCCGGTAAGATCCTCTCGGTCAACCAGAACATGCGCTACGATCAGTCGATGCGCGTGCTGAAACAGATCATCGACAGCGGCGCGCTGGGCGACATCGTTTTCGCGCAGATCGACATGCACGCGATTCCGCACTGGCAGTCATTCCTCGCCGGCTACGACCGGCTGACGCTTGCCAATATGAGCGTGCACCATCTCGACGTGCTGCGCTTCCTGTTCGGCGATCCGCAGGAGATCACGACGCTGACCCGCAAGGACCCGCGCACGAAATTCGACCATTCCGACGGCATCACGGTATCGACCCTACGCTTCCCGTCCGGCGTGCTCGCCGTGTCGCTGGAGGATGTCTGGTCCGGCCCGCGCCAGGAGGGCTACAAGGACGATCAGCACATCAACTGGCGCGTCGACGGCACCAGGGGTGTCGCCAAGGGCACCATCGGCTGGCCGACGGGCGTGGCTTCGACCCTGACCTATGCCTCGGCCGAGACGACAGGCGGCGAATGGGTCAGTCCCAGATGGGACACGATGTGGTTCCCGCACGCCTTCATCGGCGTGATGGAACAGCTGCAGCATGCGGTGAAGACGGGCACTCCACCGGCGCTGTCCGTCGCCGACAACGTCAAGACCATGGCGCTGGTCGAGGCCGGCTACCGCTCCATGGCGGAGGGCCGCACGGTAAAGCTGTCCGAGATCTCGATCGACTGAACATCTATCCGCCGAATCGCGTGGCGGCTGAATCGCTTACCGGGAGGAGTTCACATCATGATGCAGGCGGGTATCTTCACCGGCTATTTCCCCTATGACCTGAAGGAGGTCGCGAAGCGCATTCGCGGGCTCGACTTCAACACGGTACAACTCGACCTGCATTTCAGGGATATCGACCTGTCGGTTGGGCAGATCACCAAGGATAAGGCGAGGACTGTGCGGGATACGTTCCGAGACCACAATCTGCCGGTCTGCTGCATTTCCGGCTACACCAACATCATCCACCCGGACAAGGTCGAGCGCGAGAAGCGCGTCGGCCATCTCAAGGAGATCATCTGCAACGCGCGCGAATTCGGCTCGCCTTACGTGATCTCGGAAACAGGCACCTACAACACCGAATCCGATTGGGTGCACCACCCCAGGAACAAGACCGAGGAAGGATTCGAGGAATGCCGCAAGGTGATCTCCGACCTTGCCCAGACGGCCTATGACCACGGGGCGGTCTTCCTGCTCGAAACTTATGTCAACAATGTCGTCGGCTCAGTCGAGGAAACGGTGAAAATGTTTGCGCAGGTCGACCATCCCGGTCTTGGCCTGCTGATGGACCCGACCAACTACTTCGAGGCGCACAATATCGACCGCATGGACCAGGTGCTGAACCAGGTGTTCGACACGCTGACCGACAAGATCAGGATCGCGCATGCCAAGGACGTCAAGCGCTCCGGCAGCGACAAGTCGGAGAAGCACGCCGACATTGGCGATGACAATGCTTCGGAAGGCCTCACCTTTCGCGGCGTCGGCGAGATCGAATTGCCGGCGCCCGGCCTCGGTTCGCTCAATTATGATCTTTATCTCAAGCGGCTCAGCGAAAAGCACCCGAACATCCCGGTCATCATCGAGCATCTGACCGAAGACGACGTGCCACGCGCCAAGACATTCCTCGATGGAAAATTCCGCGCCAACGGCCTTTGAGGACCGCACGGGAGGCGACGATGGCCACGGTCAAGACAAAGCGCGACTACAGCCTGGTCGGTGAAAGCGCGCGGATCGCGATCGAGACCGGGCTGGCCTCGGCCGAGTGGTATCACACGGATGTGCCGCGCAAGACGATGAAGGAACTGATGCAGCGCTCCGACGGGCCGGCGATCCGCGACACCATCATCTGGATCGCCGCCATATTGGGCTCGGCTGCCGGCGGCATGTGGTTCTGGGGTTCATGGTGGTGCGTGCCGTTCTTTTTCGTCTACGGCGTGCTTTACGGTTCTTCCAGCGACTCGCGCTGGCATGAATGCGGCCACGGCACCGCCTTCCGGACACGCTGGATGAACGACGTCGTCTACCAGATCGCCAGCTTCATGCTGATGCGCAATCCGGTGACCTGGCGCTGGAGCCATGCCCGCCACCACACCGACACGATCATCGTTGGACGCGACGCCGAGATCGCCGTGATGCGTCCGCCCGACCTGTTGCGCGCCGCACTTGCCTTCACCGGCGTCCTCGATTTCCGCTATTCGCTGCCAACGCTGGTGCGCAATGCGTTAGGCAACCTCTCGCCGGACGAGAAAAGCTTCGTGCCGGAGACGGAACGGCGCAAGGCGGTGATCGCCGCGCGCTGGCATATCGCCATCTATCTCGCTGCGATTGCGCTGGCGATCTACCTCTGGTCGTTCCTGCCGCTGGTGCTGATCGGCCTGCCGCGCCTCTACGGCAGTTGGCACATGGTGCTGACCGGGCTGCTGCAGCATATCGGGCTGGCCGACAATGTGACCGATCATCGGTTGAACTCGCGCACTGTCACCATGAACCCGATCAGCCGCTTCATCTATTGGAACATGAACTACCACGTCGAACATCACATGTTTCCGATGGTGCCCTATCATGCGCTGCCGACGCTGCATGAGTTGATCAAGCATGATCTGCCAGAGCCGAACCCTTCGATGTGGCAAGCCTATCGCGAGGTCTGGCCGGTGCTGGTCAAGCAGCTCCAGTACGAGGACTATTTCCTCAAGCGCGAGCTGCCGCCGACGGCGCGGCCGTACCGCGATGAGTTCCATGCGCTGGCCGTCCCGGCGGCAGCGGAATAGGGGAGAAACAGATGGCCGACTGGGTTGAAGCGTGTGGCGTCGATGATGTCGAGGAAGAGGACGTCATCCGCTTCGACCATGACGGTCGAACCTTCGCCATCTATCGCAGCCCGGATGACGAGTTCTTCGCCACTGACGGGTACTGCACGCATGAGAAGGCGCATCTGGCTGACGGGCTGGTGATGGACGACATCATCGAATGCCCCAAGCACAATGGCCGCTTCAACTACAAGACTGGTGCCGCCAAGGGCGCACCGGTGTGCGTCAACCTCAAGACCTATCCAGTGCGGATCGAAGCTGGCAAGGTCATGATCGAGATCGGCTGACCGGCCAGTTAGCAAGCAACAAAAATGGAAACATGCCGATGAGCCGAAAGAGACCGACCGTCGCCGACCTGCGCGCCATGAAGGGCAAACGCCAGCTGACCATGCTGCGCGTGCTGACGATGGACGAGGCCGAGGCCGCCGAGCGGGCAGGGGTCGACATCGTCTCGGTGCCGCCCGAACTGGTGCTCAACCCGCAATACCGTGACGCAGCCCCTAGCCTGTTCACCATGCCGGGGGAGAATTTCTTCGAGATCGGCACGGCGGACGATTTCCTGCGCTGGGCCTTCCGGCTCTACAAGGCCGGCGCCGACGCGGTCTATTGCAGCGCCGGCTACGCCACGATCAAGCGGATGGCCGACGATGCCATCCCGGTCATCGGCCATGTTGGCCTCATTCCATCGCGCGCCACCTGGACGGGCGGCTTCAAGGCTGTTGGCAAGACAGCCGACACCGCCATGGCGGTCTTCGCAGCGGTGAAGCAGCTGGAGGCTGCCGGCGCCATCGGCGCCGAGATCGAAGTGGTGCCGGTCGAGGTGGCGAAAGCGATCTCGGAGCGGACGTCGCTGATCATGCTCTCGATGGGGGCTGGCACCGGCTGCGACGCGCAATACCTGTTCGCCGACGACATTCTCGGCCAGAACCGTGGCCACATGCCTCGCCACTCCAAGGTCTATCGCAATTTCGCCGCCGAATATGACCGCTTGCAAGCCGAGCGCATCGCGGCGTTCTCCGAATATGTCGCCGACGTCAACAGTCTGGCCTATCCCGAGGACAGGCACGTTGTGCATATGGACCCCGGTGAGCTACGACTTTTCCTCGACAAGGTCGGCCGGGCGTAAGGTCACCGGCCAGGGCCCATTGGCGAGGGCGGCGTAGAGCGCTTCGGCGTCGATGCCGAGCGGCCGGTCTTCCTTCAGGGCAGGGACCAGCGCGCGTATCGCCATATGAACAGCGGCGGTTCGGGGCGCCAGGGTGAGCCCGTCGCGCAGGTCGACCGCCTGTGCCGCTGCCAGCAGCTCAAAGGCGATCAGCCGCCGCCAGAGTGTAATCATCGCGGCGCATTTCGCGACGGCCAGAGGTGTCTGCGTGGCATGGTCCTCGACGCCTTCCGAGACGGCTAAGAAATCCAGCATCACCGGATTGGCCCTGTGGCGGATGGCTGCCAGGATCGATGTCGCCGTCTTCTGCAGCGGCACAAAGCCGGCCGAGGCGCCGCCGACCGGCGACAGATATTTCGGCAGGCCGTTGCGGCCGGAGCCAGTGAGCTGGATGAAGCGGGCGGCGCTCGCCGCGGCGCACTGGGCGATAGCCAGGCCGAGCGTTTCGAAGGCGAGCGACAGCGAGGCAGTGTGGAAATTGCCGGTCGACAGCACCAGCTCGTCGTCGCTGAGCACCAGTGGATTGTCGGCGGCGGCATTGAGTTCGATCTCGACGGCACGCCTCGCCTGACCGAGCGCCTCGATCAGAGCGCCATGGATCGAGGGCATGCAGCGGATGGACAGAGGATCTTGCAAGATAGTCGGCGCCGGCGCCTCGTCGCGGGCAAGCAGATCCTGCAAGGCCTTTGCCGCTTCCTGCTGGCCGGCGGCCGGCCGCGCCATATGCAGGCGTAGGTCGAGGATGGTGCGATTGGCGCCGATACCTTCCATGGTCAGCGCGCCGGCCTGGTGCTGCTGGGCAAGGGCGGACAGCGCATCCGTCACCACGAGCGCACCGCTGCCCGCTGAAACAGCCGAAGCGTTGATCAGCGACAGCCCGTCCTTGGGCGCCAGGCTGATGGGGACGAGGCGGGCCATCATCAACGCCTTGGCCGCCGGCATGCGCCGGCCCTGATAGTCGGCGTCTCCTTCGCCGGTCAGCAGGCGGGCCAGCGCCGTCATCAGCACCAGATCGCCGGCGCCGATCGAGCCGAGCGACGGCATCACCGGGTGGACGCCGGCATTGAGCGCGTCGACCAAAGCGACAAACACGGTGGGCGAAAGTCCGGAGCCTCCCGTTGAAAGCATCGCCGCGCGGGCAAACATAGTTGCCCGCACGGTCTCGACCGGCAGCGCTTCGCCGACCGCGCCGCTGCGTCCTTCCAGCAGCTGGCGCTGGAAGGCGCTGGCGTCGCCCTCGACCGTCGTGCCGAGATTGGCGCCGAGCCCGGTGTTGAGGCCATAGATCTGCTGGCCGGAGGCGGCGGCCTGGTCGAGCACTATTCGCGCCTTCTGCAGCCTGCCGAGGACATCGGATCGGACCTCCACCTTGCGCGCTTCGCGGGCCACAGCGGCGACATCCGCAGTGCCCACGCCGGCTCCGGTGAGGACGAGCGCACTCATGCGAAGCGCAGCCGCTGGCCGATGCCTTGCGCCTGCGCCCTGGCCAGCATCGCCTTGCCCAACGCAATGTCGGACAGCGACAGGCCGCGGTGCCAGAACAGGATCGTCTCGCTGTCATTCTCTCGCCCGGCCTTGAGACCGGCGGCGATCTGGCCAAGCTCGGCATGCAGCGTCTTTTCGCTCAGCCGCCCGGTCTCGACATGGGCGCGCAGCGAGCCGAACTTGCCGCCCTTGCACTGGCCCCAATCGTCGACAACCATCTTCTGCATGATGTCGGTCAGCGACAGCTCCACGGCGCTCATGGTGCCGTAGGGCACGACCAGCGCGCCGGGCTTGATCCATTCGGTCTTCAACAAGGGCTGCGGTTCCGGCAGCCGCGAGGCCTCGACCACGATGTCGGCGCCTTCGACACAGCTCTTCCAGTCGGCCACAGCGGTGACACGCTTGCCAAGATCGGCGGAGAGTTTTGCGGCGAAACCGTCGCGGCTTTCCGGGCGGCGCGAATGGACGCGGATTTCGTCGAAGTCGAAGAGATGGTCGAGCAGGCGCACGTTCCAGTAGGCGGTGCCGCGCGCGCCGATATGGGCCAGCACTTTTGAGCCCTTGCGCGCCAGATGCTTGGCGCCAATGGCGGTGACGGCACCTGTGCGCATGTCGGTGATGACGGTGGCATCCAGGATGGCGCGCGGCGTGCCGGTGCGCGGATCGAACAGATTGAGGATACCGAATTCGGAGGGCAGGCCGTGCAGGTAGTTGTCGACATAGTCGCCGACGATCTTGACGCCGGCGGTGTCGAGCGGCGCGACGTAGCCGCGCAAGACATTGAAATGGCCATGGAAGGACGGGTCCGGCTCGAGATGAACGCGCGGCTCGATCACCGTCTGGCCATTGCCTTGCGCCACCAGGCCGGCCTCGACGGCGGCGATGATTTCACCATCGGACATGGCAAGGGCGTCGATATCGAGGGCATTGAGATAGTCGATATAGATGGGTTTCATCTGCTGCGTGCACTTTCCCCGGTCGCCTCTCATCCATAACAGGCCGTGACGCGACACGAAAGTTTGTTACGCCGTCTATGGACGCGGCCGGCTAATTGCTGTTCAAACCGGTACCGTCATGACTGCCATTCCCGACACTGAAGCCTTGCCCGAAACGGCCACCAATGCGCGGCGCGTGGCGCTGATCGTCGCCATCGCCTTCTTCATGCAGTTGCTTGATTCGACGATCATCTCGACATCGCTGCCGCAGATGGGCGCTTCCTTCGGCGTGCCGGCGGTGGCGATGAGTATCGGCATCACCGTCTACATGCTGACCATGGCAGTGTTCGTGCCGCTGTCGGGCTGGCTCGCCGACCGGTTCGGTGCGCGCAATATCTTCCTGCTGGCAATCATCCTTTTCACATTGGCCTCGCTCGCCTGCGGCTTCTCGCAAAACCTGACCCAGTTCGTCGCCGCACGTGTCGTGCAAGGGCTGGGCAGTGCACTGATGACGCCGGTCGGCCGCATTCTCGTCTTGCGCAATGCATCGAAGTCCGAGCTGCTCAACGCCACCGCGCTGATCACCTGGCCGGCACTGTTCGCGCCGGTGGTCGGGCCGGTGCTGGGCGGCTTCATCACCACCTATCTGTCCTGGCACTGGAACTTCTTCATCAACATCCCGCTGGGCGTGATCGGGCTGGCGCTGGTCGCCCGCTTCATTCCCGGCGACCGCGAGGCCAACCCAAAACCGCTAGACTGGCCGGGTTTCTTCCTGACATCGGCGGGACTTGCTTGCCTTCTGTACGGGCTCGAACGCATCGCGCATCCAGAAGACGGTGTCTTGCCGACGGTGGCGCTCATCGCCTTCGACGTCGCCATCGGCTGGCTGGCGGTGCGCCATCTCCGGCGCGCACCGCATCCGCTGCTCGACCTCTCATCGTTCAAGGTGCTGACCTTCGCCATCTCGACGCTTGCCGCCGGCACCAATTTCCGGGTGGCGATCAACGCCACGCCGTTCCTGTTGCCGCTTCTGTTCCAGGTCGGCTTCGGTCTCAGCCCCGTCGATGCCGGCATGATGATCCTGGCCTATTTCCTCGGCAATCTCGGCATGAAGACGGTGACGACGCCGACGCTGCGGCGCTTCGGCTTTCGATCTGTGCTGGTCGTCAACGGCCTGATCGCCTCGGCGTCGATCATGGCGTGCGCGGCGATCTCACCGCAGACGCCGCAAGCGCTGGTGATTGTACTGATGCTGATCGCCGGCCTGTCGCGCTCGATGCAGTTCACCGCCCTCAACACGCTGGCCTTCGCCGATATCGACGCGGCGCAGCGCAGCTCGGCCGCGACACTGTCCAGCATGCTGCAGCAAGTGGCGATGCTGTTCGGCGTCGCGGTGGCGGCGGCGATCCTCAACCTGTCGCAGATCGCCAGGGACCGGCCGGCGCTCGACCTCGTCGATTTTCGAATCGCCTTCCTGGCGATCGGCGCCATCGGGCTGGTGGCGGCGTTGCGTTTCCTCGCGCTGCCGCCAGGTGCGGGTGCCGAGGTTTCCGGCCACGCACGGGGGAACTGAAATCGAATTTTTCTACCGGATGCGCAGATAAATTCCGCCTTGCCCTTTCGCCTTGGTGCGATGCTTTCGCAAGCGATCGCAATGGCGCAACTAATTGCTAAAAATCCAGGCTTTTCCGGGCATTGCGCCAGTTTTGGCAATCGATGCGTCCACTCGATGAATATCGCCGCCGACCGGGCTTCTGAACGCGGATTCATTTGACGAACCGGCGCTAAGCCGATTAGCTTTCCGTGGGATGGCAGCGCTGCCATTGGGGCGTAAGCGGGACATGAACGCGATCGGCTGGCCGAATTTCAGGAGCCTGAATCAGGAAGGCATTGTCTTTGCCATTGCCGTGGTGCTGTTTGTTGCCGCTGCCATCGGCCTGCCGGGCTTCATCGACCCCAACAATCTCGTGGCCATCGTCCGCTCGGTGTCGGTGCTCGGCATACTGGCGCTCGGCATGGCTGTCGTCATCATCGGCCGGGGCATCGACCTCTCGGCCGTGGCGATCATGGCAATGTCTGTCGCCTGGTATCTGCAACTCCTGAATTCAGGAACGCCGGACGGGCTGGCCTTCGCCTATGTGCTGGCCGGCGTGCTCGCGATCGGCCTGCTCAACGGCTTCCTCGTCGCCTATGCCGATGTGCCGGCGATCTTCGTGACGCTGGCGACCGGTTCCTTCGTCTTCGGCTACGTCCGCTCGCAACTGATCACGCAGGATGCCGTGCCGGTGCCGCAGGGCCATTGGGTCGAACTGCTCGGCGGCCTGCGCTTCCTCGATATTCCCATCGAGGTGTTCGTCTTCGCGGGCCTGGCTTTCCTGTTCTTCCTGTTCCTGCGCTACACCAAATGGGGCCGCTACATCTATTTCGCCGGCGACAATCCGGTCGCGGCGCGCAACATCGGCATTCCGGTGCGGCCGATGCTGGTGCTGCGCTATGTGCTGTCGGCCTTCGTCGCGCTGATTGCCGGCCTGCTGACGGCGGCCAGCCTGCATTCGATCAACACCCGCGTCGTCAACTCGACCTTGCTCTACGACATCGTGCTGGTGGCGGTGATCGGCGGCATCGGCCTGTCCGGCGGGCGGGGCGGGGTGCGTAACGTGCTGGTCGGGGCGGCGCTGATCGGCATCCTGCTCAACGCCATGACCATCATCGATATTCCGCTGCTCTACCAGAACCTGATCAAGGCGGCGATCCTGCTGGGGGCGATCATCGTCGACGGCGTCATCAATCCACGTGACGAACAGACCGCGCAGCAGGGCGATATCTAAGCATGGTCCCGAAGAGAGCATGCTCGAACCAGAAGACCAAACGCGGACGGTTGGGGCCGTCGGTGAACCACAGTGACCAAAACAGAAGGATGTGACATGAAACTGATCAGAACACTCATGGCCGCCGCAACGGCGCTTGCCGTTACCGCCTTCGTGGCGCCCACCTTTGCCGCCGACGATCCAGGCCCGGCCGCCTATGCGCAGTCGCTGAAGGGCAAGCGAGTCATGCTGGTGCCGCTGGCGATGGGCTTCGACCTGGCGCAGGGATGGGCGCATTATCTGAAGACCGAAGTCGAGGCCTGGGGCGGCGTGTTCGAGACGCGCGACCCGAACTGGGTTGTCGATGCCGGCGCGCAGGCGATCACCGACGCCATCTCGTCCGACACCCGCCCGGACGTGCTGATCATCCACGCGCCGGACCTCAACTCCTATTCCAAGCTGATGAAGAAGGCACAGGCGGCCGGCACCTATGTGCTTCTGGTCGACAATCCTGCCAACTTCCCTGCCGATGCCTTTGTCGGCAGCGACTGGGACCGGCTCGGCCAGCTTGAGGCCGAAGCTGCGATCAAGGGCTGCGGCGAAAACTCGTCGAAGAAGATCGGCCTGGTGCAGGGCGACCAGGCGAACTCGTCCAGCCTTTATCAGTATGCCGGCATCATGAAGGTTCTAGACAAGCATCCCGACTTCAAGGTGGTGGCCAAGCCCGACTCCAACTGGGATGCGACGACCTCGCGCAACGTGACGACGACGATGCTTCAGCAGAACCCCGATATCTGCTCGATCATCGATTTCTGGGATGGTGACGCCACCGGCGCTTCGGCCGCGATCCGCGATGCCAAGCTCGAGGGCAAGGTGTTCCTGGTCACCACCGGCGGCGGAGAAAAGGCGGCCGACTGCGACAAGCTGCAGGATGGCACCTATGGCGCCGTAGTGATGACCGAGCTTGCCCGCCAGTCGGGCGACATGAACGCCATCATCAAGTTCCTGCTGCAGAGCGGCCAGCCGGCCGGCACCTCGCACACCTACATCTACACGCTGGAGAAGGCGACGACCAAGGCCGACCTCAAGCCCGACAGCTGCTGGGACCTGAAGGCGCTGCAGGCCGAAGCGGCGGCGAAATAGTCCGATCCTTGCCGACACCAATCAACGAGATGGCCGGATTGCCCGGCCACCTCTTTCTCTTGCAGCCCAGATCTTACAGCAGTGACCTGATGTCCTTTCGCGAACGCCTCCAGTCCTGGCGCTACAATCTCGTGCCCGACCATCTTGTCGGCGAGATCCTGACCAAGCGCTGGACCGACAACGGCATTCCGTTCCTGGCGCTGGTGGTGACATTGGCGACCTTCGGCTCGATCATTCCGGGCTTCTTCAAGCTGACCTCGCTGCAGGAATCGACCCGCCAGCTCGGCGAGTTCTCGATGGTCGTCACCGGCATGACGGTGGTGATGCTGGGCGGCGGCATCGACCTGTCGGTCGGCTCGATCTTCGCGCTGTCGTGCTTCTCGGCCGTCTATGTTTTCTTCATCCTCGAACAGTCGATCTGGCTGGCGCTGGCCGCTTCGCTTGCCACCGGCCTCGTCTTCGGCGCCATCAATGGCTATCTCGTCGGCTATCTCCGCCTGCGCGCCTTTCTCACCACGCTGGTCACCTTCATCTTCGGGCGGGCGCTGTTCGACATCCTGGTCACCACCTATGCCGCCGACGTGCAGCTCTCGACCGCCACCTCCGACGTGCTCGACTTCATCGGCGACAGCACCTTCTGGGGCCTGTCGGTCTCGGTCTGGTTGGCGATCATCCTGGCGATCGTCACCCATATCGCGCTGACGCGTTCGCGACCGGGCTGGCACGTGCTGGCGGTCGGCGGCTCCAGGCGCTCGGCGCACAATGCCGGCATTCGGGTGCGCCGCACCGTGTTCATGACCTATATCTTCTCAGGTTTCTGCGCCTCGATCGGTGGCTTCCTCATCGCTTGCCGCCTGAGCGGGGCAGGGCCGGGCACCGGCCTCAATCTCGAGATCATGGCGCTGACGGCGGCGGTGGTCGGCGGCGTCAGCTTGGGCGGTGGGCGCGGCTCGGTGATCAAGGGGCTGATGGGCGCCATCATCGTCTTGACCATGACCAACGGGCTGATCCGGCTGGGCTATGGCACCGGAACCAACCAGATGGTGCTCGGCCTCATGCTGGCGGTGGCGGTGACCATCGACATCCGCTGGCTGAAGAACCGCCACAAGGTGCTGAACGAGGTCTATGTCGCGCCGGTCTATCTCAAGATGGGCCCGACCCAGTCGGCGGCGCCCGGTTCGGGCACGCCATACGAACTCGATAATCGATTGTCAGAAGCTGACCATATCGGGCTCGCCGAACTGGAGGGGCCGGAGGACGTCATCCTCGACCGCGACGACAATCTCTATTGCGGCACCCGCCATGGCGAGATCGTCCGCTTCTTCGCGCCAGACTATGTCAGGTCGGAAGTGTTTGCCCATATTGGCGGCTTTCCGCTCGGCCTGGCCTTCGACAAATCAGGCAACCTGATCAGCTGTGTCGGCGCCATGGGGCTCTATTCCGTGTCCCCGGACCGGGAGGTCAAACGCCTGTCGGCCGAGACCTCGCGCTCCTGGACCTCGATCGTTGACGATGCGCGGTTGCGCGATCCCAATGACTGCGACGTGGCACCGGACGGCCGCATCTATTTCACCGACTCGACCAAGCGCTACGACGCCCATGACTGGGCTCTGGATTCGATCGAAAACCGCGCCACCGGCCGCTTGCTGGTCTACGACCCGAAGGACGGCTCGACCAAGACACTGCTCGACGGTTACCGCTACACCAACGGTGTGTGCATGGCGCATGACGGCAAGTCGCTGTTCTTCGCCGAAAGCTGGGCCTGCCGCGTGCACCGCTACTGGCTGGAAGGGCCGAAGGCGGGTACCGCCGAATGCGTCATCCGCGACATGCCGGGCTACCCCGACAACATCAACCGCGCCTCCGACGGCAATTACTGGATGGCGTGGCTCGGCATGCGCACGCCGAGCTTCGACCTGTCGCTGCGCCACCCCGACATGCGCAAACGCATGACGCGCCGGCTGCCGCAGGATGAATGGCTGTTCCCCAACATCAACACCGGCGGCGTGGTCAAGTTCAACGAAACCGGCGGCATTGTCGAGGCGATGGGCGACCTCACCGGCGGCGCACACCCGATGGTCACCTCGATGCGCGAGCACAAGGGCTATCTTTTCGTCGGCGGCATCCTCAACAACCGTATCGGCCGCTACAAGATATCGGGCGCCGACCCGAACTGGACCAGCCCCGCTTCCTACTGGGGGGCGAAGTCGTGATCCTCGATCCGGTGCTTGACCTGTTTCGCGGCAAGGCAGTGACCATTCCGCCGCTCGACGGCGCCTTCCGTCCCAACACGCGGCTGGACGACGCGCTGGCGGTCGCTGAGCTGACCGAGCCGGACAATCTGCTGATTTCCAGCGACAGGCTGTTGGCCTCCAGCGGCAATGCCATACACGCTATTGCTGCCGGCGCCGTGCCAACCTTGGTCGAGACCTTTCCATCTCCGGTTACGGCGTTGGCGCTGTCGCCATCGGGCGAACTGACGGTCGGGTTGGAGAGCGGCAGGCTGTTGATTGCCGGCAAGGAGATTTCGCTGCCGGCCGGGATCGGCTGCATCACCGCACTTGCCTATGCAGACGACGGCACGCTGTGGCTGGCCAATGGTTCGGCTGAACACGCGCCGTCGCTATGGGCCGCCGACCTGATGAAGAAGGGCGCGTCTGGTTCGCTGTGGAAGCGGGACGCGGCGGGCGGTGACTTCCGCAAGGTGGCCGGCGGGATCGCCTTTCCCTATGGGCTCCATCCCATAGGGCGGGATGTGCTGGTCAGCGAAAGCTGGCGCCACCAGCTCGTCCGCTTCGACGGCGCGACCGGCAACCGCTCGACGGTGCTGGCGCATCTGCCCGGCTATCCCGCACGGCTGTCGCCGACCGCCGATGGCGGGGCGTGGCTGACCTTGTTTGCGCCGCGCAACCGGTTGATCGAATTCGTGCTGCAGGAAACGCACTACCGGCAGGACATGATCGAGCAGGTGCTGCCGGCCTACTGGATCGCGCCGGCGCTGGCTTCCAGCCGCAGCTTCCTCGAACCGCTGCAATGCGGCGGCATCCGCACCATGGGCATCCACAAGCCTTGGTCGCCAAGCCGCTCCTACGGGCTGGTGGTCAGGCTCGATCAGAAGCTGCAGCCGCAATTCAGCCTGCACAGCCGCGCCAACGGCACGCGCCACGGCATTTGCAGCGTCGCCGAAAGGGCCGGCCTTCTGTTCATCGCCTCCAGGGGCGGCGACTGCGTGTTGTCCGTCGACCTCGCGTCGGGAGGGTTTTGATGGAACCGATCGTCCGCCTGGAAAACGTCACCAAGACTTATCGCGGCGTGCCCGCGGTGAAAAACGTCAGCTTCGACCTGCGCAAGGGCGAGATCCACGCGCTGCTCGGCGAGAATGGCGCGGGTAAGTCGACGCTGACCAAGATCGTCGCCGGGGTGGTCGACGCCACCTCCGGCAGGATGTTCCATAAGGGCGCCGAAATCGCCTACGCCTCGCCGCATGCGGCGCTCGAAGCCGGCATTGCCATGGTGTTCCAGGAAACCAGCCTGGTGCCGTCGATGACGGTGGCGCAGAACCTCTATCTCGGTACCGAAAAATTCCTCAACCGGCTACGCGGCACCTACATTTCGGCGCAGCAGTTCCTGCAGTCCCTCAACTTTCCCGTCGACCCGAACGCCATGGTGGCGACGCTGGGTGCCGCCAAGCGGCAGATGGTCGAGATCGCGCGTGCCGTCCACCACAATGCCGAGGTCATCATCTTCGACGAGCCGACGGCGACTCTGACGCCAGAGGAGAAACGGCATTTCTTCGCGCTGATCCGGCGGCTGAAGGCGAGCGGCGTGTCGATCGTCTTCATCAGCCACGCGCTTGAAGAGGCGCTTGATATCGCCGACCGCATCACCATCTTGCGCGACGGCGAGCTGGTCATCACCGACGACACATCCGCCTTCGACCGCGACCGGATCGTCGCCGCCATGGTCGGGCGAACACTGTCCGGGCAGATCTATAGGCAGCGCGACGAAGCAAAATTGCGCAAGGCCGGCAAGAAGGTGCTGTCGGTGCAGGACATCTCTATGAGCAATGTCGTGCGCAACAACTCCTTCTCGATCTTCGAGGGACAGATTACGGGCGTGTTCGGACTGATCGGGTCTGGCCGCACCGAGACGTTCAAGATCGTCTCCGGCATCTACAAGCGCGATTTCCTGCGTGGCGGGGCGATCGAACTCGACGACAAGCCGGTGCGCTATCTCGTGCCGAGCGAGGCGGTGGCCGACGGCATCGTCTATGTCACCGAGGACCGCAAGAGCGAGGGCATCTTCGAGACGATGGGCATTGCCGAGAACCTGTTCGGCGGGCTGTTGGCGGCGGGCCGCGAAAAGGCCTGGGTGATCAACCATCAGGAGATGCGCGCGCTCTCGGCCGAATGGACCAAAACGCTGAACATCAAGGCGATCAACGACAATGCGCGCGTGGTAGAACTGTCCGGCGGCAACCAGCAGAAGGTGGTGATCGGCAAGGGGCTGGTGCAGCAGCCACGCGTCGTCATCTTTGACGAACCGACGCGAGGCGTCGATGTCGGCGCGATCGCGGAGATCCATCAGATCATCAACCGGCTGGCCGATGAGGGCTTGGCCGTCGTCGTGATTTCCTCCTATCTGCCGGAGATCATGAATCTGTCCGACCGCATCCTGGTCTGCCGGCAAGGCCGCATCGTCGAAGAGTTTTCGCCGGCGGAGGCCACAGAGGAAAAGATCATGTACGCAGCGGTTCACTAGAGTCAGGTCAGGCCGGCCCTGCAAAAGGCGGCTTCCTGGGCTTCTGACCTGAATCGCCACGCCGCCGCCAAAAAGTGAATCGGGCAAATGGATTGGCTGCGATTGCTCAAGACCCGATTTAAATCACACAACGATTGAAACAAAGAGGACCAGACCATGGCCACGACGAAACTTCTGAGCGATGCCGAGGTGGAGAAGATTCCGGCTGTGAAAGCCGTATTCGACGACATACGCGCGACGCGCAAATCCGATTTCGTCAACAATTTCTGGCGCGGGCTGGCCAATGATCCACCGGCGTTGAAGCGGATCTGGGAGCAGTTGAAGGTGGTGATGGTCGCTGACAGCGCCATCGACCCATTGACCAAGGAGATGATCTATATCGCGGTGTCGACCGCCAATGGATGCTCCTACTGCGTCCACTCGCACACCGCCGCCGCTCGTGCGAAAGGCATGACGGACGTGCAGCATGGCGAACTGGTGTCGATCATCGGGCTGGCCGGGCAGACCAATCATCTGGTCACGGCGATGCAGATCCCGGTCGATCCGCAGTTCGAGGTGAAGTGAGGGCGGTTGCTTCCCGGGGCTGGAATTTTCATGAACAAAAGCACCAGATTTCCAACGTCGCTCTCTGGCTACGAGATTGAAGGCTTGATTGGAATTGACGCTCCCCGACTGGTGCCGCTGTATCAGGGCTGCTCCGACTATGTCGTGTTGGAACGAGGCGAGCCGCCCAACGCTGCCACTGCAAAGGAGGAGTTTGAGAACTTTCCACCGAACCGGACGGAAGCCGACAAATTCGTATTCGGGGTGAAGGCAATCGATGGTGAATTCGTGGGCTTGCTGGCCTGCGACCGCAATTATCCGCGAGTGGAGTGTTGGTGGATCGCGTTGTTCATGATCGACAAAACACTTCGCGGAAGAGGGTTGGGGCGTACACTGTGCGACGACTTTTTCAGGTGGCTGAAATCCCAGAACGTCAAGTGGGTGGAACTCGGCGTGATCACAGAAAATGAGCAGGCTCTTCGCTTTTGGCAGCGGCAGGGCTTCAAGCTGTTGCGGACGGCCGGGCCAGTCAGCATTGGGGCAAAACGGCATATGGTCCAGGTTTTAGGCCGGCCGTTGTGAGCAGATACATCACATGCACTCGGCCACCTTCATGAAATGAGAAGGGAAGGCGAGCGCTATGCCGGCCGATAAACCCTCTCGGCCGTGTTCCAGAAAATATCCGCCTCAGCTTTCGCGCCATGCTTTGACACCGCAGTGCGATGCGCCTTGATCAGTTCGGCGTGGCTGGTCCACAGTTTCTCGATCGGGAAGTTCGAGCCGAACATCAGGTGGTCCGCGCCCAGGATGTCGATCGCATTGTCGACGATGTAGGCGATCAGTGCCGGGTCGTTACTATGGACGAAGGTGCCGAGACCGGACAGCTTGGCGTAGAAGTTTGGCGCTGCCGACAGCGTGCGCAGGCCAGCCTTCCAGGACTCCGTGATTTCGGGCTCCATGCCGGTCAGCATGCCGGCATGGGTGAGGATGAAATTCGTCTCCGGGTTCTCGCCGACCAGCGTCAGCCCGTCCTTCATCTGGGCGGGAAAGAGCTGAAGGTCGAAGGACAGGCCACAATCCCTCAGCCGGGCGACATTGGCGCGCACCTTCGGGTCGATGACCTGATCGGCCGAAGTGGCGAAGCGGAAGGCCGGCGTCTCGTGCCAGTGCAGTTGCATGCGCACGCCGCGCAGCAGCGGATATTTTTTCAACCGGTCGATCTGCGGCCTGATATCGTCCACGGTCATGTCGGTATAGCCGACGATGGCGTGCGGCCAGCCGGTCTCATCGGCAGTTTTCTGCAGGAAGGCGACCTCCTTCTCGAAATCCTCCTTGGCCCAGTTGGTCTGGACGTAGACGGCCTTCTCGACGCCCGATCCCTTCTGGTCGGCTAAAAATTCCTCTATCGGATAGTCGCGGCGGATCGGCTCGTAGGGGCCGAAGATGCGCGGCACCATCGGCCCGACCAGCCAGGGCTGGTCCTGCTGGCGCCAGATGTGGAAATGCGCGTCGATTGCTTCCTGCATCACGAAACCCTCTTCCAGATTGTCGTCGCAGCCGGGGCTGGACGGGCGAGCGACAGGATGAAATCGGTCAGGCCCTTGAGCGACGAGCCGTCGATGAGATCGTCGAGCATTGGCAGGACGGCGCGCAGTGCCGCTGTTGCCGGCCGGAAGCGCGGGTCGCCGGCCAGGGGCGTTGCAAGAGACAATCGGAAAGCGCGCGCGCTCAGCCGGCGCAACGCAGCCTCCAGTTCGGCGTGGTCGCCGCGCTCCAGCGCGTCGGAGAGGATGACGACCGCTGCACCGCGTGCAAAGGCGGAGAAGCGTGGCACCGAGAGGAAGGCGAGCAGCGTCGGCCCCATGCGGGTGCCGCCGTCCCAATCGTCGACCTGTGCCGCGGCGCGGGCCAGCGCCTGGTCGCGGTTACGAATGCGAAGTGCGGCGGTGATGCGGGTGAGCCGGGTGCCGAAAGTGAATATTTCAGCGCGGTCCGCGCCCTGTACGGCGGCATGGGCCAGCTTGAGATAGTCGGATGTGTGCAGCTTCATCGAGCCGGAGACGTCGATCAGGATCAGCAACTTGCGCGGCACGGTCTGCCTGCGGCGGAGCAGCGGCGAGGGTACGTCGCCATCGGCGCTGACGATTTCTCTGAGCGACCGGCGCAAGTCGAGCTTGCCGCGCGAGTGGGTGCGCACGGTGCGGAAAGAGCGACGGGCAGGCAAGGCTGACGACAGCTTGCGGCGGAAAGCGGCCAGCCTGTCGTCGTCGCGCTGAAAATCGCGCGTGCTCAGTTGTTCGGCGCCGGAGGACAACTCGCCGCCTTCCTGCCGGCTGATCACCTCGATCTCTTCCTGGCTCGCGCCACCATCGTCCTTGATGCGGGTTTCCTCGTCGGCATCGCCTTCGAGCACGGCGGATGCGTTGCCGTAGAAATGGTTCTGGAAATGCGCCTCGAATTCGTCGCGGCGGTCGGGCGGCGGTGCCAGCGTGGCAAGGGCCGCTTCGCGGATGTCGGCCATCGAACGCGGCCCGAGCAATGTCACGGCCTGCATGAAGCCCGACACCTGCTCCGGCGCGACGGCAAAGCCGTAACGGCGCAGCAGCCGGCCGAAGCCGAGGAACGGCGTGGCCGCGCGGGGCAAGGCTGGTAGGCGCTCCGCGCTCACGCCAAGGCCTCCTCGACAATCCGGCCAAGCTCCGGCGCGATGCAGGTCAGGTCTTCTTCGTCCTTGATCAGCACGCCGATCGATCGGCGGAAGGCTTCGGGCCACGGGCTGCCACCCTTTTCCAGAATGGTCGCGGCGTTGGCCCATTCGACAGCCTCGGCAATTCCGGGCGGCTTGGCCAGCGGGCGGGCACGGATGCTCTGTACGGCTGCCGCCACTGCGCGTGCGGTGTCTTGCGCCACATCGCCAGCGCGCAGCATTATGATGGCGGCCTCGCGCTCGGCGTCGGGATAGCCGATCCAGTGGTAGACGCAGCGTCGGCGCAGCGCCTCGGCGAGTTCGCGGGTGCGGTTCGAGGTGAGGATGACGATCGGCTGGGCTGTGGCGCGGATGGTGCCGCGCTCGGGAATGCTGATCTGGAAATCGGAGAGGAATTCCAGAAGCAGCGCCTCAAATTCATGGTCCGAACGGTCGATCTCGTCGACCAGCAGCACGCGCTGCTCGGGCGCCTTCAGCACCTGAAGCAGCGGCCGGGCGATCAGGAAACGGTCGTCATAGATGTCGATCTCGTGCTCGCCGGCATGGCGGATGGCGAGCAACTGGCGCTGGTAGTTCCATTCGTAGAGCGCGTGCGCGGCGTCGATGCCTTCGTAGCATTGCAGCCGCACGAGATCGCGGCGGAGCAGCTGCGCGATTGCCTTGGCCGCTTCCGTCTTGCCGACGCCCGGCGCGCCTTCGAGCAGCAGCGGCTTGCCCAGCCGGATGGCCAGGAAGATGGCGGTTGCCAGGCTGTCATCGGCCAGATAGCGCGAGGCGGCCAGGTGTTGCGCCACTGCCTCCGGCGAGGTCGCTGATGTCTCGGCGTTCACCTCGGGCATTTCGATCACTCAGTTCGCCGTTTGCGCCCTGAGCGCACGCAGGATGCGCTCCGGCGTGATCGGCAAGGTGTCGATGCGCACGCTGACGGCGTCGAAGACGGCGTTCGCGACCGCGGGGATTTGCGGATTGGCGCACATTTCGCCCGGCCCCTTGGCGCCGTAAGGCCCGTCGGCCGACGGCCGCTCCAGCACGATGATCTCGGTCTCGGCAAGATCGCCCGGCCCGGGCATCAGATATTGGTTGAAGTCGGTGCCGCCATGGTCGCGGTTGGGGTAATAGGGCTCGGTCGTCTCATAGAGCGCATGGCTGATGCCCATCCACGAGCCGCCGACCAGCTGCTGCTCGACCATTTTCGGGTTCAGCGCACGGCCGATCTCAAAAATGTTCTTCACCGTCAGCACGGTGACCTCGCCGGTCTCGTCGTCGACCTCGACCTCGGCCACCGTGCAGGCGTGCGCATAGCAGGTCGACGGCTTCATGGCGCCGGTCTCTTTCTCGGGATAGGAGCGAGGGATCAGGAACATGCCACGGCCGGAAATCGAGCGGCCGCGCTTGAAATGCGCCGACAGTGCGACATCGAAGATCGAGATCGACTTTTGCGGCGCGCCTTTGACCAGGATGTTGCCCTGTCCATCGGTCTCAAGGTCGGAGGCGTTCACTTCCAGCTCCTCTGCGGCCACTTCCAGCATCACCTGGCGGGCTTCCCTGGCGGCCTGGATGACGGCGTTGCCGGCGCGGTGGGTGCCGCGCGAGGCGAAGGTGCCCATGCAGTGCGGGCCGGTGTCGGTGTCGGCGGTGTCGACGACGACGCGGTCGGTCGGCACGCCGATCGTCTCGGCGCAAATCTGCGCCATGATCTGCTTCATGCCCTGGCCGAGATCGACCGATGACAGCGTGACCATGAAATTGCCGGTCGGCGTCGAATGCACCAAGGCCTGGGTCGGGTCGCCACCAAGGTTCATGCCGGTTGGATAGTTGATGGCGGCAACGCCGCGTCCGCGCCTGATCGCCATCTCAAGCTCCCTTCACGTAGGACGACATGGCCATGAATTTTTCCGCCACAGGCCAGTTGGCCGCGCGCGAAGCTTCCTGCATGCACTCGATCAGCGCCGCACCCTCGGTCGGCTGGCGATGCGCCTTCATGTCGCCGTCACGATAGGCGTTGATGAAGCGGAATTCGAGCGGATCCATGCCGATCAGCCGCGCCAGCTTGTCCATCTGCACCTCCAGCGCGAAGTCGCCAATGGTGACGCCGAAGCCGCGCATGGCTGAGGAGGGCGTGCGGTTGGTGTAGACGCAGTAGGTGTCGATCCAGACATTGGGGATGGTGTAGGGGCCGGGATAGTGGCCAGCGCCCTTCTGCGCGCCGTAGGGCGAATGGCGCGAATAGGCGCCGGCGTCGGTATAGCCGGTGACCTTGCGCGCGACGATGCGGCCGTCCTTCATGACGCCGTCCTTGATGACCACCTTTTCGGCGGCGCGCGGCGAGGAGATCTGCATCTCCTCCTCGCGGCTGTAGATGAAGGAAACCGGACGGCCGGTGAGCTTGGCGCCGAGAATGGCGATCGGCTCGACGATGACGTCGACCTTGCCGCCGAATCCGCCGCCGACGGTGCCGCCGACGAAATGCAATTTGTTGCCGGGCATCTGCAGGATGATCGAGGCGTTGTCGAGGGTGAAGAACATCGCTTGCGTGTTGGTGTAGCAGGTGAAGCGGTCATTGCCTTCGGGCGCCACCACGCAGCCGGTGGTCTCGGTCGGCGCATGCTCGATCGGCGAGGACTGGTAGCTCTGCTCGAGGACGTGGTCGGCGGCCGCGAAGCCTGCCTCGACATCGCCGAAACGCACCTTGCGGCATTCGCCGCTGTCATAGAGATAATAATTCTGGCCGTGGTACTCGTTGACCAGCGGCGCGCCGGGCTTCAGCGCTTCCTCCATGTCGAAGACGGCCGGCAGCACTTCATAGTCGACCTTGACCTTGGCGGCGGCTTCTTGGGCGGCGCGCTCGGTTTCGGCCAGAACGGCGACCACGGCCTCGCCCTTCCAGCGCACTTTGCCGTCGGCCAGCACCGTCTCGTCCTCCGGTCCAATCTGGATCAGGATCAGGATGGTGTAGACATTGTGCGGCACGTCCTTGGCGGTAAGGATTTTCACCACGCCTGGATGCTTTTCCGCCTCCGAGGTGTCGATCGAGCGGATGCGGGCGTGATGATGCGGGCTGCGCACCATCTTCAGGTGCAGCATGCCGGGGAAACTGCGGTCGGCGAAAAAACCGGTCTTGCCGGCGACATGACCGGGTGAATCCGACCGCGGCCGGGGCTGGCCGATCTCGTGCAGATCATCCTTGCGGACATCGGCGAAGTAGCTCTTGCGCAGTTCCATGTTTGCTTCCCTCAGGCTGCGTTCTGCGAATTGGCGCGGGCTGCACGCAGCACCGCCTGGATGATCGGCTCGTAGCCGGTACAACGGCAGATGTTGCCCGACAGCGCCTCGACCACGTCGGCGCGGCTGGGATTGGGTGTATGGTCGAGCAGCACCTTGGCGGCCATGATCATGCCCGGCGTGCAGAAGCCGCATTGCGTGGCAAAGGTGTCGAGGAAAGCGCGCTGCAGCGGGTGCAGGACGCCACCCTCCGAAAGCCCCGATGTCGTCGTGATGGCAGAACCATTGCAGGTCTCGGCCAGCGTCAGGCATGACAGCCGGAGCTCGCCGTCCATGATGACCGAACAGGCGCCGCAGGTGCCTTGATGGCAACCGCCTTTCGGCGAGGTGTCGCCAATCTTGTCGCGCAGTGCCTGGAGCAGCGTCGTGCCGCTGTCGATGAATTCGGCCTTTTCAGAACCGTTCAGCGTGAACTGGACCGGGACCTTTGCCATGTTTCCTCCTTGCGCGCCTGCCCGATTGATCGGACAGACGCGCGCCCCCCAACGGGTGTTTTCAGCTCAGCAGCAGCCGGCCGAGATGGACCGGCAGAACTTCGTTGCGATACCAGGCGCTGGCGATCGGATCGGTGATAGGCGAGGTGCCTTCGTTGCCCGCGGCGAGCGCCTGCTCAATGCCGTCCTTGGTCAGGCTTTGGCCGATCAGCGCTTTTTCCGCCGCCTTGGCGCGCATTGGCCGGTCTGCCATGCAGCCGAGCGCGATCCGCGCCGAGGACACGGTGCCGTTGCCGGCCAGATCAAGCACGGCGGCGATGCTGAGCACCGAGACACCCTTCGGCTTGACCCGCGACACTTTCAGGAAGCGCAAGCCGTCTGCCTTCGGAAGCGCGAAAGCGACCGAAGTGACGATGGCGCGGTTGCTGTCCCGCCCTGCCAGGAAGGTTTCTATCGGCGTTTCGCCGTCATTGGTTCCAACCGTGGCATCGAGCGCCAGCAAGGCAACGGCGAAGTCGCCATAAGGCGCCGGTGCGAACAGATTGCCGCCAACGGTCGCCATGTTGCGGACCGCCGGGCCGCCGACGGCGCGGGCGGCCTTGGCAAGGGAGCTGAGGTTCGGATGACGGGCGATCGCCGCCATGGTCACCGAAGCGCCGATGCGGGCCGTGCCGTCGGTGACGGTAATCGCTGAAAGCGACGGCTCGGTCGAACGGACCAGGCTGGAGACCGAAACATCGCCTTCATTGGCGGCGCGCACGACCAGCGTGCCGCCACCGAGATACCGGGTGCCCTGGGATTTCAGCGCCGCGTTGGCCTCCTTCACCGTCGCAAAAGTCTGCAATGCTAGCGCCATAGCCGGGCTCCCTCAGCTCTGGCCGGCGAAATGGCTCTTCAGGGCATTGAAGCCGCCCTGGAAGACATTGGCGCCCATGCCCTCGGCCAGCTTGCCGGCTTCCTCGGGCGCCGCGTCGAAGCTGGCGGTCCATTCGGCATAGGTTCGGTCGCCATCAGTGACGCGTCGCAACTGCAGCGTCGCCTTGTGGTTGGTGAGCGGCTGCGGCGTCTCCAGGATCGAGTAGCTGACGAGGAAATTGTTGTCTGAGAAGTCGAGCAGCTTTTCGCGAATGCGGGCGCCGCTGGCGAGCTGGAAATTGCGCACGCAGCCGATCGTCGAGGCGTCCTTGCCGTCCTCGATATGGCTTTCCACCATGCGCGGGTGCCAGCCTGGCAAGCCGTTAAAGTCGCGAATACGTGCCCAGACCTGTTCGACCGGTGCGTCGATGACGCTGGAGATGGTGACGTTCGCCATATGGATGTCCCTTGCAGATGCGGCAGTCGGGCAAGGGTAGGGCGGGTATGTCAGGGACGCTTATCAATGCGTCTTGAGCCCGTATCAAGGAGTCTGAAAAACGGCGGGAGTCCGAAAAAGGTGGCGGCCGGTTGGCTCAGGCGATCATCCGCGCCGCTTCGCGGTAGAGCGTCGGCGGCACGCCGACATGGTCGCGGAAGAAGCGCGAGAAATTACCCTGCGTGGTGAAGCCGAGATTGCAGGCGACCGAAATCAGCGGCTCCTGCGACCACTGCAATTGCCGCACCGCTTCCTCCATGCGCAGCGTGTTCCAGTAGACATTGGGCGTCAGATTGGTCTGTTCCTTGAACAGGGCGAAGAAGTGCGGCCGTGACAGGCCGACCGCGCGCGCCACGTCGTCGAAACAGATGCGCTCGCAGACATTGGCCTTCATCAGCTGGATTGCCTTGCGGACGCGGAAATCCTGCATGGTGTTTATGCGGACGCGCGCTTCCTGCGGCGCCGACGCGTCCGCGGCATCGAGGACGCTGTCGATGAAACGCTCGATCTCGTAATTGGCGACATCGTCGACGCTTTCATTGTCGATGAGGTGATCGAGCAGACTGGCGGCGGCCTGGTGCAGCCAGGGCTCCAGCACGATTGCGGCCTGCGAGAACAGCGGTGCGGACGAAGGCAGGTCGCGGCGCCGCCGCGCCCATTCGGGATCGATGTAGAACGCGAGGAACAGGCCCGGCGTCCCGTTCCGCGCCAGGACATGGCTGTGCGGCTGGAAGGAGTTGATGCCGGCGGCGGTGCGCGGTCCAAGCCTTACCGTCTCGCGGCCGATGGTCATCTCGCCGGCCGTGCCTTCCAGCCAGATGATCAAATGTGCTTCGACATGGGCATGGGTGACGAAGTCGCTTGCGACATTCAGGACAGAAACATGTCCGAACCGGCCCCAGTAGAGCCTGATCGCTTCCGTCATGGGTATTCCTCCCGCAGACGACTGGCCTCCCTTCGCCTGCAGGGGGATTGTGCGGCGGGGTTCGGGGCCGCGTCAAGACGTGGGCCTTTGGCGAGGTCGGGTGACGGCCGATGCCGGTGGATTTTCAGACTGAGCGATAGGCAGTGAACCGAACAACGGTTGGATGGCCGCGCCGGCGTTGGTGCCTCAAACCGAAGCCGTCATGCCGCCGTCGACATAGAGCGTGTGGCCGTTGACGAAGGACGATGCGTCGGAGGCGAGGAACACGGCGGCGCCGATCAGTTCGTCGACATTGCCCCAGCGCCCGGCAGGCGTGCGCTTTTCCAGCCAGGCGGAAAATTCGGGATTGTCGACCAGCGCCTGGTTCATCTCGGTGCGGAAGTAGCCGGGCGCGATCGCGTTGATCTGCAGGCCGTGTTTCGCCCAGTCGGCGCACATACCCCTGGTCAGGTTCCTGATCGCGCCCTTGGTTGCGGTGTACGGCGCGATGTTCGGCCGGGCCAGTTCGCTCTGCACCGAGCCGATGTTGATGATCTTTCCCATGCCGCGCGCGATCATGTGGCGGGCGACCGCCTTGCCGGCATGGAAGGCGCCCGAGACATTGGTCTTGAACAGCCGCTCCCATTGCTCCTCTGGAAAGTCCTCGAGCGGGGCGCGGAACTGCACGCCCGCGTTGTTGATGAGGATATCGATGGCGCCGATCTCGGCTTCGATGCGGGCGATGTCCGCGTTGACCGCTTGAAAATCAGTGACGTCGAAGGTCGAGGCGTGCGCCTTGAAGCCGGCATCGCGCAGCTTTTCGACGGCGCCGCCGATCCTGGCGGCATCGCGGCCGTTCAGCACCACGCTCGCGCCATGTTCAGCCAGGCCGCGCGCCAGGGCAAAACCTATGCCCTGACCAGAGCCGGTTACCAGCGCCAGCCGGCCCTCAAGGCTGAACAGCGAGTTTGCCATCAGGCTGTCTTTTGTTCGACCATGATCTCTGGACAAACGGTTTCCGTTTGTCCGAAAAGCCGGTTTCCACTTTTTGGGATCATGGTCCTAGTCGTTGCGGCGGAAATTGCGGATGCGGTCGAACAGAACCGCCAGCAGGATGGCGCCGCCGATGAACACGCCTTGCCAGAACGCGTTGATGCCGAGCAGGCCGAGACTGTTGCGGATCACCTCAATGAGCGCCGCGCCGACGATGGCGCCGAAGGCGGTGCCAACGCCGCCGGCAAGGTTAGCGCCGCCGATGACGGTGGCGGCGATGACCTGAAGCTCCATGCCGGTGCCTAGATTGGTGGTGACGGCGCCCAGCCATCCGGTCTGGATGATACCGGCAATGCCGGCCGACAGCGCAGAAATCATGTAGACGGCGACCTTGATCTGGCGCACCGGAACGCCGGTTAGCGTCGCAGCATGCTCATTGCCGCCGATGGCGAAGATGTGCCGGCCGAACTTGGTCCAGCGCAGGATGAAGCCGGTGATCAGCGCCAGAAGGATCATGTAAAGCACTGGATTGGCGATGCCGAACACCCAGGCGCCGCCGCCCAGCGCCAGCAGCTTGTTGTGGTCCGGTCCGAACTGGAAGACGACGGTGTTGTTGGAGGCGACCATGGCCAGGCTGCGGGCGATCGACAACATGCCGAGCGTCACCACGAACGGCGGAAAGCCGAGATAGGCGATCAGGATGCCGTTGAAGGCGCCGATGGCAAGCGCGGTGGCGATAGAGGCCAGGATGCCGATCTCGATCGAGTAGCCGGCGTGCATGGTGACGGCCAGCACCATCGACGACAGGCACAACACCGAACCAACCGAGAGGTCGATGCCGCCGGTGATGATGACGAAGGTCATGCCGAGCGCGATGATGGCGACGAAGGTGATGTTGCGGGTGATGTTGTAGAGGTTCTTCTGCGTGGCGAAGGCGTCGGTGGCAAACGACAGGAACAGGCAGGCGAGGATGACCGCGATCACTACCCAGAAGGTCTGGCTGGCAAACATTTTCGACAGCAAGGTGTGCTGTTTCTGTGCGATCGTCTGATCAAGGGTGACTGCCATTATCGACCTTTATCTGCCGGTGGAACGCGCTGAAATCAAACCTGTTCGATCGCACCAGTGATCAGCCCGGTGACTTCTTCGGGCGAGCTGGACGCGATCGTCTTGTCGGCGACCTTGCGGCCACGTCGCATGACGATGACGCGGTCGGCGACGGTGAAGACGTCGGGCATGCGGTGGCTGATCAGTACGACGGCAATACCCTGGTCGCGCAAATGGCGGATCAGGTTCAGCACCTCGGCGACCTGCCGCACCGAGATCGCCGCCGTCGGCTCGTCCATCAGCACGATCTTGGCTTGCGACAGCATGGTGCGGGCGATCGCCACCGCCTGGCGCTGGCCCCCCGACATCTGCTTGACGAGGTCGCGCGGGCGGGTCTCGGATTTGAGCTCCGCAAAGATCTGGCCGGCGCGCTTGTACATAGAAGCGTAGTCGAGAATGCGGAAGGGGCCGACGCCGCGGCGCAATTCACGGCCGAGATAGACATTCGCCGCTGCCGTCAGATTGTTGCAGAGTGCCAGATCCTGATGGACGATCTCGATGCCGTGCTGGCGGGCCTCGACCGGCTTGTGCAGGATCAAATCCTTGCCGTCCATCTGCATGGTGCCGTGGCTCGGGCGAAAATTGCCGGCGATCATCTTGACCAGCGTCGACTTGCCGGCGCCATTGTCGCCCATCAGGCCGACAACCTGGCCGGGCTCGATCGACAACGACACATCGTTGACCGCCTGGATGGCGCCGAAATGCTTCGATATGTTGGTGAGTTCGAGAACCGCCACCAGCCTTCTTGCCTCCCCGTGCTTTGCGACCTGCTGCTGTTCCCGGCGTCAATGCCGGCCCTGCTTTGGCCTCGCTCTCCCCAGCTCCTCCCGGAAACAGCGTTAGCGTTCTTTTACGCAAAAGCCGGCGCGCGTCAATCAATTGTCGGATGAATTAAGGCTGGATTATTCTAAAAATCAGTTTTGTAGGACAAATAGCATTGACGTTGGCGGCGAGCCGATATTAGCTAAGCGTCGGAGGAGATTATGCCGATCCCTGCCGGCGGTTCGCCGGGTGGAATCGGTGGAGGCTTATCGGTCGAGGTTCCGGCTATACCCCGTGTGTTGAGCCGGTCCAAAGCCGCATCTGGAAATGCTTATCGATCTGTCTTGGCGACACGAGTGCTCGCGAAACGAACCTCGGTCATCACGCGTCCGGTCGATCTGTGTGGCGGGCACGCCGTGTCCGTCTGTTTTCAAGGGAGGACTGACATGAGGAAATCACTTTTGCTCGCCGCCGCCGCCATGATGGCGCTTGGCGCCGGGCCGGCTTTGGCCAAGAAACAGCTCGTCATTGTCGTGAAAGGTCTCGACAATCCGTTCTTCGAAGCCATCCACCAGGGTTGCGAGAAATGGAACAAGGAAAACGCCAGCTCGGAATATGAATGCTTCTACACCGGCCCGGCTTCGACCTCGGACGAGGCCGGCGAGGCGCAGATCGTCCAGGACATGCTGAGCAAGGCCGACACCGTGGCGATGGCGATTTCGCCATCCAACGCGCCGCTGATCGCGCAAACGATCAAGACCGCCAATCCGACGATCCCGATCATGACGGTCGATGCCGACCTCAGCAAGGAAGATGCGGCGCTGCGCAAGACCTATCTCGGCACCGACAACTATTTGATGGGCAAGAAGATCGGCGAGTATATCAAGAAGGGCAAGCCGAATGGCGGCACGATCTGCACCATCGAGGGCAATCCTGCGGCCGACAACATCCTGCGCCGCGCGCAAGGTATGCGTGACGCACTGTCGGGCAAGGAAGGCCTCGCTGCGCTCGCCGGCGAAGGTGGCTGGACCGAAGTCGCCGGCTGCCCGGTGTTCACCAATGACGATGGCGCCAAGGGCGTTCAGGCGATGACCGATATCCTCGCCGCCAACCCCAAGCTCGACGCGTTCGGCATCATGGGCGGCTGGCCGCTGTTCGGTGCGCCGCAGCCCTATCGCGATCTGTTCGGGCCGCTCAAGGACCGCATCGCCAGCAACGACTTCGTCATCGGCGCAGCCGACACGATTGGCGACGAGGTGGCGATTGCTCGTGACGGCCTGGTCACCGCACTGGTCGGCCAGCGGCCGTTCGAAATGGGCTACAAGGCGCCCTCGGTGATGATCGACCTGATCGAAGGCAAGACCGTCGCCGATCCGGTGTTTACCGGTCTCGACGAATGCACCAAGGACACCGTCGACACCTGCATCCAGAAGTAGGTTCTCGATTTGGGGCGCTCGGCAACGGGCGCCCCCCGTCGATTCCTGAACGGGACACTGCGGTTGGGGCGGCAGGCTCCGGCTTTGCCGCGTCCATGGTCTGGATTTTTCGGCAACGAGATCGGCGTGCCGTTCGGGTTCGGACCAGTCCGGACGACAGACGGCCGACGCATTGGAACGTGGATGCCGGACAAGAAGTCAAAGAAGCGAACCGACCGGGCCAAGGCACAAGACAGCCTCCGTCCGGTTGTCATGCGCAGGGCTGGCGCTGCACACTTTTCGGGAGCGAGCGTTCATGTCTCGCTGGCCAGCGAGATTGGCCTCAGGATCGTGCGCGGCGATTATCTGCCCGGCACCATCCTGCCCAACGAGGCCAAATGGGCCGAAATCTTCAATGTCAGCCGTTCGGCGGTGCGCGAAGCGATCAAGATGCTGATGGCCAAGAGCCTTCTGGCCTCGCGCCCCAAGATCGGCAGCTGGGTCGAGCCGAAAGAGCGCTGGAACCTGCTCGACCGCGACGTGCTGGCCTGGTACGCGACGGCGCCCGATCGCGAGGCATTCCTGCGCACCGTGCAGGAGTTTCGCCATATCATCGAGCCGGAAGCGTCGGCCTTTGCCGCCATGCGGCGCAGCGACGAGCAGATGGCCGAGATCAGCCAAGCCTGCCGCGAGATGGGCGATGCCTTGAGCCTGCAGGAGCGTATCCGCGCCGACACGCGTTTTCATCTCGCCATCCTGCGCGCCTCCGGCAACGATCTGCTGGTGCCGCTCGGCGTGCTGATCGAATCGGCACTCGACCATCTCTTCGACTTCACGACGCAGAGGGTTGGTGATCAGCGGCATGCGCAGAAGCTGCATGAGGCGATCGAGAAGAACATCCGCCTGCGGCGTCCGACAGCCGCGCGCAACGCCGTGCACAAACTGCTTGAGAACACCGATGAAGGGATCGGGCGGTCACGGCGGTGATAGTGCGGCAGTGACGCCGGCCCTTAATTGGCTTTCCGTCCGCTGCGCGGACTGCTTCTCCCTCAAATCGTCTGTTTCTTGCCATCCTTCGATGGCATCAGGTCGACGCCGTTGACCTTGCCGATATGGGTTGCCAGCATCGGCACGAATTGCTCGGCCGGACCGGTGGCGAAGGCGCCGGCGAAAGAGTTCTTGGTGGCGTTGCCGAGCGGGTTGGCGATGCCGGCCGCGCCCGCCATCGATTCCAGATAGGTCAGGTCCTTGAAGGCGTTGGCGATGGAGAATTTGTGGGCGTAGCGGTCGCCCTCCAGCGTCCAGCGCATGAAGGTCTGGTAGAAGCCGCAATCCATGCGGCCGTTGCGGATGACGCTGTCGAAGCGCGGCGGCGAGATGCCGACCTTCTGCGCCAGCGCCAGCGCCTCCGAATAGATCGCGGCATAGCCGAGCGAGATGAAGTTGTTGAGCAGCTTCATGCGGTGGCCATCGCCGGTGTCGCCGATATGAACGATGCGGCCGGCCCAGGTTTCCAGCACCGGCTTCAGCCGGGCGAAGACGGCGTCCGGCGCGCCGACCATGGCGTCGAGCGTGCCTTCCCAGGCCTCCTTCGGCGTGCGGCTCAGCGGCGCATCGACATAGTCGATTCCGAGCGCCTTGAGTTCGGCCGCCAGTGCAATGGTCGAGACCGGATCGGAGGTCGAGCAGTCGACGACGACCGCGCCCTTTTTCAAGCCCTCCTTGAGGCCGCCGGGGCCGCGAATGATGGCCTCGACTTCGCGCGATCCGGTGACGCAGATGAAGACGATGTCCGATGCCGCCGCGACGTCGCGCGAGGTCGATGCTTCCACGGCACCGCGGCCAAGCAGGTCTTCCGCCGGCTTGCGGTTCTTGCGGCCGAGAAAGGTCAGGCTGTAGCCCTTGTCGACGATGTTCTTGGCGATCCCGTGCCCCATCAGGCCAAGGCCGATGAAGCCGATCTTTTCGCTCGCGGCAGTCGTGTTCATGTCTTCAAGTCCTGTTGCAATGATTGATGATCAGCGCTGCCGTTTTGCAGGCGAGGGTGGTTGCGGATTGCGATTTTGTCTGACAATACACATAAATCCCAGCGTATGTGGAGAGCAAAATGACGAAGCGGATCATGTTCACCGGCGGTAGCGGCAAGGCCGGACGCCATGTCGTGCAGTATCTGGTGGAGCAGGGCTGCCAGGTGCTCAACATCGACACCAAGCCGCTCGACAATCCCAAGGTGCGCACGCTGATCACCGACATCACCGACAGCGGACAGGTGTTCAACGCGCTGTCGAGTTATATGGGATTGCACGAATTCGACCCGTCGCTGCGCTCCCAGCCAGTCGATGCGGTGGTGCATTTCGCCGCCATCCCGCGCATCATGATCACCACCGACAACGAGGTGTTCCGCATCAATGCGCTCGGCACCTACAATGTCATCGAGGCGGCGGTGAAGCTCGGCATCCGCAAGGTAGTAATTGCCTCGAGCGAAACCACCTATGGGCTGGTGTTCGCCAACGAGCCCCGTGATCCCCAGTATTTCCCGCTCGACGAGGATTATGATGTCGATCCGATGGACAGCTACGCGCTGTCCAAGGTCGTCAACGAGAAGACGGCGCGCGCCTTTGCGCTGCGTAGCGGCACCGACATCTATGCGCTGCGCATCGGCAACGTCATCGAGCCACATGAATATTCACTGTTTCCGAAATGGTTCGCCGACCCGGGTTTCCGCAAGCGCATCGCCTGGAGCTATGTCGACGCGCGCGACCTCGGCCAGATCACGCTGCGTGCCGTCGAGAAGGACGGGCTCGGCTATCAGGTGTTCAACGCCGCCAATGACGATACCTCATCCGACCTGCCGACCGCCGAACTCTTGAAGCGGTTCTATCCCAGCGTACCGGTCAAGGCCGAACTCGGCGAATACGAGACGCTGCTGTCGAACCGCAAGGCGCGGGATATTCTCGGCTTCCGCCCGGAGCACAGCTGGCGCAAATACGTCAAGCAGGCCTGATCCGCAGGAGCAATCGGGCTGATCTGTGCACAGCGGCCGGCTTTGCCGTCTGAGCCGCTTGCCGCGCTTGACAGCCCCTGCAATCCGGCCTTTCTGGAGCCTATGCGGGACGCGAAGCCGAACAAGGAAAAATCGCCAGCGAAAGCGGCCTCCGGCGAGCGCCCGGCAGGCGTTCGCCGACCTGACGCGGCGCGCATCCCCGGCTCGAGCGTCCATGCTTCGCTGGCCAGCGAGATTGGTCTCAGGATCGTGCGCGGCGACTATCCGCCCGGTACCATCCTGCCCAATGAGGCGAAATGGTCGGAAACCTTCAGCGTCAGCCGCTCGGCCGTGCGCGAAGCGATCAAGATGCTGATGGCCAAGAGCCTGTTGGCGTCGCGCCCCAAGATCGGCAGCTGGGTCGAGCCGAAGGAACGCTGGAACCTTCTCGATCGCGACGTGCTCGCCTGGTACGCGACATCCCCGGATCGCGAGGTGTTCCTGAAGACCGTCCAGGAGTTCCGCCATATCATCGAGCCGGAAGCGACCGCCTTTGCCGCCATGCGGCGGACCGACGAGCAGATGGCCGAGATCAGCCAGGCCTGCCGCGAGATGGGCGAGGCGACGAGCCTGCAGGAGCGCACGCGTGCCGACACGCGTTTCCACCTGGCGATCCTGCGCGCATCCGGCAACGACCTTTTGGTGCCGCTCGGCGTGCTCATCGAGTCCGCGTTCGACCACCTGTTCGCTTATACGACGCGGGAGCTGGATGATTTGCAGCACGCACAGAAGCTGCACGAGGCGATCGAGAAGAACATCCGCCTGCAGCGGCCGGATGCGGCGCGCAACGCGGTGCGCAAGTTGTTGGCCAACACCGACGGCGTCATCCGTTCGCGCTAGGCACCCAATGGGTCGCGGCTAGTCCTCTTTCTCTCGCCCGAAGGCGGCGCGCAACTCGTCTTTGGCGTCCTCAAGCACTTGTCTGCGCGAAGCGGGCAGATTCTTGCCGGCGCGGTTGATGTAGAAGTTCAGCATCGACATGGCGGACTGGAACGGCTCGGCCTTGCGCCGGTGGCTGTGTTCAGCGGATCGCTTGAGGGAGGCTGCGATCTTCCTGGCGTCGTCGGGTTCAAAGACGTGGTCCTCGAGATCCATAGCGTCGCTGTGCTCGGTCACCTCGGCCGACCATTTCTTCTTCGCGGTCATGACAGGACTCCTTTGCAGGGTGGCTTGCCGGGAAACTCCACACCTTGGCATCGGTTCCCCATTGGTCTTGGGTCTGGTGCGACGGATTTGCCCGCCGTGGCGCTGCTGCGCGTTGCGAATGTGCCGATAGTGGCGCAAACGGCTGCCGATTTTCGAGACCGCCGACAGGAAACGCCTTGACCCGAACCGACTTGAGCCGGCCGAGCCCCGGTATCGACAGCAGTTATTCCTGGATGCGGCTCGCCATTTCGATGCTGCTGGCGACGATCGGCGGCGTCGGCATGTGGGCTGTGGTTGTCGTGCTGCCCGCCGTGCAGGCCGAGTTCGGCGTTGATCGCGCCGCGGCGTCCATGCCTTATACCGCGACCATGGTTGGTTTCGCCGCGGGCAACGTGCTGGTCGGCCGCGCCATCGACCGCATGGGCTACTGGATCCCCGCGCTGCTCTCCTCGATTGCGCTCGCCGCCGGCCTCCTGCTCGCGGCGCTGTCGACCTCGATCCTGCAATTCACCCTTGCTCAAGGGCTATTGATCGGTGTCGGCACGTCGGTGATCTTCGGGCCGCTGATCGCCGATATCTCGCACTGGTTCAACCGCCGGCGCGGTGTCGCGGTGACCGCGGCGGCCGCCGGCAACTACCTTGCCGGAGCGATCTGGCCAACCATCATGCCGACGCTGATGAAGTCTGAAGGCTGGCGCTTCACCTATGCCTTGATCGGCGTCTTCTGCCTGGTGACCATGGTGCCGCTGGTGCTGTTGCTGCGGCGCGGTGCTCCGGAGACTGCCGCAGCTGGTTCGCCGGGAAGCCGGCCGGTGCAGCCGATCTCGCTGTCGCCGGCGGCCTTGCAGGTGCTTCTGGTCGTCGCTGGCCTCGGCTGCTGCGTGGCGATGTCGATGCCGCAGGTGCATATCGTCGCCTATTGCATGGATCTCGGCTATGGCATGGCGCACGGCGCCGACATGCTGTCGATCATGATGGCGGCGGGCGTCGTCAGCCGGCTGGCCTCCGGTTTTCTCGCCGACCTCATCGGCGGCGTGAAGACGCTGCTCATCGGCTCGGTGCTGCAATGCCTGTCGCTGCTGTTCTACATTCCCTTCGACGGGCTTGCCTCGCTTTACGTCGTATCGCTGGTGTTCGGCCTGTCGCAAGGCGGCATCGTGCCCTGCTACGCGATCATCGTGCGCGAATACATGCCGGCCAAAGAGGCCGGCCAGCGCATCGGCATTGTCATGATGGCGACGATCTTCGGCATGGCGATCGGCGGCTGGATGTCGGGTTGGATTTACGACCTGACCGGCTCCTACGCCGCGGCATTCCTCAACGGTATCGCCTGGAATCTGCTGAACATACTGGCGATCGGTCTGTTGTTTTGGAAGGCAAGGCAACGTGCCGTGGCGATGGCTTGAAATGGCTGAGCTACTTCGCGTTGCTTGACAAGGGCGAAAGGCTGCGCGACGCCAGAGCATGAGTGGGTGCGGCAAGGCAAGCCGGGTGAGATGACGACAGCAAGGACGATCGTATCCCCGCGCTTTGGTGGGTGCTCTTCCGAGGGAGCGGGTCCTTGATCAAGCCGCGCTCGCGCCGGGGCGGCGGCCGCCCGACCATTGCCGATGTCGCGCGCAAGGCCGGTGTCGGCGCCATCACCGTGTCGCGCGCCCTGCGCGAGCCGGGGCGCGTCTCGGAGGAATTGCGCCGCCAGATCCAGGCCGCGGTCGACGAACTTGGTTATGTGCCGGACCCGAATGCGCGGGCACTGGCTTCGGCGCGCGCCGAGGTGTTCGGCGTGCTGGTGCCGTCGCTCACCAACAACGTCTTTGCCGAGGTGGTGCGCGGCATCTATGACAGCCTGTCGGCCAGCCCGTTCCGCATCCAACTCGGCAACACCCATTATTCCGGCCTCGAGGAAGAGCGGCTGCTGCAGGTCTTCGGTTCGCAGCGGCCGGCAGCGCTGATCGTCGCCGGCATCGACCAGACACCGACCTCGCGAAAACTGCTGGAGAGCGCCGGCTGCCCGGTGGTGCAGGTCATGGAAACCGGGCCCGATCCTGTCGACATGATGGTCGGCTTCTCGCATTTCGACGGCGGCAGGGCGGCGACCGAGCATCTGATCGAGACAGGCTACCGCCGCATCGGCTTCATCGGCGCGCGCATGGACCCGCGCTCGCAGCGGCGCCTGGCCGGCTATCGCGCGGCGATGGAGGCCGCCGGGCTGTTCGACCCACGCCTCGTCACCACCACGCCAGTGCTGTCGAGCGTGCCGCTCGGGCGCGAAATGCTCCGCGACGCGCTAGCAAAGGTACCGACGCTCGACGGTGTGTTCTGCAACAATGACGACATCGCGCTCGGCGTGTTGTTCGAGTGTCATCGCGCCTCGATCGCGGTGCCGAAGACGATAGGCATCGTCGGCTTCAACGACCTCGACATGATGCAGGTGGCGTTTCCTTCGATCACCAGCATCCGCACCCACCGGTATGAGATCGGCCGACGCGCGGTCGCCATGGCGCTGGCGGCGATCGCCGGCAACAGGCCGGAACAACGGATCGTCGATCTCGGCTTCGAACTCAAACGCCGCGAGAGCACTGCCCGTTGAAACACACAGAAGCGACTGTGTGAATGCCGGTTTACACAACGTCATGGTAGCGCTACCAGTTGTCTAGAGTGGAAACTTACGACAAAAGCCAAGCCTGTTTATTATATATAAGCGACAGCTCATGCTTGTTTATTATGTATAATATGATAGTTTTTATTTCCCATTTAGAGGTGGCAAGGGAGGAAGCCGGGTCGACATTGGCGACTTAAGAAAACGCGACAGGCAAGGCAGGAGGTGCCTCGCCGGACGCGTGAAGTGCATGGCAGCCAAAACAATCAAAACTGCAACTGGGAGGAATATCGATGATCAAGTCACTCGTGGGTGGCATCGTTGCCGCCACTGCATTTGTCATGCTCAACTCGGCCGCAATGGCCGCCGGCCCCGAAGTCGTGAAGGGCCCAGCCGCCGAACCGGACTGCTTCGCGCCCTGGGCCGCAGACACGCAGTTCTTCAAGTTTCCCAAAAAAGATGGCCCGTACCGGATCGCGCTCGCCAATGGCTATATCGCCAACACGTGGCGCATCCAGATGATCCAGACGGCCAAGGCTTACGCAGCGCAGAAGGACGTCGCCGCCAAGCTGAAGGAATTCAAGGTGGTGTCGACCGGCGAGGATGTGCCGGCGCAGATCTCGGCGATCAACAACTTCATCGATTCCGGCTACGACGCCATTGTGGTCAACGCGCAGAACCCGACCGCTTTTGCCCCGGTCATCAAGCGCGCCAAGGAAGCCGGCGTCGTGCTGGTCGCCTTCGACAACATTCTCGACACCAAGGATGCCATCAACGTCAATGTCGATCAGAAGGGCCTTGGCGAACTTTGGGGCAAATGGCTGACCGGCCATATCCCCGAAGGCGGCAAGATCCTTGAAGTCCGCGGCGTCGCCGGCACGTCGGTCGACACCGATCGCCACAATGGCATCCATGAGGTTCTCGACGCTTCGGGCAAGAAATGGGACGTCACCGAAGTCGCCGGCAAGTGGGACGATCCGACAGCGCAGAAAGTCACGGCTGACGCGATCGCCACCAATGGTCCGTTCGTCGGCATCACCGGCCAGGGTGGCGATACCGGCATCGTGCAGGCGATGATCGACGCCAAGCATCCGTTCGTGCCGTTCGGCGGCGAAACAGAGAACGGCTTCCGCAAATTCTGCGCGGCCCATGCGGCGGACGGATTGAAATGCTCGTCAGCCGGTACCGGCCCCGCCCAGGTGGCGGTTGCCATCAAGACGGCGATAGCAGCCCTTGAAGGCAACGTCGTCCCGCAGTCGGTCAAGCTGCCGCTTGCGATCGTCGAGGATCCGAACTTCAAGGCAGGTCAGGATTTCTTCCCTGATCAGTCCGACAATTTCTTCGTCGGCAATTCCTTCCCGACCTGCGGTATCAATTTCACCGCGCAGGAAATCATGGGCCAGACCAAGGCCGACCAGTAGCTGCACCCAGGCGCCGCGGGATATTCCGCGGCGCCGACCACTCGATATCCCTAGTCGTCAAAGAGCCTCGGGAGGCCCGATGGACGGTGCGATTCCGCTCTTCCGGATGGAAGGCATATCCAAGCGCTATGGTGGTGTGCGGGCGCTGGAAAAGGCCGAGCTTTCGGTCTCATCCGGTAGCATTCACGGCATCCTCGGCGAAAACGGTGCCGGCAAATCGACGCTGATCAAGGTGATGGCCGGTGTCGTTGCGCCCGACGAAGGGCGCATGACGCTAGATGGCCGCGAGGTGACGTTCGCTTCGCCGGCTGCCGCCAACCAGGCCGGCATCGTCTGCATCTTCCAGGAACTGTCGCTGGTTCCCGAACTCAGCGTTGCCGACAACATTGTTATCTCAGACCCGCCGACGCGGTTCGGCATGATCGACCGCAAGGCACAACGCCGGATTGCGGAGGAAGCGTTGGCGCGCGCGGGCGCAGCAGATATCCACCCGCTGGCGCTGGTCAAGGACCTGCCGCTGTCGCGCCGCCAGATGGTCGAGATCGCCAAGGCGCTGGCACGCAAGCCGCGCATCCTGATCCTCGACGAGGCGACCTCGGCGCTGACCGCGACGGATGTCGCCAAGATTTTCGGCGTGCTGAAGCGGCTGCGCTCGGAAGGGCTGGCGCTGCTGTATATCTCGCACCGCATGAACGAAATCGCCGAACTGGCCGACCAATGCACGGTGTTTCGCAACGGTCGCAATGTCGCCAGTTACGCGGCGGGCACAAAGAGCGACAATGAAGTCGTCGAACTGATGATCGGGCGAGAATACAGCCACATCTTTCCGCCGAAGCCGCCACGCGCTTCGGCTGCCGCCGTTCCGGTGTTGGAGGCACGCAAGCTTTCATGGACCGACCGGTTGGACAATGTCTCGCTGACCGTTGGGGCAGGTGAGGTCGTTGGTCTTGGCGGCCTCGACGGTCAGGGCCAACGCGAACTGCTGCTTGCCTTCTTCGGGGTGTTGCGCGGCCTGTCGGGCCAGATCCTCATCGACGGCAAGCCCGTTGCCATCGCCAGCCCCGCCGCCGCACGTGAAGACGGTATCGGCATGGCGCTCATTCCCGAAGACCGCAAGACCGAAGGGCTGATGTTGCCGATGACGGTGCGCGAAAACCTGTCCTTCGCCGCGCTCGACCGGCTGTCCAAAGCCGGCATCATCGACCGTGCCGCCGAGCAGCGGCTGATCGACGACATGGTCGGCCTGCTGGCGATCAAGACCGCGGGGCTCGACATTCCGGTCGGCGCGCTGTCGGGCGGCAACCAGCAGAAAGTGGTCATCGCCAAATGGCTGATGCGCCAGCCGCGCATCATCCTGCTCAACGATCCGACGCGCGGCATCGATGTCGGCACCAAGCAGGAGCTCTACCAGCTGATGCGCAAGCTCGCCGATGCCGGTGCTGCGATCCTGTTCTATTCGACCGACTATGACGAGCTGATCGGCTGCTGTGACCGCGTGTTGGTGCTCTATGATGGGGCGGTCAAGCGTGAGCTGGTTGGCGCCGAGATCACCGAGCGGGCGCTGATCGCCAGCGCGCTCAACATCCATGGCGAGGAGAGCCCTGTGAGCCTGGGAGCAAACGCGTGAAGGATTGGCGCTACTGGCTGGCCGAGCAGCGCGGGACGCTGCTGGCGCTCGGCATCTTCATCGTCATGTTCGTCATCTACACCTCGAACCACCCGGCCGGCTTCACCGCCAATGTCGTGCAGACGGCAGCGAACAAGGGCGTGCTGCTCGCCTTCGTCGCCATGGCCCAGACGCTGGTGGTGATCACCGCCGGCATCGACCTGTCCGTCGGCATGATCTTCACCCTGACCAATTGCCTGGCGTCCTGGTTGGTCATCGGCACTGGCATCGAAACCGCCTTCGGCGTCATCGCGGTGCTCGGCACCGGGCTGCTGTGCGGGGCGATCAACGGCGCCATCGTCATCTATGGAAGGCTGCAGCCGATTGTCGCCACCATCGCCACCGGCGCCGTCTACTTCGGCATTGCCCTGCTGCTGCGACCTTTTCCCGGCGGCTCGGTCAATGAGGACCTCGCCGACGCTTTGACAGGACGACTGTTCGGCGTGGTGCCGGCAAGCTTGGTCGTGCTGCTGGCCGTGGTGTTGTTTGTCTGGGTGCCGTTCAGCCGCTCGGTGCTCGGTCGTGCGGCTTACGCAGCCGGCTCGTCGGAGACGGCAGCCTACATGTCCGGCGTGCCGATCCGCCGTGGAAAATTCGCCGCCTACGCACTGGCCGGGCTGCTTGCCGCAGTCGGCGGGCTGTTCCTGACCTTCTTCACCTATACCGGCGACGCAGCCTATGCCAGCGGCAACGCCTACACGCTGTTCTCGATCGCCGCCGTCGTGCTTGGCGGTGTTTCGCTGTTCGGCGGCAAGGGCAGCGCCATCGGCGCGATCTTCGGCGCGCTGGCTTTCCGCACCATCGGTGACCTGCTCTTCGTCTTCGATTTCGATCCGCTCTGGCAACCGCTGTTCCAGGGCGTTATCCTGCTGATCGCGGTCAGCCTCGGCGCCTTCGCCCTGTTTCGGGTCCGCAACCGGCTGGAGTGGTTCCTGTGAGCGAAACGACGCTTGGCGGCATTGCCGGCCGCATGCCCAGATTCATCCGGCACGCCGATCCGGCTGTGCTGACGGCCTTTGCCTGCATCGTGCTGCTGCTGTTCCTAGGCAGCCTCTATTCCAGAAGCTTCCTGTCTCCTGAATACCTTCTGCAGCAGCTCAAGGTGGCGTCGTTCCTCGGCGTCATCGCGACCGGCATGATGCTGGTCATCCTGCTTGGTCAGATCGACCTGTCGGTGCCGTGGTCGGTCGCAATGGGCGCCATGATGGCCAGTGCGGCGGCCGCCTATGGTCCCGTCGGCGTGGCGCTGGCCATTCCGTTCGGCATCGTCTGCGGCATGCTGATCGGCGTCGTCAACGGCATCGGCGTCGCCTATCTGCGCATCCCCTCGATGATCATCACGCTGGCCACCAACGCCGTCGCGCAAGGGCTGATGGTGGTCTACACCGGCGGCTTCTCGCCACAGGATTCGGCAACGGGCGCGATGCGTTACCTGGCGACCGGTTTTGCCGTTCCGGGCGTCCCCAACGCGGTCATCATCTGGGCGCTGATCGGTGCGGCGATGGTGTTCGCATTGACTCGCACCAGCTTTGGCCGCGCCGTCTACGGTATCGGCAATCGCGAGCGCGCCGCCTATCTCTCGGGCATTGACACACGGCGCGTGGTGATGATTGCCTTCGCCGTCTCGGGCGGGCTTTCGGCCTTCGGCGGCGTGCTCCTGGCCGGCTATGCTTCCAAGGCGGCGCAATCGATGGGCGACGCTTATTTGCTTCCGTCGATCGCCGCGGTGGTGCTTGGCGGCACCTCGATCCTCGGGGGGCGCGGCTCATATCTCGGCACCGTCGCCGGCGTCATCCTGATCACGCTGCTGCAATCCATCCTGTCCGTCATGCAGATGCCGGAGGCGGGGCGGCAGATCATCTATGGCATCGTCATCGTTGCCATGCTGTTGCTCTACGGCCGCGCGCCGGCAAGCCGCTGACAGTGGACGAAAAGACAGAACAGGCGCCAACGGGCGCTCCCGGTTCGGTGCCGGCCATTGTGGTGATGGGTGTCGCCGGCTGCGGCAAGTCGGCCGTCGGCACCGCGCTGGCCGCCACGCTGGGCGCCATCTTCATCGAGGGCGACCAGTTGCATCCGCCCGAAAACGTCGCGCGCATGGCAAGCGGCGAGCCGCTCACCGATCAACTTCGTGAAGGCTGGCTCGACGCGATTGGCGAGCGCATCGTGATGTCGGTAGGGCAGGGCGAAGGCGTGGTTGCCGCCTGCTCGGCGCTGAAGCGCAGCTATCGCGAGCGGCTGAGCGGCTTCTGCCCGGAGATCGTCTTCCTTTATCTGGAGATCGACGCTGCCACGGCGAGGCGACGCGTCGCCAGCCGCAAGGGTCATTTCATGCCGGCGAGCCTGGTCGACAGCCAGTTCGCCATCCTCGAGCCACCGGCGGCGGATGAGCGGGCATTGACGCTCGACGCGACGCGCCCGGTCGGCGAACTTGTCGCTGCCGCGGTTCGTCAGATGCGCTAAATCTGCGACGTCAGTTCGACCGGAAAATCATCATTGTCGGCGTCGCGCATGGCGGCGAGGCTGCGATTGTCCAGCACTTCGGCAATCGCCTGGCGTACTTCCAACATCATGTGCCGGACCTGGCAGGTCGCCTCGTCGCAGTCCTCGCAGCGCTGATACTGTGTGCGGCTGGCGCAGGGGATCGGCGCCAGCGGTCCGTCAAGCACGCGCACGACATGGCCGATCTTGATTTCGGAGGCCGGCCGGGCAAGGCGATAGCCGCCTTCCTTGCCCTTGCGGCTCTGGACGAAGCCGGCGTTGCGCAACTCGCCCAGGATGGCATCGAGGAACTTCTTCGGGATGTTGTTGGCGACCGCGATGTCGTTGACAAAGGCCAGTTGGCCAGCCGGCAGGCCGGACAGATGCACAAGGGCCTTGAGGCCGTATTTGCCTTTTTTAGTCAGCATGCCCAGATCAACCCATTGAAGCCCCAACCACCCGCATCTGGCGACTGTTTGTGTGCAAATAATGACGTTTTCGCCGCGCGATGGCGTTTCGCGAAAACAAGCCGCCAGATGGCACGTTAGGCACAAACGCGTTGATTCTTTGTAACGTTTTGCATGATGAAGCCGATAGAGCCTGTTCCACCCGATAGAATCGGGATGGAACTCTGCTTCTCGGCTTGAACATGATTCTGGCGAAAACCGGATTCCGCTGTTCGGGATCATGCTTTGGTCCGCTGAATACCGGATTGCCGGCGCACGAAACGAAAAAAGCCGGCACAGCGCCGGCTTTCGCGTTCACCTCGGATGCTGCCCCGTCAGCGGCTGCCGTAGGTCTGGTCGAGCAGGCCGCCGGCGGCGAAATGCTCCTTCTGGACCTTATCCCAGCCGCCGAAGACGTCGTCCACGGTCAGCAGGCGGACATCGGGGAAGTCGGCCTTGTATTTGGCGGCGACGGCTGCATCGCGGACTCGGTTGCCGTTCTGCGCGAGGATGTCCTGGCCTTCCGGCGTGTAGAGGAAGTCAAGGTAGGTCTTGGCCAGATCGCGCGTGCCATGCTCGTCGGCCACCTTGTCGACGATCGCTACCGGGAATTCGGCCAGCAGGCTGACCGAGGGCGTGACCTGCTCGAACTTGTCGTCGCCATATTCCTTGCGGATGCCGCGGGTCTCGGACTCGAAGGTGATCAGCACGTCGCCGATCTCGCGTTGCACAAAGGTGGTGGTCGCGGCGCGCCCGCCGGTGTCGAAGATCGGCACGTTGTTGAACAGCTTGGTGATGAATTCCTTCACCTTGGCGTCGTCGCCCTTGAAGGCTTCCTTGGCGTAGGCGGTGGCCGCCAGATAGGTGTAGCGCGCATTGCCCGAGGTTTTCGGGTTGGGGAAGATCACCTGGACGTCGTCGCGCACGAGATCGTTCCAGTCCTTGATGTGCTTGGGGTTGCCGGCGCGCACGAGGAAGGACGGCAGCGAATAGAAGGGCGAGGCGTTGTCGGGAAAATCCTTCTGCCAGTCGGCCGAAACGAGGCCCTTCTTGACCAGGAAGTCGATGTCGGTGACCTGGTTGAAGGTGACGACATCGGCGCCAAGCCCTTCGGCGATGGCGCGCGCCTGCGCCGAGGTGCCGGCATGCGACTGGTCGACGGTGACGCCGGGATGCCCGGCGATGAAGGCCTTGTTGACCTGGACGAACAGTTCACGGCCGACATCATAGGATGCGTTGAGCATTTGTCGGCCGACCAGGCTTGGGAGGATGCGAGGAACAGGCCGGCGACGGCGGCGGCGCCAAGGAAAAATCGCTTCATGAAAACAGACCTCCGATGCAATGCGTTTATGGTCGGACCATAGCCGTGGGGCATGATGCGCGACGAGGCACGCGCAGCGGCTCCATGCTCGTGCCGCGAGAAAAGATATCGTCAAAACGGCCGGATGTTAGGATTTCCTCCACGCAACAGGTCCTTTCGGAACTCCAGCCAGCGTACGCACGAAATCCTTCACGAACCGATGCGCAGGCGGATTGGATCAAGCGGCCGGGAAGAGCTTCCAGCGACCGGGGCGGAAGGCCACCCGACTTTTCTGCGCCGCGGGGTGATCGACCGGCAGTTCGATTTCGACCCGCTGGCGCTCGCCGCCGATCTCAAGCTCCACCCGCCGCGTACCGGCGACGCGGCGGCTGGCGGCGACCGTGCCGGCGATGCAGCCGCTGCAGCCGTCGAGCAATTCGACATCGTGCGGGCGGAAGAACAGCGTCGCATCGCCCGAGGGCTCGTGAGGCGCGGCAAGTCCGATAGGGCGGTCGGCAAGCCAGATCTCGCCATTCTCGACCTTGACGGGAAGCGAGCTCGATTCACCGATAAAGCCATAGACGAAGGGCGAGTTCGGCGTGTCGTAGATGTCGTCGGCGGTGCCGACCTGCTCGATGCGGCCCTGGCTCATCACCACGACGCGGTCGGCAAGCTCCAGCGCCTCTTCCTGGTCATGGGTGACGAAGACAGTGGTGTGGCCGGTGGCGTCATGGATTTCGCGCAGCCAGCGGCGCAATTCCCGGCGCACCTGTGCGTCGAGCGCACCGAACGGCTCATCGAGCAGCAGCACCTTGGGCTCGATCGCCATGGCGCGCGCCAGCGCCACGCGCTGGCGCTGACCACCGGAGAGCTGTGCCGGATAGCGCTTTTCTAGCCCCGAAAGCTGGACGAGGTCGAGCAGTTCCGAAGCCCGGCGGCGGATCTCCTGCGCCGGCGGGCGCGACGGCCCATGCCGGACCTTGAGGCCGAAGCCGATGTTGTCGGCCACCGTCATGTGCCGGAACAGCGCATAATGCTGGAAGACGAAACCGACATTGCGCTCCTGAATCGACCTCTGCGAGGCGTCCTCGTCACCGAAGAAGATTTTTCCTCGCGTCGGCCGCTCCAGCCCGGCAATCAGCCTGAGCAGCGTCGTCTTGCCGGAACCGGACGGCCCCAGAAGCGCGATCAGCTCGCCCGACTTGATGTCGAGCGACACGTCGTGAAGCGCCGGAAACCGGTCAAACTCCTTGCGCACGTTGGCAACGCGAACTTCCATGCAAACCCCTCTATCAGTGTCCGCGCGTCGCGGCGATCTCGGCGCCGTAGCGCATCTCGAGAAGTGTTTTCAAGACCAGCGTGACGAGCGCCAGGCCCGCAAGCAATGAAGCGACGGCAAAGGCGCCGACGGCGTTGTACTCGTTATAGAGGATTTCGACATGCAGCGGCATGGTGTTGGTCAGGCCGCGTATGTGGCCCGACACCACCGACACCGCGCCGAACTCGCCCATGGCACGCGCATTGCACAGAAGCACGCCATAGAGCAGCCCCCATTTGACGTTGGGCAAGGTCACGTACCAGAAGGTCTGCCAGCCATTGGCGCCGAGCGACAGGGCTGCCTCCTCGTCGCCATTGCCCTGTTCCTGCATCAGCGGGATCAGTTCGCGGGCGACGAAGGGAAAGGTGACGAAGACAGTGGCCAGCACGATGCCCGGCACGGCAAACAGGATGACGATGCCATGCGCCTTCAGCCAGCCGCCGAGCAGCCCCTGGGCGCCGAACAAAAGCACATAGACCAGACCCGATATGACCGGCGAGACCGAGAAGGGCAGGTCGATCAGCGTGGTCAGGAAGGCCTTGCCCTTGAACTCGAACTTGGCGATCGCCCAGGCGGCGGAGATGCCGAAGACGATGTTGAGCGGCACCGAGATCGCGGCGACAAGCAGCGTCAGCCGGATCGCCGAGCGCGCATCGGGGTCGCTCAGCGATTGCGAATAGGCACCGACGCCCTTTGCCAGTGCCTCGTGGAAGACGATGATCAGCGGCAACAGCAGGAAGATGCCAAGGAAGGCGAAGGCAAAGGCCATCAGCGCCAGGCGCGCCGGGCGGCTCTCCGTGACCGCCGCCGACTGGCTCTCGTGATGCGGCTCATAGGATTTGATCTCGGGATCAGCCATAGCGCTTGCGGCTCCATGCCTGCACGAGATTGACGACCAGCAGCATGACGAACGACAGAGCGAGCATGATCGCCGCGATCGCGGTCGCCGCCGGATAATTGTATTCCTCCAGCCGGATGACGATCAGCAGCGGCGCGATCTCGGATTTATAGGGCAGGTTGCCGGCGATGAAGATGACCGAGCCGTATTCGCCGACGCCGCGGGCGAAGGCCAGCGAAAAGCCGGTGACAATGGCCGGCGCCAGCCCTGGAAACAGGATGCGGGTGATGGTCTGGAAGCGGCTGGCGCCAAGCGTGGCGGCGGCTTCCTCAACCTCCTTGTCGATCTCTTCCATGATCGGCTGCACGGTGCGCACGACGAAGGGCAGGCCGATGAAGACCAGCGCGATGACGATGCCGAGCGGCGTATAGGCGACCTTGATGCCGAGCGGCATCAGCAATTTGCCGATCCAGCCGTTCGGCGCGTAGAGCGTGGTCAGCGCGATGCCGGCCACCGCCGTCGGCAGCGCGAACGGCAGGTCAACCATGGCATCGACGATGCGGCGGCCGGGAAAGCGGTAGCGCACCAGCACCCAGGCGACCAGCGTGCCAAAGACGACATTGACGGCAGCCGCGATGAAGGCGGTGCCGAAGCTGATTTCCAGCGCCTTGATCGTGCGGCGATCGGTGGCGATGGCCCAGAATTCAGGCCAGCCAAGCGCGGCCGAGCGCCAGAGCAGCCCGGATAGCGGGATGAGGATGATGAGGGTGAGGTAGGCAAGCGAGAAGCCGAGCGTCAGTCCGAAACCCGGAATGACACTCGGCTGTCTGAACCGCCACCCCGCCTGCGCGGGTGCTGTGGTCATATCGTCCTGATCTAGATCTAGCTCACTGGGCCGGCTTGTAGATCTGGTCGAATATACCACCGTCGCCGAAATGATAAGGCTGTGCTTTCTTCCAGCCGCCAAAAAGCGGATCGTCGATGGAGATCAGCTTGATATCGGGTGTCTTGGGAAGATCAGCCGGAGCCACAAGGTCGGGCTTGGCCGGACGATAGTGGTTCTTGGCGATGATTGTCTGGCCTTCCTTGGAATAGAGCCAGCCCAGATAGGCTTCGGCGACCTTGCGCGTGCCCTTGGCGTCGACATTGGCGTCGACAACCGCCACCGGCGGCTCGGCCAGGATCGATGTCGGGGGATAGACGATGTCGAAATTGTCAGCGCCGAATTCGTCGAGCGCCAGATAGGCATCGTTTTCCCAGCCAATCAGCACGTCGCCGATGCCCTTTTGCGCGAAGGTCACAGTCGAGCCGCGGGCGCCAGTGTCGAGCACAGGGGCATTGGCGTAGAGCTTGCCGACGAATTCCTTGGTCTTGGCCTCGTCGCCGCCATCGTTGGCGTTGGCGTAGGCCCAGGCCGCGAGATAGTTCCAGCGCGCGCCGCCGGAGGTCTTGGGATTGGGCGTGATCACCTGGGTGCCGTCCTTGACCAGGTCGTTCCAGTCATGGATGCCCTTGGGATTTCCCTTGCGGACAAGGAAGATGATGGTCGAGGTGTAAGGCGCTGAATTGTTATCGAATTTTTTTCGCCAGTCGGGATTGATCTTCTTCGATTTCGAGACGATGGCGTTGATGTCGCCTTCGAGCGCCAGCGTCACCACATCGGCGTCGAGGCCGTCGATCACGGCGCGGGCCTGGGCGCCCGATCCGCCATGCGATTGCTGGATGGTGACCGTCTCGCCGGTCTCGGCCTTCCAATGCGCCGCGAAGGCTTCGTCATAGGCCTTGTAGAGCTCGCGTGTCGGATCGTAGGACACGTTGAGGATGGTGGTGTCGGCAAACGCGAAACCGAGCGTGCCGAACTGGACAGATGTGGCGACCAGTGCGCCGAGCAGTTTCCTGAAATGAGGTTTGGTCATTTCTGCCTCCGTTGAACCGGCGCCAAATCTACCGAACTGATAGAAATTAGATGCATTCAATGTTGCCTTTTTTGCCCTCCTGAAGAAAATGTTCGACGATATTTCGGTGTGTGGAGAAATTTCTTCCTCATGGCTGCGCTGAGCGAACTCCGAGCCTGCCTGATGATTGATCTAGGCTTTGGACCGGCCGGGACAAGGACTTCGCAGGCCGAGCCCGATTCGCTCAACCTTCGCTGTCGATGGTGATCAGCGAAGCCACGTTCGGGCTGTTGAGCGGCACCGACGAGGGACAGCGACAGCCTGCAATGACGGCGACGTCGAACAACTCGGTGATGTGTCCCTTCAACTCGATCCACTCGGCTATGCCGCCGGTATGCAGGTCGATGATGTACAGCGCGCAGCGCGGCTCGGCGTCGCGCGTCTGCAGATTGTCCTGCAGCGGCAGGTCCTTGAACAGGCCATCGCGCGGCAGCGACGTGGTGACGATGGCAAAGCGGCCGTGAAAGCTCAAGCCGCGCAGGAAGCCGGGGCAGAAGGCGATGTTCTGCCGCTGTCCGGTTGCAGGATCGATGCGGACCAGGAAGCCGCGGCCGGAATCGAGCACCCAAAGCGCGCCGTCATGGACGCGCGGCGAATGCGGCATCGACAGATCGTCGACCACCACTCTGTCCTCGGTGATGTCGATGATCATGCCGCCTTCCCAGCGCCGGTCGCGCCAGCCGCCGACCGAGTCCGACCGGCTGATCGCGCTGACATAGCGGGCGCGCCCGTTCTGCATGGCGAGGCCGTTGAGATGGCAACGGTCCTCCGGCACCAGCTTGCTGATGAAAGAGGGCTTCCACAACGGCCGGAAGGAATGCGTCGGGCTCAGCGTCGCCAGGCAAGAGAACTTGGTGTTGATGAAGACGATCTGGCCATCTTCGCGGACGGCCAGCTCATGGATGTCGAGGTCGCCTGTGTATGAAGCAGCGCGCGGCATGTACATGCGGTCGTAGATGGCATTGGCGACCTGGTCGGGCCCGAGGATGTTTTCCAACCGCCACACCGCCGTGTCGGAGGCCAGGATGATGCGCTGCCCGGCAACGGTCACGCCCATGGCCCTTACGAAACTGGTCTGGTGGATCGAGGCCTTCCTGTCGCCGGTGAGGCCGACCAGGAACAGCTGTCCGGTCTGGTAGGAGGTGAAGGCCAACGAGCACTGCGCCGTCTCCATCCAGTTGATGAAGCCGCGCGACAGCGAGATGTTGGTCTGCTGTTCGGCCGCGCTGGGAGACGCGGCTTCGGGCGGTTTCGCCGGGGCCTCGTCAGTGGCCTTGGATGTGCTCACGCTTGCTCCATAGGTGGACCTAGTCATGACTACGCCGGCCGCGAGGGCCGGCGCAAGAAGTTCAGATGCAATCCGCTGGACTACCAGCCGTAACGGAGTGCCGCGCCAACAGAGCCGGCGCTGTAATTGTCGCCGAAGCGGACGCTGCCGCGGACCACGCCGGACCAGTTGCTGGCGCTGGCCACGTTCACGCCGACGCCGACCTCGCCGAATGTGCCGTTGCCGGCGCTGTCGATGGCCGAGAAGGCGCTGCCGGGGAAGTTGATGTCGACGGCGTTGCTGTCGCCGAAATGGTTCCAGACACTCAGCGTCAGATCCGGACTGACGGTCATGTCGTTCATCTGCATATCGGTGCCGATGCGCACGCCGATCCTGGCGCGGCCGCTGCTGCCGTTCTGGAAGTCGATGTCGCCGCCAAACAGCGATACCGAATCCATATTGGTGCGGACCCATTCCAGGCTGGCTTGCGGCTCGATGAAGCCCCAGCCCATGGCGACGCGGTAGCCTGCGTCGAGGCGTGCGCCGATATTGGTGGCGTTGGTGCTCGCCTTGCCGCCGACGTCGTTGATGTCGACATCGAGGAAGTCGGCCTTGACGAGGCCGTCGAGGTAGAAGCCGCCATTCAGGTAGGTGGCATAGGCGCCGACCGTGCCGCCCTTGTAGTTCCAGCTGTCGTCCGTCGCCTTGAAGTCGAGCCTGGAGGTGACGTAGCCGCCCATGACGCCGAACAGCATATCGCCGCCGGCGATACCTTCGAGCCCCATGTCGATGCCGCCGAGGAAGGCACCGGTGCGCTGCTTGCGATCGAGGTTGAGGGTCTCGCTCTGCAGCGAGACCGGATCGGTGTAGCTTACGCTGCTGTCGCGGTTTGACCAATCGCCGGACGCCCGCGCCCAGAGGCCGCCCATGCGCGCGGCGAGTTTTTCCTCCGGCATATCCGCGTTGTGGACACCGCTTTCCTGCGTGCGCAGATCCGCCATGCGGTCCTGCCAGAAGCCGGTCGTGTCCAGCCACACATCCTGTGCTCCGGTCACGCCGGCAGGCAGTTCGAAACCGGCATTGTCAAGGCCGATGGAACGCAAGCCGTGTGTGTTGCCCTGCAGGAACAGGCCATAGGTGAAGAAGCCGGCATTGACGGGACCAGCCAGATCGAAATCGCTGTCGGCGGTTGTCCCGGTCACCGTGACCACGGGGATGAAGACCGCCGGCGCGCCGGCGCCGACGACATTCACGACCAAATCGGTATGACCGGACGAATTGCCGCCGATCGTCAGAGTATCGGCGACGCCGGTGGTAAAGTTGGCGTCGACGCCGAGCTTGGAATTGCCTTGGCCCGTGAAGTTGCCGCTGGTGGTCAGTCTGTCGCCGGCCACGCCATCGATCATCGTTGTCAGGCCGGCTCCGGAGCCCAGGCTGCCGTTGACGAAGTTTTCGAGGCCGATGAAGCTGACAGTGCCTGGTGAAGACCCAAAGAAGCTGCCTGATGCGTAGAGGGTGCCAAGATTGTTGAGCGCATCGGCTCCGGCGCCGAACTTGCTGTCGGTGAATGCCCTGAAGATGCCGGCGTCATTGACGCTCATGACATTTCCGGCGTCGCTCAATTCGACCCGGCCGGCAATCACGCCGGCATCGTCGATCCTGGTTGTTCCAGCGGTCGACTTGATGGCCAGGTTGTTGTTGGCGCCGACAAAGCCGGACGTGCCGATGGTGACCGTGGAGCCGCCGCTCGAACTGACCTGCAGGCCGCCAAGCTGGCCGTGAATCTTGCCATCGTTGGTGACGAGCACTGTGCTCGACGCGCCGGTTGCGCCGGCGATTGCGCCGAAACCCACGCTGCTGAACAATTCCGCATTGTGTCCGCTGTTGACGATGACGATGTTGCTACCGCTGCCGCTCGTGTAGGCAGCCAGCCCGGCAACGCCGCCCTTGGCCTTGACGAATGCCGTATTGGCGACGGTAACGCTGCTGTTGTCGCCACTGGACTTGGCATAGAGGCCTTCGCCGGCCGTCGAGACGATGTCGCCACTGTTGGTGACGCTGATGGTGCCTCCGGCTCCGTAAGTGCCGGCGGCAATACCCTTGGCCCCCGATCTGATGACGGCGGCATTGGCAAGGCTGATCGTGCCACCATCGTCGGGATTGGAATTGCCCGGGTCGGACGGATCCTTGTTGCCGGCCTGTGCAAAGATGCCCGACGCATCGCTGCCTGTCGTGGTTATCGTGCCGCCAGCCTTGTTGCTGATGACGATGCTGCCGTTGCTGGTGGCCGGGAAAAGGGGCCCTTGGCAGCTGCAGGTGCCATACAGGTTGGCGATCGCGGTGATGCCGTTCGCACCAACGCCGATGGTTGTGATCGCGCCACTGTTGGTGACGCTGATCTGGCTGTTGTCGCCATTGACATTGGCGGCCATGCCGGACGAACGACCGTTCGTCGAGGTGCTGTCGCCGGTCCTGATGGCGCCGCTGTTGTCGACAGCAACCATGCCGCCGTCACCGTAGGACTGGGCGAAGATGCCTTCGGAATTGGCGGCGGTGGTGATGCTGGCGCTGTTGGTGACCGAAATGTGCACGTTGCTGGCCGAGGAATAGGTGCCCGTGGCCTGGATGCCCGTCGCGTTAGGACCGCCGGCAGTCGTGTCGATGGCGCCGCTGTTGGTGATGTCGATGGCGATGTCGCTGCCAATGGCAACAGCCAGGATGCCGTAGGAACCGTTCCCGCCCAGTTTTCCGGCTGTGATCGCGGCCGAGTTCGAAACCGTTATGGCGCCGCCATTGCCATAGGTGATGGCGGCGATGCCCGTGTGGCCGGAATTTATCGTGGCGGCGTTTGTAATAGTGATGGTGCCGCCATTGTCGGGGTCGGTATTGCCGTTGCTACCTGCCAGCGCGAAGATGCCGAACGTACCGGTGCTGGTGTCGATGGTGCCGCCGGCCTTGTTGTCGATGACGATGCTGTCGCCGCTGCTGCCATAGGAAATGGCGACCGCCGTAATGCCATTCGCGTTCGGGTCCGTGGTTGTGATCGCCCCGCTGTTGGTGACGCTGATCTGGCTGCTGTCGCCGTAGACGTTGGCGACGATACCGAGCGAGCCGGCATTGATGGCGCCGCTGTTGTCGATGGTGACCGTGGCGCCGGTGCCATAGGAGCGGGCGAGGATGCCCTCGGAATAGGCGCCGGTGGTGATGCTGGCAGTGTTGGTTACTGAAATGTGCGCATTGCTGGAGTCGTAGTAGCCAGCCGTGGCCTCGATGCCGACAGACCGGTGACCGCCGGCGGTCGTGTCGATGGCACCACTGTTGGTGATGGTGATGGTCGCGTCACTGCCGTAGGCGACAGCCATGATGCCGTCGGAGACATTGGCGCCGCTGGTGCCGGCCGTGATGGTGCCCTTATTGTCGATGGTGATGTTGCCGCCTGCGCCATTGGTGAAACTGGCGATGCCGATATTGCCGGCACTGACGGTGGCTGCATTGGTGATCTTGACCGTGCCGCCATTGTCCGGATTGCCGGCCTGGGCGAGGATGCCGTTGGCGCCGGCGCCCGTCGTGGTGATGGCTGCCTTGTTGTCGATGACGATGCTGCCGTTGTCGCCATAGTAATGATTGGCGATCGCCGAGATACCCGAAGCGGTGCCGCCGATCGTGCTGATGGCGCCACTGTTGGCGATGTTGATCTGGCTGTTGTCGCCGTCGACGGTGGCGAATATGCCGGACGATGCGCCGCTCTGGGAGGCACTGGCGCCGGTCTGGATGGCGCCACTGTTGTCGATGGTCACGACGTTGTTGGACCCGTAACTGGCGTTGGCATAGATGCCCTCGGCGTTGGGGCCAGCGGTCAGGTTGCCTGAATTGGTGATGGTGATGTGGGTGTCGCTGCTGAAAACGGTGCCGCTCGTGGCGGCGTCGGTCGCCTTGATGCTGTCGCTGTACGAGTTGATGGTGCCGGTGTTGTTGATAGTGATGTCAGCTCCAATGCCGTTGGTGCCGGCATAGATACCGCGCGCGCCAGTAGACTGCGAGAAAGTCGGCCCCGGAATGAGTGAAGTCGACGCCGTGGTCAGCAGCCCGCTGTTGGTGATGTCGACGATGTTGCCATTGCCGGCGGTCACAATGCCGATGGCGTTGTCGCCAGCCACGGTTGCGGCGCGTGCGACGGTGTTGGTGCACGAAATCGGCGGTGCAGCAGCGTTGACGGTGATCGGCGAGGGTGAGGCCGGCTGCGTGCAGTTTGCCGCGAAGGACGGGGAGGCGGAGAGCGCTGCTAGCGTCGAGCCAAGCGCCGTGCCCAAAAGCAGCGAGCGGCGACGCTTTGGACATAGTTGAACGACGTCGCGCACGAACACGACGTCAAAACCCGACGTAAAACCCATTGGAAGCCCTCCAGCGGCCATGCGTATCCTTGCGGAAGGGAATTGCAATTCGAGTCTGCGCGATTTCAGGGCAATCATTAGTGACGGGCAATTTAAGTTGTATTTATACAACAACTTGTTGAAGTATCAGTTCGCTGAACAGCAGTTCCACCGGTTTGGTGGCTGTCTCACCTGGCGATCACGGGAAAGTCGAATCGCTGCTTGGCGAACGGTTCATTTGCCAGCGTGAAATGCCACCACTCGCGGGCATAGTTTTTGAAGCCGCCGGTGCGCATGACATCGAGAAGCATCTTGCGGTTTAGCGCGGCTTCGCTGGCGAGCCCGCGGTGGGCGGTCTCGCTTATCGGGTCAAAGCAGTCGAAGCCGGTGCCGAAATCGAGCATGTCGGCATCGACGGCGCCGCAAGCCGGTTTCGGCGCGGATCTTCTGTCGGCTCGCGCAATGGCGACATCGACCGTCGAGCCGCGGGAATGGCTGGACAGTTCACCGACATAGCCCTTGGCGATCAGATCGCCACGATTGACCCGCGGATACCATTGCGGATCGGGCGGCCCGCCCTCTCGTGTCCATTGCCCCATGTCGGCGACGGCACGGGCAGGGCGGTAGCAATCGAACACGACCAGCGTCAGGCCCTTGGTGGCAATCGCCTTCTGGACGCCGGAAAGCGACTTGGCCGCCTGCTCGGTGAGTATGCAGGCCGGCGCTTCATAGCCGTTCACCTTGCGGTGCAGGAAATTGCCCGATCCGGCGTAACGGATATCCTGGCGGATCGAAGGGTCGATGTCTGCGAGGCGAACAAAGCCGGCGGGCAGGATATCGGCATGTGCCGGCAGAGCGAAAGCCGCGACCATCAGCGCGCAAAAGCCAATGCACTGAGTCGCCTGGCGCATTCTATTCAAGGAACGCTTTCACTCGACGAACACTTTCACGCTGGCTGCGCGTCCAGCTGCATCGATCACAGTCAGCGTCGAGTAGCCGGCGCCATCCGGCTGCCAGGTTGCGGTGCGGCGGCGGTCGATGCCGGTCAGCGGCTTGCCGTTGGCCAGCCAGCGGAACGGCGCGCGGCCGCCTTGCAGCTTAAGCACCAGCGGCGAGGCATCGGCCGAGTTGGTGCCGAGGTCGACGCGAGCGCCGTCCGGCGGAAAGATGATGGTCGGCGCGGGTTCGGTCGGTGTTGCCTGCACGAGCCCGTCCGAACCGGTGCCGAAGCGGGCGAGCGTCGTCGGCAGGTCCTCGCGTTTGGGGCTGAAGACGCCGGGCGGCTTGCCCGGCAACGGCACGGCGACCAGACCCGAACGAACAAAGCCCTCGAACAGGATGGGGGCGGCCGAGACGTAGCCGGAGAGGCCGGGAACCGCGCCGGCGTCGGGGCGGCCGACCCAGACGCCCAGCACGTAGCGTCCGTCGAAGCCAACCGACCAGGCGTCGCGGTAGCCATAGGAGGTGCCGGTCTTGTAGGCGATGCCGCGCTGCGAGGCGCCCTCGGGCGGCTTGACGCCAGACAGGATGTCGATGATCTGCCAGTTGGCCTGACCGTCGAGGATGGTGGCGGTGGTGCGCTCGGCATTGGCCGGCTCGGTGCCGTCATGCAGCGTGTGCGTCTTGCCGCCATTGGCGAGGCCTGTGTAGAGCTGGACGAGATCGCGCAGCGACACACCGACGCCGCCGAGGCCGATGGCCAGGCCCGGCGCCTCGTTGACTGGCAGCGTGGGGCTCACCCCAGCCTGGCGGAAGCGCGCCATCAGCCGCGTTGGCCCGACCGCGTCGAGCACGCGGATCGCCGGCACGTTGAGCGACAGCTGCAGAGCCTGGCGGATGCTGACGTCGCCCTGGTAGCCCATGTCGAAATTCTTCGGCCGGTAGCCGGAGAAATCGACCGGGCTGTCGTCGATCAGCGTTTCCTGCGCCACCAGCCCCTGTTCGAAGGCGAGCCCATAGATGAACGGCTTCAGCGTCGAGCCAGGCGAGCGGACGATCTTGGTCATGTCTATCCAGCCGGAGCGGCTGGCGTCGAAGAAATTGGCCGAGCCGACCTCGCCGAGAATATCGCCAGTGCGGGCGTCGGCCAGCACCATGGCAACGGAGAGGCGAGGCCCAAGCTTGGTGGCGGCGTCCCTGGCGACCTGCTCCAGCCCTTCCTGGACTCTCTTGCGGATCGTCAGCTGCAAGGGTTGGCCGGGGACGGCCTTGGGCAGCATCGCATAGGCGGCGTGCGGGGCAAGCGCCGGCAAGGTGCGGCGCAGGCCCGACACATCGTCGAGAGCCGCGCGCGCGGCCTCGCGCTCGCCGAGCAGGCCGGCTGACACCATGCGGGTCAGCACCCGGTCGCGCGCGGCGTGGGCGATCTGCAGGTTGCGGTCGGGCCGGCGCTTTTCCGGCAGCTGCGGCAAGGCAACCAGCAGGGCGGCTTCCGAAACGGTGAGCCGCTTCGGCTCCTTGCCGAAATAGGCCAGCGAGGCGGCGCGCACGCCTTCCAGATTGCCGCCATAGGGTGCCAGGGTCAGATAGCGTTCGAGGATTTCGCGCTTGGACAGCCTGCGCTCGATCTGGATGGCGCGCAGCATCTGCTTGATCTTGGAGCCGAGGCTGCGGCTTTCGCGCGGCTCGATCAGCCGGGCGAGCTGCATCGACAGGGTCGAGCCGCCGGAGACGATATGGCCGGTTGTGGCGAACTGGCCGGCGGCTCGGGTCAGCGCCAGAACGTCGACGCCCTCATGGTCCCAGAAGCGCTTGTCCTCATAGGTGACCAGCATGTCGACGAACTGCTTGTCGACCTGGTCGAGCCTGGTTTCGAGCCGCCAATAACCGTCAGGGGTGGCGAAGGCGCGCAACAGCTGGCCGTCGCGGTCCTGGACTTCCGTCGAAACCGTGAGCTCGGCCGGGAGCGGCGGCGGAAAGGCGCGGTCGAGTTCCCAGAGGGAGGCGACGGAAAGGGCAAGGATGCCGGCGCAGGAAGCTGCGGTAATGGCTGCGCGGCGCAGGATTTTTTTTGAGAGCATGCCGCTGCCCCTCATCCGCCTGCGGGCACCTTCTCCCCGTATGGTGACGGGGAGAGGGGGGATGTCGCTGGCGCCATCGTTCTGTTCATGATCGCCACCATCGGCGCCTTACGGCGCCTTGACCTCCATCATGCCGGTGGCGGTGCGGGCCGAATATTGCGGCCGGTACATATCCTCCACCGTCGCCGCCGGATGGGCGTAGGTGCCCGGTGTCACCGCGCGAACGACATAGGCCAGCGTGATGTTGCGGTCGCCATCGCCCTCATTGGGGTTGAACGCCGCGACGAAACGGTCGTCGCGGAATTCGAGATGGGCGGCGTCGGTCTGGGCGAGCCAGGAGAAGTTCGACAATTGCGCACTGGAGACCAGGCCCGGATTGTCGATCTCGAAGCCTGCCGGCAACAAGTCGGTGATCAGGAGGCGCGAAGGCCAGTTGTTCTGCTCGTAGATCTTGAGCACAACGACATAGCGTTCGTTCTGCGTCGCCTCGGTGACGTTGGCTTCGGTGCCATCGAGCTTGTAGTAGGTTCGGCCGATGGTGAAGCCGTCGCCGCTGGCCGGCAGCGGCTGGATCGGCGACGCCACGGTGGTGACGACGGCCTGCAGCGGGGTCTTGCCGGTGTTGGCGATGGCGAGCGGGCTGTCGACCAGGTCGCTGCCGTTGATCTGGTTGGAATAACCGCCAGAATGCGGCGCGCCATTGACGGTCAGCGTGATCGAATCATTGCCTTCCTTCAATGCGCGGGCCGCCAGCAGCATCCAGGATTCGTCCTGGGTGGTGGTCCAATCGGCTTCGGCGCGTTCCTTCGTCACCAGCTTGATAAGCTCCGGTACGATCGTTGGCACCGGCTTCGATTCCGCCGCCAGCGCCAGCATCGCCGCGCCATCACGCAGCGGCGAGCCATAGTCGGAGCGGTAGTAGTCGTAGTCGGTTGTCGCCTTGGCGAGCTGCAGCGCGGTCTTGAACGTCGCCTCGGCGCGCGGCGTGTCGCCGTAGAGCGCCAGGCTCGCCGCCAGCTGGGCAACCGCCATCGGGCTCGAGAAGGCTTCGAGCTGGGTGTCGGCATAGTAGCGAAGGTCGCCGATCGAGGCCTTCTTGTTGCGGGCCAGGACGTAGAGGGCATAGGCGATCTCGCTGCCACGGTCCTGTACGCTCTGATCGTAGCCGAGCGAGTTCTGCAGGTTGCTCAGCGCCTGGTTCATGGCCAGGCTCGGCACGTCGTATTTCTGCTCACGCGCCCGGGTCAGGAAGTCGGTGACATAGGCGTCGAGCCAGAGGTCGCCGGAGCCCGGACCCCACAGGCCGAAGCTGCCGGCAGAGGCCTGGTAGCTCAGAACCTTGTAGATGGCATCCTGGATGCGGCCATGCAGGTCAGGATCGCTGGCCATGCCGATGCCGGAGGCCAATTCATTGACGTAGAGAAGCGGCATGGCGCGGCTGGTGGTCTGCTCGGCGCAACCATAGGGGTAGCGGTCGAGCGTCATCAAAAGCGACGGCACGTCGAAGGCTGCCGCCTGCGAAACGCCGACGCTGACGGAAGCGCCGTCGAGCAGGCTTGCCGCCAGGAGCTCCTTGTCGACGCGCAACGCACCGCCATTGCCCTTGAGGTCGACGACCAGGCGGGTGGTGACCGGCAATTGCGCCGGACGCACCGGCACGTACAGCGTCTGCTCGACAGCGGTGCCGTCGGCATGAGCAAGCTTGATGGTGATCGAGGCATTGCCCGCCGTCTGTGCGATCAGCGGCACGGTCAGTGTCTGTCGCTTGCCCTTGGCCAGCGTCAGCTTTTCAGGCAGAGGCTTGTCGCCGGTCGACAGGTCGCCGGTCGTGTTTATCGACAGCGCATAGTCACCGGCCGGGCCATCGGTGTCGGCGACATCGAGGCGCATGACGGCGGCGTCGCCAGGCGCCAGGAAGCGCGGCAGGCCGGCGGTGATGACCACCGGATCACGCACGATGACGTCGGACTGGGCATGGCCGACCGCTTCCTTGGTCCAGGCGACAGCCATGATGCGCACGGTGCCGTTGAACTGCGGGATGTCGAAGTCGATCCGCGCCTTGCCGTCGGCGTCGAGCTCAACCGGACCAGAGAAGAAGGCGACCAGCTTTTCGGTCGGAGGGCTGCCTTGCGTCTGCATGTTGGCGCCGTCGCCGCCGGTCCTGAGCTTGCCGGTGTTGCCCAGCGAGCCGTCGATCAGGCGGCCGTAGAGGTCGCGGATTTCCATGCCCAGCATGCGCTGGCCGAAGAACCAGTTTTCCGGATCCGGCGCTTTGTAGTTGGTCAGGTTGAGGATGCCGACATCGACGGCGGCAACCATGACATAGGCGTTGCTGCCCGGCTGTACGCCGGCCACCGCGACCGGGATCGACAGCTGCTGGCGCGGCATGGTCTTGTCCGGCGGCGTGAGGGTGACGGCGAGCTTCTTCGAGCCCGGATCGACCTTCAGCCATTTCACGCCGATGGCGCGGGCCGGCATGCGCGATTCCTGTGCGTCGCCAGGCCGGAACAGGGTTGCCGTGACATAGGCGCCGGCACCCCAGTCGTCGCCGACCGGGATGTCGACGGTGCTGCCGCCGGCCGGCACGGTTGCCGTGACGGTCTTCAACAGCTTGTCGGAGCCGATGTTGATCAGGAGTTCGCCTGCAAAATGCGGCGATACCTTGAGCTTGGCCACTTCGCCGGCGGCATAGGTGTCCTTGTCGAGGCCGATCTCGAGGCCGTCAGGCGTTTCGGTGGTGGTCGAGGAAACGTACCAGCCTGCGTCGAACTCATAGCTGGTCGCTGGTCCCTCGGGATCCGACGTCTCGACCTCGAGCCGGTACTGGCCCCAATCGACCGGCACGGAGACAGTTGCGTCGCCGTCGGCGCTGAGGTCGACCTGCCCGTTGGCGATCGACTTGGTGAAGGTGACCGGCTCGTAGTTCCACGAGTTGTTGGAGCGATACCACTGGTAATTGCGCTCGACCTTGACCAGCGTCCACTGCGCGCCTTTCAGCGGCTCACGCTTGCCGTCGGGATCGACAGCGATCAGGCTGAACTTCGCCGTGCCGCCTTGCGGCACTTCATTGTCGGCGAAATCCGGGCGGATGCCGATCATATGGCCTTGCGGGCGGATGCCGATGTTGAGCGAACGCTCGATGGCACGGCCGCCGGTCTCGCGCATCCGGACCGTCACCTTGGCGTCGACCAGCTTGGTGGTCGAGGGCAGTTGCTCGACGGAGACCGGGAAGGTCGCCTTGCCGTCATCGCCAACCACCGGCAGATCTGTGAGAGGGGTGACCGTGGGTTCGGCCGACTGCTCATCGGCGAGGCCGAAGGAGAAGCCCTGGAAACGGTCCCAATCGCGGGACGTCGACAGGGTCAGCTCACCCTCCAGCGCCAGGCCTGCTGCCGGCGCGCCGTAGAGGAAGCGGCCGTCAATGTTGATGTTGGCGGTTTCGCCCTGTGCGATCTCCTGCTTGTCGGCCTTCATGTCGAATTCAATGCGATCCGGCACGAAATCCTCGACCAGGAACATCTGGCTGGCGACCGCCGGCTGCTTGGGATCGGTGTAGATCGACACCGACCAGGTGCCGCGCATGGCGTTCGGCTCGAGCGGCAGGTCGACGGCGTGGCCGCCGGCCGATGCGCCGTCGCTGACGATGCGGCGGTCCTCGACGCCGTCGGGGCGCGAGAAGATGAAGGTCAGCGGCAGGTTCTCGACCGCCTTGGCGCCGCCGTCGCGGGCAAGGGCCGCGACATGGACATCCTCGCCGGCGCGGTAGATGCCGCGCTCGGTCCAGGCATAGACGTCGAGCGCGCCGGGCGCGGCGCGTCCGGTGACGCCGCGGTCGGACAGGTCGAAGCCTGCCCGGCCCATGTCGAGGAAGACGAAATCATTGTCGCCCTGCTTGCCCATCAGCACGGCCGGCACCATGCCGCCGTCGCCACGCGTCAGGCCCGGGTTGAAAACGGCGTGGCCGTCGGCATCCGTGGTCGCGATGCCGAGAACCTCGTTGTTCCGGGCAACCAGCGTCAGTTCGGCGCCCGAGATCGGCTTGGCGCTGCCCAGCGAACGGGCAAAGACATTGAGCCCGTCCTGGCCGGTATAGGTCGACAGGCCGATGTCGGAGACGACGAACCATTGCGTGGCCATAGAATTGTAGTCGTCGCTCTTGTCGTTGACGGCCTGGGCGGTCAGCACATAGACGCCGGGCTTGCGTTGCGGCAGCGCCTCGTCGACCGGGAAGGAGGTGGTGACCTCCTTGTTCAGATCATTGGCGATGTCGAGCTGGCCGTGCCAGACTGGCTCGCCCATCTGCTCGGAAATGTTGGAGATATCATAGCTGTCGAGCTGGTGGAGGAACTGATAGCCCGAAAGAAGCTGCGCCAGCGAACGGTCGCCGATACGGTAGAGCTTCATCTCGGCCGCGTTCATGTTGACGGTGACGACCGGAATGCCGCGGCGCGCGCCTGCCGGCAGCACGAAGCTGTCGCCGGTGAAGCGGGCCGATGGTGCCCGATCCTGCACATAGATCGACAGCACCACGGGGGCGGCGGTCACCTCGCCGATGGCGGCCGGCAGACCGGCGCGGAAGGTGACGTCGTAATGCTGGCCATGCTCCAGACCTTCGACACAGATCTGCTTGTCCTTGGCCTCGACGCCCTTGGGCGGCGCGTTGTCGACGGTGACGAACTGGGCGTAGTCGACGCCGGTCTTGACCAGGTCCTCGGAGAATTGCGCGCAGATGCGCGGCGCACTGGTGTCGGCATCGACAGTGTGGTCGATGACGCGGAAACCCTTGCGGGCCTTCAGGTCGGCATAGTCGGCCTGGACCGCCGGCGAAGGGACCAGCGCAAGGCTGGCCTCATAGGCCTGCAGGGCTGGGCGGTAGAGATCGCGCTTGTCGAGGCCGTTGCCGAGCAGCGCCAGCACTTCGGCGCGCGTCTTGGTGGTGCGCAGCAGCTTATAGGCGTTGAAGGCGGCGGAGGTGCCGTTTGCCGGCAAAGTGGAAGCCTCGGAGGTGTTGGCGGCAGGCTGCACGGCCAGAGTTTCGCGCGCCAGGTCGAGCCAGAGCTGGCCATCATCGGGCATGACGGACACGGCCCCTTCATATCTCAGCATGGCGGAGCGGTGATCGCCGGTAAGCACGGACTGTTCGGCGGCATTCGTCAGCGCCGTCAGCCCTTCCGTCGGCTTGACATAGGCCGGACCCAACAGCTTGTTGCGGTATTGCTGGGCCTGATCGGCCATCCAGTTGGGGAAGAAGGCAAGTTCCGGCGGCGCGCCGATGTCGGGGTCGCCATCGATGTTGACGACCTTGCCGGCGACCGCGCCGCTGAACGGCTTCAGCTGATTGTAGTCGGATTTGAGGAAACACCATTTGGCTTTGTTGTTGTAGGTGAAGGCGCGGCAGGCTGGATCACCAAGACATGTCGTCTTGCACTGGTCGAGCGTGACATTCTGGTCGGACCTGAGATCAAAGCCGAAATAATCGGAATTGTCCGTTGTCGCGATTCGCCTGGCTTCAGCCGCTTGCGCGACACCACTCCAGGCAAAAAAGAGAAGAATCAGGATCGACAGACCACGAGCCGCGCGCATTGCCATAACACCCTCCCAGACACTGCTGACGTCCAGGCATGATCAAGCATCAGTCATGCTTGTCAACACAAGGACGCGACAGGGTTCCGCCTGCCAACGGTTTCCTTTCCGGCCGATCGCCGGTAGTAGCTCCATAGGACAGGGGATCACGCTTTCTTGCGGCGACGCAGAAGGTGTGAATTCCAAGCCCGTCCTATTTCAGACAATTGGATTGTGGCCCCTTTACGAGCGCTTCAGAACTTCATTCCAATTTTAGGTTTTCATTCTAGGTTGTCTTAATGCCGGCGCATGAAGAGCAGATGTCAGGAGGTACCGCGCTAGGGCGTGTGCTTTCGCGCGCCCTGCTTTTGGTCATGATCTGCTCAACCGCGCTTGTCGCCGAGGCCGGAAATGCTGCTGCTTTCGAGCTTTTCGGCATCAAGCTGTGGGGATCGTCGGAAGACGAGGACGCCGACATCGTCGACCCCCTGCGCTATGCCGTCACCATTTCCGCGCCCGATGCCGACAAGGATCTCCTCAAGAAGCTCGAAAATGCCTCGGCCCTGAAAGGCGACGAGGAGCGCCCGGTTTCCGGCTCGCTCGGGCTGATGGCCAAGGCGCGTAGCGACCGTGAGCAGTTGGTCGCGGCGCTCTATGCCGATGCCCGCTATGAAGGCGTCGTCACCATCACCATCGACGGCAAGCCGCTCGACGATTTGCCGCCTGATGCCGAATTCAAGGGCCCGCAACCGGTACCGGTGGCCATCGATATCGTCAGCGGGCCGAAATTCACTCTCGGCAATGTCCGGTTGGAGGGTGACGCGGCGGGGCTGATGAGCGCCGATTATGGCCTGATCGCCGGCGGCGACGCCGGATCCGGCGCCGTGCTCAAGGCCGAGGCGCTGATCGTGCGGGCGCTGAAGCAGGAGGGTAGACCGCTGGCCAAGGTGACCGACCGGCAGATCGTCGCCGACCATGCCACCTCGACGCTCGACGTGACGCTGACGGTCGCCGCCGGGCCGGTCGCCGGCTATGGCGACACCACGGTGGAAGGCACCGAGAAGGTTGATCGCGACTTCACCGAATATATGACCGGCCTCAAGCGCGGCCGGCAATACTCGCCCGACGAGATCAGCGATGCGCGCGACCGGTTGCTGGCGCTCGAGGTGTTCAACAGCGTGACGTTCAAGGAAGCCGACAAGCTCGATGCCGACGGCAACATTCCGATCGGCGTCCAGGTCAGCGAGCGCAAGCCACGCTATTTCGGTGTCGGCGGCACCTTCTCCAACACTGAGGGGCTCGGCCTGGAAGGCTATTGGGGTCACCGCAACCTGTTTGGGCGGGCCGAAAAGCTGCGCATCGACGGGGCCATCAGCGGTATCGGCAGCAACGACCTCAGCGAGCTCAACTATAATGCCGGCATCATGTTCGAAAAACCGGGCGTGATCGGGCCGGCGTCAAAGTTCTTCGCCAGGTTCAAGACCGTGCTCGAGCATCCGGACGCCTATGACCATTTCTCGGTCAAAGGCAGCACCGGCCTGTCTTACGAACTCACCAAGAAGCAGACGGTTTCGGCGGAAGTGTCGCTCGACTATTCGCGAATCCACGATGCTTTCGGCAAGCACAAATATCTGATCGCCAGCATTCCGCTGCAGTATGTCTACGATAACCGTGACAACCGGCTGAACCCCACCGGCGGCTTCCGGGTGCTGGCCTATGCCGAACCGAGCTATGACATTCTGAGCGGTGCGGCCTTCCTCAAGCTGAAGGGTGAGGGTTCGGCCTATCAGTCGCTGGATTCGGCTTCGAAGTTCGTGCTGGCCGAGCGTGTCGCCGTCGGCTCGATCGTCGGCACCAGCCTCGAAAATGTACCTGCCGACCGGCGCTTCTATTCCGGCGGCGGCGGTTCGGTGCGCGGCTATGCCTACCAAGGCATCGGTCCCAAGGATTTCACCGGCCAGCCGATCGGCGGTCTGTCCTTCTTCGAGACCTCGGTCGAAATGCGCATCGCGATCACCGACACGATCGGCATCGTGCCGTTTGTCGATGCCGGCACGGTGTCGACCAAATCGGTGCCCAATTTCTCCGACGTCAAGGTCGGCGCCGGTGTCGGCCTGCGCTATGTCACGCCATTCGGGCCGCTGCGCATCGACGCGGCGGTGCCGCTCAATCGCGATCCAGACGATCCGCATTTCGGCATCTATGCCGGCATCGGACAGGCGTTCTGAGCGATGAAGATATTCAGACGCATCCTTCGCATTGTCCTCTACACGCTGCTCATCGCTGTCGCCGGGGCGATCGGCGCGCTGTTGGTGCTGACCAAGACCGAGCGTGGACGCGACAATCTTGCCGGCATCATTTCGCGGCTGGCCTCGAGCGACGACCGCAAGATCACCGTCAGCGGCATCGACGGCATCTGGTCGGGTGCGCTCAGCGTCGACCATGTCGTGCTGGAAGACCGTCAAGGCGCCTGGCTGGTGGCGCGCAAGGTCGCCGTCGACTGGTCGCCGCTGGCTCTGCTGTCGAAAAGCTTCAGTGCCCAGCGCATCGCGGCCGGGCGCATCGAACTGGCGCGTCTGCCAGTCGCCAGTACGCAGCCGGCACAGAGCGGCGGCACGACGACGCTGCCGGTCTCGCTTGACATCAAGCAGATCGACCTTCCCGAAATCGCGCTCGGCCAGGACCTGGCCGGCAGCGGCATCGCCGAACTCGCCGCCAAGGGCATGCTCAAGGCCGACGTCGCGCCGCTGGCGGTCGAGACGACCCTCAACGTCACCCGCCATGACGGCAAGCAAGGCAATGTCGACGCCAAAGTCCATTTCGCGCCAGCCGACAACAAGCTCGACCTCGATCTGAAGGCATCGGAGCCGGCGGGTGGCATCATCGCCAACCTGCTCAATCTGCCTGATGCGCCGCCCGTCGACATCATTGTCTCGGGGACGGGGCCGCTGGCCAACTGGAGCGGCATCGGGACCTTCGTTGTCGACGGCCAGATCGTCACCCAGCTGACCGGGCGCCATCAACTGACCGACAAGGGCAATCACATCGAGGCCAAGGGCGACGGCGATTTCGCGCGCTTCCTGCCGGAGAATTTGAAGACGCTGTTTGCCGGCAAGACCAGCTTCGATGTCGCCGGCACCGCCACATCGGCCGGCGGTGTCAGTGTCGACCGCGCCAGCATCGACAGCGATGCGGTGCACGGCACCGCATCCGGCATCGTCGATCCTGCCGGAGCCAGCGATCTCGCGGTCGAACTCGCCGCCAAGGGCGCGCCTGTGGTGATCAGCGTCGGCAGCAAGGCGCAGCCGATCACGCTGGCAATCAACAACGCCACCGCACGCGCGTTCGGCGACGGCAAGACTCCGATCATCGACATCGGCGCCTCCTTTGTTTCAATCGTCGCCGGCGGCACGCGGCTGGACAATCTGGCGGCGCAGATCCATTCGGACGGCTTCGATATCCAGAATCGCGCCGGGCCGGTCACCGTCAAGCTAGCGGCCGGCGGCCTCAAAACCGACGTGGCGACACTGGCGCCGCTGGTCACCGGCAAGGTCAATGTCGATCTAGCCGGGTCGGTCAGCAAGGACGCCATTGCCATCGACGAGGGCACGTTGCGCTCCGACGCGGTCAACGCCTCGCTGACTGCCACGGTCGCGCTTGCCGACCTGTCGATGCAGCTGAAGATGAATGCCGATGCCGTGGCGACGGCGTTGCCGCCGCAGATCGCCTCGGTGCTCGGCGCACGGGTGAAGTTCTCGGCCGCGGCGACGCGCGATCCGCAGGGATCCTTCGCCGCCAACTCGATCTCATTCACCTCCGGCACGCTCAGCGCCAGCGGCACCGCCAGCGCGCAGGGCACCGACATCCAGGCCGATATCAAGGGCAAGCTGGGCGACGTTTCGGTGCTGTCGCCAATGGTTGGCGTGCCGGTTGCCGGCGGCGTCGATTTCGCGCTGTCGGCAAGCGGCGCCAGGACAGCGCCGGATTTCACGGTCTCCGCCGACAGCGACAGCCTGACGGCTTCGGGCCGCACGGTGAAGAGCATAAAGCTGACGGCAAGCGGCAAGGCCGACATTGCGAGCCCCTCCGCCAATGTCTCGCTGACCGGTTCCGTCAACGACCAGCCGCTCGACATCAAGGCGGCGCTGGTGACCAGCGAAGGCAAGCGTTCGATCAATGGGTTCCTGGTTTCGCTTGGCGACAACAAGGTCTCGGGCGATCTCGCGCTGGATGACAAATTCATGCCCTTGGGCACGCTGACGCTCGCCGCGCCTGCTATCGACCAATTGGCCGCGCTCGCCGGCCAGGCGGTGACGGGCGACATCGACGGCACTATCCGCTTCGCCAGGGATGGCGACGCACCATCGGTCGCGATCGACGCCAAGAGCACGTCGATCGCGCGCGGCGAGGTGACGGCCAAGGCCATCACCGTCAATGCGCTGATCGCCAATTATCTCAAGGCGCCGGCGATTGCCGGTTCGATCAAGGCCGAAAGCGTCACCTCCGGAACCACGGAAATCGGCGGCATCGGCGTCGACCTGAAGCGCGACGGCGACTGGACCAATTTCACCGGCGGCGCCACCGTATCGGGCATTCCGGCGACCGCTGCGGGACGGGTCAAGATCGCGGACGGGACGACTAGCATCGAGATCGCGTCGGGCGAAGCCACGGTTCGCGGTATAAAGGCCGCGATCGCGCAGCCATCGACGTTGAGCATCGCCAATGGCACGACCAGCATCGAAAAACTGGCGCTCGATGTCGGCGGCGGCTCGGTGACGCTGTCCGGCACCGCCGGCCAGGCGCTCGATCTCGCGGCGCATTTCTCGGCATTGCCGGCAGCACTCGCCAATGATTTTTCGCCCGGTCTCGATGCCGTGGGCATCCTCGGCGGTACAGCGCAAGTGACTGGATCGCCATCGGCGCCCGAGGTTCGGTTCAACGCACAACTGGCCGGCGTCGAGACCAGCCAGACCCGCCAGGCCGGGCTCGGGCCGCTCGCCGTCGATGCGGCCGGCAGCTACACCTTGACCGGAGGCGTCGCTCTCGACCATGCGACGCTCTCCGGCGATAAGATTTCCGGCAAGGCGGCGGGCACCCTCAACCCGAATGGTGCCAGCGATTTCGCCCTCGATCTCGCCTCGACGGGACCCAGCCTGCCGCTGACGCTGGGCAGCGCGGAAAGCCCGATCAAGCTCGAACTGCAGGCACTGTCGGTAAAGGCAGTGGGGCAGGGCACGCAGCCGCGGCTCGACATTTCGGCGACACTGCCTTCGGTCGCCACCAAGCTGACCAAGGTGGAAGGCGTCGCTGTCGCCCTGCATTCCGATGCTTTCGATCTGAAGGCGCGGACGGGACAGATCTCCGGCACAGTGTCGGCCGACCAGATCGGCCTCGACAACCCAACCATCGCGCCACTGATCGCCGGCAAGGTCACGGCCAAGGTTGCCGGCAGCCTCGCCAAGGATGCCATCACCATCGACAGCGGCTCGGTGACGAGCGATGCGCTGAACAGCGGCTTTAGCGGCCGGGTATCGCTGGCCGACGGCGCCATCGAGCTCAATTTGAAAGCCGACGCCGCCTCCGCGGCGCTGCCGGCGGCGGTGCGCGGCGTGCTTGCCGAACGCGCGGAACTGAGTGCGGCGCTGAAGCGCGATGCGTCGGGCAATGTCAATGTCGACGGATTGAAGCTCGCCTCCGGTGCACTGACTGCCGAGGGGCAGGCAAGCCTTGCCGACAACAAGGTCGCCGCCGACATCAAGGGCGCGCTAAGCGACATCTCGCTGCTCTCGAAAGACGCCAAGGGCGCTATCGGCTTCGCCTTGAACGCACAGGGCCCCGCGACCGCGCCCGATCTGTCGCTAACGGTCGACAGCGATCGGCTTTTGGTGGCCGCGCGCGAGATCACCGGGCTGAAGCTTACCGCCACCGGCAAGGCCGATGCCGCCAACCCGGCGGCGAATGTACAACTCACCGGCAATGTCGCCGGCCAGCCACTGCAAGGCAGTGCGGTGCTGGCGACGGCGGACGGCAAAAGCGCCATCAACGGCCTGCTGCTGTCGCTCGGCAAGAACAGGATCTCCGGCGATCTGGCGCTGGACGAGAAGTTCGTGCCGGTCGGCACCATCGCGCTCGACCTGCCTGATATCGGCCCACTGGCGGCACTTGCGCTGGAAAAGGCGGAAGGCGACGTCCGCGGCACCATCGCCTTTTCCAAGAACGGCACCGCCCCGCAAGTCGCGATCAAGGCGGCGACGGCGTCGATCTCGCGCGGCGATTTGCAGGCAAGGGCCGTTTCCGTCGATGCGCTCATCGCCAACTATCTCGCGGCCCCGGTGATTTCCGGAAAGATACGGGCTGACACCGTCACCTCTGGCGGCACCGTGATCAGCGGCATCAATGTGGATTTGAAGCGCGATGGCGACTGGACCGGCTTTTCCGGCGGCGCCACCGTCAAAGGCATCCCGGCGCAGGCTGCTGGCCGCGTGAAAGTGGCCAACGGCACGACCACCATCGAGCTTGCTTCCGGCCAGGCCACGGTCAAGGGCATTAAGGCGGCCATAGCCCAGGCCTCGACCGTCAGCATTGCCAATGGCACGACGACGCTGGACCGGCTGGTGCTCAACCTGGGTGGCGGTACGGCGACGGTGACCGGCAAGGTCGGCACAGCGCTCGACATCAACGCGACGCTGGCGCGAGTGCCGATGTCACTTGCCAACAGTTTCTCGCCGGGCCTCGATGCCGCCGGTTCGATCTCGGGCACAGCGAAGGTGACGGGTGCGCCGGCGAGCCCCGCTGTTGCCTTCAACATCGACGCGACCGGCGTGCAGACGTCGCAGACCCGGGGTGCGGGTGTCGGTGCGGTGAGTGTTTCTTCGTCCGGTACCTTCGCCGCTAACAAGCTGACCTTCAACGCCAATGTCAGCGATGGAGCCGGCCTTGGCCTCAAGGGCGGCGGCACCGTGATAACGGCAGGCACCCCGGCGCTGGTGCTCGATTTCAATGGCGCCGTGCCGTTCGGGCTCATCAGCCAGAAGCTTGCCGCGCAGGGGCTGTCCCTGTCTGGAACGGCCAATGTCAACGTGCAGGTTCGCGGTCCAGCGACATCGCCTGTCATCGGCGGCTCGGTCAGCACTTCCGGCGCGCGGCTCGTCGACGCGCGCTCGGGCCTCGCTGTCAACGATATCGCCGCCGACGTATCGATCGCCGGCGGCGTCGCCAGGATCAACCGGCTGACCGGCACGCTGTCGACGCGCGGCAGCCTGTCGGCCAGCGGCACGGTCGGCATCAATCCGGAGCAGGGCTTTCCAGCCGATCTGTCGATTAAGCTGGTCGACGGCCGTTATACGGACGGCCGCGTGGTGACGGCCAATCTCGGCGGCGACCTGACGATCAAGGGGCCGCTGACCTCCGCACCGGTGATTGCCGGCACCATCAATCTCGCCAAGACGGTGATCACGGTTCCAGACAGGCTGCCAGGTTCGCTTTCGGCACTCGACGTCAAGCACAAGAATGCGCCGGGTGCCGTGCGGGCGCAGGACAAGGCGCTGCGCCCGCCGACGACCAGTGGCGGTGGCGGCGGCAGCGGCCTCGTCCTCGACGTCACGGTCAACGCGCCGAACCAGATCTTCATCCAGGGCAGGGGCGTCGATGCCGAACTCGGCGGCTCGCTCCGGCTGACCGGCCCGGCATCGTCGCCGCAAGCGGTCGGCACCTTCACCCTGCAGCGCGGGCGGCTGTCGATCCTCGGCAAGCGGCTGACCTTCACCGAAGGCACGGTCGGCTTCTCCGGTTCGCTGGTGCCTTATCTCAATTTGACGGCGACAACGACGACGACCAGCACCACCGTCACCATCGTGGTGTCGGGTGAGGCGACCAATCCGAAATTCACCTTCTCCTCGGTGCCGGCGCTGCCAGAGGACGAGGTGCTGGCGCAGCTGATCTTCGGGCGCTCGATGTCGAACTTGTCGCCGCTGCAGATCGCCCAGCTCGCCGAAGCGGCCGGGCAACTGGCCGGGGTCGGTGGCTCGACGTCGCTGCTTGAAAACCTGCGCAGCGCAATCGGCGTCGACGATCTCGACGTCACCACCGACGAGAAGGGCGGTACAGCGGTTTCGGCGGGCAAGTATCTGAACGACCGCACCTATGTGACGATCCAGAAAGGTGACAAGCCGGGTTCCGGCAAGGCAACCATCGACCTCAATGTCGGGCGCGGCGTCAAACTGCGCGGCGAGGCCAATGATGCCGGCGAAGCCAAGGGCGGCATCTTCTACGAGAAGGAATATTGAGATTTCGGCGGGGCTTTTGGCCCCATGGTGGCCCCAGGCTGGCGCTGTCCGGCCTTCAGTAAATGTCTCAGTTTATTCGACTATCGAGATTCCAGAGGAATCCGTCGGGCAGTAGCAATTTTGCGCCAAGACTGTCGTTATCACGCGAACCGCTCGCTTTCCAAAGTTGCACATTCGCTAACATGTTCCAATCCATACCGGCTTTGACATCATGGCCTGGATGCGGAATGTTAAAAGGCGGAAAGCCAACAATGGGAGTTAAGTCATGACAATTTATAAGAGCAACGGCGATCGCGTTCCCGATCACATCCTGGCCATGGCCGAAGACGCCAAGGCAGGCAAAGTGGATCGTCGCGAATTCCTGGCCATGGCCAGCGTGTTCGGCGCGTCGACGGCAATGGCTTACGGCTTGCTCGGCCTCGCCGACCCGACGCCGGCGAAGGCCGAAGAGGTAAAAGGCAAGAAGGGCGGCACGCTGAAGATCGCCCAGTGGATCAAGGATCCGAAGGACCCGCGCAAGGCCGATTGGTCGGAAATCGCCAATGCCGAGCGCCAGGCGCTCGAGCCACTGGTCAAGTACACATCCGAATACACGTTCCGCCCCTATCTGCTGGAAAGCTGGGACGTGAACGACGACGCCACGCAGTACACTCTGCATGTGCGCAAGGGCGTCACCTGGTCGAATGGCGACCCCTTCACCGCCGATGACGTCATCTTCAACCTCAAGCGCTGGGCCGACAAGAAAGCCGAAGGCAATTCCATGCCCGGCCGTCTCGGTTCGCTGGTCAAGGACGACAAGCTCGACGAAAGCGCCGTCTCCAAGTCAGACGATCACACGGTCGTGCTGAAGCTCGCCAAGCCTGACATCGCGCTGATCCCGAACATGTGCGACTATCCCGGTCTCATCGTTCACAAGAGCTTCGATGAGAAGGGCGGCGATTTCAAATCCTGCCCGATCGGCACCGGCCCGTTCGAACTCGTCTCCTATGATGTCGGCCAGAAAGTGGTCTACAAGCGCCGCACCGACGACAAGTGGTGGGACGGCGAAGTGTTCCTCGACGGCCTGGAATTCATCGACTACGGCACCGATCCGGCAGCCATGGTCAGCGCTTTCGAAGCCGGCGAAGTCCACACCAACTTCGAGACCTCGGCCGACTATGTGTCGATCCTCGACGGCATGGACCTGGTCAAGTCGGAAATCGTCACGGCGTCGACCATCGTTTGCCGCACCAATGTCAACAACAAGCCCTATGGCGATCAGAAGGTGCGCAACGCGTTGCAGCTTGCGGTCGACAACAATGTCGTTCTTCAGCTCGGCTACGGCAATGCCGGCACCGTTGCCGAAAACCACCATGTCTGCCAGATTCACCCGGAATATTACGAGCTTGCGAAGGTCGCCCGCGATCCGGCCAAGGCAAAGGCGTTGATGGCGGAGGCAGGCCAGGCCGACTTCGAGCACGAGCTGATCACCGTCGACGAGGACTGGCACAAGAACACCGGCGATGCGATCGCCGCCCAGATGCGCGATGCCGGCCTCAAGGTGAAGCGCACCGTGTTGCCGGGCTCGACGTTCTGGAACGATTGGACCAAGTATCCGCTGTCGATGACCAACTGGAACATGCGGCCGCTTGGCGTCCAGGTGCTTGCCATCGGCTATCGCACAGGCGAGGCCTGGAACGAGACTGCCTGGTCGAACCCCGACTGGGACGCCAAGCTCAATGCAGCGCTCGCCGTTGCCGACGCCGCCAAGCGCAAGGAAATGATGAAGGACATCGAGCAGATCCTGCAGGATTCCGGCATCTTGATCCAGCCATACTGGCGCAAGCTCTACAGCCACTCGGTCAAGGCGGTGCAGAACTACAAGATGCATCCGACCTTCGAACGCGACTACGGCAAGGTCTGGCTCGACCAGGCCTGATCGCACGGATCGGGAAAGGGGCGTCAGTCCCTTTCCCCTGCTCTTTGCATCATCGGTGCCTGTTGGTCCGCGCTTCTCAAAAAATGTTGCGGACTCCCAGGCAAGGTCATGCAACAAAAACAGGTTGATCGCATCCGAAGGCCTGCCTGACAGCCAGCCCCGCCGGTCACGGCAGGGTTGGCTTTCATAGCCGGCTCAAACCCCAACCCATCGGCAGGGGACCGCCATGCTTTCTTTCGTTATCAGGCGTCTTGGCACCATGGCATTGACGATGCTGTGCCTGACCATGATCGTCTTCTTCCTGATCAACCTTGAACCCAATCTGAAGAAGCTGGCGATCAGCCAGACCGAAATGCATACATCTGCCGAGCAGCTCGAGAGTTGGCTGGTCAACCATGGCTATCGGCAGAACTTCTTCGTCCGCTATGGACAGTGGCTGGGCGTCGTGCCCAAGCAGCCGGTGACCGACCCGGCGACCGGCAAGCCAGCGCAGCGTTTCTCCTTCTGCAACGATCCGGTCGTGCCGACCTTCGCTGGCGTTCTCGAGGGCGATTTCGGCTGCTCTACCAAGTTCAAGGCTAGCGTCGCCTCGAAACTGTTTCCCGCCCTTGGCGCGACCGGCACCCTGATGCTCTGCGTGCTGGCGGTGATGGTGCCGATCTCGCTGCTGATCGGCATTCTGGCTGGCATGCGCGAGGGGTCGCGAACCGACCGCGTGCTATCGGTGGCCTCGATCGCCTCGACGGCGACACCCGAATATGTGTCGGGCGTCATCTTCACCGTCATCTTCGCCTCATGGCTTGGCTGGCTGAACGGCTCGGCGGCTTCGGCCAGCCAGGGCATAACCTTCTACAATTTCACTTTGCCGGTGATGACGCTGGCGATCTACGGCATCGGCTACATCGCCCGCATGACGCGGGCTTCGATGGTCGAGGTGATGACGCAGCAATATATCCGGACCGCCCGATTGAAGGGCCTCTCCTTCGGCAGCGTGGTGGTCAAACATGCGTTGCGCAACGCTCTGATCGCGCCGTTCACCGTCATCATGCTGCAGTTTCCCTGGCTGCTCACCGGCGTCGTCATCGTCGAGGTGATGTTCCGCTATCAGGGCTTCGGCTACACGCTGGTCGAGGCGGCCGGCAACAACGACATCGACCTGCTGCTCGGCTGCTCGCTGGTTTCGGTGTTCATCGTCTTGATCACGCAGCTCATTTCCGATGTCGGCTACGCGTTTCTCAACCCGCGTATTAGAGTTCAGTAGGGAGCGAAGCGGATGCCGGTCCAATACATCAGTGCCTTCACCGTCGTTCTCGAAGTGCTGTCGCGCTTCTGGCCGGTCTGGATCGCGCTTCTCATCGTCATGGGAGCGAGCTTCGCCTACAAGAAGAAGCTGGCGCTCTACGGCCAGCTGTTCGACAGCGGCGTCGGCATCGTAGGCGTCGGCATCTGCCTGTTCTGGCTGTTCACGGCGATCTTCGCCGCAACCATCTCGCCTTTCGATCCACTGGCCCAGGTCCCCATCATGAAGGACGTGCTGCCCGGGGCCATCGAGCCACAATCGGGGCTGACCTATCTGTTCGGCGGCGACAAGCTGGCGCGCGACGTGTTTTCGCGCATGGTCTACGGCAGCCAGATCGTGCTGATCATCGCGCCAGCCGCGACGGGCTTCGCGCTGATGGTCGGCATCACGCTCGGCCTGCCAGCCGGCTATTATGGCGGCAAGATCGACACTGTGCTGTCGTTCCTGGCCAATCTGGTGCTGGCCTTCCCGGTGATCCTGCTGTTCTACCTGCTCGTGACGCCGGGCATCATGGACACGCCTATCCCCTATGCGATGGCCGGGGTGTTCTTCCTGTTTCCGATCATCTTCTTCAGCGTGCTGTTCTGGACGCGCTACAAGAACCGGCCCGACCGGCTCTACATCCTGCTCGGCATCACCTTGATCGTCGGCGGCTGGATCTATGCCGGCCTGGTGTTCGACGCCGATCCGCTGAAGATCGTGCACATCGACCCCAACCAGCTCAACATCTTCGTGGCGGTGGTGTTCGCCTCCAGCCCGGGCGTGTTCCGCATCGTGCGCGGCCTGGTGATGGACATCAAGACGCGCGACTATGTGGCGGCGGCGCAGACGCGCGGTGAATCGCCCTGGTACATCATGCTCTGGGAGATTCTGCCCAATGCGCGCGGGCCGCTGATCGTCGATGCCTGCCTGCGCATCGGCTACACCACCATCCTGCTCGGCACGCTCGGTTATTTCGGCCTTGGCCTGGCGCCGGAAAGCCCGGACTGGGGTACCGCGATCAAGGACGCCAGCCGGCTGCTGCGCTCCTTCATCCATCCGGCGCTACCGCCGACGATCGCACTGATGTCGTTCGTGCTGGGCCTCAATTTGCTCGCCGATTCGCTGCGCGAACAATCGATGAAAGACTGATGGACGGATCTTCAACCCCAAGAGCGAAGAGCCGGCCTGAAACAAGGATTGGAGCGACCCATGAATGAGGCAGTTCGAAATCCCGCTAAGCCGGCCAATGGGCCGATCATCGAGATCGAGAACCTGTCGATCTCCTTCTTCACCCGCAAGGGCGAAATCCCGGCGGTCATGGATTTTTCCTGCACCGTCATGCCGGGCGAGGCGATGGGCATCGTCGGCGAATCCGGCTGCGGCAAGTCGACCGTGTCGCTCGGCATCATGCGCGACCTCTCCAACATCGGGAAGATCGTCGGCGGCAAGATCAAGTTCCAGGGCAAGGACATGGGCGAGCTGTCCGACGAGGAGCTGCGCGCCATCCGCGGCAACAAGATCGCCATGATCTACCAGGAGCCGATGGCGAGCCTCAATCCGGCGATGAAGGTCGGCCAGCAGCTGATGGAAGTGCCGCTGATCCACGACAAGGTGTCGAAGGAAGAGGCTTACAAACGGGCGCTCGAAATGGTGCGCTCGGTCAAGCTGCCCGACCCCGAGCGCATGATGCGCTCCTATCCGCACCAGCTTTCCGGCGGCCAGCAGCAGCGCATCGTCATCGCCATGGCGCTGCTGTCGAAGCCGGCACTGCTTTTGCTCGATGAGCCGACGACGGCGCTCGACGTGACGGTGGAGGCGGGCATCGTCGATCTGGTCAAGGGGCTGGGCGAGAAGTTCGGCACCTCGATGATCTTCGTGTCGCACAATCTCGGCCTGATTCTCGAGACTTGCGACCGCATCACGGTGATGTATTCGGGTGAGGCCGTGGAGACCGGCAAGATCAAGGACGTGTTCGACCGCATGCGACATCCCTACACGCAAGGGCTGTTCCGCTCGATCCCGCTGCCCGGCGCCGACAAGAACTCGCGGCCACTGATCTCCATTCCAGGGCAATTGCCGCTGCCGCATGAGCGGCCCAAGGGCTGCAATTTCGGCCCGCGCTGCCACCATTTCGTCGAGGGCGTCTGCAACGCCGCCGAAATCCCGATGATCGAGGTCGCGGGCCACGAAGGCCATTTCTCTCGCTGCGTGCGTTTCAACGAGATTGACTGGGAGGCGCTGCCGCCCGGCGCCAAGAAGGTCAATGAGCGCGTCGTGCCCGGCGCGCCGGTGCTCAAGATCGAGGATCTGAGAAAATACTACAAGGTCGGTGGCAGCGAGGTGTTCGGCTCGAGCGAGGGCCGAGTCGTCAAGGCCAACGAGACGATCTCGTTCATGGCGCGTGAATCCGAGACGGTCGCCATCGTCGGCGAATCCGGCTGCGGAAAGTCGACATTGGCCAAGGTGCTGCTTGGGCTGGAGACGGCAAGTGCCGGCACGGTGACGCTGGGCAACAAGGAAATCCAGTCGACCGGCATCGAGAACCGTAGTGTCGAAACCGTGTCGTCGATCCAGATGGTGTTCCAGAACCCGTTCGACACGCTCAATCCAAGCCACTCGGTCGGTTCGCAGATCATCCGTACGCTGGAGAAGTTCAATGTCGGCAAGACGGTTGCCGACCGCCGCAAGCGGATGCTGGAACTGCTCGACCTGGTGAAGCTGCCGCGGGCGTTCGAGACCCGCAAGCCGCGCCAGCTGTCCGGCGGCCAGAAGCAGCGCATCGGCGTGGCGCGCGCCTTTGCCGGCGACGCCAAGGTGGTGGTGGCCGACGAGCCGGTGTCGGCACTCGACGTGTCCGTGCAGGCGGCGGTGACCGAACTCTTGATGGATATCCAGCGCAAGAACAAGACGACGATGCTGTTCATCAGCCATGATCTGTCGGTGGTGCGCTACATCGCCGACCGCGTCGTCGTCATGTACCTCGGCTATATCGTCGAGCAAGGCACGACCGACCAGATCTTCGCGCCGCCCTATCACCCCTACACCGAGGCGCTGCTGTCGGCGATCCCGATCGCTGACACCAGCGTGGTGAAGCGGCACATCGTTCTAGAGGGCGATATCCCATCGGCGATGAACCCGCCGTCAGGCTGTCCGTTCCAGACGCGCTGCGGCTACAAAAAGCTGGTGCCGGACAATCTGTGCGAGACCAAGGTGCCGCCGGTCAGGCATCTCGGCGACGGCCATATGAGCCTGTGTTGGCTGGCCGACGACGTGCTGGCCAAGATGGAGCCGGTGATCAAGTTCGACAAGGAACACGCCGCGCATGAGGGCGTGCCGGAAGATGCGCCGCATGTTTCGGAGGCGCCCACACCCAAGCCTCCACGCGGCAAGAAGCCGAACTGACGGGCGCAGCCGGGGGCAACTCGGCGGCGTGGTCAGTTGCCGCACTGGCTCAGCTGCTGCGCATAGTCCCGCGCCATCTTGTCGGTGGCCCGCGCGTAGCCCTGCACGCCGGCATCGCCGCGGTTGCCGCGGCCATAGGCGGTCCAGCCGAGATAGTAGGCGAGATAGAGATTGTAAGTGTCGTTGCGGGCGACGCCATAGCTGTCCGCTGTCTTGGAGTGATACCAGCCGACGAAATCGACGGCATCGGCGAATTTGGTCCGCCGCGCCGCCCAATTGCCGGTCTCCCTCTGATATTGCGACCAAGTGCCGTCCAATGCCTGCGAGAAGCCGGTGGCCGACGAGACGTGTTTCCACGGAATGAAGCCGAGCAGCTTGGTGCGCGGCGGCCGGGCATTGCTCTTGAAGCCGGATTCCTTGCGCACCGTCGCCATCAGCACGGGAACCGGCACGCCGTATTTCTCCTGCGTGCGCTCGGCGGCCGACTGCCAGTTGTCGAACCAGCCGTCATTCTGGTCGAAGACGGCGCAGACATTGTTGATATGACTGGGCGCCGTCGCGCAGGCCGAAAGCGCCAGCAGCACGCAAACCGCACCAATTTTACTAAAACTCGAACTACGCATTGGAGGAGCAATAGTCCGAAAACATAAAAGGAATCTTGCGCCGTTCGTTAATGCCTCATCAGCGCAGCCGCTCGATGACATCCAGTACTGATAAAGCGACGTATTTGGTCGTTTTTCTTAAAGGGAGATCGCAGAAATGCCGCCGTGGCTAAAATCACGCCCGCAAACGGCGCATTTCTGACAGCTTGTCTGGTTCGCCGGGGATTGATATCAGGCATGAACGAACCAAGACGCAAGCGCGGCGCCGAGCGCACCAGCAACAGGGGGCCATCGGCCATCCCGCAATTGCCGCTCCGGCGCGTGACCAATCCCTATCCGCCAATGGCAATGCTCTCGGCCGACCAGATCGAGCAGATCCATCAGGCGTCGATGCACATATTGGAGAATTTCGGCATCGAGGTGATGAGCCCGCGCGCGCTGTCGCTGTTCGAGAAGGCCGGCGCCAGCGTCGATCATGCCTCGGCGAATGTCCGCATCGATCGCGGCCTCGTCGCCGAGGCGCTGAAGACCACGCAGTCCAGCTATGTGCTGACGCCGCGCAATCCGGCCAACGCCATTCATCTCGGCGGCAACACCATCAATTTCACGCTCGTCGCCGGGCCGCCCAATGTGCATGACATGGAACGCGGCCGCCGCGCCGGCAATCTGTGCGACTATTCCGACCTCACCCGGCTGGCGCAGCACTTCAACTGCATCCACATGCTCGGCAACCAGGTCTGCGCGCCGGTGGAACTGCCGGCGAATTCCCGCCATCTCGACACCTATTTCACCAATTTGACGCTGACCGACAAGAGTTTCCATGTCTCGGCGATCGGCAGGGGTAGGGCGCTGGACGGCATCGAGATGATGGCGATTGCGCGCGGGCTGACGCTGGACCAGATGCGCGACGATCCCGGGATCACCACCATCATCTCGGTCAACTCGCCGCGCCGCTTTGACGAGATGATGGCCGAGGGGCTGATGACCATGGCCGAGTTCGGCCAGTCGGTGGCGGTGACGCCGTTCACGCTGATGGGGGCGATGAGCCCGGTAACGCTGGCCGGCGCGCTTGCGCAGCAGAATGCAGAGGCGCTGTTCGGCGTAGTGTTGACGCAGTTGGTCCGTCCCGGTGCGCCGGTCATGTACGGCGCCTTCACCTCCAATGTCGACATGAAGTCGGGCGCGCCGGCCTTCGGCACGCCAGAGAATACCAAGGCCAACATCGCCTCGGGGCAATTGGCGCGGCGCTACAATCTGCCCTACCGCACCACGCCGGGTTCGGCCTCCAACGCCGCCGATGCGCAGGGTGCGTATGAGACGCTGATGGCGCTGTGGGGCGCGGTGCTCGGCCATGGCAATCTCGTCTATCATGCCGCCGGCTGGCAGGAGGGCGGACTGACGGCGTCGTTCGAGAAGCTCATCATCGATGTCGAGATGATCCAGCACATGATGGAGTTCCTGCGCCCGATCGAGGTCAACGAGGCGGAGCTTGCCGTCGAGGCTTTGGGCGCGGTGCCGACCGGCGGCCATTTCTTCGGCGAGCCGCATACGCTCGAGCGTTACGCCACCGCCTTCTACCAGCCGATGCTGTCCAATTGGCAGAATTACGAAGCCTGGCAGGAGGCCGGTGGCCTCGACGCCACGGCGCGCGCGACGCGGCTGTGGAAGAAGGCGCTTGAGGACTATGTCGAGCCGGTGATGGATATCGCCGTGCGCGAAGCACTGGAGGCCTACATGGCCAAGCGGCGCGAAACGATCGGGCAAGGCGAACCGTGATGTCTCCCGTTTCGATTCATCTCACCCATCCAACTCACTGATATCAGAGACAAATCCATGAAATCGCATGCAAAGGTCGTGGTCATTGGCGGCGGCGTCGTCGGGTGCTCCGTGCTGTTCCATCTGGCCCGCCATGGCTGGACCGACGTCGTGCTTCTGGAGCGTGACGACCTGACCTCGGGCTCGACCTGGCACGCGGCCGGCGGCATGCACACGATCAATGGCGACCCCAACGTCGCTAAGCTGCAGAAATACACCATCAACCTCTACAAGGAGATCGAGGAGCTTTCCGGCCAGGCGACCGGCGTGCACCTGACCGGCGGTGTGCTTCTGGCGGCGACCGAGGCGCGGCTGGACTGGCTGCGCGGCGTCGTCGCCAAGGGCCGCTATCTCGGCATCGAGCTTGAGGAGATCTCGCCCAGCGAGGCGGCCGAACTGATGCCGCTGCTCGATCCCAAGCAGTTCGTCGGCGCTGTCAGAAACAAGGAGGACGGCCATCTCGATCCGTCGGGGGTGACCCACGCCTATGCCAAGGCGGCGCGCAAACTCGGCGCCGAGGTCGAGCGCTTTACCAAGGTCGAGGACATCGTGCGGCGCGCCGATGGGATGTGGCGCGTCATTACCAACAAGGGCGAGGTGGTGGCCGAGCATGTCGTCAATGCCGGCGGTCTGTGGGCGCGCGAGGTCGGCCGCATGGTCGGGCTCGAACTGCCGGTGCTGGCGATGGAGCACATGTACCTGATTACCGAGGACATGCCTGAGGTCGCCGCCTGGAACGCCAAGACCGGCACGGAGATCATCCACGCGGTCGATTTCGATGGCGAGCTTTATCTGCGCCAGGAGCGTGGCGGCATGCTGATGGGTACCTATGAGAAGGCCAACAAGCCGTGGTCCGAGTTCCAGACGCCGTGGAATTTCGGCCATGAATTGCTGGCACCGGACATCGACCGCATCGCGCCGTCGCTCGAGGTCGGCTTTCGGCATTTCCCGGCGTTCCAGAACACTGGCATCAAGCAGATCATCAACGGCCCCTTCACCTTCGCGCCGGACGGCAACCCGCTGGTCGGCCCGGTGCGCGGTCTGCCGGGTTTCTGGGTTGCTTGTGGGGTCATGGCCGGCTTCAGCCAAGGCGGCGGCGTCGGCCTGGCGCTATCCAACTGGATGATCGAGGGCGATCCCGGCGCCGATATCTGGGCGATGGATGTCGCGCGCTATGGCGACTGGGCGACGATGGCCTACACCAACGCCAAGGTGCGCGAGAACTATTCCAGGCGCTTTTCGATCCGCTTCCCCAATGAGGAACTGCCCGCCGGGCGGCCGCTGAAGACGACGCCGGTCTATGACCTGCTGTCGGCCAAGGGCGCGCAATGGGGCGTCGCCTATGGGCTGGAGGTGCCGCTCTGGTATGCGCCCGAGGGCGTCAAGGACGAGTTCTCGTGGCGCCGCTCGAGCGATTTCACCCACGTCGCCAGGGAGGTCGCGACCGTTCGCGATGGTGTCGGCGCGTCAGAGATTTCGAGCTTCGCCAAATACAAGGTGGCGGGCGAGGGGGCGGCCGCCTGGCTCGACCGGATGCTCGCCTGCAAGCTGCCCAGGCCCGGCCGCATGACGCTGGCGCCGATGTTGAAGGAAGACGGCAAGCTGATCGGCGACTTTACGCTGGCCAATCTGGATAGCGAAGGCTGGTTCCTCGCCGGCTCAGGCATCGCCGAGCAATACCATATGCGCTGGTTCGAACGGCATCTGCCTGCCGATGGTTCGGTCCGCATCGAGGCGCTGGGACCGAAACTCAACGGCCTGGCGATCGCCGGGCCGAGAGCGCGGGAAGTGCTGGCCAAGGTTAGCCGCGCGGATGTCTCCAACGCCGCGTTTCCCTTCATGGCGGTTGCAACAATGGACATCGGGATGGCGCCTTGCCTGGTCGGCCGCGTCAGCTACACGGGCGACCTCGGCTACGAGATCTGGGTGGCGCCGGAGTACCAGCGCGCCGCTTTCCAGGCCCTGATGGCAGCCGGCGAGGAATTCGGCATCGGTCTGTTCGGCTCGCGGGCGCTGAACGCGCTGCGGCTGGAGAAGAATTACGGTTCATGGGCGCGCGAGTACCGGCCGATCTATGGGCCGCTGGAAGCCGGTCTCGACCGCTTCGTTGCCTACAGCAAGGATGCGGACTTCATCGGCAAGACCGCGGCACTGGCCGAGCGCAAGCAGGGTGGCAAGCTGCGGCTGCGCGCCTTCATCGTCGATGCCGACGACGCCGATGTCATCGGCGACGAACCGATCTGGTTCGACGGCACGGTGCGTGGCTGGGTGACTTCGGGCGGCTACGCGCATCATTCCAAGAAGTCCGTCGCCGTCGGCTATGTGCCGAAGGAGATCGCCGACGAGAGCGACGGCTTCCAGATCGAGCTTTTGGGCAAGCGGCATGCGGCGCGCGTGCAGGCGGCGCCGCTGTTCGACGCCAATTTCGAACGGATGCGCGCCTGAAGCGCTTCGGCTTCGCCGCTGCGCTTCAGACTCTTTCTTATGCATGTCGTCATACCAAAACCGCTGGGCGTGGGCGACATGCATCGGGCGGCTGGTTGAGCGTCAGGCGCTGCGGCGGTTGTCTAGCGCAAAAGCGCCGGCACCGGCAAACACCAGATAGAGGAAGATGAAGCAGAACGAGATCGCCAAATCGCCGCCGTTGTTGATCGGGAAGAAGTCGCGCGGCATGTGTGCCATGAAATAGGCGATCGCCATCTCGCCGGCCAGAAGGAACGCGACCGGGCGGGTAAACAGCCCCAGCGCCAGCAGGATGCCGCCGGCGAATTCGAGAATTGCAGCAGTGAGTGTCAGTCCGGTGAGGGTATGGGGTTGGTCGCTGATGGGAAAATTGAACAATTTCTGGCTGCCGTGCTCGATGAACTGCAGCGCCGTCATGATGCGCAGCACGCCCAGAACCTGCGGCTGATACTTGGCGAGGCTTTCGAAAAGCTTCATAAATGGCTCCATTTGTCGCTTCCCGACCGGCCATAGATTGTCGCTGGGCAACGGACCATTCACTTCCCATGCCATGCCATCAACAATCGGTGATTGGAAATGCTCCCCGGTTTGACCTTTCATATTGTTCTCGTGGGGGTTGTATTTGTAACGCTATGGTTGTATCCCTAATATGGACATTCCGAACAGCTGGGTTCCCTTGGTCATGAAAAAAGTCGTCGTCAGCCTATTCGCAATCCTTGCAGGGACCAGCTTTGCCATGGCCGAGGATGCCGGCTGCGAGGCCTTCAAATGGCCGGTGACGCGGGAACAGGCGCTGTTTGCCGCAGCGCCTGCGACGCCGTCCGGAGCGACCTTGGTGGTGGGTGCTGCCGCGGATCTGGCACTGGTGCCGGCGGAGAAAGCCGGTTTCGCGCTGCCGCCCGAACGCGCGCCCGCATCAGGCACGTTCGGTGCCGTCGCCAGCGTGGAGGTGCCGGCCGAGGGGGCCATTCAGATAAGTCTGTCAGGCGAGGCCTGGATCGATGTCATTCAGGACGGCCACGCCATGAAGTCAGTGGGCTATAGCGGTGTGAAAACCTGCCCCGGCATCCGCAAGAGCGTGCGTTTCAAGCTCGCGGCCGGACCCGCCACCGTCCAGTTCAGCGGCGCGAAAAAGGCAGACCTGAAGGTCGCGGTGCTGGTGCCGGAATAGGTCGGCGCCAGGACCGAGGAATACGGCCTTTCATCGGTGGTGCGATGAAAGGCCGTCTCTTTGCGCCAGATGGCGCTGATCGCCGTCAGCGCACCGGCGCCATCAGTGCGAAATGGGCGCCTTGCGGGTCCTGGCATTGGACGATCCAGCTGCCGCCGGGAACCTCCATCGGGCCCATCAGGATCGTGCCCCCATTGTCGGTCACGCGTTTCGCCGCCGCGTCGATGGCCGCAACGTTGAAGTAGAACTGCCAGACCGGGACTGGGATCTGCTGTGGCTTGTTCATGATGCCGCCGCCGGATTCGGGGCCGGCTGTGAAGGTCTGGTAGGTGCCCATCGGGCCCATGTCGAAATCGCCGGCATTGGCCCAGCCAAACTGGCCGGAATAGAAATCGAACGCGGCCTTCCAGTCCGATGTGTAAAGCTCGTGCCAGCCGATATGGCCCGGTGTGCTGGCCGGCACGATGGGCTGGTCCGGGCCGTTCGGCTGCAGGAACATGAAGGTCGCGCCTTGCGGATCGGCGACGACGGCAAAGCGGCCGACGCCCGGAATGTCGTCGGGCTTGCGGTGAACCGCACCGCCGGCTTTCTCCAGCGACGCCGTCGCGGCATCGACATCCTTTGTATGGATGTAGCCGAGCCAGGCGGGCGGCATGCCCATCTTGGCGGCGTCCTCGGGCATCGTCATCAGCCCGCCGACGCCACGCTCGCCGACATTCATGACGATGTAGCGCGGCATGCCAGGGGCCTTGTCGAAAGGCTGCGCAGTCCAGCCGACCACATTGGTGTAGAACGCCTCGGCGGCGTCGAGATCGGTGGTCAACAATTCGTACCAGAAAAAGGGCATCGGGGATTTTGGCATGGTCGGTCTCCTCACCGGTTATGCATCGATCGTCGGTCGATCCATCCTAGGACGATCTTCACGACGGAAATCCGACAATCGCCCAAACAAGAATGTCGATCCACGACAAGCGTTCCCGGGTTGCGCGCCCACCGGTTTTCGATTTCTCTGCGGTGGAGAGGGGATGTCGTTTCATGCGCCGGATGTCGCTCACGCCTGAGCTTGTCGCACTGTGCCATCGGGAGGAGGCCGATCCTGGCCCTGACCCGAGCTGGACGGAGTTGAAAGACGAGGATTTCCGGCCCCTTGCCTTGCGGCTGTCCGATGAAGCCGACGAGGGGCCGCTATGGGTGTTCGCATATGGGTCGCTGATCTGGAAGCCGGAGTTCGAGTCGGTCGAGCAGCAACTCGCCACGGCCTTTGGCTGGCACCGCTCCTTCTGCCTCGACATGGTGCGTTGGCGCGGCAGCGCCGAGCAGCCGGGGCTGATGATGGCGCTCGAACGGGGCGGACGGTGCAACGGCGTCATCTACCGTTTGCCGGAGGGCGAAAAACCCGCTCAGATCGAAAGGCTGCTGCGGCGCGAGATCAGCGACCACGAAAGTATCGACACGGTCAGGTGGCTGCCGGTGCATACGGCACAAGGGTCGCTGCGCGCGCTTGGCTTCTGGGTTGGCGTGAAGGGCAGGGGAACGTCGCTGAAGCAGCCGCTGGACAAGGTGGCGAGCGTGCTGGCCAGAGCCTGCGGGCACATCGGATCCGGCGCCGAATATCTCTACAACACGGTCAGTCATCTCGAAGCGTTCGGCATCCACGACCGCAATCTGTGGCGGTTGCAGGAACTGGTCGCGGACGAGGTCCGGGCTATCCATGGCCATGCTGTCGAGCCCAGCCATTCGCTGGCACTGCAAACGCCATAACATGAGTAAAAATATCATGTTTTATCCAGCCTTTTCAAGGCCTTGCGCCCGAAAATTGACCAATTGATAAAAAAATAAAACGTGCTAGCCTTCCCCAAAACAAAACATGGGGAACTGACGATGCCAGAAGGCCAGTTCAAGGAAGGCATTGCCGGCGGCCGGCTCCAAGCCGACCAGTATGCGGACAATTTTTCCGACCTGCACCCGCCGCTCGATCACCACGAGGCGCTGGTCGAATCCGACCGCTGCTATTTCTGCTACGACGCGCCGTGCATGAATGCATGCCCGACCTCGATCGACATTCCGCTGTTCATCCGCCAGATATCGACCGGCAACCCGATTGGTTCTGCCAAGACGATCTTCGACCAGAACATTCTGGGCGGCATGTGCGCCCGCGTCTGTCCGACCGAGACGCTGTGCGAGGAGGTCTGCGTGCGCGAGGTGGCGGAAGGCAAGCCGGTGCAGATCGGCCGCCTGCAGCGCTATGCCACCGATGTCGCGATGAGCGAGAACAAGCAGTTTTACCAACGCGCCGATGCCACCGGCAAGACGGTCGCCGTGGTCGGCGCAGGGCCGGCAGGCCTCGCCGCCGCACACCGGCTCGCTCGCCATGGCCATGACGTGACCATTCTTGAGGCGCGGCCGAAGGCCGGCGGGCTCAACGAATACGGCATCGCCGCCTACAAGAGCGTCGATAATTTCGCCCAGGCCGAAGTCGACTACGTCACCGCCATCGGCGGCATCGACATCCAGAACGGCAAGGCGCTTGGCCGCGACTACCAGCTGTCCGACCTGATGCGCAACTACGATGCCGTGTTCCTCGGCATGGGGCTAGGCGGCGTCAATGCGCTGCGTGCCGATGGCGAGGATGCCGACGGCGTCACCAATGCGGTAGAGTTCATTGCCGAACTGCGCCAGGCCAGTGATCTCGCCAGCCTGCCGGTCGGCCGGCGTGTCGTCGTCATCGGCGGCGGCATGACGGCGATCGACGCGGCGGTCCAGTCGAAGCTGCTCGGCGCCGAGGAAGTGACGATCTGCTACCGGCGTGGCCAGGAGCAGATGAACGCTTCCGGGTTCGAACAGGATCTGGCCGCGGCCAACGGCGTCACCATCCGCCACTGGCTGCAGCCGAAGCGGGTGATTGCCGAAGGCGGCAGGGTGTCGGCCATCGAACTCGAATACACCGCCATGGACGGCGACAGGCTTGCCGGCACCGGCGAGAGGCTGACACTGGTCGCCGACCAGGTGTTCAAGGCCATCGGCCAGAGTTTCGTGCCAGCCGCGCTTAACGGCAGCGGTGCCGAGATCGAGCTCGAAGGCGGCCGCATCAAGGTCGATGCGGAAGGGCGCACCTCGCTCGCCAAGGTCTGGGCCGGCGGCGACTGCATCTTCGGTGGCGACGACCTCACCGTTTCTGCCGTGGCGCAAGGCCGCGACGCGGCGGAGAGCATCCACAGGAGCCTCGCTCAGGGATAGGATCATGGCCACGGTGGAACCGGGCATCGCCCGACACTACGACATATCGGGCCTGGAGGAGCGGATCATTGCCGCGCTCGCCGATAGCGGCGTGGACGTTGCCAATCTGCGTGCAAGCGATCTCGAAGCGGTCGACGAATTTCACATTGGCGGCGTGGCCGCCACCAAGGCACTCGTCGGGCAGATGGGGCTGAAGCCGGGGACAATGCTTCTCGACATCGGGTCGGGCGTCGGCGGGCCGGCCCGCTTTGTCGCCAACAATGTTGGCGCCGATGTTACCGGCATCGACCTCACGCAAAGCTATGTCGATATCGCGGCCAGCCTGTCCGAGCGAACCGGCATGGCGGGCAAGACGCGATTCGTGCAAGGCAGTGCGCTGGACATGCCATTCGCGGATGCCAGCTTCGATGCGGCGATCATCCTGCATGTCGGCATGAACCTCCCCGACAAGCCGGGACTGATGAGCGAGGCCGCCCGCGTGCTGCGGCCGGGCGGCGTTTTCGCCGTCTACGATGTGATGCGGCTGAAGGACGGCGCGCTAACCTATCCGCTGCCATGGGCGTCTGATGAAACCATGTCCTTCGTTGCCACCCCGGACGACTATCGCTCGGCGGCCGTCGCTGCAGGGTTCTCTGTGATCGCCGAGCGGCCGCGCGGCGGCTTTGCCATCGAGTTCTTTGCCACGATGCGTGCGCGCCTGGCAGCCGCGCAAGCGGAAGGCAGCAAGCCGCCGCCCGGCGTCGGCCTCGTCATGGGCGAGGACGCCCGCACCAAGATCGCCAATCTCACCGCCGCACTTGAAGGCGGCATTCTTGCACCCGTCGAACTGCTCCTTCGTCTCGGTTGAAAGGGACCTGTCATGGCAGACATCCGCAATAATTTCGTCGGCATCAAATCGCCCAATCCGTTCTGGCTGGCCTCGGCGCCGCCCACCGACAAGGCCTACAACGTCATCCGCGCCTTCAAGGCCGGCTGGGGTGGGGTTGTCTGGAAGACGCTTGGCGAGGAAGGTCCGCCGGTGGTCAACGTCAACGGCCCGCGTTACGGCGCGATCTGGGGCGCCGACCGGCGATTGCTCGGCCTCAACAACATCGAGCTGATCACCGACCGCGATCTGCAGGTCAATCTGCGCGAGATCAAGCAGGTCAAGAAGGACTGGCCCGACCGCGCCATCGTAGTCTCGCTGATGGTGCCATGCGTCGAGGAGAGCTGGAAGGCGATCCTGCCGGTGGTCGAGGAGACGGAAGCCGACGGCATCGAGCTCAATTTCGGCTGTCCGCATGGCATGTCCGAGCGCGGCATGGGTGCCGCCGTCGGCCAGGTGCCGGAATACATCGAAATGGTGGTGCGCTGGTGCAAGGCCAACACCCGCATGCCCGTCATCACCAAGCTGACGCCCAACATCACCGATGTGCGCAAGCCGGCGCGTGCCGCGCTTGCCGGCGGCACCGACGCGGTGTCGCTGATCAACACCATAAATTCGATCACAGGCGTCGACCTCGACAGTTTCGCGCCGCAGCCGACCATCGACGGCAAGGGTTCGCATGGCGGCTATTGCGGCCCTGCGGTGAAGCCCATCGCCATGAACATGGTGGCCGAGATCGCGCGCGATCCCGAAACCCACGGCTTGCCGATCTCCGGCATCGGCGGCATCACCACCTGGCGTGACGCGGCCGAGTTCATGGCGCTCGGGGCCGGCAATGTGCAGGTCTGCACGGCGGCGATGACCTACGGCTTCAAGATCGTGCAGGAGATGATCGCCGGTCTCGAAAACTGGATGGACGAGAAGGGGCATGCCTCGCTCGACGACATCGTCGGCCGCGCCACGCCCAACGTCACCGACTGGCAGTACCTCAACCTCAACTATGTCGCCAAGGCACGTATCGACCAGGACGCCTGCATCCAATGCGGCCGCTGCCACATTGCCTGCGAGGACACTTCTCACCAGGCGATCACCAGCATGGTCGACGGCAAGCGGCATTTCGAGGTGATCGAGGCCGAGTGCGTCGGCTGCAATCTGTGCGTCAATGTCTGTCCGGTCGAGAACTGCATCACCATGGAGCCGCTCGCGGCAGGCGCGATGGACCAGCGTACCGGCAAGCCAGTGTCGCCGATCTATGCCAACTGGACGACGCACCCGAACAACCCGATGGCCAAGGTGGCGGCGGAGTAAAGGGCAGCCATTCGTCGAAAAAAGCGACGCCTTCGGGCGCCTTTTTTCATTTTTCCTATTGCAGATAGAAATTATCCACGATAAAAATTATCCATGAATTGGAGATCAACACAATAAAGCTGGGCGAGGGCGTTGAAGCAGCCATCCACTGCGCCGCCATGCTGGCCGGCGTCGAGGGCGAAGCGACCATGCCGGGCGCCGCGCTGGCGGAGGCATTTGGCCTGTCGCCAAGCTATCTCCTGAAGCATCTCAACATGCTGAGCGCTGCGCGCATCCTGGAATCGGTGCCGGGACCGGCCGGCGGCTACCGGCTGGCGCGGCCGGCCGAGCGCATAACGCTGCTCGATATCGTGCTGGCGGTCGAAGGGCGTGAACCGGCCTTCCGGTGTGGCGAGATCCGCCGCAACGGTCCGACCAGGCTAGACGCCTCGGCTTATGTCAAACCCTGCGGCATCAATATCGCGATGCTGAAGGCCGAGAAGGCCTACCGCGCCGCACTCGCCGAAGCGAAGCTGTCCGACATCGTGGCGGAATACGTGACCGATGCGGATCCGCGTTCGGTTGCTGCCGGCTGCGCCTTCGTGGCGCGCCATCAGCGGCCACAGAAATCCAGTTCAACCAAGCAAGCGTAAAGGACATCAGATGAAACAGAGGCTCCAGTTCTTCGCCAAAGCGCCGGAAATCATGAAGGCGGTGTCGGCGCTCAACAAGGCGGTCGACGAATGCGGGCTCGAGGTGAGCCTGCTGCACCTGATCAAGCTCAGGGCATCGCAGATCAATGGCTGCTCGTTCTGCGTCGAGATGCACAGCCGCGAGGCCAGGCGCGACGGCGAGACCGAGCAACGGCTCTATCTGGTTTCGGCCTGGAAGGAATCGCCGCTGTTTTCCGAGCGTGAGCGCGCCGCCTTAGCCTGGACCGAGGCCGTTACCCTGATCGCTGACAATGGCGTGTCGGACGAACTCTATGCAAAGACGCTCCAGCATTTCTCGGAAGAGGAACTGGTCAAGCTGTCGGTCGCGCTCGGCATGATCAACACCTGGAACCGGCTCTGCATCCCGTTCCACGCCATCCATCCAGTGGCGACGGCCAAAGCTGCCTGATTGACAGGCTTTGACTTGGGGCGTCGTCGAGGAGGCGGCGCTCCAACTGTTTTGAAAGGGAGAGTTTGATGCCGATCGATTTGCCTTCGACCTTGTTGTTTCTTGGCCGGTTGTTGCTCGGCGGCGCCTTCGTCTTCGCCGGCCTGCGAAACATCCAGAACGCGGCCTTCCTGACCCATCTGATGGCCGCGCGCGGCGTGCCGCAGGCGCGGTTGGCGCTATGGGCCGGCATTGTCCTGCAGATCATTGCCGGCGTCTTGGTAATGGCGGGCTTCTGGACCGCAATTGCCTGTGCGGTGCTGGTCGTGTTCCTCATCGTTGCCACGCCAATGTTCCACAATTTCTGGGATCATCAGGGCCCGGACCGGGCGTCGCGCATCAACGGATTCGTCGGCAATGTCGCACTGGGCGGTGGTTTTCTGATGCTGATCGCTCAGTCTGTTTGACAGATCGGGCGGCGGTCTTGCAGCCATTGTCATTTCCTGGATGCGTGTTTCCATAGTGACCGCTGGCCCGTAGCCCCCGACGGCATCGATCTTAAATCGGAACCAATCGAGCCGTTGATGCATTTCGCACCTGTATGCCGAGCATCCCGGGATGAAATATGAAAATTGCCCATGTCGCGCCGCTTTATGAATCGGTGCCACCCAGACTTTATGGCGGCACGGAACGCATCGTCTCGTATCTGACCGAGGCGCTGGTCGACCTAGGCCATGAGGTGACGCTGTTTGCCAGCGGCGACAGCCAGACCTCCGCAAAGCTGGTCGCCGGCCGGCAATGCGCGCTTCGCCTCGATCCGCGTCCGCTCAAATCCGAGATTGCGGCGCATCTTTCGATGCTTGCGCAGGTGCGGGAACGGGCGCGCGAGTTTGACGTCATCCACTTCCACCTCAGCCACTTCTTGCACTTTTCCTTCTTCGAGGACATGGCGGGACGGACGGTGACGACCCCGCATGGCAGGCTGGACTATGTCGACCTGGCGCCGGCCTATGAGCGGTTCCCGCGCTTCCCGATGATTTCCATTTCGCGCAGCCAGAAGACAGGCCTTGCCAGGGCCAACTGGCTGGCAACGATCCACCACGGACTGCCGACCGGTGTTTACGAACCGACGTTCGAGACGAAGGCGCAAGAACCCTATCTTGCCTTCCTCGGCCGGTTTTCACGCGACAAGCGCCCGGATCGCGCCATCGAGATCGCCTTGCGCTCCGGGCTCAAGCTGAAGCTTGCGGCAAAGATCGGCGACGACGACCGAGCCTATTTCCACGAGGTGGTCGAGCCTTTGATCGACGGCGATCGCATCGACTATGTCGGCGAGATCGAGGAGGACCAGAAGGCGGAATTTCTCGGCAACGCGGCCGGCCTGCTGTTTCCGATCGACTGGCCGGAGCCGTTCGGCCTTGCCGCCATCGAGGCAATGGCCTGCGGCACGCCGGTGATCGCCTGGAATTGCGGCGCGCTGCCCGAGATCATCGATCAAGGCGTCACCGGCTTTATCGCGGATTCGTTGGATGGCGCGGTCGCCGCGGTGCCGGACTTGCTGCAGCTCGACAGGCGAAAGGTGAGAGGCGTCTTCGAAAAGCGGTTTTCCGCCAGAAGAATGGCCGGCGACTACCTGGCCGCCTATGCGCGCCTGCTCGGTGTCCCGAGCGAGGCGAAGGCGTCGTGAGCAGCGACGCGCTCGATCTATGGGAATGAAACGACAGGGATTTGTGACGAATGGCCCAACTCGATGAGCGCCAGCTCGATCCCGCCGTCGCGCTTGCCTCGCTCGACGCGACCGCGCCTCGTGAGCCGCACCGGCTGTTTGCGCTCAAGCAGGGTGACTGCTTTGCGGTTGCCGATGCCTATGGCGACATACGCGGCGCTGGCGACGGTTTCTTCCGCGACGACACACGGGTGCTCTCGGAGTTCCGGCTGACCGTCGGTGGCAGGCAGACATCGCTGCTTGGCGCCTCGCTCAGCCAGGACAATGTGCTGTTCACCACCAACCTGACCAACCTGCCGATGCTCAGCGCCAGCGGTCGCGATATTCCGCAGGGAGCCATTCATGTCGAACGCGTCCGGCTGCTCTGGCAGGACAGGCTGTTCGAACGCATCACCCTTTCCAACTACAGTCGGGAAACCTCGACAATCGGCGTTTCCCTGCACTTTGCCGCTGATTTCCGTGACATGTTCGAAGTGCGCGGCTCGACACGGCTGCGGCGCGGCATGACCCATATGGCCGAGATGGATGCGACATCCGTCCTGTTGCGCTACGACGGGCTGGACGGGCTGGCGCGCGCGTCGGCGATCTCGTTCTCGCAGGCACCCGATCAACTGACAGCCGACCGCGCCGATTTCCTGCTCGCGGTGACCAAGCGCAGCAGCAAGGTGCTCTATGTCGAGGTCGGTTCCGAGGTGGCGGATGCGCCCGATCGCGACCGTTTCCGCGCCGCCGCCGCCCGGGCCCGCTTTGGCATGCGGGCCAAGCGGCGCCATGGCGCGACGGTGCACAGTTCCGGTCGCGTCTTCAACGACTGGGTCGAGCGCGCCCGCGCCGATGTCGCGCTGCTGACCACCGAGCTTGCGACCGGACCCTATCCCTATGCCGGCATCCCCTGGTTCTCGACGGCATTCGGCCGTGACGGCGTCATCTCGGCGCTGCAGATGCTCTGGCTCAATCCCGGCCTGGCGCGGGGCGTGCTGGCCTTCCTAGCCCAGCACCAGGCGACGGAGACGTCGCCGTTCAGCGATTCGCAACCGGGCAAGATCATGCACGAGACCCGCAAGGGCGAGATGGCGGCGCTGCGGGAGCTTCCGTTCGGCCGCTACTATGGCGGCGTCGATACGACGCCGCTCTACATCCATCTCGCCTGTGCCTATGCCGATCGCACCGGCGATATGGCGTTCATCGACAGCCTGTGGCCGTCGCTGTGCGCGGCGGCCGAATGGACGGAGGAGGCGGGCCGCGAGACCGGATTCGTGACCTACCAGCGGGCAGCCGAGTCCGGCCTCGCCAACCAGGGCTGGAAAGACAGCTTCGATTCCGTCTTTCATGCCGATGGTCGCATTCCCAAGGGTCCGATAGCGCTGGTCGAGGTGCAAGGCTATGTCTTTGCCGCCTTCCGGGGGCTGGCGGCGCTCGCCCGTCGCCGTGGCGAGGATGAGAGAGCCGATCACTGGGACAGCCTCGCCGAGGCGATGCGGGCGGCGGTGGAACGCGATTTCTGGCTGGACGACCTTGGCTTCTATGCCTTGGCGATCGATGGTGCCGGCGAGCCCTGCAAGGTGCGGACCTCGAATGCGGGCCATCTCCTCCTTGTCGGGCTTCCGGAGCCGGCGCGGGCGCAGATGGTCGCCGATCAGCTTCTTTCGGCCTCCTTCCATTCCGGCTGGGGGTTGAGGACACTTGCCGACGATGCCGTGTTCTTCAATCCGATGTCGTACCACAATGGCTCGATCTGGCCGCATGACACCGCCATGTGCGGCGCCGGGCTGGCGCGCTATGGCGAGCGCGACAGCGTGGTTCGCCTGATGAGCGGCACGTTCGAATCCGCGGTCCATTTCAACATGCGGTTGCCCGAACTGTTCTGCGGTTTTACCCGCGCGCCGGGCGAAGCGCCGATCGCCTATCCCGTCGCTTGCCTGCCGCAAGCGTGGTCGGCGGGGTCCGCCTTCATGCTGATGCAGGCCTGCCTCGGGCTGGAAATCGATGGCTGGGATGGCGAAATCCGCGTCACCCGTCCGAGGCTGCCAATCGGCATCGACACACTCACGCTGCGACATCTGGGCGTCGGCGAAAGAGTGGTCGATCTCACGTTCCAGCGCGTCGGCGACCGTGTCGTCGCCTTCCTCGCCGACCGGCATGAAGGCCTGGTGCCGCTCATCGTCAGAACATGATCCGAGCCAGATTGGCTGGAACCGATCGCCGCCTTGTGCGTTGCAAAATACAGGTTCGGACGGCGACTAGGTCGCCGCGGACAGTTTCAAATCGGAAACACGAACAAAAAGGCCGCCGTACGGCCTGAGGTGAGTTGGCATTCCAATGACAGATTATGGTGCGGGCCTGCTTTGGGTCCTGATCCTCGCGAGCCTCGGTCTTTCCGCTCTTGCCGTTTTCTTCTCCATATCGCGGCAACGCCGCAGTCAGCCGCCAACGGTAGCACATCCGGCCGGTGAGGACGTGACCGCGGAAGCGGCGCGCAAGATCATACGGGAGTTCGAAAAGAACGGCCAGAATGGCCAATCGGCCGATGCCGCCCTGGTGACATGGTCGCCCGAAACATTGCGCAAGATACTGGCCGACGATCTGCCCGATGCGCAGGTCATCGTGGTCTCCAACCGCGAACCGTACATTCACAACGTCAGCGGTAACGGCGTCGAACTGCTTGTGCCGGCCAGCGGGCTGGTTTCGGCGCTGGAACCGATCACGCGCGCCTGCGCTGGGACCTGGATCGCCTATGGCGGCGGAACCGCGGACCGTCTCATGGTCGACAAGGACGACCGGGTACAGGTGCCGCCCGGCAATCCGTCCTACACGCTGCGCCGGGTCTGGCTGACGGAGGAAGAACATCAGGGCTACTATCTCGGCTTCGCCAATGAGGGCCTGTGGCCGCTTTGCCATATCGCCTTCACCCGGCCGATCTTTCGCGCCTCGGACTGGGAGGCCTATGAAGCCGTCAACCGGAAGTTCGCCGAAACGGTGGTGGCCGAGGCGCGCAACGAGCGACCGATCGTGCTGGTCCAGGACTACCATTTCGCGCTGCTGCCGCGGATGATCCGCGAGCGCCTGCCCGACGCGATCGTCATCACCTTCTGGCACATCCCGTGGCCGAACTCGGAAGTGTACAGCATCTGTCCATGGCGTGAGCGCATCCTTGAGGGGCTGCTGGGCAGCTCGATCATCGGTTTCCACACCCAGTTCCACGCCAACAATTTCACCGAAAGCGTCGATCGCTTCCTGGAAAGCCGCATCGAGCGGGCCGATGCGGCCATCTCCTATGGCGGGCAGACGACGCTGGTGCACGCCTATCCCATCTCCATAGAATGGCCGGCGGACCTCCTGGCAAGATTGCCTGATGTCGACGACTGCCGGGCCCGCCTGCGTGACAGGTTCGGGCTGAAAGCGGATGTGAAGCTTGGCGTCGGCGTCGAGCGTCTCGACTACACCAAGGGCATTCTGGATCGGTTTCAGGCGCTCGACGAATTGTTCAAGCGATACCCGGAATGGATCGGAAAACTGGTTTTCCTGCAGATCGCTGCACCCAGCCGCGGCACGCTCCCGGCTTACAAGCTGCTCCACGACGAATGTCACCGCTACGCCGAAGAGCTCAACGAGCGTTACGGCAGCGAAGGCTACAAGCCGGTACTCATGGTGGCCGAACATCACTCGCAGGAACAGGTCTATGAGATCTACCGCGCCGCCGACATATGCATGGTCACCAGCCTGCATGACGGCATGAACCTGGTCGCCAAGGAATTCGTTGCGGCGCGCGACGACGAACAGGGCATCTTGATGCTCAGCACGTTCGCTGGTGCCTCGCGCGAATTGCTGGAGGCGCTGATCGTCAACCCCTACGATGCCGCCATGATGAGCGAGGCGCTACTGCAGGCGCTGACCATGACGCCCGACGAACAGCGCGAGCGCATGCGGCCGATGCGGCAGATGGTCCGCGACAACAATGTCTATCGCTGGGCCGGCAGCATGCTTCTGGATGCGGCGCGGTTGCGCAAGCGCGGTGACCTCGATCGGGTGACCGGTGCCGGCGACCGGCCGCCAGGCATGGACAATGTCGTTTCCATGTTCGAGCGCAAACGGGTGGCAATGTGATGAGCGAGACCCTGGAAAATGTGAGCGAGACCCTGCAGAAGCCACAGGCCTTGCTGACTGGCGAATGGGCGTTGTTCCTCGACATTGACGGCACTCTGCTTGAGCATGCGGAACACCCGGACGCGGTCTCGGTCAGCGACGAACTTCGCTCCTTGCTGCAAGGCCTGGATCACAAGCTGAACGGGGCATTGGCCGTTATCACGGGCCGCTCGGTTGCGGCCGTTGATCAGCTTTTTCAGCCTTTGAAGCTGCGCGCGGCCGGGCTTTATGGCCTGGAACACAGACTTCTGCCGGACGACGATGTGGAAGTCGCGGGAGAGCCGGCGGATATTGCTGCTCTTGCTGACGAGATCGAGGCTGAACTCGGCCGTGGGCAGGCCTATATCGAGCGCAAAGGCCGGGTTCTCGCCATCCATACGCGCGCTGCCCCGCACCTGCTTCCGCGCGCAACGCAGCTTGTCGAACAGGCGCTGGCCAGCCTGCCCGAGGGCTACCGCGTGGTTGCCGGCAATGCCGGCGTGGAGCTGCTGCCGCTAGAGGCGGCCAAGGGTGCTGCGATCCGGCGGTTCATGCGTATCGCGCCCTTCACAGGCCGCCGCCCGGTCTTCCTGGGCGACGACACGCCGGACGAAAACGGCTTCGAAGCTGTCAACGATGCCGGCGGCATATCGATACGGATCAAACCACCAGCGCTTACCACCGCGCGGTTTGGCCTTGCCGGCGTTACCGAAACGCTCGCCTGGCTGAGAGGCCAACTTTAGGTCCAGCCGAGACAAGCAACCGCGGCCACTTTTGGGCGATGTGGATCAAGCCGCAAATCGCAGGCCGCCGTCGCAGGTCAGCACCTGACCGGTCATGAAGCCGTTGGAGACGAGAAAGGCGATTGCGCCGGCGACGTCCTCGGCGCGGCCGATGCGGCCGACCGGGGTCTTGCCGGCATATTCGGCAAAGATCGCTTGCCGCTGCTCCTCGGCGAGAAAATCCCACCAGGGCGTGTCGATGACGCCAGGCGCCACGACATTGACGCGCAGCGGCCTCAGTTCCATGGCCAGGATCGGCACCACGGTCAGAAGCATGCCGTTGATGGCGGCGATGCCGGCGACGCCCGGCGTCGCAAGCTGAGCCGATACTGCCGAGATGAAGGTGGCCGATCCGCTCTTGTTCAGCGTCGGCAAGGCGGCCTGCAGGCATGACAGTTGCGGGCGGACTTTCTCGTCGACGCCGCTGCCGATGTCGGTCAGGTCAAGCGTCTGGAAGGGGCCAAGGCCCTTGCCGCCGCTGGCTGCCAGGACCAGATGGTCGAAGGGGCCGAGGCGTTCGAAGAACTGGCTGACTTCGTCCGGCTTCGAGGCATCGAACGCAGCCTTTTCGACGGCCCCGCCGAGGCTCTTCCACGCGCCGTTGAGCCGATCCTGGTTGCGCCCGGTGATGGTCACCTTCATGCAGGGACCAAGTAGTTTGCGCGCCGTCGCCAGACCGATGCCGGACGAGCCGCCGATGACGACGGTGTGCTGGATTGTCGTGGTCATGAATGCTGTTCCTTCGATGTCGGTGAGGCGAGGCCGACGAGGTCGAGGCTCAAGGCTCGCAACTGTTGTCTTGCCTTGGCGTCGTAGGTCTGGGCGTCGGCGCGGGATTCCCGCAGGCCGTCGAAATAGAGGCCGCTGCGTCCTTCCAGGGACGATGAGGTCGCGAGGTTGAGGATGGCGTCGGCACCGGTTTCGACCGAACTCCATGGCGTCACGCCTGCCTGGCGGACCATGGTGGTGTTCATGTAGCTGGCCGGATGCAGCGCGTTGACCGTAACGCCTGTCCCTCTCAGCTCCTGCGCGAGGTCGACGGTGAACAGGATCTGCGCCAGCTTGCTCTGGCAGTAGGCGCGCACGCCGTCGTAGCTGCGGGTCAGCATGACATCGCCGAAGTCGATCGCCTGCTGTCCGGCCGAGGCGACGTTGACGATGCGCGCCGGAGCGCTTGCCTTCAGCAATGGCAGAAGTTCCGACGTCAGCAGGAAACCGGCGAGATAGTTGACCGCAAAGCGCAGCTCATAGCCGTCGGCGCTGACCTGCCGCTTGGCACCTTGGCCTGCGGTGCCGATGCCGGCATTGTTGATGAGGATGTCGAGCCGGTCCGTCCTGGCGCGCACGGCTTCGGCGAGCCGGCGCACCTCGGCCAGTGAAGAGAGGTCGGCGACCAGCAGCTCGGCCTTGCCGCCGGCGGCTTCGATGTCGGCGACGGTCGCCTTGCCGCGTGTCGCATCGCGGCCATGCACCAGCACACGGGCGCCACCAGCGCCAAGCCGTCGCGCGACGACGCGGCCGACGCCGTCGGTTGACCCGGTGACGAGGATTGTCTTGTCTTTGAGTTCCATATTCGGAACCTCCGTTCTGTTGCTCTGAACGGAAGATGGAACAGCCAGCGCGCGCCAAACAGTTCAAACTTTATCCTGGTATCAATACTGCTATAATAGGCTCATGGAATCCCAATCTCACTCTGCCCTCACTCGCTCTGCCCCCACTCACTCCGCTGAAGACAGCCGCCGGCGCGAGTTGGGCGCCTTCCTGCGCTCGCGCCGTGAAAGGCTGACGCCATCGGCCACAGGCATTGCCACCGGCCTCAGACGTCGCACGCCCGGGCTGCGGCGCGAGGAGGTGGCGATGATCGCCGGCGTCGGCACGACCTGGTACACATGGCTGGAGCAGGGGCGAGAGGTCAGGCCCTCGGTCGAGGTGCTGACCGCGCTTGCCGAGGCGCTGCGCCTCGACGGCGCCGAAAAACAGCATCTGTTCATCCTCGCCGGCCGCCAGCAGCCGGAGCGTCGCGCCGTGGCGCCGGAAAAGGTCGACGGCCCCTTGCTGCACATGCTGCAAAGCCTGGTGCTGCAGCCGGCCTATGTCGTCGGCCGGCGCTGGGATGTGCTGGCCTGGAACCCGGCGGCGGTGGCCGTGTTCGGCGACTATGGTCTGCTGGAAGGTGATGCCCGCAACATCGTCCACATGGTCTTCACCAATCCGCACCACCGGCGGCTGCTGGTCGACTGGGAGCAACTGGCGCGCATCGTGCTGGCCTCGTTCCGGGCCGCAAGCGCCAGATATGTCGGCGATCCGGATTTCGAGCGGCTGATCGAGTTGATGACGGGCTCGAGCCCGGAGTTCCGCGCCTGGTGGCCGCAGCGCGACGTGGCGCACCGATTGTCGGGGGTGAAGCATGTCCGGCACCCGAGCGCTGGCGCCATGACGTTCGAGCATATGAGCTTGTCGGTCGGCGACGGCTCCGACATGAAGCTGATCGTCTACACGCCGCTTGCCGAGCAGAACTCGGTCGCCAAGCTGCAGACTTTGCTGGACGCGCTGCCGGCCGAACGGCGCAGCGCCTGATAACCGACGAAAGTTAGTTCTTCGGCTTCAGCCCGTCGAGGAACAATTGCTCCAGAAAACGGGCGGCATCCTCGAAACGGCCATCTCCGCCGCGGTCGGGGCCGAGCACGGCGCGGACCTGGACGTCGAAATCGGCATAGTGCTGCGTCGTTGCCCAGATCGAGAAGATCAGGTGCCAGGGGTTGGTCCTGGCGATCTTGCCGGCGCGCATCCAGCTCTTGATGACGGCGGCCTTTTCATCGACCAGCGTTTTCAGTTCACCCGCCAGCAGCGGCATGATGCGCGGCGCCCCTTGCAGGATCTCGTTGGCGAACAGCCGGCTCTCGCGCGGAAAATCGCGTGCCATTTCGAGCTTGCGCCTGATGTAGTTGCGCAATTCGGTCATCGGATCGCCGATGTCGTCCAGCTCTCGCAGCGGCGCCAGCCAGGTGTCGAGCAGGCGCTGCATCAGCGTCTCGTGGATGTCCTCCTTGCGGCGGAAATAATAAAGCAGGTTCGGCTTCGACATGCCGGCGGCTTCGGCGATCTGGTCGATGGTCGAGCCGCGAAAGCCGTTGGTGGAGAAAACCTCGAGCGCCGCCTCCAGGATGAGTTCGCGCTTTTCCTGCTGGATGCGGGTGCGGCGAGGGGCGTTCGTGCTGGTGGTCACCGTTGCCAGCCCTCGCTTTGCCAAACCTCGCGTTCAAGGTCATCTGGACCAATTCTCTGGACCAGTTTTTCCTTGGCCTGTGGAACGCACTTCAGGTGCCGCATTTCCGCTAGTAATCCCTTGACCGCCGACAGGGCGGTGCTAACGTTTGTCCAATCGGTCAAAAATTTGCGTAGCACGAAATCGCAACGAAGACCAAGCGTTGGGCGCACCGAAACAAGTTACAAGGGGAAGTCTTGGTCATGTCCAACCGGCTGAAAGTCACGCCGAACGATCTCAGCGCATTCTGGATGCCGTTCACGGCAAACCGGCAGTTCAAGCAGGCGCCACGCATGATGGTGTCCGCCAAGGACATGCATTATACGACCAGCGACGGCCGCAAGGTACTGGACGGCACCGCCGGTCTGTGGTGCGTGAACGCCGGCCACTGCCGGCCGAAGATCACCGAGGCCATCCAGCATCAGGCGGCCGAGCTCGACTACGCGCCGGCCTTCCAGATGGGCCATCCGATCGTCTTCGAACTGGCCAACCGCCTGGTCGACCTTGCGCCCAAGGGCATGGACCATGTCTTCTTCACCAATTCCGGCTCGGAATCGGTCGAAACGGCGCTCAAGATGGCGATCGCCTATCACCGCGCCAAGGGTGAGGGCTCACGCACTCGCCTAATCGGCCGCGAGCGCGGCTATCACGGCGTCAATTTCGGCGGCATTTCGGTCGGCGGTATTGTCTCCAATCGCAAGATGTTTGGCACGCTGCTCGGCGGCGTCGACCACATGGCGCACACGCATCTGCCCGAGAAGAACGCCTTCACCAAAGGCGTGCCGGAGCATGGCGCGGAACTGGCCAACGAGCTGGAGCGCATCGTCGCCCTGCATGACGCATCGACCATCGCCGCCGTCATTGTCGAGCCGGTCGCCGGTTCCACCGGTGTCATCCTGCCGCCCAAGGGCTATCTGCAGAAGCTGCGCGAAATCTGCACCAAGCACGGCATCCTTTTGATCTTCGACGAGGTCATCACCGGCTTCGGCCGTCTCGGCACGCCGTTCGCCGCCGACTATTTCGGCGTCACGCCCGACATCATGACCACCGCCAAGGGCGTCTCCAACGGCGTCATCCCGATGGGCGCGGTGTTCGTGAAGAAGGAAATCCACGACGCCTTCATGACCGGCCCCGAGCACATGATCGAGTTCTTCCACGGCTACACCTATTCGGGCAATCCGATCGCCTGCGCGGCTGCCCTGGGCACGCTCGATACCTACAAGGAAGAGGGCCTGCTGACCCGGGGCGAGGAGCTGGCGCCCTATTGGGAAGACGCACTGCATTCGCTGAAGGGCGAGCCGAACGTCATCGATATCAGAAACATCGGCCTGATCGGGGCGATCGAGCTGGCGCCGATCGCCGGCCAGCCGACCAAGCGTGCCTTCTCGGCCTTCGTCAAGGCGTTCGAGCGCGGCGCGCTGATCCGCACCACCGGCGACATCATTGCGCTGTCGCCGCCGCTGATCATCACCAAGGGCCAGATCAACGAATTGATCGACCACGTGCGGGATGTTCTGCGCTCGATAGACTAATCTGCCTATACCTGGACGGGTGGCGACGGGAACCGCCGCCCGGCCAGGACATGAAATGAGAGGACTTGGAATGGCCGCACCCGGCGAGAATCTGCGAATCAATTCAGACCGTTTGTGGGATTCGATAATGGAGATGGCGAAGATCGGCCCGGGCATTGCCGGCGGCAACAATCGCCAGACCGTGACCGACGAGGACGGCGAGGGCCGGCACCTGTTCAAGCGCTGGTGTGATGCGGCCGGGCTCGAAATGGGCGTCGACGAGATGGGCACGATGTTTGCCCGCCGCGAAGGCGCCGATCCCAGCCTGCCCCCGGTCTATGTCGGCAGCCATCTCGATACGCAGCCGACCGGCGGCAAGTATGACGGCGTGCTCGGCGTGCTGGGCGGGCTTGAGGTGGTGCGCTCGCTCAACGATCTCGGCATCAAGACCAAACATCCGATCGTCGTCACCAACTGGACGAATGAGGAAGGCGCACGCTTTGCCCCGGCAATGATGGCATCCGGCGTGTTTGCCGGTGTGCTCGACCAGGCCGATGTCTATGAGCATGTCGACAAGCAAGGCAAGAAATTCGGCGAGGAGCTTGAACGCATCGGCTGGAAGGGCACCGAGAAGGTCGGCGACCGCAAGATCCATGCCTTCTTCGAACTGCATATCGAGCAGGGACCGATCCTCGAGGACGAGGGCATCGACATCGGTGTCGTCACCCACGGGCAAGGGCTGAAGTGGCTGCAGGTGACGCTGACCGGCAAGGAGGCGCATACCGGTTCGACGCCTATGCCGAAGCGCCGCAATGCTGGGCTCGGCATGGCCAGGGTGATCGAGCTGGTGCACGAGATCGCCATGGATTACCAGCCCGACGCCGTCGGCGCGGTCGGCCATATGGAGGTGTTTCCCAACTCGCGCAACATCATCGCCGGTCGCACCGTCTTCACCATCGACATCCGCTCGCCGGAAAAGGAAGTGCTGGATGCAATGGACGGCCGCATCCGCGGAGGCATCGACACGATCTGCGAGGCGCTCGACATCCAGTACAAGATCGAACAGGTCGGCGCGTTCGACCCGGTCACCTTCGACGCCGGCTGCGTCAAGGCGATCCGCGACGCCGCCGAACGCCTCGGCTATTCGCACCGCAACATCGTTTCAGGCGCCGGCCATGACGCCTGCTGGATCAATCGCGTCGCGCCGACCGCGATGGTGATGTGCCCTTGCGTCGACGGGCTCAGCCACAACGAGGCCGAGGAAATCTCCAAGGAATGGGCGTCGGCCGGTGCCGACGTGCTGTTCCACGCCGTGGTGGAGACGGCTGTCATCGTGGAGTGAACTTACAAATCCGCATTCCAAACGCCGCTCGCAAAGAAGCGCGAAGAGAACAAGGGAACAAGACATGACCAAAGTTATCAAGAACGGCACCATCGTCACCACCGATCGCACGTGGAAGGCCGATGTGCTGTTCAAGCACGGCAAGATCGTCGCCATCGGTTCGGACCTGCATGGCGACCACGAATTCGACGCCACAGGCTGCTATGTGATGCCGGGCGGCATTGATCCGCACACCCATCTCGAAATGCCGTTCATGGGCACCTATTCGGCCGACGATTTCGAATCCGGAACGCGGGCGGCGCTTGCTGGCGGCACCACGATGGTGGTCGATTTCTGCCTGCCGGCGCCGCAGCAGTCGCTGCTGGAAGCCTTGCAGATGTGGGACAACAAGACTTCGAAAGCATCCTGCGACTATTCCTTCCACATGGCGATCACCTGGTGGGGCAAGCAGGTGTTCGACGAGATGGCCACCGTCGTCGACAAGGGTATCACCTCGTTCAAGCACTTCATGGCCTACAAGGGCGCGCTGATGGTCGACGACGACGAGATGTATGCGTCGTTCCAGCGTTGCGCCGACCTTGGCGCGCTGCCGCTGGTGCATGCCGAGAATGGCGATGTGGTTGCAGCCCTGTCACAGAAGTTGCTTGCTGCCGGCAACAATGGCCCCGAGGGTCATGCCTATTCGCGGCCGCCGGAAGTGGAAGGCGAGGCGACCAACCGCGCTATCATGATCGCCGACATGGCGGGCGTGCCGCTCTATGTCGTGCATGTCTCCTGCGAGCAGAGCCACGAGGCGATCCGCCGGGCGCGGCAGAAGGGCATGCGTGTGTTCGGCGAGCCGCTGATCCAGCACCTGACGCTCGACGAGAGCGAGTATTTCAACAAGGACTGGGACCATGCGGCGCGCCGCGTCATGAGCCCACCTTTCCGTAACAAATTGCACCAGGATTCGCTGTGGGCCGGCCTGCAGGCGGGTTCGCTGCAGGTGGTGGCGACCGACCATTGCGCCTTCACCACCAAGCAGAAGCGCAACGGCGTCGGTGATTTCACCAAGATCCCGAACGGCACCGGCGGGCTTGAGGACCGCTTGCCGGTGCTTTGGACCACCGGCGTCAACACCGGCCGGCTGACGATGAACGAGTTCGTCGCGGTGACCTCGACCAACATCGCCAAGATCCTCAACATGTATCCGAAGAAGGGCGCCATCGTCGAAGGTGCTGACGCCGACATCGTCGTCTGGGATCCGAAGCGCAAGAAGAAGATCTCGTCGAAGAAGCAGCAATCCGTGATCGACTACAATGTCTTCGAAGGGTTCGAGGTGACCGGCCTGCCGCGCTTCGTGTTCTCGCGCGGCGAATTGTCGATCCAGGAGGCTGAGGTCAAGGCCAAGCCGGGGCACGGCGAGTTCGTGGCCCGCGAGCCGAACGCGGCGGTCAACCGGGCGCTTTCGACGTGGAAGGAAATTTCCGCGCCGCGCAAGGTCGAACGCACCGGCATCCCGGCGACCGGGGTTTGAGCTTGGCGCGCTCGGCCGCGCTCATTTCGTTGGCCCTGGCGGCAGTTGTCGCTGGCCCGGCAGCGGCGAGCGGCGTGCTGGCCGGCTCCTGGGGCAATGATGTCGGCTGCGCCGGCGTCAAGGCCGGCTATCAAGACAGCGATGCCTATATCGTGCTGACCGCCGAAGGCATCGAGACTTATGGCAGCGGCTGCCGGTTCGCGCAGCAATTGACGTCGGTGCTGGGTGCACAATCGCTGACTTCGACCTGTTCCGCCGAGGGCGAGGCGGGGACGACGATCGAAACAGTTGTGGTCACCAACAAGGGTGAGGATGGTTTCTTCGTCACCATTCCCGGCCTTGAAGAAATGGGGCCGCTGCAATCATGTTCGTGACGTGGGGCGTTGGCATGCGCGGTTTTGGTCTGTCAGTTGCGATGGTTCTCGTGTTAGCTGCCGGTCAGGCTTCGGCAAAGGGCATCGATCTGTCCAAGCCCTACGGCAACAAGTCCGGCTGCATCAACAAGAACGGCCAGGAAGTCTATGCCGAGGACATGCTGCTGCTGACGGACACGGATCTGGTCACCGTGGCAAGCGCCTGCACCTTCACCGACAAGCAGGCGAAATCGGACGGTTCGCTGACCATCAAGGCGCAATGCGAGGCGGAAGGTGAGGATGGGCAATCGCCGGCAGAGTTCACCGTCAAGCAAAGCCCCAAGAGCGCCAAGAAGCTGGTGATCACCGATGCGGACGGCAATGTCATGGGGGAAGTCTCCCGGTGCCGATAACGATCAACTTCCCATCGGCCTCAAGCGACCAGCGCATCCAGTTCCGGCAGCAGGACGACGCTTTCCTGTTCGTTGGGATCGGTGCGGGCAATGACGGCCGAAGACGGGGCGCCGCTGAGATTGGCCGGCAGATGCGGCACGCCGGCCGGAATGTAGAAGAGGTCGCCGGCCTTGACGACGATATGGTGCTCCAGCCGGTCGCCGTACCAGGTATGGACCTCGCCGGAGAGCACATAGATCGCCGTTTCATGGCTCTCGTGCATATGCGCCTTGGCGCGGGCGCCGGGCGGCATGGTCAGCATATGCATGCAGATGCCGGACGAGCCGACGGTTTCCGCGGCGATGCCGGCGAAATAGGTCAATCCCTGCTTGCCTTCATAAGTGGTTTCAGGGCGGATAAGATGACAAGTGGGCGACATCAGGAAACTCCGGGCGCCGATTGAGTGGGACAAAATTAGTGGGACTGGGGCCAATGGGACAGGGGCGAGTGGAAAACAACATCGCGATAAAAGCAATCGGATTCCAGCCGGCGCCTCAATGGCGGGATCAGGCAGGCAGCAAGCGATGACAGGGATTTCGCCAGCCGTCGTCGCGGCAAGCAAACTCGAACTGACCTTCCAGACCAATGACGGGGCGGTGCAGGCGCTGTCCAATGTCGACCTGACCATCGGCAAGGGTGAGTTCGTCTCCTTCATCGGGCCGTCGGGCTGTGGCAAGACGACCTTGCTGCGCGTCATCGCCGATCTGGAGAAGCCGACCTCGGGGACGATTTCGGTCAATGGCATGACGCCCGAACAGGCGCGCGAGAAACGCGCCTATGGCTATGTCTTCCAGGCCGCCGCCTTGTTTCCGTGGCGCACCATCGAGCGCAATGTCGGGCTGCCGCTGGAGATCATGGGCCTGTCCAAGGTGGAGCAGGCGGAGCGGATCAATCGTACCCTCGACCTCGTCAACCTCTCAGGTTTCGAGAAGAAGTATCCGTGGCAGCTTTCGGGCGGCATGCAGCAGCGCGCCTCGATCGCCCGTGCGCTGGCCTTCGACGCCGACCTTCTGTTGATGGACGAGCCATTCGGCGCGCTGGACGAGATCGTGCGCGACCACCTCAACAAGCAATTGCTGGAACTGTGGGGACGCACCAACAAGACCATCTGCTTCGTCACCCACTCCATTCCGGAAGCCGTTTATCTATCGACGCGCATCGTCGTCATGTCGCCACGCCCGGGCCGCGTCACTGATGTCATCGAATCGACGCTGCCGAAGGAGCGGCCGCTCCACATCCGCGAGACGCCGGAATTCTTGGCGATCGCGGCGCGCGTCCGCGATGGTCTGCACGCAGGCCACAGCTATGAAGATTGAGTTGGTGCGCTAGATGGACAGCTTCCGCGACAAGCTCATCCCGGTGACCTCGATCCTCGCTGGCGTGGTCGTGCTCTGGTACGTTTTTGCCGTTATCCTCAACGCGCCGTTCCAGCGCGATCTCGACCGCCGCGCCAATGAAACGCCTGCCTTGAGCGAGTTCATCGGCAAGACGCTGTCGCAGCCGAAGCCGACGCTGCCGGCGCCGCATCAGGTGGCGGTGAATTTCTTCGAGAACACGTTTCTGCGCCCCATCACCTCGAACCGTAGCCTCGTCTACAACGCCTGGGTGACGCTGTCGTCGACACTGCTTGGCTTTGCTTTCGGCACGGCGCTCGGCATCATCATCGCTGTCGGCATCGTGCATGTGGCGACGCTCGACCGCAGCCTGATGCCGTGGATCATCGCCTCGCAGACCATTCCCATCCTGGCAGTGGCGCCGATGATCATTGTCGTTCTGGCGGCGATCGGCATCACCGGCCTGGTGCCGAAGGCGATGATCTCGACCTATCTGTCGTTCTTCCCGGTGACAGTCGGCATGGTGAAGGGCCTGCGCTCGCCCGAGATCATGCACCTCGACCTGATGCACACCTACAATGCCAGCGCCTCGCAGACCTTCTGGAAGTTGCGCGTGCCGGCCTCGGTGCCGTTCCTGTTCACATCGATGAAGGTGGCCGTGGCGGCGAGCCTGGTCGGTGCCATCGTCGGCGAACTGCCGACAGGTGCTGTCGCGGGGATCGGCGCCAAGCTTCTGGCCGGCGCCTATTACAGCCAGTCCATCGACATCTGGTCGACGCTGGTTGCCGGTTCGGTGGTGGCCGCACTACTGGTCATGGTGGTTGGCATTGCCGGGCGCATCGTCGATCGCGCCATGGGCGGGAGGCCGGCATGAACTGGCTGAAACCCTCCTGGCAAGCGGTGCTCGCCATCGTGCTGTGCCTGATCGCGGTGGCGCTCGGCGCGATGTCGAAGCCGGAAGCGGCAGCGCTTGCCGAGCCGGCGGCCAGCTTCAACTACCCCTACCTCGGGACGAAAGGCTTGATGCTCGGCCTTGCAGTGCTGGCGGCGCTGATCTCGATGACCAGGATTCCGCCGCTTGCAGAGGCGGTCGTGCTGTTTGTCGGCGCCCACCTTGTCGCCTGGCTACTGATATCGGGCATTTCCGGTTTTGAAGGTACGGCACTGGCGCCGTACTTCTTGCTGCTTACGGCTGCCTGGCTGCTCGGCTGGCGCTGCGTTGCCGTGCTGTCGGGACTTCGCCCGATGGCGAGCTGGGCCCGGAGCGCGCTGCGCCTGATCATCCCCGCCATCTTCGGCGCCTGGATCCTGATCATCTGGGAAGCGGTGACGCGGGGCGCCGGCATTCCCTTCATCCTCTTGCCACCGCCAAGCGCCATCGGCGCGCGCATCGCCAGTTCGCTGCCGGTGCTCGGCGCCGATGTCCGGCAGACGATTTTCAAGGCGGTGATCTTTGGCTATTTCGTGGGCAGCGGCGCCGGCTTCATCACCGCGATCCTCGCCGATCGCGTGCCGTTCCTGCGCCGCGGGCTCTTGCCGATCGGCAACATGGTCTCGGCGCTGCCGATCATCGGCGTCGCCCCGATCATGGTCATGTGGTTCGGCTTCGACTGGCAGTCCAAGGCGGCCGTCGTCATCATCATGACGTTCTTCCCGATGCTGGTGAACACGGTCGCCGGCCTCGCCGCCTCCGGCCATATGGAGCGCGACCTGATGCGCACCTACGCGTCGGGCTACTGGCAGACGCTGCTGAAGCTCCGGCTGCCGGCAGCCGCGCCTTTCATCTTCAACGCGCTGAAGATCAACTCGACGCTGGCGCTGATCGGCGCCATCGTCGCCGAGTTCTTCGGTACGCCTGTCGTCGGCATGGGTTTCCGCATCTCGACCGAGGTCGGGCGGATGAACATCGACATGGTCTGGGCCGAAATCGCAGTTGCAGCACTTGCGGGTTCGGTCTTTTATGGCGTGGTCGCTCTTGTCGAAAGAGCCGTCACGTTTTGGCATCCCTCTGTCCGTGGTGGATAGGGGCGGTGGGTCTAAGGGTCCTAACTTCAGAGGGTAAAAAGATGAAAAGACTGATTATTCCTGTCCTGGCCGGCGCGATGTCGCTAGCCGCGTTCCAGGCAATGGCCGCCGAAAAGGTGACGTTGCAGCTGAAATGGGTCACGCAGGCCCAGTTTGCCGGCTACTATGTTGCCAAGGCCAAGGGTTTCTATGAGGCCGAAGGTCTCGACGTCGACATCAAGCCGGGCGGCCCCGATATCGCTCCGGAGCAGGTGATCGCTGGCGGTGGCGCGGATGTCATCGTCGACTGGATGGGTGGTGCGCTGGCTGCCCGCGAAAAGGGCGTGCCGCTGGTCAACATCGCCCAGCCGTTCAAGAAGGCCGGCATGGAACTGGTCTGCCCGAAGGACGGGCCGATCAAGACCGAAGCCGACTTCAAGGGGCACACGCTCGGCGTCTGGTTCTTCGGCAATGAATATCCGTTCTACGCCTGGATGAACAAGCTCGGCCTGAAGACCGAAGGCGGCCCGGATGGCGTCACCGTTCTGAAGCAGAGCTTTGACGTGCAGCCGCTGATCCAGAAGCAGGCCGACTGCATCTCGGTCATGACCTACAACGAGTACTGGCAGCTGATCGACGCCGGCTACAAGCCGGAGCAGCTGACCGTGTTCAACTATTCGGCGATGGGCAACGACCTGCTCGAGGACGGGCTCTATGCGTCGGAAGACAAGCTCAAGGATCCGGCGTTCGAGGACAAGATGGTGCGTTTCGTGCGCGCTTCGATGAAGGGCTGGAAATACGCCATCGACAACAATGACGAGGCCGCAGGCATCGTCATGGACGGTGGCGGCCAGGACGAGAACCACCAGAAGCGGATGATGAGCGAAGTCGCCAAGCTGATCGACAATGCCGACGGCAAGCTCGATCCGGCGACCTACGAGCGCACCGCCAAGGCGCTGCTCGACCAGAAGATCATCACCAAGGAGCCGAAAGGCGCCTACACCACCGCCATCACCGACAAGGCGGTCAAGTAAGCCTAGGTAGCAACATCCTGATGCTGGGAACGGCGCCTCTGTCAGAGGCGCCGTTCCTTTATGGTGTTCATGACGAAGCTGGTCTCGATCGAGGCGACGCATTTCAGCCGCGCGATCTTTTCCTTGATGAAGCGCTCGTACTGTTCGAGGCTGCCCGTGACCACCTTCAGCACATAGTCGCGCGAGCCGGTGACGAGGTGGCATTCCAGCACCTCTTCCCAGCCGCGGATCGCGTCCTCGAACATGACGATCTCGTCCTCGTTCTGACGGCTGAGCCGGACGGTGGCGATGGCGACCATGCTCCAGCCGAAGGCGGCCGGATCGACCAGCGTGGTGTAGCCTCTGATGACGCCGGTCTCCTCCAGCCGCCGCACCCGCCTCAGGCAAGGCGACGGCGACAGGCCGATCCGCTCGGCAAGCTCGTTGTTGGTGATGCGGGCGTCGGCCTGCAGTTCCTGCAGAATCCTGCGATCGAAATCATCGGCTATCTTTTGCTGCACTTTCGACCTCTCCAGGCAATTTGTTGCGAGGATGCAGCCATGCGCGCCCAAAAATAGCAAGGACTGCGCGATCGGGATCGCATAAATTGCCGTGCGACACTCCTCGAGGAAGCAGGAACAAGCCATGCCCGCGCCACGCCCGTCGAAAACCCATATCGGCAATCACAAGCTCCACCCGGAGACGCTGATGCTGAGCTATGGCTTCGATCCGCAACTTTCGGAGGGTGCGGTCAAGCCGCCGGTGTTCCTGACCTCGACCTTCGTATTCAAGTCAGCGGAAGAGGGACGCGACTTCTTCGACTACACGTCCGGCCGAAAGGAGCCGCCGAGCGGCACGGCGTCCGGCCTAGTCTATTCGCGCTTCAACCATCCCAACAGCGAGATCGTCGAGGACCGGCTCGCGATCTATGAGGGGACGGATGCCTGCATCCTGTTTTCCTCAGGGATGTCCGCGATCGCAACGACACTTCTCGCCTATGCCCGTCCGGGCGACGTCATCCTGCATTCGCAGCCACTCTATGGCGGCACCGAGACGCTTTTGACGCGCACGCTTTCCGGCTTCGGTATCGGTGCTGTCGGCTTCGCCGATGGCGTCGACGAGACGGCGGTGCGCGCGGCGGCCGAAGCTGCAGTCAAAAAAGGCCGTGTCTCGGTCATCCTGATCGAGACGCCGTCAAATCCGACCAACAGCCTGGTCGACATCGCGCTGATGCGCAAAATCGCCGACGAAATCGGCGCGAACCAAGGGTCGGCGCCGATCGTCGTCTGTGACAACACGCTGCTCGGTCCGGTCTTCCAGAGGCCCATCGAACACGGCGCCGATGTGTCCGTCTATTCGCTGACCAAATATGTCGGCGGCCATTCCGACCTGATCGCGGGCGCCGCCATGGGCAGCAAGACCGTCACCAAGCCGATCAAGGCGTTGCGCGGCGCGATCGGCACGCAGCTCGACCCGCATTCCTGCTGGATGCTTGGCCGCTCACTGGAAACGCTGTCGATCCGCATGGAGCGGGCGAACGACAATGCGCGCCTGGTCGCCGAATTCCTGCGCGATCATGCCAAGGTCGAGAAGGTGCATTACCTGCCGTTCCTGGGCGAGGACACGCCGGCGGGCCGCGCCTACCGGGCACAATGCAGCGGCGCCGGCTCGACCTTCTCCTTCGACATACGCGGCGGGCAAAAGGCGGCTTTTGCCTTTCTCAACGGCCTGCAGATCTTCAAGCTGGCGGTGAGCCTCGGCGGAACGGAATCGCTGGCCAGCCACCCCGCGGCCATGACCCATTCGGGCATTCCCTTCGACGTGCGCCAACGTATCGGCGTGCTGGAGACCACGGTCAGGCTGTCGATCGGTGTCGAGCACCCGGACGATTTGATCGCCGACCTGACGCAGGCGCTGGCAGCGGTCTGACCGTCTCCGGGCGCCTCGGCAGCGAGGCGGAGGCGCCGTCGCGGCTTTGACATTGGATAATCCCAGGAGGGGCGGGCAACCGCCTCTCTTTTCATCGGTCATCACATATGCGTGCGCCCAGGATACTTTTGGCCGGTAGATCGTTGTGTTGATGTATCCATGCGCTGGGGGGCCGCAGGGTGTTGCATCCAACGGAGGTTTCTAAAATGCGCATGCAGTCGTTTTCGCCGATCGTTTCGGCACTTGCCGTCACTGTTTCTATCTTCCTTGTCTCGCCGGCCTTGGCTGATATGGAAAAGTTCACTGCCACGCTCGATGGCGGCCAGCAGAGCCCGCCCGTCACCACAAAGGGCAAAGGTACGGCCACTCTCACGTTCGACACGGCCAAGAAGAAGCTCAGCTGGAACGTCAAATATTCCGGTCTCAGCGGGCCAGCGACGGCCGCGCATATTCACGGTCCGGCGGCGATGGGTGAAAACGCTGGACCCGTCATTCCGTTCAAAAAGCTCAAGAGCCCGATCAAGGGATCGGAGACGCTGACCGATGCGCAGGCCGCTGATCTCGAGGCTGGCAAATATTACGTCAACGTCCACACCGCCGCCAACAAGGACGGCGAGATCCGCGGCCAGATCGAAAAGGCGAAGTAGGATAACGTCGCCCCGGGGGACTGGGGGACTGAATTACCTCGAAGTTAAGGAACAGCGTCCCCTCCGTCCGGTAGGACGGAGGGGACGCGACGCTGTTCGATCTGTGCCGTTGGTGCTCAGGCCTTGTCGCGGATCTGGGTCATCGTCCGGGTCGGCGTGATCGCCTCGGGGTCGAGCCTGATCTCGACGATCGCCGGCTTGCCGCTGGCGCGGGCACGCTCGAAGGCGGAAGCGAAATCCGCGGTCTTCTCCACCGTCTCGCCATGGCCGCCATAGGCACGGGCCAAGGCCGCAAAGTCGGGATTCTTGAGATCCGTGGCAACGACTCGGCCGGGATATTCGCGCTCCTGATGCATGCGTATGGTGCCGTAGATGCCATTGTTGACGACGACGACGATGATTGGCAGGTCATACTGGACGGCGGTGGCGAACTCCTGCCCGTTCATCAGGAAGCAGCCGTCGCCGGCAAAGGCAACCACCATGCGATCCGGAAACAGCCCTTTGGCGGCGACCGCGGCCGGCGTGCCATAGCCCATCGAGCCTGACGTGGGGGCTGCCTGCGTGGCGAAACGGCGGGACCGGTGGAAGCGATGCACCCAGGTAGCGTAATTGCCGGCACCGTTGGTGAGTATGGCGTCGTCGGGCAACACCTTTTCAAGATAGTTCATGATCGGCCCCATCTGGACCGGGCCGGGGCCGCTTTCGGGCGGCGTCGACCAGTCGAGATAGGCGGCATGCAGTTTTGGCGTCTCGGCTGCCCAGACGGGTGCGGAGGCCGGCCTGCGCTTGGCGAAGGCCTGAACGAATGCTGACGGCGAGGCGTTGATCGCCAGCGTCGGCCGGTAGACGCGGCCGAGTTCGCCGGCATCGGCATGGACATGGACCAGCGTCTGGTCGGGGTAGGGGCTCTTCAAGAGCGTGTAGTCGGACGACGGCATTTCGCCCATGCGGCCGCCGATCAGCAGCACGAGATCGGCCTGCTTGATCGCCGTGGCCAGCTTCGGATTGATGCCGATGCCGACATCGCCGGCATAGTTCGGATGCAGATGGTCGAACAGCATCTGGCGGCGGAAGGAACAGCCGACCGGCAGCGACCACGCTTCGGCGATCGCGCGCATCTGCGCCACAGCCTCGGTATCCCAGCGCGTGCCGCCGAGGATGGCGAATGGCCGCTTGGCCTTGGCCAGCAATTCCTCCAGGGCGTCGAGTTCGGCTTCACCCGGCCGGGTTTCGACCGGTGTGCGCGGCAAGGCGATGGGCGCTTCGACGACACTGGTCAGCATGTCTTCCGGCAGCGAGATGACCACCGGGCCGGGACGGCCCGATGTCGCCACCGCGAAGGCGCGGGTGACGAATTCCGGGATGCGGGAGGCATCATCGATCTCGACCACCCATTTGGCGATGTCGCCAAAGAAACGCTTGTAGTCGACTTCCTGGAAGGCCTCGCGCTCCTTGGCGTGGCTGGCGACCTGGCCGATGAACAGGATGACGGGAATAGAATCCTGCATGGCGATGTGGATGCCGGCGGACGCATTGGTGGCGCCGGGTCCGCGGGTGACGAAGCAGATGCCGGGTTTGCCGGTCAGGCGGCCGTGGCAATCGGCCATCATGGCGGCGCCGCCTTCCTGACGGCAGACGATGGTGCGGATCGCCGAATCGTGGAGCGCGTCGAGCACCGCCAGGTAGGATTCGCCAGGCACGCAATAGATGCGGTCGGTGCCGTTGGCTTCGAGCGCGTCGACGATCAGTTGTCCGCCAGTCTTCATTGTCCAGACTTCTCCAGTTCGGCAAGGATTTCTTGCGTGTGCTCGCCAAGGCGCGGCGAGGGGCGTTCATAGACAAGCGGCGTGCCGGACATCACCATCGGTGCGCGCACCGAAGGCAGAAGATTGCCATGGCCGTCGTCAAGGTCTAGCCGCATGCCGCGGGCGATCGTCTGCGGGTCGGAAAACATCTGGCCGATCGTGTTGATCGGGCTCGCCGGCACGCTGGCCGCTTCCAGCTTCGCCAGCAGCGGGTCGCGATCAAAAATCTTCAACGCTTCGATCATGTGTTCGCGCAGCTTGACCCGGTTGGCGACCCGCGCGGGGTTGGTGGCGAAGTCGGGATTTGTGGGCAAATCGTCCAGCCCGACGGCGGCACAGAATTTGGCGAACTGGCCGTCATTGCCGACCGCCAATATGATATGGCCATCCCTGACCGGAACCACCTCGTAAGGTGCAATGTTCATATGCGCGTTGCCCATCTGCACCGGCGACTTACCGGAGACGAGATAGTTCAGGTTCTGGTTGCCGAGCGCCGAGATTTGGGTGTCGAAGAGCGCCATGTCGATGTGCTGGCCGTCGCCGGTCTGTTCGGCATGGCGCAATGCCGCCTGGATGGCGATGACTGAATAGAGGCCGGTGAAGATGTCGGAGATGGCGACGCCGGCCTTCTGCGGCTCGCGGCCGACCTCGCCGGTGATCGACATCATACCGGCCATGGCCTGGATGATGAAATCATAGCCGGCGCGCGGCGCGTAGGGCCCATCCTGGCCGAAGCCGGTGATCGAGCAGTAGACGAGGCGAGGGTTGATCGTCTTCAGGCTGTCGTAATCGAGGCCATATTTCTTGAGGCCGCCGAGCTTGAAGTTCTCGATCAGCACATCCGACGTCGCGACCAGCCGGCGAACCGTCTCCGCACCCTCCGGCGTCGAGAAGTCGATGGCGATGGAGCGCTTGCCGCGATTGCAGGAATGGTAATAGGCGGCCGACAGGTTCTCGCCGCCCTTGCCCATGACGAAGGGCGGGCCCCACTTGCGGGTGTCGTCGCCGCCATCGGGGCTCTCGACCTTGATGACATCGGCGCCGAGATCGGCAAGCAACTGTCCGGCCCATGGCCCGGCAAGGATGCGGGCGAGTTCGACGACGCGGACGCCTTTCAGCGGGGGCTCAGTCATAGATCACCATGGTTGATCGAAAGCAGAGCCTCTATCAAGCCCGGCGATGGCTGTCACGGCCCTTGCAATGGGCCAAGGTGCCAGTTCGAAATGGATTCGCGCCGCTTTGGCCGGGTTATGATCCTAGCACGCCGTCGGCCCAGGCCGCGAAATCGTCCATGATGATGTCGCGGTTGACCTCGTTCAGGCTTTCGTGGCGGGTGTCGGCGTAAACCTTTGAAACCAGATTCGAAAACCCCATCTTGCGCATGCGATCGGCAAGATGGGTGATCCCTTTGCCGTAGTCCGAGGCGGGATCCTTCTCGCCACCGACGATGCTGACGGGCAGGTCGCGCCTGATGCCGGCAAAGCCGGCGTCCCTGCCGCCATTCAGCGCCATGCCGACAACGTCGCGCCACATCGACACCGACGCATCCCAACCGCAGAGCGGATCGGCAATGTACTTCGCCACCTCAGCCGCGTCGCGCGACAGCCAGTCGAACAGCGTGCGGTGATTGGGCACTGCCTTGCCCCAGGCCTGGAAGGTGAGTTTCGGCAGCAGGCGCGAGGGGACATCCGAGCCCAGCCGCATGCGTTCCCAACCAAGAATACCCAGGGCCAGTTGACCGAGCGGGCCAGCTGAGAAGTTGCCGTTCCAGATCGCGGCCGCATGAACGCGTGGCGAGTGGCTCAATAGGAAGTTCAGCGCCACTGACGCGCCCATCGAATGGCCAAAAAGGATGACCGGCAGGTTCGGCTGTTCGCCCGCGATGACATCATGGACGGCGCCGACATCGGCGATCACCTTGGCGGCGCCATGCTTGTCGGCGAATTTGCCGAGTGGCGCATCGGGCGCCTTGGTCGCGCCATGGCCGCGATGGTCGTGGACATAGACGTGGTAGCCGCGCGGGCCAAGAAAATCGGCGAAGCGGGCATAGCGCGCGGCGTGCTCGGCCAGCCCGTGATTGATCTGCACGACTGCACGCGGCCTGCCATCGGCCTGCCTGACGAAGAGATTGAGGTCGGCACCCGTCGGCGAGCGAACCACGCGCTGCTGGCTGAATGGCATGCCGCTCGGTCTCCGGGTTCTGGCCGCCATCGTGGCGCCGGCTTTGTTTGCGCCAGCACCCGTTTTGCGTCAATCACCGTGCCTGCCTTTTCCGCGACGATGTTTCTTGCGTTTGGCCAGCAAAATATCGCAATTCTGACATGGAGACAGCTTCAGTCTGTCGCCCACTTCTTCAGCCGGGGATTCCCTATGCGCATTGGTGTTGTTTTCGGATTGACCATGCTGGCGGCCTCGCTGGCCGGTGCGGCGCGTGCCGATGTCAAGATGAGAGGCACCTTCGTTGCCGATGCGGCCTGTCCGGCAACGCAAGCCATCAAGAACGGCAAGAATCCCGGTAATGTGTCGACCGATGCTGGACAGAGCTACCCGCTGCTTGCCGGCAACAAGGATGCACCGACGCATTATCTCATCCTGGTGCCGGGCGCCGATCCGGAGCGCCGCTGGGTGAAGGTCAGCTGCGGCCACGTCTCCGGCAGCAGCGCCGCGACGGTGCCTGCAGCGCCTGGCGGGCAAGGCAAGCCGGCGGCGTCGGGAAAGCCTGAATATGTCTTCGCGCTGAGCTGGCAGCCGGCTTTTTGCGAGACCAAGTCGAGCAAGACCGAATGCAAGGCGCAGAGCTCCGGCGATTTCGACGCCACGCATTTCACCTTGCACGGGCTGTGGCCGCAGCCGAACGGCAATTTCTATTGCCAGGCGACAGCGAGCGACAAAGCCAACGACAATCCTGCCCACTGGAAGGACCTGCCGCCGGTCAATTTGGACGCCAGCACCCGCACGGAACTCGATCAGGTGATGCCGGGTACCGCTTCCCATCTCGAGCGGCATGAATGGATCAAGCACGGCACCTGCTACGGCAAGAGCCAGCAGGACTATTTCTCCGACGCGCTCAATTTGATGCGCGCGGTGAACAGCTCGCCGGTGCGCGATCTCTTTGCCAAGAACATCGGCGGCAAGCTGACGGCGGACCAGATCCGCGGCGCCTTCGACAGCGCCTTTGGCGCTGGGGCCGGGGACCGGGTGCGCGTCTCCTGCGTCATCGATCCGTCGAGCGGCAGGCGGCTGATCGGCGAACTGACGCTCGGCCTTGCCGGCCCGATTGGTCCCGACAGCTCGCTGAAGGACCTCCTGCTGGCTTCGGTGCCCACCAACAAGGCCGGCTGCCCGACTGGCACTGTCGACGCGATAGGGTTCCAGTAACCACTGGCTGAACGCCGACGCCGGACTGTCGCCTTGCCGCGTCGTGGTGCTATGCTGCACCGAGCATCATTCGCGCGGGGGTCGCAATGGATGGCATGACGAGCAGCGCGCTGGCGCGGCTGGCCTTCTGGGCCAAGGGCATGGTCGCGATCAGCGACGGGCGCATGGAATGGCCGGGTTTTTCCTATGCCGACTCCGAATGGGCGCGCATGCGGACGCTCTCCGAACCGATCGGCGCCGGCACCTACCAGCTGTTCACCATCGTCAATGCAGTGATCTTCATCACGATTGCGGCGCTCGGCATTTTCGGCGTCTGCCTGCCGCTGGCGACAGTGTTGTTTCCCATACCGGCCGAGACGAGCGCGCTTAAGTTTTCGCTGCTGCTGGCCGCCTGCGCGTTCCTCATCATCGGCCTTGGCCTGCCGATTTCGATGCGACTTTCGGCAGTGCTGGTGGCCAGCAAGGCGGTGCGTGCGGCGCTGATCGCCGCGCCCGACGACGAGGCGTTGGCCTCAAAAGTGTCCTGGCAGATCAACCGCATTATGCTGATCATGTGCGGCCTGCTGGTGCCAGGCATCCTGCTGTTCATCGCCTATGACATTGAGGCCGGACCTATCATCACCGCGCTGAAATGGCTGGCGATTGCCCTGATGGCGGTCTCCACTGTGGCCGGCATCCGGCGACAGAAAAAGTCGCAGTAAACTCACGACTAGATTTGCGCGGATTTGGTCCATGCAACGGCGGCGTCGGCCTCGTGGCCGTCCGGCTCGCCAACGACGCGATCGCGTCCGGTCGACTTGGCCTTGTAGAGACGCTGGTCGGCGAGCGCGAACAGATCGGCAAGGCAGCGAGTCGTTTCGCCGACGCTGGAGACGCCGGCGCTGACGGTCAGGTCAAAGCGGCTGGTGTTGGCGGAGGCCTTGACCGCATAGCGGATGCTCTCGCCGAACAGCCTGGCGACCGGGTGCGGACGCGAACTGAGGATGGCGAATTCCTCGCCGCCGATCCGGAACACCTGGTCTTCCGCACTTGCCGCCTCGCCAAGCAGGGCCGCAACGGCTTTCAGCACCTTGTCGCCTTCGGCATGGCCGAAACGGTCGTTGATCGACTTGAAATGGTCGACATCGATGATCAGCAGGCTGAGCGGCTTCGCCGTTCGCAGACTGACCTGGACGGCGGCTTCACCATCGCTGTCGAAGCGGCCCCTGTGCAGCAGGCCCGTCAGGCCGTCACGGCCGACATGTTCGACCAGCGCTTCGTAGCGCTCGCGATAGGTCAGCGTGTCGAATATGTCGGTCAGTCCGCGCGGCAGCGCGATCTGGCGTTCTTCGAACCATCTGAGATAGGCCACGAGCATGGTGCTGTAGGTCAGCGCGGCGACCATCTTGGCAAACCAACCGCCGAAAAACACCGCGATCGGCGCGCCGGCGACGAAATGCAGCGCGGTGAAGAACCCCGCCTGGTCGAAGGTGAGCACGCATGCGACCGAAATCAAGATGCGCGCGAACTGGGCCTTGCGCAGGTATCGCCCGAGCTTTTCATAAAGCAGGATGATCAGGATGGCGTCGACGAACAGCAGCGTCGTGCCCCACACCATCAGCCAGCCCATTTCGTCGATGAAGCCGATGTCGGGCAGCCTGCCATCGGGCAGCGGGGCGATGGCATGCAGGCGCAACAGCAGCACCAGCCCGATCATCAGCGCATTGCCAAGCAGAAGACCATAGATCGGCTGACGGACGGTGGCGGCGTCCTCCTTCATGTAGAGCAGCAAAAGCATGACCAGTTTGCCGGAAAACAGCACCGCCGAGCCCGGCGAGACCATGCCGAACGGCAAGGCGACATAGAACACGCTGGCGAGATAGGTCTCGAGGAAGTGCATGACGCCGAGCGCGCAGACAAAGACGCCGAGGCCGATGCGTTTCCTGCAGCGGAAAAGCGTCACCATGACGCTGAAGTAGACGACCGCTTCGGCAAGGAGCAGGAAACTGTTCAGCAATGCCGTCGATCCGATCTTTCTCCTGAATCGCGACAAGTCGGCGATTCCACCCGATCCTGTTTTGACGCCGAAGGGTTAACCGGAGCTTTCATCGCGCTCGGCGGCCGGCGGAAAACTTCAGGGTTGGCGGACACTTCCGCGTGTGACCGGCCAGAAGCGGCAAAAGCGATTGCCGTTCGCCGCCGCATCGCCTACATAGCGGCCAACCTCCATTCAATTTGACAAATCCAGTCAGTTTCTCTGGGCCAGTCAGTTTTTCAGGGAAAGCGCGCGTGGCACGCCAGTTCATCTATCACATGGCCGGCCTCAACAAGGCCTATGGCACCAAGAAGGTGCTCGAGAACATCCATCTGTCCTTCTATCCGGATGCCAAGATCGGCATTCTCGGCCCCAACGGCGCCGGCAAGTCGACGATCCTCAAGATCATGGCCGGGCTCGACAAGGAGTGGAACGGCGAGGCGTGGCTCGCCGAAGGCGCCACCGTCGGCTATCTGGCGCAGGAGCCGGCGCTCGATGCGAAGAAGACCGTGTTCGAGAACATCATGGAAGGCGTCGCCGCCAAGACCGCCATCATCGAACGCTACAACGAACTGATGATGAACTATTCCGACGAGACGGCCGACGAGTCGGCCAAGCTCCAGGACGAGATGGACCGGCTCAATTTGTGGGACCTCGAACAGCAGGTCGAGATGGCGATGGAAGCGCTGGGCTGTCCGCCCAAGGAGGCCGACGTCACCAAGCTGTCGGGCGGCGAACGCCGCCGCGTCGCGCTCTGCCAGCTCTTGCTGCGCCAGCCCGACCTGCTGCTGCTCGACGAACCGACCAACCATCTCGACGCCGAGACCACGGCGTGGCTGGAAAAGCACCTGCGCGCCTATCCGGGCGCGGTGATGATCATCACCCACGATCGCTACTTCCTCGACAATGTCACCGGCTGGATCCTCGAACTCGACCGCGGTCGCGGCATTCCCTACGAGGGCAACTACACCAAGTATCTCGAAGCCAAGGCCAAGCGCCTCAAGCAGGAAGGCCGCGAAGACGATGCCCGCCAGCGCGCCATCGGCCGCGAGCGCGAGTGGATCCAGTCGAGCCCGAAAGCCCGCCAGACCAAGTCCAAGGCGCGTATCCAGGCGTTCCAGGATCTGTTGGACGCAGCCGACAAGCGGCGACCGACAGACACGCAGATTGTCATCCCGCATGGCGAGCGGCTCGGCAATGTGGTGATCGAGGTCGACGGCTTGTCGAAGGGCTTTGGCGACACGCTGCTGATCGACGGCCTGGAATTCAAGCTGCCGCCCGGCGGCATCGTCGGTGTCATCGGCCCGAACGGCGCCGGCAAGACGACGCTGTTTCGCATGATCACCGGCCAGGAAAAGCCGGATGCCGGCACGGTCCGCGTCGGCGAGACGGTCAAGCTCGGCTATGTCGACCAAAGCCGTGATGCGCTCGATCCGTCAAAGACGGTTTGGGAAGAGATTTCCGGCGGCGCCGAAGTTGTCAAGCTCGGCAAGTTCGAGGCCAACACGCGCGCCTATTGCGCGTCGTTCAACTTCCGTGGCGGCGACCAGCAGCAGAAGGTCGGCAATCTCTCCGGCGGCCAGCGCAACCGCGTGCATCTGGCCAAGATGCTGAAGACCGGCGGCAATGTGCTGCTGCTCGACGAACCGACCAACGATCTCGATACGGAAACGCTGGCGGCGCTTGAAGACGCGCTGGAAAATTTTGGCGGCTGCGCGGTCATCATCTCGCACGATCGTATGTTCCTCGACCGTCTGGCGACGCACATCCTCGCCTTCGAGGGCGACAGCCATGTCGAATGGTTCGAGGGCAATTTCGAGGATTACGAGCAAGACAAGATCCGCCGCCTCGGGCCGGATGCCGTCAACCCGCACCGCATGACCTACAAGAGGCTGACGCGGTAAGGGGTTTTTCGGGCGGCGAATTCTCAAAACGACATGAGGAACTCACATGGCCGATTGGTCCGCCGCCCAATATCTGAAATTCGAGGATGAGCGTACTCGTCCGGCGCGTGATCTCGCAGCACAGGTGCCAGTGGATTTCCCACGCCGGGTCGTCGACATTGGCTGCGGGCCGGGCAACTCGACCGAGTTGCTTGTCGAGCGCTGGCCGGATGCGCAGGTGAGCGGCTTCGACACGTCGCCCGACATGATCGAGAAGGCGAGGGCGCGCCTGCCTGACGTCAACTTCGATCTTGCGGATGCTTCCAACTGGCAGCCGGCGGAGCCGGTCGACGTGATCTTCGCCAATGCGGTGTTCCAGTGGCTGCCAGAACATCCGGCGGTCTTCCAGCGGCTGATGGGTTTTTTGGCCCCAGGCGGCGCGCTCGCCATCCAGATGCCGGACAATCTTCTTGAACCGTCGCATCAGGTGATGCGGGAAACCGCGGCCGAAATGCCTTTTGCCGCGAAGATGAAAGACGCGGCGCGCGGTCCGTTGCCACCAGTATCGTTCTACTATGACTTGCTCTCGCCATTGTCCGCCCGGCTGGATGTCTGGCACACGGCCTACAATCATCCACTGGCCGACGCCGAGGCGATCGTTGAATGGGTGAAATCGACCGGGTTGAAACCGTTCCTCGATCCGCTCGAGGCGCACGAGCGCAAAATGTTCCTCGACAGCTACACGGCCAAGATCGCCAAGGCCTATCCGAAGACGGCGAACGGAAAGGTGCTTTTGCGGTTTCCACGCATCTTCATCGTCGCCAAGCGGGCCTGATTGTCCATGTTGGGTCGCGCCAATTGCGGCCGCTTGACCGGGTTTCGCCGCCGTGCGCAATTCAACGCGTTGGGGTCACGATGGCCCTTGGCAGGGGTTGGTGATGATACTGAAAAAGATGCTTTTCGGCGGCGGCGTGTGCGCGGCAGTGCTTCTGGCCTTCTCGATCTCGGCGGAGGCCAAGCGGGCGCGTTGCTATACCAGCGATGACGGCTATTTCTCATGCAGCTACAGGGCGATCGACGACGCGGGCAGCTTCCGCATCTCGGCGCCGGGCTACCCGACCTATGTCCTGGAGATCGACGGCCCGGGCTTCGCCTATGGCTATGTCAATCTGGGCCGCCGCAATGTGCCGCTGCCGGGGCAGTTCGTGCGCAGCCGCGACGACGGCGCCTGCTGGAACAACCCGCAGACCAACACCAAGTTGTGCGCCTGGTGAAGTCACGCTTAAGTCGGCGTAAACCGCCTCGGTGAGAAAAGTGTTGCGCCGGAGCCTTCCGGCGCCCAATGAAGCCCGCAACGCCTGCGGATGGGACGGACTGGACACATGCATCGCGTCATCATCAGCGGCATTGGCGTTGAAATCCCCGAACCCAAGATCACCAATGAAGAACTGGTCGCCAGCTTCAATGCCTGGGTCGACATGGAGAATGCGCGCCGTCAGGGCACCGACGAGCCGCCGCTGGCGAAATCGGACAGCGACTTCATCGTCCACGCCTCGGGCGTGCGCACCCGCCATGTGATCGAGCGCGAAGGCATTCTAGACCCGACTCGCATGACGCCGCGCATTCCGGCGCGGCCTGATGACGCGCTATCGCTGGAGGCCGAGTTCGGCATCGCCTCGGCGCGAAAAGCTCTCGACCATGCCGGGCTGAAGCCGTCCGATATCGACCTGATCATCTGCTCGGCCTCGCACCACCAGCGGCCCTATCCGGCGATCGCCATCGAAATGCAGGAGGCGCTGGGCACAAGGGGCGCCGGCTTCGACATGGGGCTTGGCTGTTCGTCCGCCGCGGCGGCCCTTCACATGGCGGTCAATCTGGTGCGCTCGGGTGCGCACAAGCGCATTCTGGTGACGACGCCGGAAATCATCACCGGCCATCTCAATTTCCGCGACCGGCAGACGCATTTCATCTTCGGCGATGCCTCGGTGTCGATGGTGGTGGAGGGACTTGCTCAGGGCGACAAACGGCCGGGGCGTTTCGAGGTGCTGGACACACGCATCTGGACGCAGCTGTCGAACAACATCCGCACCAATCTGGGCTATCATACCCGCACCGCCCAGGAAGATCCCTACATGATCAACCTGGAAGGCAATCTGATCAAGCAGGTCGGTAACAAGGTGTTCAAGGAAGTCACCGTCGCCGGGCAGAAGTTCATCGTCGAGTTCCTGGCCGAGCACGGGTTGACGCCGCAGGCGGTCCGACGCTTCTGGCTGCATCAGGCCAATGCGCGCATGAATGCCATGATCCTGAAACTGTCGTTCGGCCACGAGGTCGACCACGACCGCGCGCCGATGGTGTTGGAAAGGCTGGGCAACACGGCGGGCGCCGGCGCCATCGTGGCGCTGTCGGAGAACCACGCCGACATGAAGCCCGGCGATTTCGGCTTGATCTGCGCGTTTGGCGCGGGGTATTCCATAGGCGGTGCGCTTCTCAGAATGCTCTAGACTCGGGTATTCGCTACTCAACTGGCCTGCGAAGGCAGTCTCTTGCGCATCCGGTGCTCACGCACCCAAAAGTGCGCCTGGTTCCGGCTCCCGGAACCCACCATTCCATTCGCTTCGCACCCGCCTTCTACTCCCCCTCAGCCTGACCTCGATCTCAACAGCTCCCGGCGTTCGGGAGTGTCTCGGTTTGAAATCAACGCTTCTGAAGATGGAGGTTTTTCCAATGAGTGACGCCCGATGCAGTTGCGGTACTCTGACGCTCACGCTTCCAGGACCATCGAAACTGGTCGTCGCCTGCCATTGTCTTGACTGCCAACGCAGGACCGGCGCGCCTTTTGGCGTCGGCGCCTTCTATCCGGTCGCCGCAGTCGCCATCTCCGGAACTCCGAAAGTGTTCACCCGCGACGCAACAAGCGGGGGCAAGGTCCACACTTACTTTTGTCCAAACTGCGGATCGACGCTCTGTTGGAAGGCCGACAAGCTGCCGTCAATGATCGGCGTTGCGGTCGGCGCGCTGGCGGACCCGAACTACCCGCCCCCCGTCAGGTCGGTTTTCGAGCAGTCGAAACATGATTGGGTTCAAATCGATGGCGCTGTCGAACACTTCCAGCAAAGCAGTGCGGCAAGAAAATCAAGCTGAGACGGCGCTCAACTGCCGTATCGGGCTGGCGCGAACGGCACCAGCATCGGCACCTGCCTGGCGTAGTTGTCGTAGGCGCTGCCCAGCTCGCCGCGCATGAAGTGTTCCTCGAGTTTGCCTTCGTCACGATGCCGATGATGAGCAAAGCGGTTCCGACAATGCCCCAGACCGTACCTTTTGCCGCCATGGTGGCCAGGATCGCCAGCAGCAGCCCGGTGTAGATCGGATGCCGGACCAACCCATACGGGCCGGTATCAACGACGTGGTGCCCGGCCTTGGCGGTAATGGTGCCCGACCACAGCCTGCCGAGATGCAGGCGCGCCCACCAGGCAAAGGAGATGCCGATGGCGATCACGGCGACACAGGTCCATGCCTCGGCGAGGTCAGGCATCCACAGCCTGAGGCGGCCTTCATAGCCGTGCGCTGGAATGAAAAGCAACACCGCGCCGACCAGCCAGAGAACCCGATAGCGAGCCTCCACCCTGAACCCAGCACGTTTCTGGGCAGGGTCGGCCCAGAGCGCGGCACCGGCCCAGGTCACCGCCCAGATCAGCCAAAGCAGGGCGATTGCTGTTCCGGGACGCATGAGAACCTCCGCAGACTTGGTCTGGCGTCACCATGAAGCCGGCGCGGCGCGGCAGCAATGGGGGCGTTGCGGGGGACTGGTTCCAATTTCAGGTAAGAAGATCGTGATCCGCGCCGGACCTCATTCATTGGGACAGCTGAACATCCATTGCACGCCAAAGGCGTCGACCAGCATGCCGAAGCTGGTTCCCCAATATTGCCGCGCCAGGGGGACGGTGATCCGGCCGCCCGCGGCCATGCGGGCGAAAAGCTCCCGCATCGCCGACAGGCTGTCGAATTCCAGGCAAAGGGCGGAGCCTTTCATCGGCTCGGCATCGTCATTGTCCGAGGCATGAAACAGCACGCCCGGGCCTTCGAACCGTGCATGCAACACCTTTCCGCGCATGGCTTCGGTCCGCACCGGCATGGTGTTGTCGCCCCAGCGCAGCAGGATCGTTGCCCGGCCAAGACCGCACTGTTCGTAGAAGGCCAGTGCCGGCTCGCAATTGGTGGTGAAGAACAGCGAAGGTGAGAGCCGCATCGGTTCGCTCCTGTTCATCGCGGCCGCCAGATCACTGCGCGGCGGCGGTCGCGGCCGCGACGAGTGCTTCGCCTGAATATTGCCGGCTGCCGATACCCCAGCCGCCGTCTGGCGCATTGACGATGTTGATCCAGGTGTTTTCAGGCCGGTGGCCGGGCACGCAGAGCTCGGAGACAATCCCGGCGGCTGCATTGATGAAGGCATTTCGGGCTTCGATCGAACCAAGGCCGATGTTCGGCAGCTTCAGTTCGACCATGACCACCGGCCGGTTGGCACCACCGGCATAAATGCGATGCAGCGGCAGGACGTGGACCGTGCCGCCGACAATCGCGGCGAAGAACGCATTGCCGGTGGCGCCGGAGGCTTCGAGGAGGGCGGCGCTGAGGCGCGGCAGGATCTCGCGCTCTCCCGCCGGGGTCAGTACGCCTTCGGGCGCGGTCACAGTGATGGGCATTTGGCTCTCCTTTTTCGCTGGCTTCCATGGTCTTGCCGACGGAAATGTCTTCCGGCTTGCCATGTTTCGTATCAATTGTTACGTTATGTCGAGAAGGCGAGTCAACAGGTTTCGTATCGATCACTATGGATAATTTGGAAAAGAATCGGGTCGGCAGGCCACGCGCCTTCGACCTCGATCGGGCGCTGGATGCGGCGATGCATCTGTTTTGGGAGCATGGCTATGAGGCGACTTCGCTGGCCATGCTGCGCGAGGCGATGGGGCTGACGCCGCCGCAGATCTACAACGCCTTCACCGACAAGGAGACTTTGTTCCGCAAGGCGCTGACGCGCTACCACCAGACCGAGATTGGCTTTGCGCTGGAGGCGCTGGCCGCGCCGGTGCCGACGCGGGAAGCGATCCGGCGGTTGCTGCTCGGCGCGGCGGAGGCCTATTCCAGGCCCGGCAAGCCTGGTGGCTGCCTGTTCGTCAGCGGTGCGCTCGCAGCCTCGCCGCAGGCGCAAGCCATTGCGGATGAACTCAAGGCCTACCGCAAGGCAAGTGAAGTGGCGATCGCCGAGCGGCTGTCCAGGGGCCGGGCAATCGGTGACCTGCCGGAAGGCCTCGCCGTCGAGGGCTTCGCCAAATACCTGGCCGGCGTCATGAACGGCATGTCCATCCAGGCGCGGGACGGCGCTTCGGTCGAAGAGTTGCGCTCTTTGGCCCAAACCGCTCTTGCGGCGTTGCCGGACGAAGGGCAAAAACAGGGCGCACCATCCAAGGAATGAAGCCGATGCTGGATCTCTTCCCCGAGGCTGAAAAGCCGATCGAAATCGTCCCGGCGCGAAAGCTGGCCGCCAACGTGGCAGCGCTTTATCTGGCGCCATCGGATCATTTCGAAACGCGTCCGGTCGATGCGTTGCGGCTGGGCTTCGAAGGCATATCGGGCGATTTCCATGCTGGCGCGACGCGGCGGTCCGGCGGGCGCGAGCCCTGGTATCCGCGCGGCACCGAAATGCGCAATGAGCGGCAATTGTCTGTGGTGGCGGCGGATGAACTGGCCATCGTCGCCGAACGCATGGGCCTGGCCGAGATCAGGCCGGAGTGGATCGGCGCCAATCTTTTGATCGAGGGTGTGCCGCATCTGTCCATGCTGCCGGCGGGCACACTGCTGTTCTTCAAGGACGGCGTTACCATCAAAGTCGACGCACAGAACGGACCCTGCCGTATCGCCGGCCGATCGATCGCCGAACATGCCGGGATGGCCGACATCGAGGCCGGCGCCCTGTTGTTCCCGAAATCGGCGAAGCGGCTGCGCGGCCTCGTCGCCTGGGTCGAGAAGCCGGGAACGATCAAGGCCGGCGAGGAGATATCGGTGCGCGTGCCCGAGCAGTGGATCTATCTGAGCTAGACACTCGCCCGCATTCGAATGCCGCATAGGGCGGGGGCTACGCCGCCGAGGCGGCGTAGCGATATCTCCGAACTGGCCTCAAGCTTTGCGGTTCTTCTTCGCGCCCTGCGCCACGATGGAAACGTCGTCCCACTTTTCCCAAGTGGCGATGCGGTTGGCATATTCCTGCTTGATCATCGGCATGCCGCCATCGCCGAAGAACACGCGCAGTGGCGGCTCGGCGGCATCGACAATGGCCAGCATCGCCGGTCCGGTGGCCTCGGGATCGCCGGCGACCGAATTGGCGCGGCGCTCGGCCATCTTGGCGCGGGCGGGCGCATAGGCCTCGATCGGCTTGGAGACCTTGGCCGACGGACCGGCCCAGTCGGTGGAGAAGCCGCCCGGTTCGACCAGTGTCACATGGATGCCGAATTCCGCGACCTCGATGCCGAGCGACTGGCTGAAGGCCTCCAGCGCCCATTTCGAGGCATGGTAGAGGCCGAGCGAGGCAAAGGCATTGACGCCGCCGATCGACGAGATCTGGATGATGTGGCCGGAGCGCTGCGCCCGCATGATCGGCAGCGCGGCCTGGGTGACCCATAGGGCGCCGAAGACATTGGTTTCGATCTGGTCGCGGGCTTCCTGTTCGCTGACTTCCTCGATGGCGCCGAAATGGCCATAGCCGGCATTGTTGATGACGACGTCGAGCCGGCCAAAGCGCTTGTGCGCCTCAGCTATCGCGGCGTCGACGGCTTTCTTGTCGGTGACGTCGAGCTTTATCGCGGCGATATTGTCGCCGTATTTCTCGACAAGATCGGCGAGCGTGCCGGCATCGCGGGCGGTCGCCGCGACGCGATCGCCACGGGCGAGTGCGGCCTCGGCCCAGACGCGGCCAAAGCCCTTCGACGATCCGGTGATGAACCAAACCTTGTTTGTCATGATGTGGAGTCCTTGCCCCTGCGGGCGTGATTTCGGGTGAAAGCGGAGGCTTCTCCGCTTTGGGGCATATACGGACGATCCGGCGTTTTTCCAGAGGCGAAGGATATCTTTTTGAACAAACCGCCTTGTTGATCAGGGGTATTGCACCGGGCTCGACCATGCCGGGTCGTCGTGCTTTTGCCAATAGAGCGCCACCAGGCGGCTGGTGATCGGCCCGACCTTGCCGTTCGCGATCCGGTCGCCGTCGATCTCCGTCACCGGCATGATGCCGCCGGCGGTGGAGGTGATGAAGACCTCGTCAGCCTCGTGCAAAGCGGCGACACTGACATCGGTGGCGACGGCGACGAGACCTTGTTCGGCGCAGAGATCGAAAACGGTGCGCCGGGTGATGCCGGGCAGCACGCCAATGGCCGGCGTCGACAGTTTGCTGTCCTTGACGCAGAAGACGTTAAAGCCTGGGCCTTCGGCGACATTGCCGTTGAAGTCGAGAATCAGCGCGGTCTCGGCGCCGCGGTCATAGGCATCGTAGAGGCCGCGCACCAGATCGAGCCAGTGATAGTTCTTGATCGCCGGATCGATCGAGGCCGGCGGGATACGCACCTTGTCGCTGATGGCGACGCGCAGGCCACGCTGCAGCTGCTCGGCATTGGCGACCGAGCCGAACGGCACCGCGAACGCCATGAAGCGGTTGACCGCCTGGCGCGGGTCTCGGCTGAAGGTCGGCGAGGCGCCGCGCGTGCACAGCATTTCGACATAGGCGCTACGATGTCCCGACAACGCCACGCAATTGAGCAGGATCTCGGTCACGCCTTCACGGTCGAAGGGGATCGTCATGCGCAGTTTTTCGAGCCCGCTGAAGAAACGGTCGAGATGCAGGTCGAGGCGGAAGAAGCGGCCATTCCAGACATGCACGGTGTCGTAGGTGGCGTCGGAATGCAGAAAACCCCAATCCAGCACCGAGACCTTGGCTTGCGACATCGGCAGATACTGGCCGTCGAGGAAGGCGACCCCGTCGGGATAGGAATGCGGGTCTACGTGGCGGTCGCTGACCGTCGGCAGTGGCTTCTCATCCTGTCTTGCCTTCGTCTGGCTCATCGGGGCGTCCTGTCGCGCAAGGCGGGATCAGCAGGCTATCGGCGCCAAGCGGAAGGCATAGAGCCAGCCGACAGGTGCTGTTCGTCCTCGATGGCGATCCGGCCGATACATTGGACTGGACTTGCCTTATGTTGCGAACTCTGACCGGGAGGGGGACATGGGCAGGTTCGGGACCGTCATCGCAGCCATGATGATTTTTGCCGCCACAGGCCAAGCCAGTGCGCAATGCGCTCGCCAAGGCGAGGAACTGTGCCAGAGCGGCCAGACCTATCGCTGCGAGAAAACCGGCAGCGAATTGACGCCGATCTTCCAGAACGTGCCTTGCGCGGTGAATTTGCCGACGCTGAGCGGCACCTGGGTCGGCAGCGGCCACCAGAGCCCGGCCGGGGCCACCGGCGCCGACTGGTCGATCGCCATGACGATCAATGATGGCGGTGCATCGATCGACTATCCGTCATTTGGCTGCGGCGGATCCCTGTCCCAGACGTCCAGGGACGAGACGTCGGCGGAATACCATGAGAGCATCACTTACGGTCAGGACAAGTGCATCGACGGCGGCAACATCACCGTCAGGTTTTTCAAGGGAAATCTGTCCTGGACGTGGACCGGCCAGGCGGACGGCCAGCCCTACAATGCGGTCGCCGTGCTGACGCGGCAATAACAGGCTCTGCCTCATTCCTCCTCGTCGTCGGCGTCGAGCAGGCGTGTCGCGCGCCAGCGGGTGAGTATCATGTTGGTCTGTTCGATGACGAAAAAACGCGCCGAGTCGCGGTCGTAGCCTTCGCCCAGCAGTTTTTCGTAATCGGTGTGCACGTGGCGGATGTGGGCAATGGTCGCCAGCCATACGGCGATGGTCGGCGGCAATGTCTTCATGTGAACCGAGCCGGCATCGGCGCGGATCTTCTCCATGTCGGCATAGGGCGCCAGCGGCAGCAGTGCCGTCAGCGCCTTGGCGATGGCGCGGCGGCGTCCGGTCGGCGCTGCTTTCATCGCCGAATCCGATTGGGCTCGTCGCGCCCTTCGATGGTCGCCTCGGCGAAGGCATCGGTCGAGGCGAAGTAGGGTTTTATGTCGATGACCGGCGTGCCGTCGAGCACATCGATGGCGTCGAGATCGAGGCGTCCGGTGCCGATGTCGAGCCCGACCAGCCTGGCCACATGCAAACCGACCGGGTTCGGCCGGGCAGGCGAGCGCAACGAAAATACGCCTTTGGCTTCAGCCGCATGGCGCGGTTTCTGCACAATCAGAGTCCGCGGCGCGTGGTGCAGCCAGGACAGGATGATGATGTGGCTAGCGCGCTCCAGCCCCTGCAGGCCACTGCGATAGGGTGCGTCGATGGTCAGCACCGCCGGCTGCCCGGTCTCGCGCGCGGTGCGCATGTTCTTGGGGCAGGTCTCCCGTGTCGTCCATGGCGAGGTGATGCGGCCGATGAAGACGATACCGCCGTCACCTGGCATCAGCGCCGGATCTGTTTCCAGCTCCTGCTCGCCGTCGCGCGCCTCGAACATCTCACGTGGTCCGGTCATTCCACCCCTCGCATCTGTTTGATCGAGATCACGCAAGCGGCATTTTCTTGTCCGGAAGCGACATAGCGCTTGCAAGGATGCGAAAATCGACATAAACATATGTTTATATCTTTTTCAAAGAGAATACGCTGATGCATGTCTCACTCGACACCATGGTGGACACATTGAAGGCGGCGGCCGAATCCAGCCGCCTGCGCATATTGGCACTGTTGTCTCGCGGCGACCTCACCGTTTCCGATCTTACAGAAATTCTCGGCCAGTCGCAGCCGCGCGTTTCGCGGCATCTGAAGCTGCTGCTGGAGGCCGGGCTGATCGGCCGCTACCAGGAAGGGTCGTGGGCCTTTTTCCGCCTGTCGGATACGGATTCGGCGCGCGACTTCGTGCTGGGGCTGGTTTCCAGCATTCGCGGCGCCGACCCCCAGGTCGAGCGTGATCAAGAGCGACTGGGCTCGGTCAAGCGCAAGCGGCAGGACCGCGCGGCTGAATATTTTTCGGTGAATGCGGCAAGCTGGGACCATATCCGCTCGCTGCATGTGCCGGACCGCGCCGTCGAGGCCGCGATGCTGAAGCTGGTCGGCAAGCGGCCGTTCCAGTCGATGCTCGACCTCGGCACCGGCACCGGGCGGCTGCTCGAAATCTTCTCGCCGCTCTACCGGCGCGGTGTCGGCATCGACATGTCGCGCGAGATGCTGACCGTGGCGCGCGCCAATCTCGACAAGGCAGGGGTTTCGAATGCGCAGGTGCGGCAGGGCGACATCTTCGCGCCACCGGTCGAACGTGACGCCTTCGATCTCGTCACCATCCACCAGGTGCTGCACTACCTCGACGATCCCGCTCGCGCCATCCACGAGGCGGCCCGGCTTTTGCGGCCGGCCGGGCGGCTGGTCATCGTCGACTTCGCGCCGCACACGCTGGAATTCCTGCGCGACGAACACGCGCATATGCGGCTGGGCTTTTCCGATCGGCAGATCGCCGACTGGTTTGCGGAAGCCGGCCTCGATCTCGAAGACAGCCAGGAGTTCGAGCCGCGCGGCGGCAACGAGGCCAGGCTCACCGTCAAACTCTGGCTTGGGCGCGACCGGCGCCTGCTGATCGCCGATCCTTCCAACGACACAAGGCAGATAAGGGAAATTGCCTGATGAACCAGTTCCGCTTTTCCCGTCGCCCAGACATTGGCGACAAGGTCAGGGTTTCCTTCGAGTTCTTCCCGCCCAAAACCGACGAGATGGAGGCACGGCTGTGGGACACGGTGACCCGGCTGGAGCCGCTGAAGCCGAAATTCGTCTCGGTGACCTATGGCGCCGGCGGCTCGACGCGTGAGCGCACCGCACGCACGGTAAAGCGCATCCTGACGGAAACCGGCATTCCGGCCGCGGCGCATCTGACCTGCGTCGGTGCAACGCGCGACGAGGTCGACGCGGTCATCCAGGATTACAAGTCGATCGGCATCAACCGATTCGTGGCGCTGCGCGGCGATCCGGCCTCGGGTGTCGGCGAATCCTATCGCCCGCATCCCGGTGGCTACGAGAATGGTGCGGAACTGGTCGCCGGACTCAAGAGGATCGCGGATTTCGACATCTCGGTCGCGGCCTATCCGGAGAAGCATCCGCAGAGCCCCGATTTCGCCACCGATATCGAGATGCTGAAACGCAAGGTCGACAATGGTGCGACGCGCGCCATCACCCAGTTCTTCTTCGACAATGATCTCTACGAGCGCTATGTCGAGCGCGTCCGCCGCGCCGGCATCTACATCCCCATCGTGCCGGGCATCCAACCGGTTCACAGTTTCAAGCAGGTCGCGAACTTTTCCGCGAGGGCGGGCGCGCATGTGCCCGGCTGGCTGGCGGAGCGGTTCGAGGGCCTGGACCAGGATCCGCAGACGCATGCGCTGGTGGCGTCGGCGGTGGCAGCCGAACAGGTCATGGACCTGGTCGAGCGCGGGGTCGGCGAATTCCATTTCTACACGATGAACCGAGCCGATCTGGTTTTTGCCATCTGCCACATGATCGGCATCCGCTCGCACGAAGCCGAGCCGGCCGGTACCGCCGCAGCTTAGAGCAATTCCCCGTTCGGAGTCGCGTCAAGCAAAGATATTCAAAAGGGCTTCCGAAATGCAAAAAGGCCGGGTAAAGACCCGGCCTTTTTCGATGGTTTTGACTATGTGGTGCTGGTCTTCCCCGTCTTGGCGGGTCAGGGAAGAAAGCCCATAATGAGGGCTCCGATGAAGGCGAACGCAGCACAGATCATCAATGCGTTGATAGGCCTCGTAAGTCCCATGACATAGCCTCCTCTTAAAGAGCTATATCCGAGAGTCTAGGTTCATTTGTGCCACAGGCAAGCGAAAAATGTGCTGCATTGCGACGTGATTGCTAGATTTGCGACCCGCCTTTTGCCGTTAGGCATTGAAACTCTTCGGCAAAAACCCGCTTCAGACCTGTGAACAAAATGTGGCGGCGATGTGTCAGTATCGTGTCATGGCAGCGCTACCGCGGCGCTCTAACGCCTTCCGAACAGCCGTCCGTCGATAGTGACGAGGCCAAGTGCGATCAGCACCACGCCGCAGATTTCGAACAGTTCGAGCCGTTCGCCGAGGAACAGGAAGCCGAGCAGCATGGCGCTGGCCGGCACGATGAGCGTGACCAGCGAGGCATTGGTGGCGCCGGCCGAGGCGACGAGGTTGAAATAAAGGATGTAGGCGAAGGCGGTGGACAAAAGCGCCAGCGCCAGCACCGCCGCCCAGACCGGAGGCGAGGCGGAGAACAGTCCGGCCGGGCCATAAGTGAAGAGCACGATCGGGATCATGATGATGGTCGAGGCGGTCAATTGTCCGGTGGCGATGACTGGCGAGGGGACGGCCTTGAAGCGGCGGGCGACCATCAGCGCCACACCATAGGACAGCGAAGCGCCGATCAGCGCGAATTTGGCCCAGACCGGACCGCCGAGCCCGGCAAGCAGGCCGGGGCCGATCATCACCGCCGTGCCGGCGACGCCGAGCGCAATGCCGGCGAGCTTGTTCCAGGAGAGCTTTTCGTCTGATGTCAGCGCGTTGGCGAGGATCAATGTCCAGAACGGTGTCGTTGCGTTGAGCACCGAGGCGACGCCGGCGCCAAGCTGGGTCTGGCCGGCGAAGATCAGCGAGAAAGGGATGACATTGTTGGTGAATGCCAGCAGGAAGAACAAACCGGCATGAGGAAGCGCGAGGCGAAAGGACGGTCCGCGAATGGCGAGATAGAGCTGCAGCGCGATCGCCGCGATGGCGACTCGAAACAGCACCAGCACCAGCGGATGAAGTTCTGCCACCGCTATGCGGGCAAAGAAGAACGAGCCACCCCAGATTGCACCGAGCAGCAGAAGCTGCCCCCAGTCCTTGAGCACCATCGGCCCGCGTGATGCTGATGTCGCGGCCATTGCCATGTCAATCGTCCTCCCCAGACGGCCTCAATGCCGGCCGGTCAGCCAGAACGCATATCGGGTCTGGCGACAAGGGCCACCCGAAACCTGACTGATGGCAAACGTTGCTGCCAAAAATCTAACGCCGCTGCGTCAGTGCCACGAGACACAGAATTGTTTTCATTAGCCGCTAGCTTGGATTAATTGTGCGCAGCCGACATGAGGATTCGTCCATGCAGCGATTCGAGAATGCCCGCGAGGCGGCACTGGCGCTTCGCCCGGACGATCCGGTCTATTGCTTCCGCCCGCAGGTGCTGATGGCGGATGCCAGGCAGTTCATGGGCATGTTCCCCGGCAAGACCGCCTATGCGGTCAAGACCAATGGCGAGCCGATCGTACTAAAGGCGCTGGTCGAGGCCGGCGTCACCGCTTTCGACGTCGCCTCGCCCGGCGAGTTCGCCGCCGTGCGTGCGGTCTCACCCGATGCCGAGATGCTCTACATGCATCCGGTCAAGGCGCAGTCGGACATCAAGCTGGCGCTGGAGAAGTACGCCATCCGTGTCATTTCGCTCGACCATGAGGACGAGATCACCAAGCTGACCCGGGTGGTGCGGGCGCTCGACATCGATCCGGGCGCAATAGCCGTGTTCGTGCGGGTCCAGACGAAAGGATCGGCCGCCTATGAACTGTCGAAGAAGTTCGGCGCCGGGCCGGCCTATGCGGTCGAACTGGCGGAGCGGCTGAACCGCACCGGCTACAAGGTCGGCCTATGTTTCCATGTCGGCAGCCAGATCGAGGATCCCGATACCTATGAGCGGGCGCTGGCGTCGGCCGACTGGGTGCGCAACCGCCTGACCTTCGACATTGCTGGGCTCGATGTCGGCGGCGGCTTTCCAGCCGAGTACGGCCACGACCCGAACCGCAAGCAGATCGAGATGCCGTCGCTCGGCCAGATCATGTCGCGGCTTTCCGGCGACCTGAAGGAATACCAATTCGACCAGATACCGCTGGTGGCCGAGCCCGGCAGGGTGATCGTGGCGCGCTGCCTGTCGCTGATCGTGCGGGTGCTCTTGCGCAAGGGCAAGCGGCTCTACATCAATGACGGCATCTGGGCGTCGCTGTCGGACTCATGGACCGGCAAGATCACGCTGCCGGCGCGTTTCATCCCCGATCCGGCGATCCGCTCGCGCAATGGCGAGGAAAAGAACATCGTGCCGTTCAAGGTCTGCGGCGCGACCTGCGATTCCGTCGACATCCTGTCGCGGCCGTTCTGGCTGCCGGAAACGGTCGACACCGGCGACTGGATCGAGATTGGCCATATCGGCGCCTATTCGTTGTCGCTCCGGACCCGATTCAACGGCTTTTATCCCGACACCTTCGTCGAGGTGACGACGCCGTTCGACGAGGGCGACGCGCCGCAAGGCTTTGCGAGTTTGGAGACGATGGCGGATTAGGGGAGTAGCGAATAGCGAATAGAAGGAGTTACCTTCTGCTCGCTAGTCGCTCTCACAGGTTCGCCAGCAACTCCGGCGTCGGCCAGCCATCCACCGGCAGGCCAAGGCGCATCTGCTCCTTGCGGATGGCTTCGCGGGTGTTGGTGCCGAGGATGCCGTCGACCGTGCCGACATCGTAGCCCCTGGCCTCGAGCTTGGTCTGCAGCGCCTTCAGCTGTTCGTTGTTGAGGCCGGTCTCGGGATTGCGCGGATCGAACTGTGGTGCGCCCGCCAGGCGCGCCGCAAGGTTGGCAGCGGTCAGCGCGTAGGTGAAGGACTGGTTCCATTCGAGATAGACGTCGAAATTGTCGTAGGTGAGGAAGGCTGGCCCCTTGCGGCCCATGGGCAGCGCGAGGCCCGCTTTCAGGCCGTTGTCGACCAACGGCGCGCCGCTGGGGTAGGTGACACCCCATTGCGCCCATTGCGTCAACGGCAGCTTATTGGTGCGCCCGGTCTGGTCCCACGGCATGTCGTCGGGCACGCGGACTTCCTGGATCCAGGGCTCGTCGCGTTTCCAGCCACGCGACAGCACCTTGTTAGCGGTGGTCATGATCACATCCGGCACGCTGCCGCGCAGGTCGACCTTGCCGTCGCCATCGCCGTCGACGCCGCGCGCCAGATAGTCGGAAGGCAGGATCTGGGTCTGGCCGATTTCACCGGCCCAGGCACCCCTGACATCGGCCGGCACGACGCCGCGATCGATCAATTCCAGAAGTGGCACCAGCTGAGGCCGGAACAGTTGCGGGCGGCGGCAATCATGGGACAGCGTCACCAGGGCGCTCAGCGTGTGGAAATCGCCCTGCACGGCGCCGAAATCAGTCTCCAGCGCCCAGAAGGCAGCGATGATCGGTGCCTGGACGCCGAACTGCTGGTCGGCACGGGCGAAGACATCGGCGTATTTCTTCATGTTCGCCGCGCCCTGCTTCAGCCGGTAGGCCGAGATCATGCGGTTGGAAAATTCGGTGAAGGTCTGGGTGAAGACGCCCTGGGCACGGTCGCGCGCCAGGACCTTGTCGTCGATGGTGGCATCCTCCAGCGCGTCCAGGCCCACGGCACCGACCCCGGCCGCCCTGGCTTCCGCCGCCACGCCCTGCTTCCAGGCTTCGAAGTCGCCGCCACATTCCTGCGCCATCGCCGGCAAGGCCGTGGCGCACAAGAATAGCGCCGCGAGGGCTTGGGAACGCAGTCGCATCAGCTTCCTTTCGAACGAATGAGGGCATTTGTCGTGCCCCCCTCGGAAGCCCAACGCCCTTGATTACCGGCGGTTGCACTCTTTGCCGCTGGCTGTGTCGAAAAGCAAGCGGCAGGCCCGGTGTCAACGGTGTTCTGCCGAAGCCCCTTATTCCGCTCTGCCGTTACACTGGGGTCAGCGGGTGTTCTGCCGCAACCACTTGTTCCACGCGGCTTCGCTGCCATTGAAGACGTTGATGTCGGACTTGCCGGTCATGCCCGGAACGATGCCGGTTCCGGTGTATTGCCAGAAGGTGAAGGGGTGACTGCCGTATTTTTCGCGCGGATGGCCGGCGACGGAACGCAGCCAGTAGGGATAGCCGCGGAAGGTCGATAGCTGGTTGTCATCGAAGAAGTCGACCGAGGTGTAGATGATCGGCTTCTTGCCATAGTGCCGTTCGACGATTTCGAGGAAGGTGGTCATCTCCGCGCGTACCGTGGCGGCATCGGGACGCAACCTGCAGGTTGGCGATTTTGGGTTCCACTCCATGTCGAGGACCGGCGGCATCGCCGAGCGATCGACCGGGACGTTCTGGATGAACCAGCGCGCCTGCTGGGCGGCGGGCGTGCAGAAGTAGAAGAAATGGTAGGCCGCGCGCGGAACGCCGGCGGCTTTCGTGCGGGCCCAGTGTTCGTTGAAATATTCATCGAACCGATCACCGCCCTCGGTCGCCTTAATAAAGGCGAAGGAGATGCCGTTGGCCTTGGCCGCCGGCCAGTCGACCGAAGTCTGGTATTTGGAGACGTCTGTGCCGTGAACGGCGTAGTTCCACGGTGCGCCGCTTTCCCATTCATGCGGCTTGGAATCGGCAAAGCGCGGCGCGCGCACGGCAACCGTCGTCGGGCTGCTGGACGCAGACGGTGACAGTGGCGAGAGATCGTCCACCGTCGAGCAGGCGCTAAGCAGCGTCAGCATGATGAGGCCCGCAAGACGGCGCATCGCAACTCCCGAGCCGGATTCAGCCGGTCGCTGATGGGTCTGTGCACTGATGGCCGGCGCTTTGTCTGGCCCCCGACGAGCGATCGCCCCACAGCATCGCCCGGTATCTTCGCTTTCGTGCATGTCGTTGTCCCAAAACCGCTGCGCACTTTTGGGCGACATGCATCCAGTGATCGCCGAACATGGTTGATATCAGGTTGACGGCGCTCGACAAGCACTGCGATTTGCGGAAGCAATGTCGGCAAATCGATGACATGAGCGTCAGGCACGGGGCCTGGAGGAAACAAATGCGGATCGTCGCCAAGATCGTCAGATGGCTGCTTGGCCTGGTCGCGCTGGCGATCGCCGCGCTCTTCGCCTGGCTTTACATCGCGCCGCCGGAAATGATCCGCGTCGGCTCCGGCTATTCGGCCAAGATCGTCTGCTCGAACGTCTTCATCGCCGGTCGCGACGCCAATGAGGTGCTCGCGGTCGACGTGCAGGCGCCTGGGCACCCGCTGCTGCGGTTGATGCGGGTCTCGGTGGACAAGAATAGGGGAACGGTCTCGGCGGGCATGCTTGGCTTCCTTGGCAAGAGCCTCGCCGTCGCCCGTGACGGGCTGGGTTGCGCTTCGGTTCCCGATGGCGATGTCGGCAAAGCGCGGCGGACGGCGGTCTATGCCGAACCGTCGGCGGTCAGCCAGGCCGCGCTGTGGCCCGAGGGCGAGCGGGTCGAGCCATCACAGGATCCGGTGATTGCCAAGCTGCTCGACGATGCGGCGCTGACCGGCAGCGGCATGCGCGCGGTGGTGGTGGTCAAGAATGGCCGCGTCGTCGCCGAGCGCTATGGCACGGGCTTCTCGGCAAAGACGCCGATGCTCGGCTGGTCGATGACCAAGACGGTGAACGCCGCGATCGTCGGCACGCTGGTCAAGGACGGCAAGATGGCGGTCGACAAAAAAGGCCTGTTCGCGCCGTGGAAGGCGGATGGCCGCGCCGCGATCAGCCTTGCCGACATGATGGCGATGTCGAGCGGACTGGAGTTCAACGAGGACTATGGCGACGTCGCCGACGTCACGCGGATGCTCTACCTCGAACCCGACATGGCAGGCTTCGCCGAAGCCAAGCCGCTGGTGGCCGAGGTCGGCAAAGTGTTCACCTATTCGAGCGGCACGGCGGTGATGCTGTCGCGCCTCTGGCAGGACGCGATCGGCGACAAGGGCAAGGCGCTGATGTGGCCTCGCACCGCGCTGTTCGAGCCGCTCGGCATGCACAGCGCGGTGCTCAAGACCGATGAACAGGGCACCTTCGTCGGCTCATCCTATCTCTATGCCACGGCGCATGACTGGGCCCGCTTCGGCCAGTTCCTGCTGCAAGGTGGGGTGTGGAACGGCAACCAGGTGCTGCCGGCCGGCTTCGTCGACTGGATGCGGGAGCCGGCGCCAGCCTCGAAAGTCTACGGCAAGGGCCAGTTGTGGATCGAGGCACCGGGCGACGAGAAGAAGCCCGGCGCCGGCGTGGCGGCGGGGCTGCCCAAGGACACCTACTGGATGGAAGGCCATGACGGGCAGACGGTCACCGTCATTCCCTCGGAGCAGCTGGTTGTGGTGCGGCTCGGGCTGACGCCGGCCAAGCTCGGCTACCGCCCTCAGGCGATGGTCGGGGCCCTGGTGACGGCGCTACACTAGTTTTTGTGGACGCGGCCCGATCACGGCCAGCCAGGCATAGCCGCGATAAAGCGTGCGGAAACGGAAGCTTGCGCCGGTTCGCCGAGATTCTGATTCCAGAACCTCGCGCAAGGTCGAGCGCGGCGCGACATGGAATTTCTTGAGCCAGCCGCGCAGCAGCGCCCGGAACCAGCCTGGCAGGCCTTCCTGCTGGCCGAAATCGACGACGTGCAGCGAACCATTCGGTGACAGCGCAGCAAGTGCCGCCGAGACCGTCTTTTCCCAGCCGGGGATCATCGACAGCGAATAGGATACGAAGATGCGGTCGAACCGTTCGACACCGTAAAGTGCGCCCGCATCGAAATCGGTGGCGTCGCCCCTCGCCAACGTGACGCGGCCCGACAAGCCTTCGCGGGCAATGGCAGTGCCCGCCGTCTCCAGCATTTCGGCCGAAATATCGAGGCCGAAGAAGCGGGCGTCGGGATAGCGACGGGCGGCCAGGATGATGTTGCGGCCGGTGCCGCAGCCGAGTTCAAGCACGGTGCCGCCGGCCGGTACGTCGAGCCCGGAGATCATCTGGTCGCGGCCGAGCAGGTAGTATTTACGGGTCAGGTCGTAGATGTGGCGCTGCCAGCGGTAGACGCCGTCCATCAGTTCGGCATGGCTGGCCGGCAGGTCGGTGGTGCTCATGCGGCGCGCTTCACGTAGAGGTGGAAGCCGCCATAGATGGCCGAGCGGTCACGGGCCGAGAATTCGCGCGACGCCTCGTCCTGATAATTCCACTGGTCGAGCAGCCAGCTGGAAACCCGACCAGGCAACAAGCTGGGCTCGGCGGCGGTGCGGAAGATGACGCGGGCGCCGGCCGACGCGGTGCGGGTGATTTCCGACCATAGCGCATTGAGCTGGTCGTCGGTCATCCAGTCCTGCGCATCAAGCAGGATGAAGCGGTCGACCGCGCCTGCATCCTTGCCGGCAAGGAACTCGATCAGATTGGCATGGTGGATGGCGACGCGGTCGACATTGCCGCGGATGGTCTCGTAATTCTGCTTTTCGAGATAGGCGGGCAGGGCAGCCTCGCCGGGGTTCGGATAGCGCCGGGCGAAGGCCTGCCAGGCGAAGTAGTTGTTCTCCAGCGGAAAATCGCAAGCAAGCTTTTCCAGCCGGGCCTTGAGCACGCTGGCCATGGTGCCGTCACCCGACGTGATCAGCGAATCGTACTGCGCCGGCGGAATGCCGAGGCCGAACAGCGAGGCCTTGCGCGACGTCGCCCACTTCAGCAGCGGCTTGTCGAAGACTGGCGCCAGTTTCTCGTTGAAGAAGCGGCGCTGCTCGCCGATGTTGCGGGCCTGCATGATGCCGGCAGGATCGACACCGAAGAACTTTGCCGTGCGATGGCCCATGGCGATGAACAGGCCGAGCAGGCCGGTCTGGTAGAAATTGCGGTCGAAGACGGCGATGCGCCGGCGGCCGCGCCAGTTCCGGCGCTCCCAGTAGTGACGGCTGACCGGGTCGAGATGTGGCGCGATGAAACGGTCGTAGGCTTGCGAATTGTGGCTGGTGTCGGCGGCGCCGAAGAAGCGGAACAGATCGCCCTGCGCAGGCAGGTGGCGCACGGCTTCCAGCTTCATGCGGTTCAACGCGATATGCGCGGCGTTGAGGTCGACGGCGTCAATTTGTGCCGGCGAACGGGTCAGGTAGGCGAGGATGTTGCAGCCGCCGGAGGCGATGGTGACGACGCGATGGCCCTGGCCAAGCTGCATCGCCTCCATGTCGACATCGGGGTCCTCCCAGATCTGGGGGTAGACGAGGCCGGAAAACAGGAAGGCGAACAGCCGCTCCGAGATGCCGGCTTTCGACAGCGGGCGGTTCTGGTAGACGGCCTTTCCAACTTCCTTGCCGCGGCGAAAAACCAGATCTGCGGAAACGTCCGTCATGGCAAGGTGATTCCCCATTTGCTTTGGCGCAAGCGGGTAGCCCAAGGTCATGACAGGCCGGTGACAGCCTGTTGACGTAAGTTCAGGCCTTGCCAAACCCGCCCGGCGTCGGTGTCGTCAGGATGACGGCGTCACCCGCCTGAAGCACGGTCTGGTCGCAGGCTTTCAGCACGTCGATCGCACCGTCCTTCCGGCGAACCTTGGTCGAGCCGACTTCGCCGTCGCCGCCACCGTCCAATCCTTGCGGCGGGCGGTTGCGATGCGAGGACAGGATTGCGCATTCCATTTTCTCTAGGAAACGGATGGTGCGCTTGGTGCCGTCGCCGGCGCTCCATCTGCCCTTGCCGCCGGAACCTTCACGGATGTGGAAATCCTCGAGCAGCACGGGAAAGCGCAGTTCCAGCACTTCCGGGTCGGTGAGGCGGGAATTGGTCATGTGGGTGTGGACGCCGGAAGTGCCGGCAAAGCCGCGGCCGGAGTTCATTTGGCCGGCGGGTGACCCGGAACAGATCGTCTCGTAATACTGGTACTGCTTGTTGCCGAAGGTCAGGTTGTTCATGGTGCCCTGCGCATTGGCCATGGCGCCCATGGCGCCGAACAGCGCGTTGGTGACGTGCTGCGAGGTCTCGACATTGCCGGCGACGACGGCGGCAGGGTAGGCGGGTTTAAGCATGCAGCCGTCGGGAATGATGATGTTGATTGGCCGCAAACAGCCGGCATTCATCGGGATCATGTCCTCGACCATGACGCGGAAGGCATAGAGGACGGCCGCGCGGGCAACCGGCTCGGGCGCATTGAAATTGTTCTTCATGACCGGCGACGTGCCGGTGAAGTCGACAGTCGCCTCGCGCCTTTGTCGATCCACCGTGATCTTCACCTTGATGAGCTGGCCGGTATCGGTCGGATATTCATATTCGGAAGCGTCCGGCAGCCGCTCCAGCACGCGGCGCACGCTCTCGGCGGCGTTGTCCTGGACATGGCCCATATAGGCTTCGACGACATCGAGGCCGAAATGCGCGACCATCTTGCGGAGTTCGGCGACCCCTTTCTCGTTGGCAGCGATCTGCGCCTTGAGGTCGGCGATGTTCTGATGCGGGTTGCGGGCCGGCCACCGGTGGTCGGTGAGCAGCGTTTCCAGTTCCTTCTCGCGGAAGCGGCCGCAATCGACGATGCGGAAATTGTCGAACAGCACGCCTTCCTCGTCGACTGTGGTAGCGAGGGGGGTCATCGAACCGGGCGCCGTGCCGCCGATATCGGCGTGGTGGCCACGCGAGGCGGCCCAAAAAAGGATTTTCTGCTGAGCGTCGTCGAAAACCGGCGTCACCACGGTGATATCGGGCAGATGGGTGCCGCCATTGTAGGGGGCGTTGAGGGCAAAGACGTCGCCGGGGTGGATGTCGCCGGAATTCAATCGGATGATGGTTTCGACCGAACGATCCATGGACCCTAGATGCACAGGCATGTGCGGCGCATTGGCGACCAGCGCGCCGTTGCGGTCGAAGACGGCGCAGGAGAAATCCAGCCGCTCCTTGATGTTGACGGAATAGGCGGTGTTCTGCAGCGTCACGCCCATCTGCTCGGCGATCGACATGAACAGATTGTTGAAGACTTCCAGCATCACCGGATCGGCCTCGGTGCCGAGCGCTGCCTGCCGCTGCTTCTCCTCGACGCGGCGCAACAGCACATGGTTCTTGGCGGTGATCTCGGCCTGCCAGCCCGGCTCGACGACGATGGTCTGGTTCGGCTCGATGATCAGCGCAGGGCCGGCAATTCTATGCCCGGGCTTGAGCTCTTCGCGGCGAATGATGCCGGCGTCGCGCCAGATGCCGTCGGAAAAGATTTTTCGTACTTCCAAAGGACTTGCGGCGATGTCTTCGAGCGCGGAATCGCTTTCGTCGCGTCCCGTGCCACCGGTATCGGTCCCCTCGACGCCGACGGTCTCGACGATCATCGGCTTGTTGTCATAGACGAAACCGAACTGCGCCTTGTGGGCAATTTCGAAATCGCGCTTGGCCTTGAAAATCGAGTCTTCCTCGAAATTCACCGGCAGTGTCGTGTCGGTGCCGTCATATCGAATGTGAAGCACCGGCTTAGCGGCAACCATGTCTTCGGCGATGCCCTGCACTGCGAATTCGGCGAAGACGGCTTTTCTCAAGGTGGCGATCAGGTTGCCGATCTCGGTTCTGGACTCTTCCGCCAGCGGCTTCAGCAGCGCCTGCTGGCGCGAGGCAAAAACCGAGGACAGGCCAATGCCATAGGCCGACAGCAGGCCGGAAAAGGGATGAATCAGCACCGCTTCCATGCCGAGCGCGTCGGCAACCAGGCAAGCATGCTGGCCGCCGGCGCCACCGAAGCAATTGAGCAGATATTCGGTGACGTCGTAGCCGCGCTGGACAGAAATCTTCTTGATGGCATTGGCCATGTTTTCCACGGCGATGGTGACGAACCCTTCGGCGACAGCTTCCGGCGTGCGGCGATCGCCGATTTCGGCGGCCAGTGCGGTGAATTTTTCGCGCACCGTCTCGACGTCGAGCGGCTGGTCCTGGGCGGGACCGAAGATCCTCGGAAAGAAATCGGGCTGCAGTTTGCCCAGCATGACATTGGCGTCGGTGACGGCCAGCGGCCCGCCCCGGCGGTAGGCGGCCGGGCCGGGATTGGCGCCGGCGGAATCGGGGCCGGCGCGGAAACGGCCGGCCTCGTAGTGCAGGATCGAGCCGCCTCCGGCGGCGACGGTGTGGATGCGCATCATCGGCGCGCGGATCCGTACGCCGGCCACCTCGGTGTCGAAGGCACGCTCATATTCGCCGTCATAGTGGGCGACATCGGTGGAGGTGCCGCCCATGTCGAAACCGATGACCTTGCCGAAGCCGGCAAGCTTCGCCGTCTCGACCATGCCGACGACACCGCCCGCAGGCCCGGAGAGCAGCGCGTCCTTGCCCTGGAACATATCGGCGGCGGTCAGGCCGCCGGAGGACATCATGAACATGAGGTGGGGAGATTGGCTGGGCGCCGCGCCCAATTCCCCAGCCACCTTCTGCACATATCTCGACAGGATCGGAGACAGATAGGCGTCGACCACCGCAGTGTCGCCGCGGCCGACCAGCTTGATCAGCGGCGAGACCTCATGGCTGACGGAAACCTGGCCGAAGCCGAGCTTTCGGCAGACTTTTGCCACCGCCTTTTCGTGGTCGGGATATTTCCAGGCATGCATGAAGACGATGGCCACGGCGTCGATGCCATCGGCTTTTGCCTGCTCGATTGCCGGCCGGCAAGCGGCGATGTCGAGCAGCCGTTCGATGCTGCCGTCGGCGCGCACGCGCTCGTCGATCTCGATGACGCGCTCATAGAGCTGTTCTGGAAGGATGATCTCCTTGGCGAAGATGTCCGGCCGCGCCTGATAGGCGATCTTCAGCGCGTCGCGAAACCCCTTGGTGATGAGCAGCAGAACCCGGTCGCCCTTGCGCTCCAGAAGGGCGTTGGTGGCGACGGTGGTGCCCATCTTGATGTCGCCGATCAGGCCCGGCGGGATTGCGCCGCCGGAGGACAGGCCGAGAAGGTCGCGAATGCCCTGGATGGCGGCATCGGCATAGGCTTCGGGATTTTCGGAAAGAAGCTTGCGCGGATGCAGCCCGCCTTGCGGGTCGCGGCCGATGACGTCGGTGAAGGTACCGCCGCGATCGATCCAGAAATCCCACGTCGCGGTCATGGCAGCTCCCGGCAGTTTCAGTTCGATTGTTCAACACATCCTGTTAGTTCGCCGTTGTCTGGCCGGCAATCGCAAACGGGCCAGATGATGTTACATATGGAAACGCAACGTTACGAAACTCATGGCCATCTGATGCATTTCCCCTTCGACCGTTCACCGCAACGTGAACGTGTAGTGAAGGAGAGATGTTATGAAAAAGCTCATTCTTGCGTCCGTTTCCGCTTTGGCGTTGCTCGGCGTTGCTGCCTGCAGCGACAGCGGCACGGACAACACCACCACCCAGAGCACCAATCCGCCAGCCGCCGAGCAGCCGATGAAGCCGGCGACGCCGGAAGCCACGCCGCCGGCCGCAACGCCTCCGGCAACCGATAACTCGACCACCAAGAGCATCACACCCGAGAAGCCTGCCGAGCCGGCTCCGGCAACACCAGCTCCTGCGCCCGCGCAGTAGTCAGCAAAGCAGTACTCGTGTGATGATTGAGGAAGGCCGGCTGCGCGCTGGCCTTTCTCATATTGTCTGCGCCCCGTCACTACATCCCCTCGGCGTCTGGCCGATCGGTTGCGCCAAGGCTGCGGCACTGTCCCGGCTTGATAGCAAGAGGCCGTGGCCCTAAGAAGCAGGCCATGTCGATTTGGGATCGCCTTGGCGAGTTCATCACACGTGTTTCATCGTCAACCTCGTCGGGCGTCGCCGACGTCGTAGAGGCCGTGCGCACGGTTTTCTCCGGCGACGCTGACCTGCGCCGGCGTGTCGCCTTCTCGGTGGCGATGATCGCGCTGTCGGCCAAGATGGCCAAGGCCGATGGTATCGTGACCCAGGACGAGGTGCGCGCGTTCCAGGAAATATTCGAGGTACCGCCGAAGGAGACGCGCAATGTGGCGCGGCTGTTCGATCTCGCCCAGCGCGACGTCGCCGGTTTCGAAACCTATGCCGAGCGGATGGCGCAACTGTGCGGCTCGGGCCTTTCCAACTGCGTGATGCTTGAAGACATACTCGACGGTCTGTTCCACATCGCCAAGGCCGATGGGCTGGTGCATGAGCGCGAAGGCCACTTCCTGCATCGTATCGCCGAGATTTTCCGCATCGACGAGGCCCATTACGAGAGCATCATGGCGCGGCACGTCAATCTCGGCGCCGGTGATCCCTATGTTGTGCTCGGCATCGAACGCGGCAAGCCGTTCGAAGAGGTCAGGAAGCGTTATCGCAAGCTGGTCTCCGACAATCATCCGGACCGGCTGATCGCGCGCGGCCTGCCGCAGGAGTTCATCAAGATCGCAACGACCCGGGTGGCGGCGATCAACGCCGCCTATGAGATGATCGAGCGGGGCCTGCGGCACGCATGAGCGGCTTCCTGCCCGACGAGCCTAGCGCCGAGGTCAGGGTATCGCCGAATTTCGGTCCGCGGCGCGACACGCTCAGGCCCGACATGATCGTGCTGCATTACACTGGAATGGCGACCGGCACCGGCGCCGAAGCATGGCTGTGCGATCCGGCCAGCGAGGTCTCGTCGCACTATCTTGTGCATGAGGATGGCGACATCGTGCAGATGGTCAGGGAAAGCGATCGCGCCTGGCACGCCGGCAAGAGCTCGTGGTTCGGACGCGCCGACATCAATTCCTGTTCGATAGGCATCGAGATCGTCAATCCGGGACATTCGCTGGGCTATCCCGGTTTTCCCAGGCGGCAGATCGATGCGGTGATCGGCTTGTGCGCTGGGATCGCAGGTCGGCACTCGATTGCTGCCGAGCGAGTGCTGGCGCATTCCGACGTGGCGCCGGGGCGCAAGATCGATCCGGGCGAGAAGTTTCCATGGCGGACGCTGTTTGCGGCCGGCGTCGGCCATCTCGTGCCGGCCGCACCCGTCAGGCGAGGGGCCGTGCTCAAGACCGGAGACACCGGCGCCAATGTCGAGGCGTTGCAGTCGATGCTGGCGCTCTATGGCTATGGCGTCGAGATATCAGGCATTTTCGACCGGCAGACGGAGATTGTCGTCGAAGCGTTTCAGCGACATTTCCGGCCGCGCAAAGTGGATGGTGTTGCCGATGGCTCGACACAGCGGACGCTAGAAAGGCTGCTTGCTTCCGTAAGGTCTTGACCACGGGGGAAGCCGCTCTCAAAGTGCTCTTTCCAGTCCTTAAGTTACAAGCTGTCACTCAAAGTGACTTGCCTGGCCTTGTTTGGCACCAATTCGAGCTTCAAACGGCTGGCGTGCAAGTTGTCGGACCCCCAGCCCCCCGGATGTTCCGATATTGATTAAGCGTTGCTGCGTGAACACCTTCACGCGGTTCAGACAGAACAGGATCACATGCAGAAATTGACCGTTTTAACGGCAGCTGTTGCTGCCGGCGTAATGACTTTTGCCTTCGGTGTCGCGAATGCTAGCCCTCGGGCTGATCAAGGGCTCGTCGCGGTATCCGCAAAACCCAGCAAGGCAGGCCATGACGCCAAGGCCACGAAGCGGTCTTCCGTGAAAATGGAAAAGGCAAGTTTTGCCAAGCCGAAGAAATCCGCCAAAGGGCAGACGAAGCGCGGCCGCAAGACCTTGGACATGGCGACAACGGCGTCGATCGGCCTCAGGAACGCGGCTGCGTCGACGGCAGCAGTGGCCGGCGGCGGTCAGTATTCGGCGATCGTCGCGCGCTATGCCGCGAGCTACGGCGTACCGGTTTCGCTCGCTCATGCAGTCATCAGCATCGAGAGCAACTACCGGCCGAACATGGTCGGCAGCGCCGGCGAGATCGGCTTGATGCAGATCAAGCCGGCGACGGCACGGATGATGGGCTACAACGGTTCGGCCAAGGGGCTGTTCGATCCCGACACCAACATCAAATACGGCATGAAGTACCTCGCCATGGCGCAGGACCTCGGCGGCGGCTCCACCTGCGGCACGATCCTGAAATACAACGCCGGCCATGCCGCAACGCGGATGAACCCGGTGTCGGCCGCCTATTGCAGCAAGGTCAAGGTGCAGATGGCGGCGCTTTAGCCGACTGGTTGCGTGGAGCCGGCCGGAGCGGCCGGCTTTTTCGTTTGCGTTTTCGAGCGTGAACCCCTTTATACGCCTTGCCAGCTGGCCGGGCGGCCGCACCCGCAACAGCCGAAAGGCCGCGGGTGAGGAAAGTCCGGGCTCCATGGAGACACGGTGCCGGTTAATGGCCGGCGGGGGCGACCCCAGGGAAAGTGCCACAGAAAGCAAACCGCCACGATCTAATCGTGGCAAGGGTGAAAGGGTGGGGTAAGAGCCCACCGCGCGACTGGCAACAGGAGCGGCACGGTAAACCCCACCGGGAGCAAGACCGAATAGGGGCGGTGCGAGGGGAAACCCTCGAGGGCTGTTTCCGGCTCACCGTCCGGGTAGGTTGCGTGAGGCGTATGGCAACATGCGCCCAAGATGAATGGCCGCCACGTTCTCGCCTCGCAAGGGGCGAGGGCCATACAGAACCCGGCTTACAGGCCAGCTGGCAACTCTCTCCACGACATCGAAAAGAAGTCTTTTGAGATCAGCAGGTTGCGCCCTCGGGCGCGCCTGCTGATACAAGCCATTCGGCCATTTGACTTTGCAGCGGGAGCCGACCGATTGCTTGAGATTGGTGCGATCGACAGCGGGCCGGCATTGGATGGGCCGCCACTCATGGAACGATTGCGCGTCAAATATCTGAAACTGTAGTCAACTGGTCAGCCGCTGATCTTGTCCAGCGACGCTTCAATCGCCTTCCAGAGCTCTTCCACCGGCTCGCAGCCGACCGAGAGGCGAACGAAACCGGCGGCAACCGCATCGCCTCTCTTTGATCGGCGTTCGCCGGAGCTGTGGACGCCGCCGAAGGATGTTGCGGCCTGCATCAGTTCGCAGTTGTTGATGAAATCCTCGGCCTTGTCTTCAGAGGCGAGCTCGAAAGAGATGAGAAAGCCGAAGCGCTCCATCTGGGCGCGGGCAAGGTTGTGCGAGGGGTCGCTCTCCAGTCCGGGAAAACGCAGGCCGCTGATTGCCGGGTGGCCCTTCAGCCTTCGTGCGATCACTTCCGCCGAAGAGCACATGCGGTCGAAGCGCACATCCAGCGTTTCGAGGCCGCGATGCACCAGCCACGCTTCGAACGGCCCGGGAATGCTGCCGGAGATTTCGCGCCAGCCGGTCACGGCGGTGATGATATCGGCATTGCGGCTGGCGACATGGCCGAACAGCACGTCGGAATGGCCATTGGGCGCCTTGGTGTCGGCGGCAACGACGATATCGGCGCCATGGTCGAGCGGCCGCTGGCCGAAGGGCGTCATCGTCGTGTTGTCGACCGCAAGGAGCGCGCCGGCACTGTGAGAGGCTTTTGCAACGGCCGCGATATCGCAGATATCCAGTCCCGGATTGGCGGGGCTTTCGACAAACACAAGGCGGTAACCTTCGAAGCCGCCGTCGAGGAAGGTCGATGTCGGCCTCACATCATAGGTGACGCCAAAAGGCTTCAGGAAGCGATCGGCCAGGGCTCTTGTCGTGTGATAGCCGTCCGAAGGCAGCAGGATACGGTCGCCGGTCTTGAGCAGGCCGAAAAACAGCGAACAGATTGCGGCCATCCCTGACGGAAAGGCGACGCAGGGTGCACCTTCCAGATGCGCCAGCATATGTTCGACCGCATCCCAGGTCGGGTTGCTGAAGCGGCCGTACTCATCGAAACCGCTGGCGTCGCCGGGTGTGTGATAGATTGCGGCCATGGTCAGCGGCAGGGGGATCGGGTCGCCCTTGTTAAGCCCACTGTCGCGCAGATGGGGAAGTGCCGCAGCGCGTGCGTTCGCTGTTTCAGACATCGATTCTCAGACCCTCTTGGCGACCGACCGGATGCGGCGAGACGCTATGCCGGGCTTTGGCTCGCGGCAAGGCGCGTCCGGTTGGGCCAGGCGGCTCTAAACGGTTCGTTAGGCTTAATAGACGATAAAGACGAGACGTGCCGTCAAGGCTGCTCTCATTGGTCGCGGCGCGTGTGTTTGTGAAGCCATTCCCGTTGACGCCCATAGTGCCCCATGATATCCCATTTCGATACTCAAGCCTTCGTTCCGCGTCAGGGTAAAGCGTACGCCAATCGGGCAGCCGCGGCGGCTGCGCGTTTGCCGGTTTTTGTCCCTGTGGACGAGGCTGATACGGGGCAGGGAACGCGCCGGGGCGGCGCGTGCTACAAGATGGAGAGGGGTGCGGCGGCGCAAGCGGCTGTGACGTTTAATGGACCGGTTTCTGTCAAACACGGTGAGCAGGATCGATGCGAAGGGGCGGGTGTCCGTTCCGGCGCATTTTCGTGCCGTCGTGCAGAAGCGCGGCTATTCGGAACTCTATGCGCTGCGTTGCCTCGACCAGCCGGCGATGGATGTCGGCGGGCTCGACCTGCTCGACCGCTACGAGCAGCGCATCGCGCTCGAAGATCCCTTCCTGCAGACGGCGGACGACATGTCGTTCTTCTGCCATGGCGATGGCACCTTCCTGAAGCTCGACCAGGACGGCCGTATCACGATGAGCGATTTCATTCGCGAGCATACCGGCATTTCGGCGGAGGTGGCCTTTGTCGGGCGCGGCAATTTCTTTCAGATCTGGGAGCCGGGACGGCTAGCCGCCTATGGGGCGCAGGCACGGGCCCGGCTTTTGCAGCTTCGGCAGGGGACCAAGCCTGGGGAGCGACTGGAATGACGGTGGGCCACGGCGATGACCTTCACGCCGTTGGCGGATCGGCCCGCCACATTCCGGTCCTCCTTGGCGAAGTGCTCGAAGCGCTGGCGCCGGTGGGGGGCGACATCATCATCGACGGCACGTTCGGCGCCGGCGGCTACACCAAGGCCATTCTGGCGACGGGCGCTTCCGTCGTGGCGATCGACCGCGATCCGGATGCCATCGCCGCCGGGCGCGATCTCGAGGCGCAATCCGGCGGCCGATTGAGGTTGGTGCAGGCGCCATTCTCGACGCTGGACGAGCATGTCGAGAGCGCCGACGGCGTCGTGCTCGACATCGGCGTGTCGTCGATGCAACTCGACCAGGCCGAACGCGGGTTCTCGTTCCGCGCCGACGGGCCGCTCGACATGCGCATGGCGCAAGCGGGCCTGAGCGCCGCCGATGTCGTCAATTCCTTCAAGCCGGGTGATCTCGCCCGCATCTTCGGCTTCCTCGGCGAGGAGCGTCACGCCGGCCGTATTGCCCGCATGATCGAGGCTCGCCGCGAAAAGCGGCCATTCGAGCGCACGCTGGAACTGGCCGACGCCATCGAGACACATGTCGGCCGCGCACCAAAGGACAAGATCCATCCGGCCACGCGCGTCTTCCAGGCGTTGCGCATCTTCGTCAATGACGAGCTTGGCGAACTGGCGAAGGCCTTATTGGCCGCCGAACGCGCGCTGAAGCCGGGAGGGCGGCTCGCCGTGGTGACGTTCCATTCGCTGGAAGACCGCATCGTCAAGCGCTTCATCGCCGATCGCGCCGACGCTGTGACAGGCTCGCGCCATATGCCCGAGGCACAGGCGCGCACCGCCACCTTCCGCAAGGCGGGCGGCGGCGTGACTGCGGGCGACGCGGAGGTCGCGGCCAATCCGCGGGCCCGTTCGGCCCGGCTGCGCGCGGCTATCCGCACCGAGGCACCGGCCCGCAGCAGCGACTTTTCGATCTTCGGCCTTCCAAAACTTCCCGGCATCGACCGGCCGGGGGAGAGGTAAGCACGTGTTTCGTACCAGCGACATCGTCCTGATCGCCGTCATGGTTTCGGCGGCGGCCCTTACCTACAAGACCAAGCGCGAGGCCGAGGAACAATTGGCAGCGGTGCAGAAGATCCATGAGCAGATCCGCTATGAGGAGGACACGATCGACCTGCTCAAGGCCGACTGGAGCCTGCTCACCCAGCCGTCGCGGCTGCAGAAGCTGGCCGACCTCTACAAGTCGCAGCTCGAACTCCAGCCGGTCAGCGCCCGCCAGATCGTCGGCATCGGCGACCTGCCGGCCAAAGCCCTGGACATTCAGGACATCCTCAAAGGACGCGAGGGCGGCATGGCCGACAATTCCGACAAGGCGCCCCTAGACGGCAAGGATCCCGTTGTGACCGGAGGCATCGCCCAATGATCGGCAAACTGCTGAAGCGCAGCACAAAGGCCGGCGAAGGCGGATCGATCGTGGTCGAGGGCGCCCGCAAGGCGACCGGCGGCAAGGGCAGGACGCGCATCGTGATGACGATGGCGGTGTTCTTCGGCATCTTCGCGACCATTTCCGGGCGGTTGGTCTATCTCGGCTTCCAGACCCCCGACATGTCGGGCGGCCCGCAGAGCCGGGTAACCGCGTCGCGGCCCGACATTGTCGATCGCAACGGCGAAGTGCTGGCGACGGACATCAAGACGGCCTCGCTGTTTGCCGAACCGCGGCGCATCGTCGATGCCGACGAGGCGATCGAGAAGCTGTCGACGGTGCTGCCCGAGATCGACTACGAGCAGACCTACCACAAGCTTAAAAGCGGCGCCGGCTTCGTCTGGCTGCAGCGGCAGCTGACGCCCAAGCAGCAGTCCGACATCATGCAGCTCGGCATTCCCGGCTTCGGCTTCCGCACCGAGAAGCGCCGCTTCTATCCGAGCGGCGAGACCTCGTCCTATGTTGTCGGGCTCACCAACATCGACAACCAGGGCATCTCCGGCATGGAGAAATATGTCGACGAGCAGGGCTTGAGCGATTTGCAGGCATCGGGCCTGGCGGTCGCCAAGGATCTGAGGCCGGTGAGGCTTTCGATCGATCTGCGTGTCCAGCATGTGGTGCGCGACGAGATCGCCGCCGGCCTGGAGCGTTATCGCGCCATGGGCGCTGGCGCCGTTGTGCTCAACGTCAAGACCGGCGAAGTGGTGGCGATGGCCTCGGTGCCGGATTTCGATCCGAACAATCCCTACAATGCACAGGAGAAGGACCGGCTGAATCGGATGTCGGCGGGGCTCTATGAGATGGGCTCGACTTTCAAGAGCTTCACCTCGGCCATGGCGCTCGATTCCGGCAAGGCGACGATGGCGAGCCGCTTCGACGCTTCGCATCCAATCCGGGTCGGCCATCAGGCGATTCACGATTTCCACGGCAAGAACCGTGTGCTGTCATTGCCGGAGGTGTTCCTCTATTCGTCCAACATCGGGTCGGCCAGGGAGGCCGAGATGGTCGGCATCGAGGGGCACCGCGAATTCCTGCATCGCCTTGGAATTTTGGACAAGATGCAGACCGAACTGCCGGAAGTCGCTCGGCCGACTGAACCGAAAGTCTGGAAACAGGTCAATTCGTTCACCATCGCTTTCGGCCATGGCGTGTCGACGACGCCACTGCAAGCGGCTGTCGGCTGTGCGGCGCTGATGAATGGCGGCTTCCTGATGAACCCTACCTTCCTGGTCCGCACACAGGCAGAAGCGATGGCGATAGCCAAGAAAGTGGTCAGCGAAAAAACGGTCGATGGCATGCGCTATCTCTATACGCTCAACGCCGAGAAGGGCTCGGCCAGAAACGCCAGAGTCCCCGGCTACCGCGTTGGCGGCAAGACTGGAACGGCCGAGAAGGTCATCAATGGCCGCTACTCGAAGGAATTGAATTTCAATACCTTCGTCGCCGCCTTTCCGATGGACGATCCGCAATACCTCGTGTTCACGATTGCCGACGCCCCCCACCCGGAAAAGCCCGGCATGACGGACGTCGCGGCCGCGAATGCAGGGGTTATCGCCGGCAATATCATCAAGCGATCTGCGGCCATGCTTGGCGTGAAGCCAGATTTCAGCCATGAAAATGGTGCAACGCTGGTTTCCTATCAGTGATTCTTAGGGCGCGCCGGCAACTGCGCGCTATTTTGTTGTGGTGAACGGGACTCGATGAAGCTCAGAGATCTAGCCGGTATCCTGCCAGTCGAAGGAACAGCTTCCGCCGATCTGGAGGTTACCGGGATTTCGTCGGATTCCCGCCAGGTAAAGCCCGGCGTCGTCTTCTTCGCGCTCGCCGGTACCAAGGCGGATGGCGCGACCTATGCCGCCGACGCCGCCCAGCGTGGTGCAGCTGCAGTCGTCGCAGGCAGCGCCATCGCCGGGTTGCCTGCTCCAGTGCTGGCGGTCGATGATCCGCGACTGGCGCTGGCGCTGAGTGCGGCCCGCTATTTCGGTAAGCAGCCTGAGACCATGGTCGCGGTGACCGGCACCAGCGGCAAGACATCGGTCGCCGCCTTCACCAGGCAGATCTGGGAGCAGGCCGGCTATGCCGCGGCTTCGATCGGCACTACCGGCGTGGTGGCGCCGGGTCGCAACGAGTATGGCTCTCTGACGACACCGGATCCGGTCGCCTTGCACCAGCTGCTCAAGGAATTGGCGGATGCCGGCGTCACCCACGCCTCGATGGAAGCCTCCAGCCACGGGCTCGACCAGCGCCGCCTCGACGGCGTCAGGCTGGCGGCGGGAGGCTTCACCAATCTCGGCCGCGACCATATGGACTATCATCCGACGGTCGAGGACTACCACCGCGCCAAATTGCGCCTGTTCGACACGTTGCTGCCGAAAGGCGCGCCGGCCGTCATTTTCGCCGACGATCCGTGGTCGGCGCCGACGATCCAGGCGGCGCAGGCTGCCGGGCTCGACGTGCTGACGGTTGGCCGCCATGGCGATTTCCTCAAGCTGAAGCGAGTCGAGCACGAGCGCCATCGCCAGCGCGCCGAGGTCGAGGCCGGCGGCGTGCTCTACGAGGTCGACCTGCCGCTCGCCGGCGATTTCCAGATATCGAACGCGCTGGTTTCGGCGGGGCTTGCCATTTCCACTGGAACACCTGTCGCCAAGGCCTTGATGGCATTGGAGAAACTGAAGGGCGCGCCGGGCCGTCTCGACCTTGTCGGCACCACCACCAACGGCGCGCCGGTCTATGTCGACTACGCTCACAAGCCCGATGCGCTGGAAAACGTGCTGGCCTCGGTGCGCCCGTTCACCACCGGTCGCGTCATCGTCGTGTTCGGCTGCGGCGGCGACCGCGACCGCGGCAAGCGGCCGATCATGGGCGAGATCGCGACGCGGCTGGCCGATGTCGTCATCGTCACCGACGACAATCCGCGCTCGGAAGTGCCGGAAACGATCCGCGCCGCTATTCTTGCCGCCGCGCCAGACGCCATCGAAATCGGTGACCGGCGCCAGGCGATCCACGAGGCGGTAGCCATGCTGCATGCCGGCGACACGCTGATCGTGGCCGGCAAGGGCCACGAGGAAGGCCAGACGATCGGCACTGAAACGCTGCATTTCTCAGATCATGAGGAAGTCCGCGCGGCGCTGCGGGAGCGTGCCGCATGAGCTTGCTGTGGACCTCCGAGGCGCTGGTTGCCGGCATGGACGGGCGGCCGCTCGGGCCGATGCCGGAAGGCATATCCGGTATTTCGATCGACAGCCGCAGCCTGCAACCGGGCGACGCCTTCTTCGCCATCAAGGGCGAGGTGATGGACGGCCATGACTTCGCCACCGCCGCCATCAAGGCTGGCGCCGGCGTGCTGGTGGTGGCGGAAGGCAAGCTGCCGTCGCTCGGCCGGCTGACGGCGCCGATCATCGTTGTCGAAGATGTACTGGCCGCGCTTGAGAAGCTTGGTGTCGCGGCGCGCGCCCGCTCCGCGGCCAAGATCATCGCGGTGACCGGTTCGGCCGGCAAGACCACCACCAAGGAAGCGCTGCGCCACGTGCTGTCGGCCGTCGGCAAGGTGCATGCCTCGGCGCAGTCGTTCAACAACCATTGGGGCGTGCCGCTGACGCTGGCGCGCATGCCGGTCGATTGCGACTATGCCGTGTTCGAAATCGGCATGAACCATCCCGACGAAATTCGGCCGCTGGTCAAGATGGTGAGGCCGCATGTCGCCATCGTCACCATGATCGCGGCGGCGCATCTTGGCTTCTTCCGCAATCTCGATGAGATCGCCAGAGCCAAGGCCGAGATATTCGAAGGCCTGGAGCCTGACGGCGCAGCCGTCCTCAATCGCGACGATGGGCGCTGGAAGCTTCTGGACAAGATGGCGCATGCCGCCGGAGTCGAGCACGTGTACGGCTTCGGCGAGAATGCGCGCTCGACCTTCAAGCTAGTCAAATGCGAACTCCACGCCGACCATACCGACATCACCGCCAGGATCGGCGGCCACGAAGTGACGGCCCGGGTCGGTGCGCCCGGCCGCCACATGGTGCAGAACGTGCTGGCGGTGCTGGGTGCGGCGCATCTGGTCGGCGCCGATCTCGACAGAGCGGCGCTGGCGCTGGCCGATCTTACGGCCGAGCGCGGGCGCGGCAAGCGCCATGTGCTGCGCCACCCCGGCGGGCCGATCACGCTGATCGACGAGAGTTACAATGCCAACCCGGCGTCGATGGGCGCTGCCATGGCGCTGCTCAACGCGACGCCGGTGACAGGAGAGGGCCGCCGCATCGCCGTGCTCGGCGACATGCTGGAACTCGGCGACCATTCGGCCAAGCTGCATGCCGCCCTTGCCGATCTCATCGTCGGCTCAGGGACGCAGACAGTCTTTCTCGGCGGGCCGGAAATGCGGGCGCTGGCCGAGAGGCTGCCAGGCGAAATCAAGACGGAATACCGCGCCGGCGCCGAGGAACTGAAGCCGGTGCTGCTTGCCGCGCTGAAGCCGGGCGACGTGGTGATGATCAAATCGTCGAAGGGCATCGGTTTTGCAAAACTGGTCGATGCGCTGCTGGGCAAGTTCCCGGCTCAAACGACAAGCAAACAGACCTAGGTCGGGGACGATAAGCGCATGTTCACACTGCTCGTCGATTTTGCGGACAAGATCTCGGTCTTCAATGTCTTCCGCTACATCACCTTCCGCACCGGCGGGGCGCTGATCACGTCGGCACTCATCGTCTTCATCTTCGGACCGACCATCATCAATTCGCTGCGGTTGCGGCAAGGCAAGGGCCAGCCGATCCGCGCCGACGGGCCGCAGACGCATTTCAAGAAGGCCGGTACCCCGACCATGGGCGGGCTGATGATCCTGTCGGGCATCATCGGGTCGTCGCTGCTGTGGGCGAACCTGTCGAGCATCTATGTCTGGGTGGTGCTGCTGGTGACGCTGGGCTTCGGCTCGATCGGCTTCTACGACGACTATCTGAAGGTGACCAAGCAGTCGCATCTCGGCTTTTCCGGCAAGGCACGGCTGGCGCTTGAATTCGTCATTGCCGGCATCGCCGCCTGGGTGATCATGCATAACGGCCAGGCGCCGTTCTCGTCGTCGCTGACATTCCCCTTCGCCAAGGAATTCATCATCAATCTCGGCTGGTTCTTCATCCCGTTCTCCTGCTTCGTTATCGTCGGCGCCGGCAATGCGGTGAACCTGACCGACGGCCTCGACGGGCTGGCGATCGTGCCGATCATGATCGCGGCGGCGTCCTTCGGCGTCATCGCCTATCTCTCCGGCAACGCCGTGTTCGCAGAATATCTGCAGATCCATTTCGTGCCCGGCACCGGCGAACTGGCGGTCGTGCTCGGCGCGGTCATCGGCGCCGGCCTTGGCTTCCTCTGGTTCAATGCGCCGCCGGCGGCGATCTTCATGGGCGACACTGGCTCGCTGGCCATGGGCGGCCTGATCGGCACGGTTGCCGTCGCCACCAAGCATGAGATCGTGCTGGTCATCGTCGGCGGGTTGTTCGTCGTAGAGATCCTGTCGGTCATCATCCAGGTCGGCTACTTCAAGATGACCGGCAAGCGGGTGTTCCTGATGGCGCCGATCCACCATCATTTCGAAAAGCTCGGCTGGACCGAAAGCCAGGTGGTGATCCGCTTCTGGATCATCGCCGTCATCCTGGCGCTGGTCGGCCTGTCCACCCTGAAGCTGAGATAGGAGGCCGCTTGATCCCCGCCGCATCCTTCGCAAGCAAGCATGTTTCGCTCTTCGGACTCGGTGGCTCGGGGATCGCGACGGCGCGCGCGCTGATCGCCGGCGGGGCGGATGTGTTGGCCTGGGACGACAACCCTGAAAGCGTTGCCAAGGCGGCGGCAGACGGCATCGCAACCAGCGATTTGCGCGGCGCCGACTGGGCAAAGTTCTCCGCTTTCGTGCTGTCGCCCGGCGTGCCGCTAACGCATCCCAAGCCGCATTGGACGGTCGAGCTGGCGCGTGGTGCCGGCGTCGAGATCATTGGCGACATCGAGCTTTTCTGCCGTGAGCGGATGCTCGCCGCGCCGGCAGCGCCGTTCATCGCCATCACCGGCACCAACGGCAAGTCGACGACGACCGCATTGACCGCGCATATCCTCAAAGCGGCGGGACGCGACACCCAGATGGGCGGCAATATCGGCCGCGCGGTGATGACGCTCGATCCGCCCGAGCCCAATCGGCATTATGTCGTCGAATGCTCGTCGTACCAGATCGATCTCGCGCCCTCGATCAACCCGACGGCCGGCATCCTGCTCAATTTGACGCCGGACCATCTCGATCGGCACGGCACCATGCAGCACTACGCCTCGATCAAGGAACGGCTGGTGGCCGGCAGCGAGACTGCGATCATCGGCATCGACGATTCCTGGTGCGCTCAGATAGCCGAGCGGCTGGAGCGGGCAGGGCGGCATGTCATCCGCATTTCCAAGCGGCTGCCGCTGACCGACGGCTATTTCGCCGACGGCGGCAACCTGATGGAGGCGGTGAACGGCCGCTATAGCCGCGTCGCTTTCCTCGAAGGCATCGGCTCGCTGCGCGGCCAGCACAATGCGCAAAACGCGTTGGCGGCGGTCGCGGCTTGCCTCAAGGTCGGGCTGGACCTTGGCGAAATCCAATCCGGACTGGAAAGTTTTCCCGGCCTTGCTCACCGTATGGAGCAGGTCGGCCGCAAGGATCACGTGCTGTTCGTCAACGATTCCAAGGCGACCAATGCCGACGCGGCGGCACCGGCTTTGTCGAGCTTTCCGCGCATCTACTGGATCGCCGGCGGCCTGCCCAAGGAGGGCGGCATCGAGCCGTTGCGCGGCTTCTTCCCGCGCATCGCCAAGGCCTATCTGATCGGCGAGGCGGCGCCCGCCTTTTCGGCGACACTGGGCGAGGCCGTTCCCTACGAAATATCGGGTACGCTGGCCGCTGCGGTCGAACATGCCGCGCATGATGCGGCTCAAGACGATACGAGCGAAGTGGTGGTGCTGTTGTCGCCGGCCTGCGCCAGTTTCGACCAGTTCAAGAATTTCGAAGTCCGCGGCGAAGCCTTCAGGCAAGCTGCGAATGCTATCGAGGGTGTGAAACCCATCGGAGGGGCACGATAATGCAGAGCCGTCTCGATAAAAGTCCGGTTGCGACCTGGTGGTGGACGATCGATCGCTGGTTCCTGGCGGCGTTCCTGTCGCTGATGGGGCTCGGCATCGTGCTGTCCTTCGCCGCCAGCCCGGCGGTGGCCGAACGCATCGGCCTCGACAGCTTCCATTTTGCCACAAGGCAGATCATCTTCACCGTGCCGGCGCTTGGCGTGATGCTGGCGGTGTCCTTCCTTGAATCCAGGCAGATCCGGCGCATGGCGCTGATCATGTTGTGCCTGATGCTGGTGCTGATGGTGGCGGTGCTCTACATCGGCGTCGAAGTGAAGGGTGCGCGCCGCTGGGTGTCGCTAGCCGGCCTGTCGATCCAGCCGTCGGAATTCCTCAAGCCCGCCTTCGTCATCATGTGCGCCTGGCTGTTTGCCGAGCACAAGCGCCAGCCCGACATCCCGGGCAATCTGTTTGCCATGCTGCTGCTGGCGCTGGTCGTCTCGCTGCTGGTGGCGCAGCCGGATCTCGGCCAGACGATGCTGGTGACCGGCACCTGGGGTGTGATGTTCTTCATGGCCGGGCTGCCATGGCTGTGGATCATCGCGCTTGGTGGTGCGGGCGTCGGCGGCGTATTTGCCGCCTATTCGGTGTTTCCGCACGTCGCCTTGCGCATCGACAAGTTCCTCACCGGCGAAGGCGACACGTTCCAGGTCGACATGGGCCGCGAGGCGCTGATCAATGGCGGCTGGTTCGGCGTCGGGCCGGGCGAGGGCACCGTCAAACGGGTCATCCCCGACAGCCATGCCGACTTCGTCTTTTCGGTCGCCGGCGAGGAATTCGGGTTGATCATGTGCTTCTTCATCATGTCGATCTTCGCCTTCATCGTGCTGCGCGGCCTCAACACGGCCCTGAAGGAGCATGACGACTTCACCCGCTATGCGGTCGGCGGCCTCGTCACCGTGTTCGGCCTGCAGGCCGTCATCAACATGTGCGTCAACCTGCAGCTGGTGCCGGCCAAGGGCATGACGCTGCCTTTCATCTCCTATGGCGGCTCCTCGCAGATCGCCATCGCCATCTCGATGGGCATGGTGCTGGCGCTGACGCGCAAGCGGCCTGAAAAGCGCAAGCAAATGGGCTTTGCCCTGCCGCAACGCGCCTTGCCGGCGGAGTGATATGGCGAGAGGCGTCATCCTTCTCGCGGCAGGTGGAACCGGCGGGCATCTGTTTCCGGCCGAGGCGCTGGCGCATGAGCTGAACGAGCGCGGCTGGACGGTGCATCTGGCCACCGACGACCGCGCCGAGCGGTTCGCGGCCCATTTCCCCGCGGCCGCCATCCATCCGATCCAGTCGGCGACAATGGGCTCGAAGAATCCCATCGCCCTGCTTGGTGCCTTCTGGAAAATCTGGCGCGGCGTGCGCCAGGCCTCCGCTGTCATCGCCAGGATCAAGCCGGATGCGGTCGTCGGCTTCGGCGGTTATCCGACCTTGCCGCCGCTCTATGCGGCGACGCGGCGCAAAGTGCCGACGCTGATCCATGAGCAGAACGCGGTGATGGGGCGCGCCAACCGGGCTCTGGCCGGGCGTGTCGACGCCATCGCCGGCGGCTTCCTGCCACAGGACGCCAGTGCGGCCGGCGCCAAGACGGTGACGACAGGCAATCCGGTCCGGCCTCCCGTGCTGGAAGCGGCCAAGACGCCTTATGCGGCATCGACCGGGGAGCAGCCGTTCAGGCTGTTGGTGTTCGGCGGCAGCCAGGGCGCCCAGTTCTTCTCGGACGCGGTGCCCGCGGCGATCGCGCTGCTTTCCGACGCCCAACGCAACCGGTTGGTGATCACGCAGCAGGCGCGCGCCGACGACGTGGCGCGGGTGAAGGCGGCCTATGCCGCACTTGGCGTCGCCGTCGAAGTCTCGCCCTTCTTCACCGATATGGCGCAACGCATGGCGACGGCGCATCTGGTGATCTCGCGCTCCGGCGCCTCGACCGTCTCGGAGATCGCCGTCATTGGCCGGCCGGCGCTGCTGGTGCCTTATCCCTACGCGCTCGACCACGACCAGGCTGCGAACGCGGCGGCCCTTGCCGCCGCCGGCGGTGGCGAAGTGCACTCGCAGTCCTCGCTTTCGCCCGAGCGCATCGCGGCCCTCATCGGCGGGCTGATGGACAGCCCCGAGCGGCTGGCGGCCATGGCGGCGGGAGCGAAATCGGCCGGCCGGCCCGACGCGGCACGGTTGCTCGCCGATCTTACAGAGGCTATTGCGTCCCAAAAAACCGTTTCAGACTTCAGGAAGGGGACGCACGCATGAAGATGCCGCAGACCATCGGCCTTGTGCATTTCATCGGTATTGGCGGCATCGGCATGAGCGGCATCGCCGAAGTGCTGCACAATCTCGGCTACAAGGTGCAGGGGTCCGACCAGGCCGACAGCGCCAATGTGCAGCGACTGCGCGACAAGGGCATCGAATGCTTCGTCGGCCACAAGGCCGAAAATCTCGGCGATGCCGAGGTTGTCGTCGTCTCGACGGCGATCAAGAAAACCAACCCCGAACTGAAGGCAGCGCGCGAAAAGCTGCTGCCGATCGTGCGCCGTGCCGAGATGCTTGCCGAGCTGATGCGCTTTCGCCAGGCGGTTGCGATCGGCGGCACGCATGGCAAGACGACGACGACTTCGATGGTGGCGACCTTGCTCGAAGCCGGCGGGCTCGATCCGACCGTCATCAATGGCGGCATCATCAATGCCTATGGCACCAATGCGCGCATGGGCGATGGCGAATGGATGGTGGTCGAAGCCGATGAGAGCGACGGCACCTTCCTCAAGCTGCCGGCCGAGATTGCCGTCGTCACCAACATCGATCCCGAGCATCTCGACCACTATGGCAGTTTCGACAAGGTGCGCGAGGCGTTCCGCCAGTTCGTCGAGAACGTGCCGTTCTACGGCTTCGGCGTGATGTGCACCGATCACCCGGAGGTGCAGGCGCTGGTCGGCCGCATCGAGGATCGCCGCGTCATCACCTATGGCGAGAATGCGCAGGCCGACGTGCGCTTCACCAACCACCGCATGGCGGGTGCCATATCTGAGTTCGACGTGGTGATCCGCAACCGCAAGAGCGGTGGCCAGACGACGATCGCCGGCTTGCGCCTGCCGATGCCCGGTCGCCACAACGTCTCCAACGCGACGGCCGCGATCGCTGTCGCGCATGAGCTTGGCCTGTCCGCCGAGGCGATCAAGAAGGGCCTGTCGTCCTTCGCCGGCGTCAAACGCCGCTTCACCCATACCGGTTCGTGGAACGGCGTCGATGTGTTCGACGACTACGGCCATCATCCGGTCGAGATCTCGGCTGTGCTGAAGGCGGCGCGCAGCGCCACCAAGGGCCGCGTCATCGCCATTGCCCAGCCGCACCGCTTCACCCGGCTGCACGATCTGTTCAACGAGTTTTCCACTTGTTTCAACGACGCCGACACGGTGATGGTGGCGCCGGTCTACGCGGCCGGCGAAGAACCGATCGAAGGCGTGACATCCGATGCGCTGGTGTCGCGCATCCGCGCGGGCGGCCATCGCGACGCGCGCTACATCGAGGGTCCGGCAGCAATCGCGCCGATCATCCGTGATCTGGCCAAGCCCGGTGACTTCGTCGTCTTCCTCGGCGCTGGCAACATCACCCAATGGGCCTATGCGCTGCCCAAGGAGCTTGGCGGGACAGTCTCATGATCATGATGCATGGCCAGGCCCTGATCGACAGACTTGGCGACCGGCTTGCCGGCCTGCGTGGCCGCCTGACGCCGAATGCCGAGATGGACAAGATCACCTGGTTCCGCGCCGGGGGGCTGGCCGAAGTGCTGTTCCAGCCGGCCGACGAGGAGGACCTGGCCGCGTTCCTCAAAGCCGTTCCCGAAGAGGTCCCGCTGACCATCGTCGGCGTCGGCTCGAACCTTCTGGTCCGGGACGGCGGCATTGCGGGTTTTGTCATCCGGCTTTCGGCCAAGGGATTTGGTGAGGCCGAAACTGTTTCGCCGACCACGATCAAGGCGGGCGCGGCGACGCCCGACAAGCGCGTTGCCGCCGTGGCGCTCGAAGCCGGCATTGGCGGCTTCCATTTCTATCACGGCATTCCCGGCGCCGTCGGCGGCGCGCTGCGGATGAACGCCGGCGCCAACGGCGTCGAGACGCGCGAACGCGTCGTCGAGGTGCGTGCGCTGGACCGTCGGGGCAATGTGCAAACGCTGAGCAATGCCGACATGGGCTACGCCTACCGCCATTCGGTGGCACCTTCCGGGCTGATCTTCACCTCGGCTTTGTTCGAGGGGTTTGCCGAGGACAAGACAGCGATCAAGGCAGCGATGGACGCGGTCCAGAACCACCGCGAGACCGTGCAGCCGATCCGCGAGAAGACCGGCGGCTCGACCTTCAAGAATCCCGAAGGCACGTCAGCCTGGAAAGAGATCGACAAGGCGGGCTGCCGCGGCCTGATGATCGGCGGTGCTCAGATGTCGCCTATGCATTGCAACTTCATGATCAACACGGGAACCGCAACCGGCTACGACCTTGAATATCTCGGTGAGACGGTGCGCACGCGGGTGCTGGAAAATGCGGGCATCCGGCTGCAATGGGAAATCAAGCGCATCGGCAATTTCCGGCCGGGGCATGCGGTGCAGGAGTTTCTTGGGCAACTCCTGTAGCGGGTGTTGAAGTTCACGTGATGCATGAACTTCAACGGGGCCGAAATGGTCCACGACCGTTGCTGTAAAGACTCAGCGGCACGGTTTTCGCATCCATTTTCTCAGAAAGTGAATCTCTCGGAATCGTAAGTACTTGCCAGTGAATCAACTCTCTGATTCTCTGCTCCAAAGCGTTTCCTGATTTGAGTCGTTCGACGCGTTTTCAGCGTTTTCCGTCTGGGGGGGCAACCTGCCGGGAGACTCGGACTCAATGTTGCGGAAATCTTGGTTTTTGGTCCGCCGTGAGAGGGGATGACGGGGAATGAAAAACAAGCATGTGGCCGTCCTGCTGGGTGGTTTCTCATCCGAGCGGCCCGTGTCCTTGTCCTCGGGAAAGGCTTGTGCCGATGAGCTCGAGAAGGAAGGCTACCAGGTCACGCGCGTCGATGTCGGGCGCGATGTCGGCTCGGTGCTTGCCGAACTCCGGCCGGATGTCGCCTTCAATGCGCTACATGGTCCGTTCGGCGAGGATGGCACTATCCAGGGCATCCTCGAATATCTCGGTGTTCCCTATACGCATTCAGGCGTGCTCGCCTCGGCGCTGGCCATGAACAAGGAGCAGGCCAAGCGGGTTGCCAAATCGGTCGGTGTCCCGGTCGCCGAATCGAAGGTCGCCAGCCGCTTCGCCATCCAGAACAAGCATCCGATGAAGCCGCCCTATGTGGTCAAGCCTGTCAACGAGGGGTCGAGCTTCGGCGTCGTCATCGTGCATGAGGGGCAGTCGCATCCGCCGCAGGTCATCGGTTCGTCCGAGTGGAAATATGGCGATACCGTTATGGTCGAACGCTACATCCATGGCCGCGAGCTCACCTGCGCCGTAATGGGCGATGTGGCTCTGGGGGTCTGCGAGATCATCCCGACCGGCCATTCCTTCTACGACTATGATTCAAAATATGTCGCTGGGGGATCAAAGCACGAATGCCCCGCAAAAGTTTCACCGAATATTTACCAAAAAATACAAACACTGGCGCTCAAGGCTCATCAAGCGATCGGCTGTCGGGGCGTTTCCCGGTCGGACTTCCGTTATGACGATCGGCATTCCGAAAACGGCGAGGTTGTCTGGCTCGAGGTCAACACCCAGCCGGGTATGACGCCGACGTCCTTGGTGCCTGAAATCGCCGCCCAGGCCGGGCACTCGTTTGGCGATTTGTTGAGTTGGATGGTGGAGGACGCTTCGTGTCTGCGTTGAAATGGGGACAAGGTAAGGGGAAGGGCGCGGCCGGGCCGGCGCTGTTCGGCCTGCCATTGTCATCAGGCCATTTCGTGCTGCCGCGTGTGCTTCGCCGCCCGGTGCGCGTTCTTGCGCGCCTGGGCGTGGGTGAATTCCAGGCGCCGCGCTTCTCCGCGGCCATGATGTCTGCCGTGCTGCTTGTCTCGAGCAGTGCCTATGGCGCCTATCTCGGCGGCCATGTCGACGGCATCGTGCAAAGCATCACTGCCCGCACCGGCTTTGCCGTCGATCAGGTCAAGGTGGTCGGCAATCGCCAGACCTCCGAGATCGACATCCTCGACAGGCTCGAGCTCGACGGCTGGACCTCGCTGATCGGTTTTGATGCCGAGGCGGCGCGGGAGCGCATTGCTACCTTGCCCTGGATCGAGGTCGCCGCCGTGCGCAAGGTCTATCCGCACACGCTGGAAGTACGCGTTGAGGAGCGCGAGCCCTTCGCGCTCTGGCAGCAGGGCGATGGGCTCTCGGTCATCGAGAAGAATGGCGCTGTGATCGCGCCGTTCTCCGGCGGCAAGCAGGTGCTTTTGCCTTTGCTGATCGGCGTCGGTGCGCCGGCCAAGGCGCCGGACTTCCTGGTCAAGGTCGAAAAGTATCCTGAACTCGCGAGCCGGATCAAAGGCTATGTCCGCGTTGGCGAACGGCGCTGGGACCTGAAGCTGGACAACGGCATCACCGTCAAGCTTCCTGAGGATGGCGAGGATCAGGCGATCGCCGAGCTCGTCAAGATGGACCAGGACAAGGGGCTGTTGTCGCGCGATATCGCCGCCGTCGACATGCGCCTGACGGACAGGCTGGTCGTGCAGCTGACGCCCGAGGCGGCGACGCAGCGCGAAGCCGCCCTCAACGAAAAACCCAAAAGCCTGAAGCGCAAGCCGGAGACGAAAATATGAGCTGGCTTGGCGGTCATGGCGACGCCGCGTCGCGCCGATCCGGCACCCTGACGGTGCTGGATGTCGGTTCGAGCAAGGTTTGCTGCATGGTGGCCAAGCTGAAGCCGAGCGAAGACGGCAAGCTGTTGCGCGGCCGCTCGCACCGGATCCAGGTGATCGGCATAGGCCATCAGAAGTCGCAAGGCGTGAAGTCGGGAGTCGTCGTCGACCTCGATCGCGCCGAGCATGCCATTCGTCTTTCCGTCGATGCGGCCGAGCGCATGGCTGGGCTGACGGTCGATTCGCTGATCGTCAACATGACCGCCGGCCGGCTGAAGAGCGAAGCCTTCTCGGCCACCATCAACCTTGGCGGCCACGAGGCCGACGAGGCCGATATCAAGCGCGTTCTCGGCGCCGGCGCCAAGCAAGCACTGAAGGCCGAACGCGAGGTGATCCATTCGCTCCCCGTCGGCTTTTCGCTCGATGCCGAGCGCGGAGTGCGCGACCCGCGCGGCATGGTCGGCGACGCACTTGGCGTCGACATGCATGTCTTGACCGGCGACGCCGCGCCGATGCGCAACCTGGAGCTTTCCATCAACCGGTCGCACCTGTCGGTCGAGCGCATGGTCGCGACGCCCTATGCCAGCGGGCTGGCCGCCCTGGTCGACGACGAACTGGAAATGGGCGCCGCCTGCATCGACATGGGCGGCGGCACGACCACGATCTCGGTGTTTTCGGAAGGCAAGTTCGTCCATGGCGACGCCATCGCCATCGGCGGCAACCATGTCACGCTGGACATGGCCAAGGGCCTGTCGACCTCGCTCGACGCCGCCGAGCGGCTGAAGGTGATGCATGGCTCGGCATTGCCGGGCAGCGCCGACGACCGCGACCTGGTCTCGATCCAGCCGATCGGCGACGACGGCGACGTGCCGTTGCAGATCCCGCGCTCTGTGATGACGCGCATCGTGCGCGCCCGCATCGACGAGACGCTCGAATTGCTGCGCGACCGGCTGAACAAGTCCGGCTACGGCAATGCGGTGGGCAAGCGCGTCGTCTTGACCGGCGGCGCCAGCCAGCTTGCCGGCCTGCCGGAGGCGGCGCGCCGGATCCTCGGACGCAATGTGCGCATCGGGCGCCCACTTGGCGTGGCCGGCCTGCCGGAAGCGGCAAAGGGACCGGCCTTCTCGGCCGCTGTGGGGCTTCTGATCTATCCGCAGATGGCGAGCTTCGAGAGCCATCCGGCGAAAGGAATTTCCGGTCTCAGAATGACTGGAACGGGTGGAAAACTGCATCGCATGAGTCAGTGGTTGAGAGACAGTTTCTAATTGACGGGGACAGCCCCATAGGCGGCCGCGGCGGCGAAGCGGCGTGAAAGGCAAAGGACGGAGACAATGACGATCAATCTGCAGAAGCCGGACATCACCGAGCTTAAGCCGCGGATCACCGTGTTCGGTGTCGGCGGTGGCGGCGGCAATGCTGTCAACAACATGATCACCGCCGGTCTGCGCGGTGTCGAGTTCGTGGTGGCCAACACCGATGCACAGGCGCTGACCATGTCGAAAGCCGATCGGCTGATCCAGCTCGGCGCGCATGTCACCGAAGGCCTTGGCGCTGGGTCGCAGCCGGAAGTCGGCCGCGCGGCGGCGGAAGAATGCATCGACGAGATCATCGATCATCTGTCCAACACCCATATGTGCTTCGTCACCGCCGGCATGGGCGGCGGCACCGGCACGGGTGCGGCTCCGGTCGTGGCGCGTGCCGCACGCGAAAAGGGCATCCTCACCGTCGGCGTCGTCACCAAGCCGTTCCATTTCGAAGGCCAGCGCCGCATGAAGACGGCGGATTTTGGCATCGAAGAGCTGCAGAAATGCGTCGATACGCTGATCGTCATCCCCAACCAGAACCTGTTCCGGCTGGCCAATGACAAGACGACCTTCGCCGACGCCTTCGCCATGGCCGACCAGGTGCTCTATTCCGGCGTTGCCTGCATCACCGACCTGATGGTCAAGGAAGGCCTGATCAACCTCGACTTTGCCGACGTGCGCTCGGTCATGCGCGAGATGGGCAAGGCGATGATGGGCACCGGCGAGGCTTCAGGCGAGGGCCGCGCGATGGCGGCCGCTGAGGCCGCCATTGCCAACCCGCTGCTCGACGAGACCTCGATGAAGGGCGCCAAGGGCCTGTTGATCTCGATCACCGGCGGCCGCGACCTGACCCTGTTCGAGGTCGACGAAGCGGCGACCCGCATCCGCGAGGAAGTCGACCAGGACGCCAACATCATCCTCGGCGCCACCTTCGACGAGGAACTCGAAGGCGTCATCCGCGTCTCGGTGGTTGCCACCGGCATCGACAAGTCGGCGGCGGAAATCGCCGCAGCGCCGATCTCGATCCGCACCGCACCGCAGAAGCCGGTCAGCCGCCCGGCCGTTGCCGCAGTGGAAAGCCGCCCGGCGCCGGTCCAGCAGGCAGCTTACGAACCGCGCGCCGCCGACCCGGTCGCCGAAGCCATCCAGCTGGCGGAAGCAAATGCAGCGGCGATGGCGCAGGCTCGTCCGGCTCCCGTTGCCCATGCGGAGGATTTCCGCCCGCAGAGCAAGATCTTCCAGGCGCCGCCAGCACAGCCGATGCCGCAGCCCGTGGCGCAGCCGGCCCCGCAGCCGCGCGAAATGCTGCGTGAAGCGCCGCAGCCGGTTGCTATGGCTCCGCAGCGGATGCCGCGCGTCGAGGACTTTCCGCCGGTCGTCAAGGCCGAGGTGGATGCCAAGAGCCGCCCGGCCGACCACGAGAACAACAGCGGACCGATGGGCCTGCTGAAGCGCCTGACCAACGGCCTGACCCGTCGCGAGGAAGAGCCTGCCCGGCTGCAGCCGGCGCAGCCACGCGAACCCAAGCTGCGCCAGGCAGCGCCTGAAGTGCGCCGTCTTGCCAGCCAGGACGCGCAGCTCTATGCGCCGCGCCGCGGTCAACTCGACGAGCAGGGCCGCTTGACGCCGCAGGTGAGGGCGACTCAGGACGATGATCAGCTGGAGATTCCGGCGTTCCTGCGCCGCCAGGCCAACTGATCGGTAAACGGGCTTTAAGAATTGTTAACAGGCAAGCAAGAAATTGCTTGCCTGTTAACGTTTAAAATGATGATATTTCAATGACTTATCAAGCTCAACTGAATCCGGCTCGCGGTTACAAAGAGTAAGAAACCGTGATTTGGAGTCTCCAACCCGCGACATTATCTTCCGGCCACCATAGTCGGTTTGTCAGGATTTCGGGGGAAGTCGCCCTGCCTGCCGATTTCAACAAGAGCCGCGCCCTCGGGCTGGAGAAGCGGACCTTAGGGCTTATGGGGATTGTCTTGCACGACTATCAGACGACAGTGAAGACGCGCGCGTCGCTTACCGGCACCGGCGTCCACAGCGGCAAGGAAGTTTCCATCAGCTTCATACCGGCAGATGCCGATACCGGCATCGTGTTCCAGCTTTTCAACGGCGCCGAGCAGGGCCGCGAGGTCCGCGCCCTGGTTTCCGAAGTCGGCGCCACAGACCTGTGCACCATGCTTGGTGATCCCGCCGGCGAGCACATCGCCACGGTAGAGCACATCATGGCGGCGCTGTTCGGGCTCGGCATCGACAATGTCGCCATCGAGATCGACGGTTCCGAGGTTCCCATCTTCGACGGCAGCGCCATGGCGTTCGTCGAAGCCATCGACCAGGCCGGCGTCGAGACGCTGTCGGTCAAGCGCCGTTATATCAGGGTCATCAAGCCGGTTCGCATCGAGAACGGCGCCTCGTGGGCGGAGTTCAAGCCTTACGACGGCACCCGTTTCGAGATCGAGATCGACTTCGAAAGCCCGGCAATCGGCCGGCAGCTGTTTGCGTCGGACCTCAACGCCGATATTTTCCGCCGCGACCTTGCGCGCGCCCGCACCTTCGGCTTCATGAAGGATGTCGAGCGGCTGTGGGCCGCCGGCTATGCGCTAGGCTCCTCGCTGGAGAATTCGCTGGTGATCGGTGACGACAACCGCGTCATCAACATGGGCGGCCTGCGTTATCCCAACGAATTCGTTCGCCACAAGACGCTTGACGCCATGGGCGACCTGGCGCTGGCCGGCGCCCGTTTCATCGGCTGCTTCCGCTCCTATCGCGGCGGGCACAGGATGAATGCCGCCGCGCTGCGCCGCCTGCTGTCGGATCGCACGGCATTCGAGATCGTCGAGACGACACGCCGCGAGCGTGGCCGCAGCGCCGAGATGAACGCCGTCAACGCGCCGCTCTACGCGCCCTGGATGATTTGATTCTCCTGTTTTTTCGGATTCCATCGCAGGCAGCGGATGTTGCACGAATGCATCACCTGCTGGTGAAATTGCACGGATGTTCAAGCAGTCTCCGACCGCCACAAAAATGTGCGATTGGCCGGCGATAGCGTTGCCGGGCAAGGCGGTTATGGTTTATGGCTGCTGCCTTCGATTAGTGCATGTCGCTCAAAAGTGGGGACCAAGTTTGGGACAAGGGCATGCAACACGTATTGAAATAACGCCGAAAGGGCGGAATCCAATCATGTTCTTCAAGCGAGTTGGTCAATTGAAAGCGCCGCAGCGGGCTGTTTTCCTGGCGCTTTCGGTGGTTGTTCCATCGCTCTTCCTGTCGGCCTGCATGTCGTCGGAGAAAGATATCGACCTGTCGACCTATGTCGACCAGACCGAGCCGGCCGATGTTCTCTACAATCAAGGCCTTGCCAATCTGAATGCCGGGCGCCTGCAGGAGGCGAGCCGCAAATTCGATGCCGTCGACCGCCAGCATCCCTATTCGGAATTCGCCCGCAAATCGATGGTGATGGGCGCTTTCGCCGACTATCGACAGGGCAATTACGACGAGGCGATCGGCTCGGCCAAGCGCTATCTCACGCTCTATCCGTCGACCGATGACGCCGCCTACGCGCAGTACATCATCGGCTTGAGCTACTATCGCCAGATCAAGGACGTGACGCAGGACCAGAAGGAAGCGCGCCAGACCCTTCAGACGATGCAGGACCTGGTGACGCGCTGGCCGACATCGGAATATGTCGACGACGCCAAGGAAAAGATGCGCTTCGCCAACGACCAATTGGCCGGCAAGGAAATGCAGATCGGCCGCTATTATCTCGAGCGCCGCGAATACATCGCCGCCGTCAAGCGCTTCCGCACCGTGGTGGAGAACTATTCCAACACGCGCCATGTCGAGGAGGCGCTCGCCCGCCTGACCGAAAGCTACTACGCGATGGGGCTGACCTCGGAGGCACAGACCGCCGCCGCGGTGCTCGGCACCAACTACCCCGACAGTTCGTGGTACAAGGATTCCTACAAGCTGCTGCAGAGCAACGGGCTTGCGCCGCGCGAGAATGCCGGCTCGTGGATATCCAAGGCCGGGAAGATGATCACCGGCGGCGCCTGACCCCGGAGCATTGGACCGAAGCGTACGCAACGCTTTTTCGGATTGATCCGGTGCCCAAACAAAAAGATAGTGCGGCGCTGCGACTGCAGATGGTCGCGTGCCGCTCTAAAGCGCATCGCGCTTTACGTCTTTACGTCTTTTGTTTTTGTGCATGTCGGCATCCCAAAACCGGGTCCATTTTTGGGCGACATGCAATAGGTCCGGGTTCTGATGCTTTCCAGACTATCGATCCGCGATATCGTCCTGATCGAGAAGCTGGATATCGACTTCCAGCCGGGTCTTTCCGTGCTGACCGGCGAAACCGGCGCCGGCAAATCCATCCTGCTCGATGCCCTGTCGCTGGCGCTCGGCGCGCGCGGCGACGCGTCGCTGGTACGCCATGGCGCGGCGCAGGGCCAGGTGATCGCCGTCTTCGACGTGCCGCGCAACCATCCGGCCCGCACACTGCTTGCCGAAAACGCCATCGACGATGACGGCGATATCATCCTGCGCCGCCTGCAAACGGCCGATGGCCGCACCCGCGTCTTCGTCAACGATCAGCCTTCGAGCGTCACGCTGATGCGCGATGTCGGCCGCGCGCTGGTCGAGATCCACGGCCAGCACGACGAACGCGCTCTGGTCGATCCCGGCGCGCACCGCGATGTGCTCGACGCCTTCGGTGGCCATCTCGGCGCTGTGCGCTCGACCGGCGAGGCGTGGCGGCACTGGCGCGCCTGCGAGCAGGAGCTTTCCCGCCACAGCGCCAAGGTGGCGGCGGCCGCGCGCGAGGCCGACTATCTGCGTGCTGCGGTCGCGGAGCTGACGAAGCTGGATCCGCAGCCGGGCGAGGAGACCGATCTCGCCGAGCTGCGCGCATCGATGATGCGGGCGGAGAAGATCGCTTCCGAAATCCATGACGCGCAGGATGTGCTTTCCGGCCCGTCCTCGCCCTTGCCGCAACTGGCGAGCCTGCTCAGACGGCTGCAACGCAAGGTGACCGAAGCGCCAGGCCTGCTCGACGACGTGGTCAAGTCGCTCGACGAGGCGATGCTGTCGCTCGACGCGGCGCAATCGGGCGTCGAGGCCGCACTGCGCGCCACCGAATATGATCCGCAACGGCTGGAGAAGGCGGAGGAGCGGTTGTTTTCGCTGCGCGCCGCTTCGCGCAAGCACACTGTCGCCGTCGACGACCTGGCGCAATTGCGCGACACGATGTCGGCCGATCTCGCCGATCTCGATGCCGGCGAGGAACGCTTGCACGGGCTGGAAAAGCAGGCGGCCGCGGCGCGCGAGACCTATGACATTGCCGCCGCACAGTTGTCCTCGCTGCGCCATGCGGCGGCGGTCGGCCTGACCAAGGCGGTCATGGCCGAGTTGCCGGCTCTAAAGCTCGAACGCGCCGCCTTCATCGTCGAGATGAAGAGCGAGGCCGAGGGCCGCATGGAAGAAGGCATCGACCAGATCGAATTCTGGGTGCGCACCAATCCAGGCACACGGCCTGGGCCGATGATGAAGGTCGCTTCCGGCGGCGAGCTTTCTCGCTTCCTGTTGGCGCTGAAGGTGGCGCTGGCCGACCGTGGCTCGGCGCCGACGCTGGTTTTCGATGAAATCGACACCGGCGTGGGCGGTGCTGTCGCCGACGCCATCGGCCAGCGGCTGGCGCGATTGTCGAAACGCGTCCAAGTGCTGTCGGTCACGCATGCGCCGCAGGTAGCGGCGCGCGCGGCGACGCATTTCCTGATCTCCAAGTCGGGCAGCACCGACCGCGTCGCGACCGGCATTGCCGAGATGGACCGGCCGGCGCGGCAGGAAGAGATCGCGCGTATGCTGGCCGGCGCCACCATCACCGACGAGGCGCGCGCCGCCGCCGAGCGGCTGCTGCGCGAGAACACCGCCGCGTCCTGACGATGCAGGGTTCGCCAGGCTGGCAAAAATTCCGGCTTCGCAACAGAGTCAGCTTGTGGCGCCATCCCGCTGTTTCGGCGCGGTTTTATCAGAATTTTGCTCCCTTGAATCCGAAAGCTGATCTATGGTCGCGGACCACCAAAGCGCGTCGCGCCGAATCGGATTTGCGCGACGTGCTCTGGGTCTTTGTTGCTATGCGTGTCGTTGTCCCAAAACCGCTGCGCATTTTTGGGCGGCATACATCTATGAGCCAGGTCTGAAACCATGTCCGAAAAACCAGTCGATGCCCTGACAGACAGCGAAGCCGAAGCCGAGCTGAAGCGCTTGGCGGAAGAGATCGCCGAGCATGACCGGCGCTACCATACCGAGGATGCGCCGATCATCACCGACGCGGAATATGACGCGCTGACACGGCGCAACCTTGCCATCGAGCAGCGCTTTCCGGCGCTGGTGCGCGAGGATTCGCCGTCGCGCAGGGTTGGCGCGGCGCCGGCGGAAGGCTTCGCCAAGGTGCGCCATGCGGTGCCGATGCTCAGCCTCGCCAAGGCCTATACGGACGAGGATGTCGCCGACTTCATTGAACGCGGCCGGCGGTTCTTCGATCGCGACAAGGATCTCGACATCGCCTTCACGGCCGAGCCGAAGATCGACGGTTTGTCGGCTTCGCTGCGTTATGAAAGCGGCGTGTTCGTGCAGGGCGCAACGCGTGGCGACGGTGCCGTCGGCGAGGACATCACCGCCAATCTCAGGACGATCGCCGACATCCCCGCGAAGCTGAAAGGCTCGGGCTGGCCAGAAATCATCGAGATACGCGGCGAGGTCTATATGACCTACGCGGAATTCGAGGCGCTGAAGCAACGCTCGGCGGCGGTTGGCGGCCAGGACTACGTCAATCCGCGCAACACGGCGGCCGGTTCCTTGCGCCAGAAGGATCCATCCGTCACCGCTAGCCGCAACCTCAAATTCTTCGCCTATGCCTGGGGCTACACGTCTGAGGATCCTGCGCCGACCCAGTACGGCGCGGTGCAGAAGTTCAAGGATTGGGGTTTCGCGATCAGCCCGCTGATGGTGCGGGCGAAGTCGGCCGAGGAGCTGATCGCGCATTATCATCGAATCGAGGAACAGCGCTCCTCGTTGGGCTACGACATTGACGGGGTCGTCTACAAGGTCGACCAGTTGGAACTGCAGCGCAGATGGGGTTTCGTCACTGGTGAGCCGCGCTGGGCGGTTGCGCATAAATTCCCCGCCGAACAGGCGATGACGACCGTGCAGAAGATCGACATTCAGGTCGGCCGCACCGGCACGCTGGCGCCGGTTGCGCGGCTGGCGCCGGTCACGGTCGGCGGCGTCGTGGTTGAAAACGTCACGCTGCACAATGAGGACTACATCAAGGGCCTGGACAGCACAGGCCAGCCGATCCGCGACGGCATCGACGTGCGCATCGGCGATACGGTGGTGATCCAGCGGGCAGGGGATGTCATTCCGCAGATCGTCAGCGTCGTCATCGACAAGCGTCCGCCCGACGCCGTGCCATACGAATTCCCCCACACCTGTCCGATCTGCGGCTCGCCGGCGACGCGCGAGATCAACGAGAAGACCGGCAAGGAAGATTCCCGTCGACGCTGCACCGGCGAACTGATCTGCCCCGCGCAGGCGGTGGAGGGATTGCGGCACTTCGTGTCACGCGGTGCCTTGGACATCGAAGGCCTGGGCGCCGAGAACATAGACACTTTCTTCAATGCGGGATTGATCAAGACAGCCGCCGATATCTTCACGCTCAGGGATCGCCGCCCCGCCGTCACCAAGGCGTTGGCCGAGCGGCGTGAGGAGCAGGCCAGGCAGCGCGAGGCGGCATCGGGCAAGACGCGCAAGAATGTGCGCAGCGTCGAGGATCGCAATTACGAAGGCCTCGACAAACTGTTTGCTGCCATCGACTCGCGCCGCGAACCTGAACTGGACCGCTTCATCTTCGCGCTCGGCATCCGTCATATCGGCGAAACCACGGCCGCAGTGCTTGCAAAAACCTTCTCGACCATCGAGGAACTGATTCGCGTCGGCAAGGAGACAGCGGCGGCCGACGATCCACACACCGTTTTCCCATCGGTCAACGGCATCGGCGACACAGTCATCGATGCGCTGCGCGACTTCTTCGGCAATGAACGCAACGACGACGTGCTGGACGCGCTGCTCAAACAGGTCAAGCCGAAGCCTTATATCGTGACCATCTCGGCCGACAGCGCGGTGGCCGGCAAGACGATCGTGTTCACAGGCACGCTGGAAAAGATGACCCGCCCCGAAGCCAAGGCGATGGCCGAACGCCTCGGCGCGAAGGTCGCGGGTTCTGTTTCGGCCAAGACGGATCTGGTGGTCGCCGGGCCGGGTGCCGGCTCCAAGCTCAAGCTGGCCAGCGAGCTCGGCGTCGAAGTGATCGACGAGGACGCCTGGCTGGTGCGGATCGGCAAGGAATGATGGAAGGTGCATTCAAGGGTTTCGGGCTGAAGGCCATTCCGTTCCTGAAGGCGCTGGATTTCCATCAGAGCCGGGAGTGGTTCCTGGAAAACCGCGACCTGTTCGAAAAAGAGTTGCGTGACCCCTTCGGCGATCTGATCGAAACGCTCACGGAGCGTTTCGATCAGGCGGGGCTCGGCCTGCGCGGGGATCGCAAGAAGTCGCTGTTCCGTATCAACCGCGACGTGCGCTTCGCCAAGGACAAGCGGCCCTACAACCGGCATCTGTCGGCGATCCTGTCGCCCGACGGCACCAAGATGGCGCAGGGCGTGTTCTATGTTCATGTCGGGCTTGAGGGCTGCTTTGCCGACGTCGCCTGGTGGCAGCCGGAGCCGGCGCTGCTGCTGGCGATGCGCAAAGCCATCGCGACGCAGCCTGACAAGTTTCGCGCCATGGTAAAGGCGCTGAAGAAGAACGGCCTTGAGCTTGAGACGGAAGGCCGCATGAAGCGTACCCCACGCGGCTTCGAGCAGATCAGCGAACCCGATCTGACTGACGCCATCCGCAACCGGCATTTTGTCGTCCAGCATGTGATCGACCCGGCGGGGATCCATGGTGCGCAGCTGGTCGACGAACTCGTCGATTTCAGCTTGCGCGCCAGGCCGCTGCTCGACTGGGGCAGGGCCATCGAGGGCAAAGCCCTCGCCGCCTAACCTTCGATAAGGCATCGCGACGATCATTTCCGCTGATCATTCGGCTCAAGCGAATTCGTGTGACAGACCGGGCTGCGCCACCTACATACCGCCCTTCGCAAGGGAGTGATTGATGGCGACGGACGCAATCTCCGAGAGCGGTGCAAGGAGCGATTTCTGGCAGGGTGTGCGGCTCTCGATGCCTGTCGTGGTGGCGTCGGCGCCATTCGCGGTGCTGTTCGGGGCGCTTGCGGTCGACAATGGCTTCTCGGTCTTCGAAGCCTTCCTGATGAGCGCACTGGTCTTCGGCGGCGCCAGCCAGATGGTAGGCATCCAACTGTTCGGCCAGCATGTGGCGCCGTGGCTGATCGTGCTGTCGATCTTCGCCGTCAATTTCCGCCATGTGCTCTATTCCGCCGGTATCGGCCGGCGCATTGCGCACTGGCCTGTCATCAGCCAAGCGCTCGGCTATTTCATCCTCACCGATCCACAATTCGCGGTGGCCGAGGCGAGGGCGCAATCCGGCCAGACGGTCGGCTTCGCCTGGTATCTCGGACTCGGTCTGCCGGTCTATGTGTTCTGGGTGATCGAAAGCGCGCTTGGCGCGGTGTTCGGCAAGCTGATCCCCGACACGCATGCGCTGGGCATCGATTTCCTGCTGCCTATCTATTTTCTCGGCCTTGTCCTGGGCTTTCGCAAGCGGCCGCTGTGGCTGCCGGTGGTCATTGCCAGCGCTGCCGCCTCGATCATCGCCTACAGGAACGTCGGCTCGCCCTGGCACGTCTCGATCGGCGCAATTGCCGGGGTGCTGCTCGCCGTCGTCCTGCCTCCCCACCACAGCGGCGTGAAGGCACGGCCATGAGCACGACATTCTGGATCATCATCGCCGGTGCGATCGCGACCTACCTGACGCGCATCGGCGGGCATCTGGTCATCTCCCGTTTCGAAAACATCCATCCGCGCGTCGAGGCCGGCCTCAATGCCGTGCCGGCGGCGGTGCTGACGACGCTGGTCGCGCCGGAGCTGCTGAACGCCGGACCGGCGGAATGGGCGGCATTGGTCGTCACCGCCGTGGTTTCGTTGCGCGGCGGGCTGATGTCTATGTTTCTGGCTGGCGCAGCGGTGTTGATACTGGCGCGGCAGTTCGTCGGGTAGTTTCACCGGCGCGATCGTGTCGAACGTCGGCGCTGCCCCTCATTGCCCTGCCGGGCATTTCTCCCCGTAGAACGGGGAGAAACACCCCTGCTTTGAAGCTTTCGCCAATCGTCAGATCTTCGCATCATGCGGCAGCGGCGCGGTGGCCTTTTCCAGCCAGGCCAGCGTTTCGCCGTCGAGCATCGGTCCGATCTCGGCCAGCACGCGGGCATGGTACGCGTCGAGCCAGTGCAATTCGTCGCGCGTCAGCAGATCGGTGCGCACCAGGCGGATGTCGATCGGCGCCAGCGTCAGCGTCTCGAAGCCGTGCATGGCGATGTCGCCGCCCTCGACCTCTTCCGCCGGCGTCACCAGGATCAGGTTCTCGATTCGGATGCCGTAGGAGCCTTCCTTGTAGTAGCCGGGCTCGTTGGACAGCATCATGCCTTCGAGCAGCTTTTCAGTGCCGGTGCGGGCGATGCGCTGCGGTCCCTCATGCACGGCCAGGTACGAGCCGACGCCGTGGCCGGTGCCGTGCGCGAAGTCGCAGCCGTGCTGCCACAGCGCCATGCGGGCGACGGCGTCGATTTCCGAGCCGCGTGTGCCGGCGGGGAAGCGCAGCGTTGAAATGCCGATCATGCCCTTCAGCACCAGCGTGAAGCGTTCGCGCATTTCCTCGGTCGGTTGGCCGATCGGCACGGTGCGGGTGATGTCGGTGGTGCCGTCCTGATACTGGCCGCCGGAATCGAGCAGGAACAATTCGCCGGCCTGCAGCTTGCGGCTGGTGGCGCGCGACACACGGTAATGCATGATGGCGCCATTCGGCCCGGCACCGGAAATGGTGTCGAAGGAGATGTCGCGCAGAGGCATCTGGGTTTCCTCGCCCGTCTTCCGGCGCGTCTCTTCCAGCTTGGTGACGACGGCGATCTCGTCGAGCGAGCCGGGTTTTTGGCGCTCCAGCCAGCACAAGAGCTTGGCCACCGCGGCGCCATCGCGGCGATGCGCGGCGCGGGAACCGTTGATCTCGGCCTGGTTCTTGGTGGCGCGTGGAATGCGGGCAGGGTCGGCTGCGGCAATCACGGTGCCGCCGTTGTCCTCGACCAGCATGCGCAGCCTGTCGGCCGCCAGCACCGGATCGAGCGCGATCTTCGCGCTACCCTTGGCAAGGCCCACGATCGCGGCTTCGAATTCGCCGGGCTCATGCGGCTCGGCGAGCTGCGTGAGATAGGCCTCGACCTGGCGCGAGAATTTGCGCCGGTTCATGAACAGCTGGTGCGAGCCGTCGGCGGCAAGGATGGCGAAGCCGAGCGCCAGCGGTGTATGCGGCACGTCGCCGCCACGGATGTTGAAGGCCCAGGCGATGGAGGAAGGGTCGGTCAGCACCGCATGGGTGGCGCCGTCCTTGGTGATCGCCGTTGCCAGCCGCGCCAGCTTGTCCTTGGCGAGTTCGCCGGCAAAGCCGATCGGGTGGAGCTCGACCGGCGAAACCGGCGCCTCGGGCTGGTCGGTCCAGATGAGGTCGATCGGGTTCTTGTCGAGCGGCACGAGCACCGCGCCGGTCTTGTCAGCCGAAGCCTGCAGCGCCTTGACCTCGCTGATCGTGTGCAGCCACGAGTCAAAGCCGAGCCGCGCGCCCTTGCCGATGGCGTCTCTCAGCCAGACGGCTGGCGGGTTGTCGACCAGGCTTTCGATCGAAAAGATGTCGAGATCGACCTCGTGGCGCACCTGCAGCGTGTAGCGCCCGTCGACAAAGACGAAGGCGCGGTCGCGCAGCACGACGGCGACACCGGCCGAACCGCTGAAACCGGTCAGCCACTTCAGCCGCGCCGAGCGATCGGCGACATATTCACCCTGATGTTCGTCGGCGCGCGGCACGATGAAGCCGTCCAGCTCGTTGGCCGCCAGCCATTGGCGCAGCAGCGCGACGCGCGGCTTGCCGACTGCCGGATCGCCCGCGGATTCGAAGGTCTGGAACATCGTGGCCTCCCTGAATTCCGCGCGACCGTAGCGCACGGGCTTGAAAATCGAAATCGATTTTCGGCTGGCGCAACCTGCTACAGCGTCGCTTGACTGACAACCGGCTGGCCTTGGTCCAGCTTGGGTAGTTGCCGGTCTGTCTGCCTCAACGCTTGAGGTGGATCGTCACCCAGCCCTCGCGGTGCAAGGTGCGCACGTGGCGGAAGTTCTGGCCGACATAGGCCGAGACGACAGCGTCGCGCTGGCGCTGGAGGATGCCTGACAGCACGATCGAGCCGCCCAGTGCGATGTGATCGGCCATTTGCGGTGCAAGCCGCATCAGCGGCCGCGCCAATATGTTGGCGACGATAAGATCGAAGGGCGCGCGCTTGCCAAAGATCGGGTGGTGAAAGCCCGGCGCGGTCACCGTCTCCACCAGTGCCTTGACGTTGTTGAGTCGTGCGTTGGCGGCAGCCACTCTCACCGCCACCGGATCGATGTCGGTGGCCAGTACCGGAATGTGCGCCAGCTTGGCAACGGCGATGGCCAGCACCGCGCTGCCGGTGCCGAGGTCGAGCGCATTGCGCGGGTGCTCGCGGCGCATGACCTTTTCCAGCATTTCGAGGCAGCCGGCGGTGGTGCCGTGGTGGCCGGTGCCGAAGGCAAGGCCCGCCTCGATCTCGATGGCGAGTTCGCCGCTGTGGCGCTTCCTGCGGTCATGCGCGCCGTGGACGAAGAAGCGGCCGGCGCGCACCGGCTTCAAGCCCTCCAGTGAACGCGCCACCCAGTCGATGTCGGGCAAGGCCTCGCGGCCGATCGGCCTCGCAATGGAAAGGCCGGCAAGGATGTCCTTGGCCCGCGTCTCGACGGCATCGACGTCGCCATCGGCATAGAGCGACACTTCGTAGATATCGCGATCCTCATCGACCTCCAGCACGGCGATCGGCAGGCCTTCATCCTCGAAGGCCGCCTCGAACGCCGCGAAAATGCTGATGGATTCAAGCTTTCCGGTGATGAAATGAAGCCGCGTCTGGGTCATCGATTATGTGTCTTGCTCGAGCATGATCTTGTTCGAAAACCGGTTCCCACTTTTCGCTGACGCCGTCCTTCGGTTCGGGATCATGCGCCCGCGGCCAGTCGCTTCAACTTGGCGACGGCCGTGTCAGCGCTTTCGCCATAGGCGATGGTGCCGGCAAAGTCGCCCTTGGCGTTGAGCAGCAGCACCGAGGCGGTATGGTCCATCGTATAGTCGCCGTCGCCGGTGTCGACTTTCTTCCAGTAGATGCCGAACGATTTGGCCATGGCATGGACCTTGTCCGGATCCCCGGTGATGCCGACGATGCGGTCGGAGAAATTGCTGACATAGGCCTTCATCACATCGGGCGTGTCGCGCTCCGGATCGACCGAGACGAAATAGGCATGCAGGTTCTTGCCGTCGTCGCCGAGGGTCTTCAGCCAGCCCGCCAGTTCAAACAGCGTGGTCGGGCAGACTTCGGGGCAATGGGTGAAGCCGAAGAAGACGACGCTGGGCTGGCCCCTGAACGCGGTCTCGGTGATCGGCGCGCCTTGCTGGTCGACCAGCGTGAAGGCGGCGCCGAAGGGCTCGCCGCCATAGTGGCCGCGGTACCAGTCGAAGGTCAGCCAGCCGATGCCGGCCGCCATCAGGACGAGAATGCCGACCAGAATAGAACGCATCATCAGTAAGGTCCGTCCGCAGAATCATCGGGAGCGCCGGCCACATGCCGCGCCAGCACGACAGTCTTAGCGGTTCGACCCCGCCCAGGCAAAGTGCCGCGTTGCCGCAACCGCATATGGGGTCGACGTATCCGCTTGCAAAGCCGGGCTGCTCGCCCCACCTGTGACCGGCAACTCGAACCGCAGGAGGCTATGTTGCAGGGACTGATTGGGCGAAAACTGATCGGCGGCGCGTTGGCCGCGTGCGTTGTCTTTGGCGCTGGCACGGCCGTGGCCGATGAAGTCGGCAAGGTCGGTGTCGACTGGCTGGGCAACGACATCATCGTCGAGGCGATCAAGGATCCGAAGGTGGAGGGCGTCACCTGTCACGTCGCCTATTTCGATCGCGGCATCATCGACCGCCTGCACAAGGGCAACTGGTTCGAGGATCCGTCCGACTCCTCGATCTCCTGCCGCCAGACCGGCCCAATCACCATCGGCGACATCGATATGAGCGAAGGCGGCGAGGAAGTGTTCAAGCAAGGCATCAGCCTGATCTGGAAGAAGCAGGTGGTGAACCGCATCTACGACAAGGCCAACGAGACGCTGATCTACCTGTCGCATTCACGCCAGGTGCAGAACGGCTCGGCCAAGATGTCGGTCACCACCGTGCCGCTCTACGGCCAGAACGTGGTGTGGACGAGCGGCAAGCCGAAATAGGTGGGTCGGCTGGAACCGAGCTTACGGAGGGTTAGTCCCGCTTGCGGGACCAACCGCCTAGGGGTAAAGCCGCCCGCATGGACCGTTCCGAAAATCTCGTCCCGAAGGATTCCGAGCCGCGCATCCATCCGACTGCGGAACTGAAGGCCTGCAAGCTCGGCCGCTATGCCTCGATCGGCGAGCGGGTGGTGCTGCGAGAAGTGACCGTCGGCGACTTCTCCTATTTCGAGCGCCACGCCGAAGCGATCTACACGACGATCGGCAAATTCTGTTCGATCGCATCAAACAGCCGCATCAACGCCCTGGAGCACCCCATCGAGCGGCTCACCCAGCACAAGGTCAGTTACCGGCCGAACGAGTATTTTCGCTGGCTGGGCGTCGACGCTGCATTCCGCGAGCGGCGGCAGGCGAAAGCAGTGACCATCGGCCATGATGTCTGGATCGGCCATGGCGCGGTGATCATGCCCGGGGTCACCATCGGCAATGGCGCCGTCATCGGCGCCAATGCGGTGGTGACGCATGATGTACCGTCCTACGCCATCGTCGCCGGGGTGCCGGCCAGACCGCTCAGATCACGCTTCCAGGCCACTGTCGCGGCTCGGATCGAAGCGCTCGCGTGGTGGGACTGGCCGGTCGAAAAGCTCGCCAGGGCAGTTCCCGACATGCAGGCATTGCCGATCGAGGCGTTCCTCGACCGCTGGGAAACGACGCCATCTGACCGGACTGAAACCCCTTCCGCCATGCGGGGGTGGCGCGGCGGAAGGGGCTGGAGATAACCCGCTGGGTAGCGGAAGGAACAGGCACTCTTGCCTGTGCCGCTATTGTGGCATTGAAGCCATAAGGCGTGTTTTCCGCCTTGTTCTCTTTATGCGTGTAGCCAATTGCGCCTGACGTATTTGTTTGCGCCGGGAACCTGAAGCGGTCGCCGGTTGTTTCTCATCGCGCCGCTGCGTTGAGGAATTTCGACACATGGAAAAGCTTTTCACCAAGATCGCCAACTGGGTTGCCCACGTCACCGGCCTGCCGCTGACATTTGCCGCCTGCTGCCTGATCGTCGTCGTTTGGGCGGTGACCGGGCCGTTCTTCGGCTTTTCGGACACCTGGCAGCTCGTCATCAACACCGGCACGACCATCATCACCTTCCTGATGGTCTTTCTCATCCAGAACACCCAGAACCGCGACGGCGCGGCGATCCAGGCCAAGCTCGACGAGCTGATCCGCGTCAGCGAGGGCCACAACAACTTCATCGGCATCGAACATCTGACCGAATCGGAGGTCGAGGAGATCCGTGACAAATGCGAGCGTGCGGCCAGGCGGCATGACGAGAAGATTGCCGCCATGGCGGCAAAGAAGGCCGTGGCGCAGAAGCGCGGGCCGAAAAAGCACGCGGCCTGAAGCGTCCGCGGTTTAGTTCGGGATCAACCGTGCGGTCATGCTCATTGCTTCATGAACGCCGCGAAATTTTCCTTGTAGTCCGGATGCCAGCGCGACAGAGCCGGACGGTTCTCGATGATGTCGCCGATCGCCCAGGCCATGCGCTTTTCATCCAGCGGCCGCGCCGCCTCATTGTCCGGGCACAGGATGTAGAAATCGCCCCTGGTCAGGGATTCCAGCATGAAATCAATGACCTGTTCGCCGCTCCAGGCGCCAGCCGGTTTTTCCGTCGCGCCCTCGGTGAGGCCGGTAAAGGTGAAGCCGGGGATCAGCAGATGGGCGGCGAGATGGGCGCCGGGTTCGTTGCGCAGCGCGTGTGCCAAGCCTTCCGTGTAGGTCTTCACGCCAGCCTTGGAGACATTGTAGGCGAGGTTGCCGGGCGGCGTGGTAATGCCTTGCTTGGAGCCGGTGTTGACGATCAGGCCGGGCTTGGCCGAGGCCAGCATGCGCGGCGCGAAGGCCTCGACGCCATGCACGACGCCCCAGAAATTGATGTCCAGAAGCCGCTTCCAGGCATCGCGGTTTTCCCAGGGCTTTCCGGGGTTGTTGCCGACGCCGGCATTGTTCACCAGCAGCGACACGTCGCCGAAGGCGCCGAACGCTCTTTCGGCGAGACGGTCCACTTCGTCCGCGTTCGAAACGTCGGCGGCAACGGCAAGCACGGCATCCTCGCCCGCAATCGCGGAAACAGCGCGGGAGGCGTCGTCAAGGCGTGCGCTGCCGATGTCTGCCAGCACGATCTTCATGCCCATCAATGCAAGCCGCTTGGCGGCCGCAAGACCAATACCGCTGGCGGCGCCGGTGATGACGGCGGTGTTGCCCGGGCCAAGCGCGGGCAGGGCGGTCTGGATTTCGGCGTCGGTGATCATGGGCGATGGGGTCCTTCTTTCGATGGCGCAGAACTTAGCGCTGGAACGGGCCAGCGCAAGCCTCACTGCGCGTAAAGCGCATCGGGTTCGAAGCGATTTATGTGGCGCGCTTCAGGCCTTGTTTCATGCATGTCGTCGTCCCAAAGCCGCTGCGCCCATTCGGGCGGCATGCATTGGCCCGGGTTGACCAGCCCGGCCGAGGCTGCGCATGTTGCCACGGCAAAAGGAGACTTTTGCCGTGAGAAATGGAGATTTCCTGATTGACGGACTGGGTCGCAATTTTGAAGGAACAGACCGCCACCGGCGATCAGATGAGCCGCGAGGTGCCGCAGATGCTGGCCAACCCCGACATCAGCGAAGCGCAGGTGAAAACGCTCTTTTCCGCCCTGGAGAAACAAGCCGAGTTCGTCGAGAAGCTGCGCATGGCACTGGAGAAATTCGGCCATGATTTCTCGATCATCAAGGCGGCGGAACGGCTGGAGGAGCGCTATGCCGACCTTGCCGCCTCGGTGGCGGAAAAACTGAAGGCGATGCGCAAGTGAAGCAATTCCAGGAAAAGTGTGAAACGGTTTTCCCGGGAAAAGCGCGTAGCGCTTTCCCCAGGAATTGCGTCAGACAAGAAAGCGCTATTTTTCGATCACCCGGGCGAAGCGCCTATCCGGCACAAACCAGATCATCGCAACCAGCACATAAAGCACGACGCCGATCCACTGATTGACGAAGGTCAGCAGGACGGCTGCGATGTAGAGGGTCAACGAGATCTTGCCCTTGCGGTCATTCCCCAGCGCCTTGGCAAAGGCGGTCTCATTGCCGTGCAGGCGATGCAGTGCTGCGGCCAGTATCGTATAGGCGACGGCGCATAGCACGAGATCGATGCCATAGACGGCGACCGGCACCGGTGCGAAGTGGTTCTCGCCCATGAAGGCCGTCGTCACCGGCATCAGCGACAGCCAGAATAAAAGATTGAGGTTCGCCCACAGCACGCGGCCGTCGACGCGCTGCACTGTGTGGAACATGTTGTGCAGATTGTTCCAGTAGATGCCGACGTTGATGAAGGACAGCACGTAGCTGAAGAAGATCGGCCACAACGGCAAGAGGGCGGAAACATCCTCGCCATGCGGCACTTTCAGCTCGAGCACCATGATGGTGATGATGATGGCCACGACGCCATCGGTGAATGCCTCGACCCTGCCTTTGCCCATGAGTCCTCCCCCTCTATCGACGATATCTACGCGATGGTGGGACGGGCGGCTACCCGCCATGTGGCTGGGCGACCACCTCTGACGACGGGACGGATCGGTGCGGTTCGGGTGGAAGAAGATCAATTCGCCACCGTTGCCGGCGAACTGCGGAGGTATCGCCTGTCTGTCAGCCGTTCGGCGTCTCGGGCGCCATGTTCGCGCGCTGGCGCGGCACGCCAAGGCCGGTATCCGGCGGCTCGCCGGCGGCCGGCCTGTCCTCGATCATGTGCATGGTGCGCCAGCGGCCGAAGCGGTAGTAGGCGGCGGCCAGCACCAGCGAGGTGATCGAGCCGGCCGGGAAACTCCACCACAGCGCTTCCTCGCCGATCACGCCGCGCATGAAATAGGCAAAGCCGGTGCGCACGACCAGCACCGAAATCACCAGGATGATCAGCGGCGGCATCACCGCGCCAGTGGCGCGCACGGTGGCGAACAGCACGATGGTGATGCCGAACAGGATGAACGACCATGACGCGACATTGTTGATGTGGGCAGCGATGTCGATCGCAGCGCTGTCGCTGCTCAGGAACAGGCTCAGCACCGAACGGTCGAAAAGCCAAAGCACGGCAACCAATGCGCCGGTCAGCACCAGGTTGAAGCCGACACCGGAGGCGGCGATGCGGCCGATCCGGTCCCAGCGGCCGGCACCGACATTCTGCGCCGCCATCGAGGAGACCGCCGCACCGATGGCGAGCGCCGGCATCTGGATGTAGGTCCAAAGCTGCGCGGCGATGCCGTAGGCGGCGGCGACCTGCGAACCGTAGGAGTTGACGATGCCCATCACCGTCAGCGCCGCCGTTGAGACGACGATCATCTGCAGGCCCATCGGCACGCCCTTGAAGACGATGATGCGCAGCAAGGTGGGGTCGGGCCGCAGCAGAGCGAGGTTGGCGCCGGCCAGCCGCAGCGGGTGCTTGCGCACATAGAGCACGATCAGAATGGCGATTACGCTGACCGTCTGGCCGATCAGCGTCGCGGTGGCGGAGCCGGCGATGCCGAGTTCCGGGAATGGCCCGATGCCACGGATGAGCAACGGGTTGAGCACGATGTCGAGGACGACGGCGAGCGCCATGAACAAAAAGGGCGTGCGTGAATCGCCGGCGCCGCGCAGCACGGTCATGACGAAGGACAAAAGGTTGGTCATCTGCACGGCGACGAAGATGATGCGCAGATAGGAGCGCGCCAGCGGCAAGGCATCGGCCGGAGTGCCGAGCGTGTTGAGGATGGCGTCGACCCATATCCAGCCGCAGACCGCGAACACCACCGAGATGAGGAAGAAGAAGGTGGCGCTGGTGCCGACGATGCGGCGTGCCTCGGGCAGATCGCGGGCGCCGACCGACTGTGCCACCAGGATGGTGGCCGCCATGCCGATGCCGAACACCGTGCCGAGGATGAGGAACAGGACGAGGTTGGCGTTGGAGGTGGCCGTCAGCGCCGATTCGCCGAGAAAACGGCCAACCCAGACGGCGTTGATCGATCCGTTGAGCGACTGCAGCACGTTGGAGCCGAGCACCGGCAAGGCGAACAGCAGCAGCGTGCGCGGGATCGGGCCACTGGTCAGGTCGCCGGTGCTCCGGCGCGTGGGCATCTTGTCGTCCATGGCAGGCAACTCGGCGAAGGCTTATCTCAGTCAGGTCCGTGCCTTGATCTAATCATGTTCTCAAAGCTTCGGTAATCGGATACTGGTTCTGGGCGCGTGGGGCGCGTTCCTTACTAGATCAAACTCGTAAGCCGGGGGTTCATGTCCGATATTCCACTGTTTTTTGAGCGCCTGAACAGGCGCGCGTTTCTCGGTGCATCCGCTTTGGGCGCGGCCTCCGTGGCTCTTTCGGCGTGCACAACGACGGAGGTGGTGACGCCACCTGTGGCGGCACCGCCAAGCGATCCGGCTTTCGGCGATGTCGCAACCATGTATGCGGCGCGCGTCGACGAGGGCTATCAGCTGCCGGCGATCCCGGTGGCCAAGATGGATCCGAAGTTCGTGCGTCAGATCGTGTCCGACCCGACCGGAGAAAAACCCGGCACGATCGTCGTCGATGTCTCCGAGCACTTCCTCTATCTGGTGCGCGACGGCGGCAAGGCTATCCGCTATGGCGTCAGCCTCGGCAAGGCCGGTTTCGGATGGACCGGCAGCGCCGTGGTCCAGGCCAGGAAGAAATGGCCGGTCTGGACGCCGCCGCCGGAAATGATCCAGCGCCGGCCGGAACTGGCGAAATACAAGGACGGCATGCCGCCCGGCCCGCAGAGCCCGCTAGGCGCCCGCGCGCTGTATCTCTTCCGCGACGGCAAGGACACGATGTACCGGCTGCACGGAACGCCGGAGTGGGACTCGATCGGGAAGAATGCTTCGTCCGGCTGTGTGCGCTTCATGAACCAGGACATCATCGACCTCTACGGCCGCGTCAACGGCGTCGCGCCGGTCTTCGTGCGCGCGAACCTTTCGGCCGCCGCGAAGATCACCGCCGTGTCGAACAGGACGGCCGAGCCGATCGATGCGGGCGTGCCAAAGGACGCGGAGATGTTGCAGTAAGTGTGCCGTCACGATCTGTAGGCGGACGCGCTCGGCGACCTGGAAGCCGTCCTGGGTGAGGAAGTCGTTGTCATTGGCAATGAACAGGAAATAGTCGTCGGGCAGCTTCGGATCGAGCACGCTGACCACCGACATCGCCTCCCACTTTTCCGAGAGGTTGTTCTTGTCGTTCGGCGCGCCATTGTGCAAGCCGAAGCGACCGAGTTCGCCCTTGTCGTTGAGGTCGATGAAGGGCGTCAGCTTGGCCGGCGTCACCGATGGGTCGAGAACGCCCTTGGGTGCCACCGGCTTGTCGGCAGCGTCGAAGGCGCCACCGGCGATGTCGGTCGCGGCGGAGAGATCGACGATGTTGATCTGGCGGAGCAGCGAGGTGTCGCCCTTCAACCCCTGGCCGTTGCCGCTGTCGCGGGTCAGCATCAGGAAGGTCTGGTCGGACAGGGCCACGATCTCGCTCTGCGCCGCCACCTTGGTTTTGCCCTTGGCATCCTTGAACACCGGCAGCGGCACGACATATTCGTGCGCCAGCTTGAGATGGGCGAGGTCGGAAGCGTCATAAACCAGCGCGCGCGTGTTCTGGCGAGTCGCGCCGGAATCGCCGCCATCCTGCCGGGGCGCCGACTGCAGCACGGCGATCAGGAACTTGCCGTCCGGCGTCATCGCCATGCCTTCGAGGCCCTGGTTGTTCTGGCGGCCGGTATCTGGATCCTTCGGATCGGGCTCGGCAGCACCCGGACCGGGATTGTCCGAGGCGAAGTTCGGCGCGCCATGGCGCATCGGCACGAGGGCAGCCGGCGGCTGGGTCGCCGACAGCAGATGGCCTTCGGCGGAAAACCGATAGATGTTCGGGCCGTATTCGTCGGAGATGAACATCGAGCCGTCGGGTAGCCGCACGATCGCCTCGTTGTCGAGCGCCAGCTTGCCGTTGGCCTCGGGCAGGATCGGCATGTCGCCGCTTGCTGCGCGCACGCCGTTGAGCGGGTCGAGGCCGGTAGCATCGGCGCCCTTGTCGTCGGTCAAGAGCATGGTGTCGGCGAGCGTCGCCTTGACGCCGGACTGCTCCTGGCCGGCAGCGGGCGCCGCACCAGGCGCGGTCGGCGCGAACTCGATGCCGATCGTGTTGAGGCGCGGCCGGTAGTCGGTGGTGCCGACGACGTTGTAGCCGCGGTCCGGCAGCAGCCAGAGCGAACCCTTGTAGCCGTCGGCACTATGCGTCCAGCCGGCGGTGTCGATCGCCATGCCGGAGCCCGAGCCGAACGTCTCGCCGAACTTGTCCTTCTGGCTGGCCGGAATGCGGCCGACGCCGACCAGTCCCTTGTTGACGAAGCTGGTGCCGCCGACGGTCGCGGTGCTGTCGGCCAGCGCCGGCGTCAAGGCGCTGAACATTGCCAGCGCGACGCCGAGCGACACGGTTCGGTGCAGGTGTTTCATGGATGATCCTCTTTGTAACAAAGCGTGCCGGAGCGGCCGATGGCGAAAAAGCTGAAAGAGGTGCGGCATCGATGATGCCGCGTGCGCCTCCCCGAAAAGCGGTCTACGGCGCGAACATGATGCTTGCGTGACAGCGCGCAATGCCCGCCCGTCGGCATCTTTGCAAGCCGACAAAAACGTGTGGCCGCACGAAAGAATTGATCACCCCCTCAGGCTCCGGTCGACAAAGCGAGGTGTGCCCCGCATCGCACTAGACACTTATGTCCAGTGCGTATATGGTGCAGCCTTCGGACTAACCGGGGAGGGAAGCCCTTGAAGTCGCACTACCGCGCAGTCGTTATCGGGGGTGGCGTGGTCGGAGCCTCGGTGCTCTATCATCTGACGCGTTTCGGCTGGAGCGATGTGGCGCTGATCGAGCGGGCCGAACTGACGGCCGGTTCGACCTGGCACGCGGCGGCCGGGTTTCACGCGCTCAATGCCGATCCCAACGTCGCGGCGCTGCAGGACTACACCATCAAGCTCTATCGCGAGATCGAGGCCGAATCCGGCCAGAACGCGGGCCTGCACATGACGGGCGGCGTCAACATGGCCAGCGATCCCCAGCGCTGGGAATGGCTGAAATCGGCCTGGGCCGTGTTCCAGTCAGTCGGCATCGAAACGGCTCGCCTGGTGACACCGGAAGAGATCAAGGAGATCTGCCCGATCGTCGATGTCAGCGACGTACTCGGCGGCCTCTACGATTCCAACGAAGGCCATCTCGACCCTTATGGAGCGACGCATGCCTATGCCGGCGCCGCGAAGAAGCGTGGGGCCGACGTGATCCTGCGCAACCGCGTGGTCGCGTTGAAGGCGCGTGCCGACGGGCACTGGGATGTCGTCACCGAGCAAGGCACGATCGTGGCCGAGCATGTCGTAAACGCCGGCGGGCTGTGGGCAAAGCAGCTCGGCCGCATGGCTGGCGTCGACTTGCCGGTGACGCCGATGGAGCATCACTATTTCATCACCGAGGACATTCCGGAGGTTGCCGCCCTCGACAAGGAACTCGGGCTTGCGGTCGATCTCGACGGCTTTTCCTACCTCAGGCAAGAGCGCAGCGGCGTATTACTCGGCGTCTACGAGCAGAACCCGAAGCATTGGAACATGGATGGCGCGCCATGGGATTACGGCATCGAACTGATCCCGGAAGACATCGACCGCATCAGCCCGGAACTGTCCAAGGCCTATGAGCGCTTTCCATGCCTGAGGACGGCCGGCATCCGCAAATGGGTCAACGGCGCCTTCACCTTCACCCCCGACGGCAATCCGATTGTCGGACCGGTGCGCGGGTTGAAGAATTACTGGCTTGCCTGTGGCGTCATGGCCGGCTTCAGCCAGGGCGGCGGCGTCGGCAAGTCGCTGGCCGAGTGGATGATTTATGGTGAGCCGCAGGCCGACATCTTCGGCATGGATATTGCTCGCTATGGCGCCTTCGCCGCCAACCGCGAATATCTCAGGCAGACGACGCGCCAGTTCTATTCGCGCCGCTTCGTCATGACCTTTCCCAATGAGCGGCTGCCCGCCGGCCGGCCGCTGAAACGCCCCGGCGCCTATGACGGCATGACGGCGGCGGGTTGCGAATGGACGGCGTCCTGGGGGCTGGAGATCCCGGCCTATTTCGCGCCGATGGGGTTTCGCGAGAACACGACGCTGCGGCGCTCCAACGCCTTCGACATCGTCGGCGACGAGGCGCTGCAGGTTCGGCGTGCGGCCGGTCTCGTCGATATCTCGGCCTATGCGCGCTATGCGGTTTCCGGGCCAAGGGCCGAAGCATGGCTTGACCAGCTGCTGGCCTGCAGGCTGCCGAAACCAGGACAGGCGCGGCTGGCGCCGATGCTTGGCCATGACGGACGACTGAAGGGCGACCTCACGGTCATCAACTGGGGTGGCGGCGACTATTGGCTGATGGGCTCCTACTATCTCAGGGAATTCCACATGCGCTGGTTCGAGAGCCATGCGGCGGAGGGGATCACGGTCACAGACCTTTCCGACACGATGAGCGGCTTCCTGCTCACCGGGCCGAATGCACGCAAAATCCTGGCGCGCACGACGCATCAGGATGTGTCAGGCGCGGCACTGCGGTTCATGGCCTGCGGCGCATTCGACATCGGCATGGTGCCCGCGCGGGTTGCCCGCCTCTCGATCGCCGGCGAGCTCGGCTTCGAGATCAGTTGTCCGGTGACCATGCATGCCGGCTTGCGCGAAACGCTGCTGGCGGCCGGCGAGGATCTCGGCCTTGCCGAGATCGGCTATTACGCGCTGAACGCGCTGCGGCTGGAAAAAAGTTTCGGCATTTGGTCGCGTGAATTCACCCAGGGCTACACACCCGATCAGGCCGGTCTCGACCGGTTCATCGCGTTTGGGAAAGGCGACTTCACCGGCCGCGAAGCGGCGTTCAAGCAGCGGGAGGCTGGCAGCGGCCAATGCCTGGTGACGCTGGAGGTCGATGCCGTCGACGCCGACGCCAGCGGCTTCGAGCCGGTCTGGCATCAAGGCCGGCGCGTCGGCTTCGTCACTTCCGGCGGCTATGGCTATTCGGTCGGCAAAAGCCTGGCGCTGGCATTCGTCGACCGTGATTTCACGGGCGAGGGCACCGCGCTTTCGGTGCATGTCGTCGGCACGGAGCGGCCGGCGCGCGTCATCGCGGGCTCGCCCTACGACCCCGACGGTAAGGCGATGCGGCTATGAGGAGGATTTCTGATGGATGACGCGGCACGTGACAGCAGGCGCGAGCGCCGGCGTGGGCGGACAGGCGAGGCCGGCTCGGAAACCAGCCGCCGACCCGATTACCGTTCGCTGAAGAATCCGTTCCTGTCGCAGCCGATTTTTTCGGATGATCAGGTCGCCGCCATCCACGACACGGCGTTGCGGGTGCTGGAAGAACTCGGCATCAAGGTGCTGCTCCCGCAGGCACGTGAGCATTTTGCCCGCGCCGGCGCCCTGGTCGATCCGGACACCGACATGGTGCGCATCGGCCGCGACATGGTGACGGCGGCACTGGCCTCGGCGCCGAAATCGATCCATGCTCATGCCGGTGCTCGCGCCCGCGATCTGACGCTCGAACTCGGCTCGATGACCTTCCTGGCCGGATGCGGGGCGCCGAACGTCACCGATCTCGAGCGCGGCCGGCGGCCGGGCACGCTGGCCGACTTCGAGGATCTGATACGGCTGGTGCAGCATTTCGACGTGCTGCATATGCTGGGACCCTGTATCGAGCCGCAGGACGTCGACAACCGCTTTCGCCACTATGCGGTCAACCGCGCTCAGCTGACGCTGTCGGACAAGCTTCCGTTCGTCTTCGCGCGCGGCACGCCGCAGGTCGAGGACGGCTTCGAGATGATCAGGTTGGCGCGTGGGCTCTCGGAGGACGAATTCCTCGCCGGCGCCCATTGCTACACCGTCATCAACACCAACTCGCCGCGCCAGCTCGACATTCCGATGGCGCAAGGCATCATCGATTTCGCCAGGGCCGGGCAGATCTCGGTCATCACGCCCTTCTGCCTGGCGGGCGCGATGGCGCCGATCACGGTCGCCGGTGCGCTAACGCTGCAGCATGCCGAAGCGTTGGCGGGACTGACGCTGGCGCAGATCGTGCGGCCCGGTGCACCGGTCGTCTATGGCTCCTTCTCCTCCAATGTCGACATGAAATCGGGTGCGCCCGCCTTCGGCACGCCGGAGCATGTCAAGGCGACGCTGGGCGCCGGCCAACTGGCGCGCTTCACCGGGCTGCCATGGCGGTCCGGCGGCGGCAGCGCGGCCAACATTTCGGATGCGCAGGCGGCGCACGAGACGCAGTTCGCGCTGTGGGGCTCGGTGCTGGCCGGAGCGACGATGTGCATCCATGCCGCCGGCTGGCTGGAAGGCGGCTTGAGCGTTTCCTTCGAGAAGCTGGTCACCGATATCGAGGCGCTGCAGACCGTGGCTGAACTCTGCGTGGCGACGCCCGGCGACAGCGATTCCATCGGCTTCGAGGCAATCGCCGAGGTACAGCCGGGCGGCCATTTCTTCTCGGCCGGCCACACCATGGCGCGCTACCGCACCGCCTTCTACGAACCGCTGGTCGCCGACTGGTCGAATTTCGGCAATTGGACTCAAAGCGGCTCGAAGACGGCGAGCGAGCGCGCCACCGCTGTCTGGAGGCGCACACTTGCCGATTTCGTGCCGCCGGCTTCGGCTGTCGCCACCGCCGGTGTGCTCGACGCGTTCATCGCCCGGCGCACACAAGAGGGCGGAGCACCGCCGGTGTCCTGAGGCAGGAGCCGTCCGCAAGACGCCTGGCGCAGCTTTCGCGGGGTGATCGGTGACGGGGGTCATTGGCAATCGGCGCATCCCGTGCAGAAATGGCCGTCATGCGCGAAGCTTTGATCGCAGTGATGATCTTCCTGTGCCTGACAGCGGCGCCGCTGGTCAGCATGGCGATCTGGCCCAGGCTGCCGGTCAGACATCGCGACGACGATACGAACAATGTGGTTCGGCTCGCCGCCAACCTGTTTGGGGTCATGACCTCGCTGGTGCTCGGCCTGATGATCAACTCGGCCAAGAACACGTTCGAATCGATCGATCACAACGTGCACGACTATGCGACGGAGCTGATCCTGCTCGACAGGACCTTGCGCGAGTATGGCCCGGAGACCGACGCGGCGCGCCAGCCGCTAGTCGTCTATGTGCAGAGGGTGGCGGGCGATGCCTCGCCGACCGGCGAAACGCCGGTTGTCGCCAACCGGCTGTCCGAACATCTGCTGACGGAGATCGGCACCCGGCTGAGGGCACTGGAGCCGGCCGACGCGGCGCACAGCTCCCTCTTGCAGGATGCCGGTCAGCGCCTGCAGAAAGTGGTGGAGTTGCGATGGATTCTGATCGAGCAGTCGGAGGGCACGATCCCTGCGCCGCTGATCGCCATGCTGGTTGCGTGGCTGGTGCTGATCTTCGCCAGCTTCGGGTTCAGGGCGCCCCGCAACGCAATCACGGTTTCGACCTTCGTGGTTTCGGCCGTGCTGATCGCGGGTGCGATCTACCTCATCCTGGACATGGACATACCGTTCTCCGGCCCGATCCAGATTTCGCCGGCGCCCCTGCAGAGGGCGCTGGCGGAATTGCAGCGATGATACGGAACCGGCGTCGTTCCCGGGCATTCATGGAGATGGCCTCAGGGAGGACGACATGGGATTCGACCAGTATCACGAACCGCCCGAAGAACTGTCGCAGAAGGTGCGGACCTTTGCCCGCATGATCACCTCGCTGATCGAGGAGGCGGAAGCGATAGGCTGGTACGAACAGCGCATATCGGTGGAGAAGGACGCGCAGGCCCGCGCCATCATGGAGAACGCGCAGGGCGAGGAGTTCAAGCATTTCGGCATGGATCTCGAATTCCTGCTGCGCCAGAAGAAGGACTGGCGGGCGGAACTGAAGGAAATCCTGTTCACCACCGGCGACATCGTCAAGGCCGGCGAGAGGGGTGAGAAGAAGGTGGATTGAGGCCTGATAGATCGTGACCGATCTGGCTCTGCTTCGGGCCAGATCAATCGCTGTCGCGCGCCACCAGTTCCAATGGCCAGACCTCGCGCATGATGCGCGGACCTTGTGGGCCGGCGAAGGCCGGGATCGAAGCCAGCAGCATTTCAGCGAGCCGCTGCCCCATCTGCTCCAGGGCCGGGCGGAAGGCGGTCAGCGCCGGCGAAAAGTAGCGGCAGAGCGGCGTATCGACGATGACGGTCACCGCCATGTCGTGCCCCGGCCTGATACCCATCTCGGCCAGCGCCTTGCAGCCGCCTAGCGCCATCGCGTCGTTGTTGAAGATGATAGCGGTCGGCGGGTCCTTGGAGCGCATGACCTGCGGCGTCACCTCATAGCCGCCGGCCTCGTTGATGAAACCGGACGCGATCAGCTCGGGATCGACCTCGATGCCGTGCCGCCGCAAGGCCTTGCGATAGCCGTCGAGGAACAGGTAGGCGAAATTGAGATTGAGCGACGGGCGGATGGCGGCAATGCGGCGGTGGCCGCGCGCCACCAGGCGGTCGACCGCATCGGCACCGGCCTTTTCGAAATCGAGGTCGAGCGAAGGGTATGACTTGGCCCCGGAGCGGCTGCGGCCGAGGGTGGCGAACGGGAAGCCGGCCTGGGTGAGATAGTCGATGCGCTCGTCCTCGCGCCGCGTCCAGGCCAGCACCACGGCATCGGCGCGGCGCGTCTCGACGACACGGCGCAGGCGTTCCTGCTGGTAGTCACCAGGCGCGCCCATGACCACGATCAAGTCGAGCCCGCTCTCGGCAAGCTTCGCCTGCAGCCCGATCAGGAACGGAATGAAGAACGGCTCGCCATATTGCTGGTCGCCCGGATGCGGCTGAAGCATGAAGGCGATCGAATGGGTGGCGCCCTGCCGAAGGCTGCGGCCGGACTGGTTCGGCGAATAGTTCAGCGTCCTGGCCGCCTCGAGCACGCGCTGGCGCGTGTCGGCATTGACGTCGGCGCGGCCGTTGAGGGCGCGCGACACGGTGCCGATTGAAATGTTCAGGTGACGGGCAAGGTCATGAATGCTGGACGCCAAGTGACTGTTCTCCCCCTTGCTTGGCTAGCACCGGTAAGCGCTCAGGCCAAGGCGACAAGACAATTTTTTGCGAGCGACCAATTGACATTCTACACCATCGGGTGTGTTCTCGTAAACGTTTACGGAAAACGTTTACGGCCATGCCGTGAATGCCGTGACGATCGGTCTGGAGGGACCGAGCGGAGGAGGAGTGCTGGATGATAAATGTCGTCCTGGCCGGCTGCGGAGCGATGAGCAAGCAGTGGCTCGATGCCGTGAGGCAGATCGACGGACTTTCCGTTGTCGGCCTCGTCGACCTTGACGCCGACAGGGCGAAGGCGAGGGCGCGCGAATACGACCTCACCAGCGCCGTCATCGGCACCAGCCTCGACGCGGTGCTCGACCGAACCAGGCCCGACGCAGTGTTCGACGTGGTGGTTCCCGCCGCCCGCCGCGAGGTTGCGTTCTCGGCCTTTGCCCATCATTGCCATCTCCTGACGGAAAAACCGCTCGCCGACAGCCCGGAGAATGCGCGCGCCATCGTCGAGGCCGCCCGCCAGGCCGGACGTATCCATGCCGTCGTCCAGAATCGCCGCTACGTCGCCAATGTCAGGCGCATCAGGCGCTTTCTCTCTTCCGGCGCCATCGGTGCCGCGACCAGCATCCATGCCGACTTCTTCGTCGCGCCGCATTTCGGCGGTTTTCGCGAAGAGATGGCCCACGTCCTGCTGCTCGACATGGCAATCCACACATTCGACGCCGCCCGCTACATGGTGAATGGCGAGCCGGCCGGCGTCTACTGCCAGGAATGGGAGCCGGCGAGTTCCTGGTACCGGCAGGGATCATCGGCCAGCGCCGTCTTCGATCTCGGCGGCGGCAAGGTCTTCACCTATGCCGGCTCCTGGTGCGCCGCCGGCTTCCGCACCAGCTGGGAGAGCACATGGCGCATCGTCGCCGAGCGCGGCAGCCTGGTCTGGGACGGCAATGACGAGCTGAAGGCCGAGGTCGTCCTGCCAGGCCGCGAAGGCCTGTTCGACCGTACCGAACCGATTGCCGTGCCGCCGCTCGATCCCGCCGACCGCGTCGGCGGCCATCTTGGCATCATCCAGGATTTCATGCGGGCGATCGAGACCGGCAGCGAGCCGGAGACGTGCGGAGCCGACAACATCAAGAGCCTGGCCATGGTCTTCGGCGCCATTGAGAGCGCCGAAACCGGGCGCCGGGTGACGATCTCCTCGCAGGAAGGACAATGATGCCAAACCCGCTTCTAGACATCAGGATCGGCACCATGGTGCGGGCCAATCTCGACGACCCGGCCGCCTATATCAAGGCGATCCTGCCGCTTGGCTTCGAGTGCATCCAGCCCTTCTTCTGGCAGACTCTGGGCGGCAAGGATCTGCCGCGGCTTGCCGGTGAGATCCGAGAGGCGATCGGCGATGCCGACGTCACGGTCTCCTCGATCGGTGTGTTCGGCAATCCGCTGGAGAGCGGCGATGTCGATCGCGGCGTGCTCCAGGCCTGGGAAACGGTGATCGATAACGCCCATCTGTTCGGCACCTCGATCGTCAGCGGCTTCACCGGCCGCCTCCGCGGCAAGCCGTTGCCGGACAGCCTGCCACGCTTCAAAGAAGTCTGGGGTCCGCTGGCCAGGCGCGCCGCCGACAAGGGTGTGCGCATCGCTTTCGAGAATTGCGCCATGGACGGCAACTGGGCTGGTGGAGACTGGAACATCGCCCACAATCCGGACGCGTGGGAGCTGATGTTCAATGAATTGCCAGACGACAATCTCGGCCTCGAATGGGAGCCCTGCCACCAGCTCGTCTACCTGATCGATCCCCTGCCGCAGATCCGCAAATGGGCGCCGCGCATCTTCCATGTCCACGGCAAGGACGCGACGGTGCGCTGGGATGTGATCCGCGAACACGGCGTATTCGGCCGGCTGCCGTTCGTGCAGATGCGCACGCCGGGCTTCGGCGACAGCGACTGGACGCGGGTGATCAGCGAATTGCGGCTGGCCGGCTACAAAGGCGCCATCGACATCGAGGGCTGGCACGATCCGGTCTATCGCAACGAACTGGAGATCACCGGGCAGGTACGCGCGCTGGACTATCTGAAGCAATGCCGGGGAGGTGCCAGCTACCTGCCTAACCCGGTGTGAAAGCGAGCCGGCGGGAGGTGCCGGCTGGCCAAGATTGCGGCGCATAGCCGAAGCGATCGTCGAAACCCCTCGGCCTGGCCAGGGAAAAAAGGGAGGATAAGTGCATGAGCATGACGATGAGAAGGACACTTCTGCGCTCGACCATCGTGGCCGCCGCCACGACGCTCGCCGCTGCGATTTACACCTTGCCGGCGCAGGCGCTCGACGCCCAATGGTGCAAGGACGTCCACATCCGCTTCTTCGTCGGCGGCGCCGAGGGCGACGCCTTCGGCACGATCGTCTATAATGGCGCCAAGCAGGCGGCAGCCGATCTCGGGCCGAAGGTCGATTACATTTTCTCCGGCTGGGACGTCGAAAAGATGGTGCAGCAATTGCGCGAGGCGGTCGCGGTCAAGCCAGGCGGCATCGCCATGATGGGCCACCCCGGCGACGCGGCGATCATGCCGCTGGCTGAACAGGCGCACAAGGACGGCATCAAGATGATGTACCAGAACGTGCCGGTGCCGACGGTGACGGCGGCGTTCGGCGGCGGCTATGTCGGCGCCCAGCAGGAGCAGCAGGGCCGCGCGCTCGGCGCCGAGGCGTTCAAGCTGGCCAAGCTGAAGGCTGGCGACAAGGCGATCATGATTGGCCCGTTCGAGAATGAGAGTCGGGGCGCACGCGAGCGTGGGACAGTCGCCGCGCTGAAAGAGGCCGGCATCGATGTCATTCAAATCAATTCTCAAACCGAATGGGCAGCCGATCCGAATCTCGCGATCCCGTTGATCACCGCCGCGTTGCTCAACAATCCCGACGTCAAGGCGGTCGGCTATCCCGGCGGGCAGATGCTCGGCAATGTGCCGACATACATGCAGGCGGCGGGACGGAAGGCCGGTGACATCTTCAACTTCGGCTTCGACACCAGCCCGCAGATCGTCGAGGCCTTCAAGGGCGGCTGGGTACAGCTGACGGCCGACCAGCAGCCATTCCTGCAGGGCTATCTGCCGATCCTCAGCCTCTGCCAGCAGGTGGTGCTCGGTCTGGCGCCGATGAATGTCGACACCGGCGCCGGCTTCGTCACGGTTGAAAATTACGAGATCGTCGCCGAACTCGCCAAGCAGGCACTGCGCTGACCTCCCAAGCTGCCGGCCGGGGCTAAGCCCGGCCGGCAGGACCGCCGGCTAAGAGGCCGGCAGCAACAACCAAGGCGAGGATCCGATGGCCGAACGCATCATCGAACTGCGCGATATCAGCAAATCCTATGGCCAGGTCTATGCACTGGGCGGGGTCAATCTCAGCGTCGATCGGGGCGAAGTGGTCGGCCTGATCGGCGACAATGGCGCCGGCAAGTCGACGCTGATCAAGATCCTGTCCGGCGTGGTCAAGCCGACCAGCGGCGAAATCCTGATCCGCGGCAAGGCGGTGACCGGATGGAGTGCGGCGCGTTCGCGCGAGGCCGGCATCGAGACGGTGTTCCAAGACCGCGCGCTGGCCGTGCAGCAGACGATCGTGCGCAACATCTTCATGGGCCGCGAACTCACGGGTTTCCTCGGCTGGCTGAAGGTCAACAAGGAGATCGAGGAAGCCAGCCGGCTGATGCGCGAGATCGGCTTCACCTCGAAAGTGTTCACGCCGCAGTCGATTGTCGGCCAACTCTCGGGCGGCGAGCGCCAGGGCGTGGCGATCGCGCGCGCCATCTACAAGCAGGCGGAACTGATCATCCTCGACGAGCCGACGACGGCGCTGTCGCTGACCGAAACCGCCAAGGTCTTCCATTTCGTGCGCCAGGTGCGGGCGAGCGGCCGCTCGATCCTGTTCATCGGCCACAACATCCATCATGTCTTCGACATCGCCGACCGCTTCGTGGTGCTCGATCGCGGCAAGGTCGCACTTACCGCCGACCGCAGCGAGGTCAAGTCGGCCGAGGACCTCATCAACTTCATGGAGGATGTCGCACACCCCGGCGGGTTGGCCGGGTTGCACGACACCGGCGACGCCGAGAGGGCAGTGCGATGAGCAAGACCATGGAACCCGATCTGCACGAGCCGTCCACCGCCATTCCCCGCCCACAGAAAGAGTGGAAACACCCATCCGATCAATGGCTGCGCGGGTTCATCCTCGACAACCGTGCTTCGCTCGGCACGCTCGGCGTGTTCATCGTCATGATGGCGGTGTTCATGATCGCCAACCCAACCGTCTTCACGACCTGGTATCTCTACAGCTCGGTGCTGACCACGCTGCCGGTCGCGCTGTTCGTGGTGGTGCCGCTGGTCTTCGTCGTTACCTGCGGCGAAATCGACCTGTCGTTTCCGGCGACGATGGGTTTTGCTTCATGGGTCTTCGCGCTGGTCGTACAGGCCGGCTACGATCCGTTTCTCGGCATTGCCGCGGCGCTCGTCACCGGCGTACTGCTCGGTTTCCTGGTCGGCTCGCTGGTGGTCTATGGCGGGCTGTCGTCGCTGATTGCCACGCTCGGCATGAATTTCCTGCTGCGCGGCCTGATCCAGATCATCAACGAAGGCAAGTCGATGGCGCTGACCAACCTTGCCAACAGCTGGGCTTATAAGATTTTCTCCAGCCAGGTTTATGGCATCCCGGTGCAGATCTTCTGGGCTGTCGCCTTCGTCGTGCTGTCGGCGATGCTCTACAACCGCCACCGCTTCGGCGCGCAGGTGAGGGTGGTCGGCGACAATCCCGACAGCGCCCAGCAGATGGGCATCGACGTCAAGCGCGTGCGGGTGAAAGTGTTCGTCTTCGTCGGCATCGGTGCGGCGATCGCCGGCACGTTCTCGGTGATGATCAACTTCACCTGGTGGCCGACTGCCGGCGACGGCTATCTCTTGCCGGTGCTGGCATCGGTGTTCGTCGGCGGCACGCCGACCTGGGGCGGCATCGGCACCGTCGTCGGCGGCGCTATCGGTGCTGTCACCGTGTCCTTCATCCAGACCGGCGTCGTGGCGGCGGGCCTGAGCGGCTTCTACGTGCAGTTCTTCAACGGGCTGATCATCATCCTGTCGCTGCTCGGCCACAAATGGAACCAGGCGCGGTATCGGTGACGGGTGGAGATTTCTGGCTGGGGCGGTCGCTTGTAGGACAACGGGACAAGCGGGCGCTCAAACCGCCGCGACAAACCCGTCCAGCACGCGCTTCTGGCCGGCCTTGTCGAAGTCGATGGTCAGCTTGTTGCCTTCGATGGCCGAAATGTTGCCGTTGCCGAATTTCTGGTGGAAGACGCGATCGCCAACGCTGAAGGCGGATGGCGTATCCGAGACGGATTTCGCGACCAGCTCACCGTCGATGGTGCGGCCTTTGACGCTGGTGCGGCCGGCGCCGTAGCCGGAGTCGGTCTCGCCATAGCCGATGCGCTCGACCTGATGGCCGGAGCGCGAGCCCCAGTTACGGTCGGTCGCTTCAGCGCGGTTGGCTTGCGCGCGCTGCCAGCCCGGCGTCGCGTAAGTGTTGGAAAAGGCGCCGGATTTTTCTGTGTTGGCGCCGACATTGTCGAAGCGCGAGGCGCCATAGGGATTTTGCCGGCCGCCGCGACCGGAGGCGAAAGAACCGCCGCCATAGGAATTGCCATAGCCACCATAGGAATTGCCGCTCTCGGCGACATCGACATGGGCTTCCGGCAGCTCTTCGAGAAAGCGCGACGGGATGGTCGACTGCCACAGGCCATGGATGCGACGGTTGGAGACGAACCACAAATGCAGGTTCTTCTTGGCGCGGGTCAGGCCGACATAGGCCAGACGCCGTTCTTCCTCCAGCCCGGAGCGGCCGCCTTCGTCGAGCGCGCGCTGGTGCGGGAACAGGCCTTCCTCCCAGCCGGGCAGGAAGACGGTCTCGAATTCGAGGCCCTTGGCCGAATGCAGCGTCATGATGTTGACGGCGTCGAGCTCAGCATTCTGCTCGGCGTCCATGACCAGCGCCACGTGCTCGAGGAAGGAGCGCAGCGACTCGTATTCCTCCATGGAGCGGATCAGCTCCTTCAAATTCTCCAGCCGGCCGGGCGCTTCGACCGAGCGGTCGTTCTTCCACATGTCGGTGTAACCGCTCTCTTCGAGAATGGTTTCAGCGAGTTCGGTGTGCGGCGTGGTCTCCAGCGCCTTCTGCCAGCGCTCGAAATTGGCAGCCACTTCGCGCAAGGCGGCGCGCGGCTTCGGCTTCAACTCGTCGCTTTCGGCGAGCTTGGAGGCGGCTTCCAGCATCGGCACGCGCAGCGCGCGCGCCGTGTCGTGGATCTGGCGGATGGTGGTTTCGCCCAGCCCGCGCTTCGGCACGTTGACGATGCGCTCGAAGGCGAGGTCGTCAGCGCCTTGCGCGACGACGCGGAAGAAGGCCAGCGCATCGCGGATTTCCATGCGCTCGTAGAAGCGCGGGCCGCCGATCACACGGTAGTTGAGGCCGAGCGTGACGAAGCGGTCCTCGAACTCGCGCATCTGGAAGGAGGCGCGGACGAGAATGGCCATGTCGTTGAGATTGTGCTTCTGGCGCTGGTAGGCCTCGATGGTCTCGCCGACGGCGCGGGCTTCCTCCTCGGAATCCCAAGCGGCGTGGACATGCACCTTGTCGTCCTCGGGCTCGTCGCGGTCGGTGAACAGCGTCTTGCCGAAGCGGCCCTCATTGTGGGCGATGAGATGAGAGGCAGCCCCCAGGATGTGCGCGGTGGAGCGATAGTTGCGCTCCAGCCGGATAATGGTGGCGCCCGGAAAATCCTTGTCGAAGCGCAGGATGTTGTCAATCTCGGCGCCGCGCCAGCCATAGATGGATTGGTCGTCGTCGCCGACACAGCAGATGTTGACTTTGTTGTCGCTCACGGTCGCACGCGAGCTTCGCTCGCTGGCCTCCGCGGGGGCGGCCTGGCCGGCCGACGCCCGGTCGGGCTTGCGGCCTTCGGCCTGTCGCAGATCCGTCGATGTTGAAGAGCGTCCGGCATCGGGCCGCTGCGCCAGCAGGCGCAGCCACATGTACTGCGCGGTGTTGGTGTCCTGATATTCGTCGACGAGGATGTATTTGAAGCGCTTGTGGTATTCCTTCAGCACATCCGGATTGGCGCGGAAGATGCGGATCGGATGGCACAAAAGGTCGCCGAAGTCGCAGGCGTTCAGCGTTTGCAGCCGTGCCTGATAGGCCTTGTAGAGCTCGCGGCCCTTGCCGTTGGCGAAGGCGCGGGCGTCGCCCTCGGCGATGTCGGCCGGGCCTTGTCCCTTGTTCTTCCAGCCGTCGATCATCTGGGCGAACTGCTTGGCCGGCCAGCGCTTGTCGTCCAGCCCGTCGGCCTGGATCAACTGCTTGATCAGCCGCACGACATCGTCGGTGTCGAGGATGGTGAAGTCGGAGCGCAAACCGGCAAGCTCGGCGTGTCTGCGAAGCAGCTTCACTCCAATCGAGTGGAAGGTGCCGAGCCACGGCATGCCTTCGACGTTGCCTTCGCCGATCAGGATGCCGATGCGCTGCTTCATCTCGCGCGCGGCCTTGTTGGTGAAGGTGACAGCGAGGATCTGCGAGGGGAACGCCTTGCCGGTGGCGAGGATGTGGGCGATGCGGGTGGTGAGCACACGCGTCTTGCCGGTGCCGGCGCCGGCCAGCACCAGAACCGGGCCTTCGGTGGTTTCCACCGCCAGCCTCTGCTCGGGGTTCAGCCCCTTCAGATAGTCCGGCGCATTGTTGTGGCCGCTGCGGGCGGCCATGGCGCGCGCGGCAATGCCCGACGGGGCCGCGGGCCGCGCGTTGGGTTCATCGAAAAAGGGCATGTCTTCGGAAAAGCCGGACATCTCCCCCGAATGTAGTGATTCGGCGGCGAAAGGCCAGAAGTGTCTACGTTTTGTTCCGCTAAAGTGCCTGATATGGGCTGTTCAGGCCTTGCGATAACCGAGGGCGACGAAAAATCGATGTCCGAATGAGCGCGCCTCGTCCGTCATCACGGCGCCGAGGGCGACCTGCATCTGGTCGTAATAGCGGCGACCGGCGGGTGACGCCAGGAAGGTCGCGTAAAGCTTGAGATCGTCAAGCGGCAGATCCCGGTACATGTAGGCCACCGATGCCATGACGTCCGTTTCGATGTCATGGCGAAGGCCTTCGGATCGCTGACGCAGCAGGGCCATGATCTGGTCGTCGGGCAGGGGCTTTCCGGCCGCTCCCAGCATCTCGGAAAGCATTGCATAGCCCATGTTCAAGGCCACGGCTTCTCCGGTGTCGACAGCGCTGAGATCGTCCACGAGCTTCTTGTACAGTGCGAGCCGAGCCGGATCCCTGGATGGAAGTTCGCCCAGGATCTTTGGACCTTCGATCGTCTTGCGTTGCCTTTCTTCCGGCGTTGAAGCCTGGATTTCCAGCGCCGTGACATGTTTGCCAAGGGGCGACGCATAGAACGTGGCCAGGTCGGACAATTCACTGGCGGGCAGTTTGTCCGCCATTCGCGCTTCGGTGGCTGCCTCCATCTTGTCCGCGTCAAAAGCGCCTTCCATGGCCGCCGCCAGGGCGTCCTGGACTTTTTGCGGCGGCGTTTCCGGCGCCGATTTCACGGCTGCGATGAAACCCGGGCCGATAGCCATCAGCATCTCGTGAAAGCCGTTCGCCTTGTTGATCTCATGCAGCGTCTGCGCAGGCGCAGCCACGGTGAGAGAGACAAGGCAACAGAGTGCAAGCATCAGGCGCGTCAGCGGCGGAACGAACGACGTCATTTGCTTGCTCCTGCGGAGAGATGATTGAGACTGCTGGAAAACCCGACCGCAGGCAAGATGGATTGCCACCTTGGCGTGTGCGTCGCCTTGACAGGCGGGGCGGGCGGGAGAAAGCTGTGCGGAGGGCAGGAACGGGTGCATCGGGCTGTCCTTGGGCGTCGCAAAACGCAACAGTCGAAGGAGTATCATCTTGGCTGTCACGATCACCTCCCTCATCCTTTTTCTGATCGGTCTGGTGCTTGGCGGCGGCGGCATCCGCTTGGCTTCGCTGGGCGGCAGCTGGTACTATATCATCGTCGGCCTCGCCTTCCTGATCGCCGCCTGGCTGCTCTACCGGCGCCGGTCCACCGCGCTGTGGCTCTACGCGGCGATCGTGATCGGCACACTGGCCTGGGCAGTCTGGGAAACCGGCTTTGACTGGTGGGAACTCGGCCCGCGCGGCGGCATCATTGTGCTGGTTGCACTGTGGCTGCTGACGCCGTGGGCGCGGCGGGGGATTACCGGCCCTGACGCACGCGCGCCGCTGATCCTTGCCGTGCTGGCGTCGCTGGCGGTCGCCGGTTATTCAATGACAGCGGATCCGAAGGACATTGCCGGCGAGCTCGACACCGACAAGGTGATCCCCAATGCCAATCTCGGCAACGATGTGCCGGCCGGTGAGTGGCACTATTACGGACGAACGCAGTTTGGCCAACGCTATTCGCCGCTCGACCAGATCACGCCGGACAATGTCGCCAAGCTGCAGCCGGCCTGGACCTATCGCACCGGCGACGTGAAAGGGCCGGACGATATCAGCGAGACGACGTATCAGGTGACACCGCTGAAGATCGGCGACACGCTCTACATCTGCACGCCGCACAATTTCGCCATCGCGGTCGATGCGGCGAGCGGCAAGGAGAAATGGCGCTACGATCCCAAGATCAAGCTCGACAAGGACCGCCAGCACCAGACCTGCCGCGGCGTGTCCTATTATGCCGACGCCGCCATCGCCGCCGGCCAGCCCTGCGCGACCCGGGTCTACCTGCCGACCTCGGATGCGCGGCTGATCGCGCTCGACGCTGCCAACGGGCAGGTCTGTCCGGCCTTCGCCGAGGGCGGCACGCTGAACCTGCTGACCAATATGCCCTATCCGAAGTCGGGCTATTACTATTCGACCTCGGCGCCGTTGGTATCGGGCGGCAAGATCATCGTCGGCGGCGCCGTCAACGACAATTATTCGACGCAGGAGCCGTCCGGCGTCATCCGCGCCTATGATGTCAACACCGGCGCCCTGGTGTGGAACTGGGATTCGGGCAATCCGGACCAGACGACGCCGCTGGCGGCGGGCCAGACCTATACCGCCAACTCGCCCAACATGTGGTCGACGCCGAGCGCCGACGAGAAGCTCGGCCTGCTCTACGTGCCGCTCGGCAACCAGACGCCGGACCAGCTCGGCGCCGGGCGCAGCGACAATGTCGAGAAGTTCTCGTCCTCGATCACCGCGCTCGACCTCAACACCGGGCAGTTGCGCTGGGTGCGGCAGACCGTGCACCACGACCTCTGGGATATGGACGTGCCGGCGCAGCCGAGCCTGATCGACATCACCAAGGCCGACGGCACGGTGGTGCCGGCGCTGGTCGGGCCGACCAAGCAGGGCGACCTCTATGTGCTTGACCGCCGTACCGGCGAGCCGGTGGTTGCGGTCAAGGAAGTGCCGGCGCCCGGCGGCGCCATCGAGGGTGACCACAGCGCGCCAACGCAGCCAGCGTCGGACCTCTCCTTCAATCCCAAGCCGCTGACCGACGCCGACATGTGGGGCATCACCATGTTCGACCAGCTGGCCTGCCGGATCGCGTTGCACAAATTGCGCTATGAAGGCCGTTACACACCGCCTTCAGTGCAGGGGTCACTGATCTATCCCGGCAATTTCGGCACCTTCAACTGGGGTGGCGTCGCGGTCGATCCGGTGCGGCAGGTGCTGTTCGGCATGCCGACCTATCTGGCCTTCACGTCGAGACTCGTCCCGCGCGCGGACGTGCCGCCGCCCGGCAGCGACACCAAGGGCAGCGAGCAGGGGCTGAACCGCAATGACGGCGCTCCCTATGCCGTGGTGATGGGGCCGTTCCTGTCGCCGCTCGGCATTCCCTGTCAGGCGCCGCCCTGGGGCTATGTCGCGGGTGTGGATCTGCGGACCGGCACCATCGCCTACAAGCATCGCAACGGCACCGTCTACGACATGACGCCGCTGCCATTGCCACTGAAGGTCGGGGTGCCGGGCATTGGCGGACCGATGATCACCGCCGGCGGCGTCGCCTTCCTGGGCGCCGCGGTCGACGATTATCTGCGCGCCTACGACCTGACAACGGGCAAGCAGCTCTGGCAGGCGCGACTGCCGGCCGGCGGGCAATCGACGCCGATGACCTATACGGTCGCCGACGGACGCCAGTTCGTGGTTATCGTTGCCGGCGGCCACGGCTCGGTCGGCACAAAGCCGGGCGACTATGTGATGGCCTACGCGCTGCCGAAGTAGGGGAGGCTACTTCAGGACGGCACTGTCTTGACGGATCGACGCCTCAGCTGATGCCGAGATGGCTCTTCAGGCCGGGCACCGAGCCGAGCACCTCATTGGTCAGGTCGGGGCCGGCGGCGGCTTCGGCCTGCTGGATCAGCGTTGCGCCCGCCTTCTGGATCTGCGCCATGTCGAGGCCCGATGCCTTGAGGGCCGCAACGCCGTTGACCAGCGCGCCGGCTTTCTCGCCGAGAACGCCGCCAAGCGCGCCCTGCAGCGACGACAGAAAGCCGCCACCGCCGGCCGGAGCGGCGGCCATGACGTCATACTTCTGGGCCAACGCATCGGCGCCGGGGATCTTGGCGAAGAACGAGGAGGCGCTGGTGCCTTCCGCTTCGTGCTCGAGCACCGAGAAAATGGTGCCGACAACCTTTTCCGTCGTCGCCTGGTCGAGACCGACCTTCTGCGAAACAGTGTTCACGATGTCCTGTACGTCCATGACTTCACCTCAACCCTGGGTTTTCGTGTTTGCCGGATGGCGCGGGCGGATGCGAACCTTGATCATGGACCTTCGACTTGCGGCAACAATCGTCGCACGCAGCGCTGGAATAGCGGTCGCGGCAAACAGGAAGGCGGTTGCCAGGATTGGCGAGGGCATGGTCATTGGCGTCGTTCCTTTTCCAGATCGGCCTTCAGATCAGGACTGTGACCGCGCCGAGGCGCGGCCGACGTCGGTCAGTGTCCTCCACTATTGTGGCAGCGCCATCAAGATTGTCGCCGATGACCAAAACGTGATGATGCTGGGAGCCTCCAGCCAATTGCGAGGGAGGACGAGTGTCACCGAGCCGTGACTGGACGACAGGAGCCTCGCTCCTATCTTGCGATCGGTACCAAAGCGGATCGAAGGAGCGCGCCCATGACGAAACCTGCCATCACCCAGGCGATGATCGACGCCTATGATGAATACACCCATCTGACGCTCGACCGCCGCCGCTTCATGGAGCAACTGACCCGGCTTGCCGGATCGGGTGCCGCCGCGGCCGCGATCGCACCGCTTTTGGCGGCAAATTCGGCGCAAGCGGCAATCGTCGCCGACAACGATCCACGCGTGAAGGGCGAGGACGTCACATATCCCGGCAGCAGCGGCGAGATGAAGGGCTATCTGGTCAAGCCGGCGAACCAGTCTGGCAAGCTCGGCACCGTCATCGTCATCCACGAGAACAGGGGGCTCAACTCGCATATACGCGATGTGGCGCGGCGCGTGGCGCTCGAAGGGTTCGTGGCGCTGGCGCCGGACTTCCTGTCGCCGTTAGGCGGCACGCCTGATGACGAGGACAAGGCGCGCGACATGTTCACCAAACTGGATTCCGCGCAGACCGTCGCCAACGGGGAGGCAACGGTCGCTTTCCTCAAGGCCGAAAAGGACGGCAACGGCAAGGTCGGCGCCGTCGGCTTCTGCTGGGGCGGTGGCACGGCAAACATGTTGGCCGTCAACGCGCCCGATCTCAGCGCCTCCGTCGCTTATTACGGCATGCAGCCGAAGGCCGCCGATGTGTCGAAGATCAAGGCTGCATTGCTGCTGCACTATGCCGGGCTGGACGAGCGCACCAATGCCGGCATCGACGCCTTCAAGAAGGAGCTTGATGCCGCGCATGTCGAATACACGGTCTATGTCTATGAAGGCGCCAACCACGCCTTCAACAACGACACCTCGGCGGCGCGCTACGACAAGAAGGCGGCCGACCTCGCCTGGGGGCGCACGATCGCTTTCTTGAAGGAGAAGCTAGGGTAGCCGATCCGCGGCACCGATTGTTTCAGCGCGCCGGCTTGTGGAAGGCAACGCCGGCGACGACCAGCGCAATGCCGAGGCAATCGGTCAGGCTCGGAATCTGGCGCAGCACGATGACCCCTATCAGCGTCGCGGTGACCGGCAGCAGCGACAGCATCAGGGCGAAGCTCGCGCGTGGCAGCCGCGACATGGCGAGCTGGTCGCAGATGTAGGGAATGACCGACGAGCAGATGCCGACGCCGATGGCGGCGAGCAACAGCAATGGCGAGAAGAAGGCCGGCAGCGCGTCGGTGAGGCCGATCGGCAGCACGACGATGAAGGCGATGGCCATGGCCGCGCCGAGGCCCGCTATGCCGTCGCCTGCGCCCGTGCGGGCGACGCGGTGGCCGAGCACGATGTAGCCGACGAACAGCGCGCCGTTGAGGAAGGCCCAGAACAGGCCAAGCGGATCGCTCGACCACTTGACGTCGATGAGCAGCAATGTGCCGGTGACGGCAATGGCAAGGGCGGCAAGATTGCGCGGGCTCCTGAGGCCGATCAGCGCAATGCCGATGGTGCCGACAAATTCGATCGCCGCCACCAGCGAGATCGGCAAGCGGTCGAGCGCCAGGTAGAACGAACAGTTCATCACCGCCAGGCAGGCGCCGAAGGCCAGCAGCAGCAGCCGTGTCGAGCGATTGGCGCGGGCGAAGGTTCGCCAAGGCCGGGTCAGCGGCGCGAAGACCAGGGCGGCGGTGGCGATGCGCAGCCACGCCATGCCGAGCACGCCGACATGCGGGAACAGCAGCACGGCGAATGCCGGCCCGAGATAATGGAACACGGCGCTGACGCCGAACCAGACATGTGGCGGCAGTCTCGTCGCCAGCCCGCCCTGGACAGGGCCGGCAGGGGCAGGGCTTGCCGCGAGAGCTTGCGTTTGATCATCCATCGGATCAGTATCGCAGGCAGTTTTGTCGATTTATATGGGGGATGATTGGCTCTGCAGGCTAGGTTTCGCCCGGATGCAAGGAGTTTTCGATGAAACGCCTTCGAACTGAAAGCGCCGACCTCGATGCGGCGGACATGAAGATCCTGCGGCTGCTGGAAAAGGACGCGCGCATCAGCACGGCGGAGCTTGCACGCTCGGTCGGCCTGTCGGCGCCGAGTGTCGCCGAGCGCATCAAGCGGCTGCAGGAGAGTGGCGTGATCGAGGCCTATTCGATCAGGATCAACCCTGCCGCACTTGGCCTGCCGCTATCGGCATGGCTGCGCATCCGTCCGGTGCCGGGGCAACTGGCTGTGGTCGCCGAGATCATCCGCGACCTGCCGGAGATTGCGCAATGCGACCGGGTGACCGGCGAGGATTGTTTCATCGCGCTGGCGCATGTCGGCTCGGTGGCCGAGCTCGAACGGGTGATCGACCGCATCATTCCCTACGCGATGACCAACACGGCGATCATCCAGTCGTCACCGGTGGTGGCACGCTCGCCGCTGGGAGCGGTGAAGCGCCAATCTTGAGGGCGAGGCCGGTCTTGAGGGCGAGGATGTCGGTCCGAAGGCTTTAAGCGTGTCCGCGCCTCATGCGCGCCTGCTTCAGGATGGCGCGCCAGCGGATCATGTCGAACGGGATCGGCTCGTTGTTGTTGGCGATGTGGAAGATCTCGTTGTTGACGTTCTTGAGCGAGCGCCAGAAATCATAGTCGGTGATGCGCGGATCGGCCACGAGCCTGTCCACTTCGACCTTGATGTCGGTTTTCATGCACGTCCCTCGAACCGGCTTCGCCCGCCGCCGTATCGCAACCCATGAGCATCGTTCTCGACCGCTCCGCTGAGTCGTTCAATGGCTCAATTGGCTTGTTCCCGTTAAAACCTCGGTAAGGTTAACGTGGCCGTCGTGTCGCTTCAAGCGGTCTTGCGGCGAATCCCGATCGAACGGCCGGCGCGCTCCGGCATAGGCAGTGCCGAATGGGCGGCACGCATGGCTTCGATCTTGGCAAGCACATCGGCGGGGAACGGCGCCACCTTCGGCCCGGCCATGTCGACATGCAGCGAAAGCGATTCCGAGGTGGCGGCGAGCCAGCCGTCGACATGGCGGATTTCCTGGTAGACCCGCAGTCGCTTGTCGTCATGGTCGATCAGCTGGAAGGTGACGGTGACCTTGTGCTCGAGATGCAACTCTTGCACGTAGCAGACATGGACTTCCGCCGTGTAGATGGTGAGGCGGCGGTCTCTGGCGTAGTTCGGCCCCATGCCCATTGCCTCGAAGGCGTCGTCCGAGCAGCGGTCGAACAGCACGTTGTAATAGGCCATGTTGAGATGGCCGTTGTAGTCGATCCAGTCCTTCTCGATGTCCATGGATTGGGAGACGAAGGGGGCGGGGATGGGCATCGAAACTTCCTTGTTCTGGTGCTGGACAGACTGTTGTCGGTGAGACTAGATCGGTTCATCGTTTCACGGAAACGCCGAACTGCTCTATCTCCTTGTTTGACGCAATTCCGATGGAAAGCCGCTCCACGCCTTCCCTGGAATTGCCGAGCGCATCATCCATAGATGCACAACAAGGGTGCGCGCTGGTCCATTCGCGGAGGAATTCATGGCTCTGAGCGACCTCAATCCGGTCGAACGCAACGAGGAGGGCATTGCGGCCGTGCTCGGCATCCTCAAGCAGCGGCTCGGCGAGCGCTTCCAGACCGGCCAGGCCATCCGCTCCCAGCACGCCCACACCACCACCTATATTCCGACGCAGGCGCCGGATGGCGTCGCCTTCCCGGAGACGACCGCCGAGGTGCAGGAGATCGTGCGCGCCTGCGCCGCGTATCGGGTGCCGGTGATCGCCTTCGGCGTCGGCTCATCGCTCGAAGGCCACACCAATGCGCCGGGCGGCGGCATCTCGGTCGATACTTCGCGAATGAACCGTATCCTGGCGGTCAATCCGCAGGATCTCGACTGCACGGTCGAACCCGGCGTCACACGCGAGGATTTGAACCGGCATTTGCGCGACACCGGCCTGTTCTTTCCGATCGATCCGGGCGCCAATGCCTCGCTCGGCGGCATGGCGGCGACGCGGGCGTCCGGCACCAATGCGGTGCGCTATGGCACGATGCGCGAGAACGTGCTGTCGCTGACCGCGGTCATGGCCGACGGCGAGACGGTGACGACCGGCAAGCGCGCGAAAAAGAGCTCGGCCGGCTACGATTTGACGCGATTGCTGGTCGGCTCGGAAGGCACGCTTGGCATCATCACGTCGCTGACACTGAAGCTGCAAGGCATTCCGCAAGCCATCTCCGGCGGCGTCTGTCCCTTCCCGAGTGTCGAGGCGGCCTGCAACACGGTCATCGCGACGATCCAGATGGGCATTCCGGTGGCGCGCATCGAACTGGTCAACGCACTGCAGATGCGGGCGATGAAGAATTATTCGAAACTCGACTATCCCGAGAGCCCGTGCCTGTTCGTCGAATTCCATGGCAGCGACGCCGGCGTTGCCGAGCAGGCCGAGACCTTCGGCATGATTGCCGAGGAGAATGGCGGCGGCCCGTTCCTGTGGACCAGTGTCGCCGAGGAGCGGACAAAATTGTGGAAGGCGAGGCACGACGCCTACTGGTCGTCGCTGACGCTGCGGCCGGGCGCCAAAGGGCTGTCGACCGATGTCTGCGTGCCGATCTCGCGCTTTGCCGAATGCGTCACCGAGACCGAAGCCGACATCGCCGAGATGGGGCTGATCGCGCCGATCGTCGGCCATGCCGGCGACGGCAATTTTCACGTGCTGGTGCTGATGGACGTCGACAACCCCAAGGAGATCGCGCTGTCGGAAAAATTTGTCGCGCGGCTCAACATGCGGGCGATCGCCATGGATGGGACCTGCACCGGCGAGCACGGTATCGGCCAGGGCAAGATCGGCTTCCTGCGTCACGAACTCGGCCACGGCGTCGACATCATGCGCACCATCAAGCAGGCGCTCGATCCGCTTGATATCATGAACCCCGGCAAGATATTGCCGGGCGTCGGCCATTAGATGTCGGCTGCCGGTCACCAGGCGCCCATGCGCTAGGTCAAACTGGTTCGCTTACTCGACAGGCTTCTGCGGCGCAGTTGATGCAGGCTTCTCCTGCGCGCCCTGAACAAGCGTTTGCAGCATAGGGCGAGTTGGCGCGAAGAACGTGGTCCCGGTGTGCGGCGTGGAGAAATCGAGCAACCGGTCGTAAGCGCCCGGCGGGTCACCGATGTACATTCGCTGCAGCATCTTCTCGATCACCCAGAGATACCTGCTATAGCCGATAAAATAGGTTCCGAATTCCCGTCGCCCCGGCTGGCCGAAAGGCATGTTGTCGCGCAGGATGTCGTATTCGTTGCCATCGGCATCCTCGATGGTGGCAAGCGACTTGTGCGATTTGCGCGGCGCGTCGTCGTCATCGATTTCGATGTTGTCGATCTTGGTGCGGCCGATGATCTCTTCTTGGAGGGGCGTTGGCGTTCGCGCCCACGCATCGAGATCGTGCAGATATTTCTGAACGACGACATAGCTGCCGCCGGCGAAGTCGGCATCTTCGTCGCCGACGAGCGCCGAGGCAGGCAGATCGAGACCGGTCGGGTTGGCCGTGCCGTCGACAAAGCCGAGCAGGTCACGCGCATCGAAATAGCGGAAACCCGAGACCTCGTCGACGACCGTCACGCCGTCGCCAAGGCTGTCGAGCAAAATGCGCTCGAACTCGAAGCACATATCGGGGCGCTCGGACCGGATGTGGAAGAGAAGGTCGCCCGCCGTCGACGGCGCCGAATGAACCGCACCCTTGATCGGCGCAAACGATCTCAGTTCCAGCGGCCGCCGGTCTGGAGAGAGACGATCCCAGAGCTCGCGGCCGATGCCGGCAATGCAGGACAGCCGGCCGGAAAGGTCGCGAAATCCGACAGTCTTGACGAGATCGTCAAGCCCGCCGAGCACGGCCGCGACCTTGACGAGAGCGCTCTGCTCGCTTGCGACAGTGACGACAAGAAAGACGGCCGACAACGACAATGGAGCGTCGACGCTTTGGGCATCGATCGGCACGCGGTCCCAGTTCTTCCCTGACATCCGAAATATCTCCGCTTTTTCCAGGATTTGTTTCAGATCACCCGAGATCACGCAACTGCGGATGAGACATCACGCAGCTGCGGATGAGACATCACGCAACACTGGATGAATTGCCTCTTTATCGACACGCGGATGCAGGTAGAGTGCGGCAGAATTTCAATCAACCCGTTCGGAGCTGATGCTCGCTCGCCTGTTCGTGATCTTCGGTGGCCTGTTCGTGCTGGTGCTGTGTGCGGCGCTGGTGGTGCCGTATTTTATCGACTGGACCGGCTACCGCGCCGAATTCGAGCGGGAGGCCAGCGCCATCCTTGGCCGCAAGGTGACGGTGCAGGGCGATGCCACGGCGCGGCTGTTGCCGTTTCCCTCGGTGACCTTTTCCAACGTCACCGTCGCCGGTGGCCCGAATGGCCAACCTGCCATGACCGTCGAGACGTTTTCGATGGATGCGGAGCTGGCGCCCTTCCTGCGTGGCGAGGTGCTGATCTTCGACATGCGGCTGGTGCGGCCGAAAGCGACCATCGATATTGCCAGCAACGGTACCGTCGACTGGGCGATGCGGCCATCCTCGCCCTTCGACCTCAACCAGATCTCGATCGAAAAGCTGACGGTGACGGAAGGGCAGATCAAACTCAGCCATGCCGCTGGTGGGCGCAGCCATCTCATCTCGGAGATCAATTCGACGATCTCGGCCAAGTCGCTGGCCGGGCCATGGCGCATGGACGGTACACTGCGGCTCGACGGTCTTCGCACCACGGTCGTCGCGTCCACTGGAAAGGCCGAAGGCACCGGACAGATGCGGCTTCGGCTGAAGGCTGATCCCGATGCCTATCCGCTGGTCATCGAAACCGACGGCAATGCCGGCATCGTCAAGGGTGCCGCCGTCTACTCCGGCCAGTTCAAGATCTCCGGTGCCGACAAGAACAGCGCCGCGTTGCGTGGCAACGACGGCGAGACGGTGAAGGTCAGTGCCGGCAAGCCCGATCCAGGCTTTCGGCTGAATGGTAAGTTTTCGCTCGATCACCAGAAGCTCGGTGTCGACGAATTCCGCTTCGAGACCGGACCGCTCGACAATCCCTACACCGCCGACGGCAAGGCTTCGGTCGATCTCGGCCTGAAGCCGAGCTTCGCCATCGAGGCCAGTGGCGCGCAGGTGCAGTTCGACGAGGCGGTGGGCGCCGAGGCCGGCGCCGGCGCGACGCTCGACCAGCGCATCGCCGCGCTCGAACAGGCGTTGCACGAGCTGCCGAAGCCGACCATACCCGGCACCGTCGAGGTCAAGCTGCCGGCGGTGGTCGCCGGCGATACCACGGTGCGCGACGTCCATCTTTCCGCCGAGCCGACCGATGGCGGCTGGTTGGTGGAATCGCTTGCCGCGACACTGCCCGGCCGCACCACGCTGGAAGCCAACGGCATGCTCAGCGTCGAGGATCGTTTCGGCTTCACCGGCTCGCTGCTGCTGGCCGTGGCGCAACCTTCAGGCTTTGCCGCCTGGCTGTCGAAGGATGTCGACGAGGCGATCCGCCGTCTACCCGCCGCCGGTTTCAAGGCCACGGTCGATGTCACGGAAAAACGCCAGGCCTTCAGCGATCTCGAATTGATCCTGGGCAAGGCGAAGTTTTCCGGCAGCATCGATTCCAGCCAGCCCGACGATGCCAAACCGTCGGTGCTGATGCGGCTCGAAGGCGGTGAGCTCGATGTCGACGGGCTTGCGGCCTTCGCCTCGATCTTCGTCAGCGACAAAGGCGCCAACCGCTTTGCCGACCGCGACCTCGATTTCCAGATCAAGGCCGGGCCGGTCAGCGCCGGCGGCCTGACCGCCGACACGGTCGACACGGCGCTGAGGCTGCGCGACGGGTTGCTTGAAATCGACCGGTTGTCGTTGGGCGGGCTGGCCGGCGCCTCGATCAGCGCCACCGGCCGGATCAAGGATTTTCCGGCAAGTCCAACCGGTAAGCTCGACGCTTCGGTGGTTGCCGTCGATCTCAAGCCGCTGGTCGACGTCGCCGCCCAGCACTATCCCGACAATGCCGTGCTTAAGGGGCTGGCGAGCCGTGCAGCGGCCTATCCCGAGCTGTTCCAGGATGCGCGCGTCGACCTTGTGGCAAGTGCCGCCGACAATGGCGATGGCACCACGGGGCTGGCGGTGAGCGGCCAAGGCAAGGCCGGCGGCTCGGCCTTTTCGGCGTCGCTGTCGGGGAAGGGAGCAGCGGACAAGCTGCTCGAAGCGCCGGTAACGCTGACCTTCAACGCCAGGAACCCCGACGCCACCGCGCTGTTGGCGCTGTACGGCCTGCCGGCGCTGCCGCTCGGCATGCTGGGCGAGGCGAGCACGGACGTTCAGGCCAAGGGCACGCTTGGCGGGGGCCTGGCGACGACTTTCAGCCTCGCCGGCAACGACTTCAAGGCCGGTTTCGAGGGAACCGTTGCAGACACGCCGCAAGGGGCTACCGTCAAAGGCAAGCTCAGCCTCGATGCCGCCGACATCGAGCCATGGCTGATGACGACCGGCATCGGCCTGCCTGGAATGGGCGCTGGCATGTCGGCGTCACTCGCGGCGCAGGGCGACTATGGCAACGGCCTGCTGGTGCTGGATAATCTCAACGGCGCCCTCAACGAGGCGGCGGTGTCCGGTGACGTCAATGTCGACGTCAAGGACGGCGTGCCGCATCTGGCCGGCGCACTGGTGCTCGACGAACTTGACCTCGATCCGATGGCTGTGGCGCTGTTCGGCGATTCTGCTTTTCTTGCCAATAAGAGTGGGGGCGACAAGAATGGTGGCTGGCCGGCTGCTCCGTTCAGCCAGAAATCCAGCCTGCCGTTCACCGCCGATCTCGACCTGACGACGGCGGCGCTTGCCGCCGGGCCGTTCGCCACCGCCTATGACGCCGGATTCTCGCTCAAGCTCGACCAGGAAGGCATCCGGGTTTCGGACCTCAAGGCGAAATTCCTCAATGGTGCGCTGACGGGCGTGTTCGAATTGAAGAACAATGACGGCACCGGACTTTTCACCGGCCAGATGAAACTGGCGGGCGCCGATCTGGCGACCGTGCTGCCGAATGCCGGCATCAGCGGCAATGGCGATTTCTCGACGGCACTGTCGACCAGCGGCAAGTCGGTCGATGCGATGGTGGCCGCTCTGTCGGGCTCCGGCACGGCGGCGTTGAGGGGGTTGCAGGTCGCCGGCGTCAATCCCGATGCGTTCAACGCGTTTCTCGCCAAGGCGGATGCGATCGGGCGCGACATCGATGCGGCCAAGACCGCCGTCTTCGCGCCGCAAATCGCCGCCGACGGCAGTTTTGCCGCCAAGGATACATCTGTCGCCTTCACGGTTGCCGGCGGCACGCTCAGGGCACCGCCGATCAGCCTGGAGAATCCGGCGGCAACCTTGTCCGCCGACATCATTGCGGACCTCAACGCAGCCATGGTTTCCGCCAAGGGAGCGATCACCTATTGGCCCGGCGACGACGCGCTGGTCGGCTCCGATCCGGTGATGAACTTCACCGCCGAGGGGCCGTTCGGCGCCGTGAAACGGCAGTTCGACAGCGAGCCGCTGGCACAGTTCCTGACCCAGCGAGCGCTCGAAAGGGAACAGCAGCGCGTCGAGGCGATGCAGGCGGCCCTGCTCGAAAAGCAGCGGCTGCGGCGCGAGGTGCGCTACTACGCGGCGTTGCAGGACGAGCGCGACAGGGCGGCCGAGGAATTGCGCCAGCAGGAGGAAGCAGCGCGGCTGAAAGCCGAGGCCGACGCCAGGGCAAAGGCCCAAGCAGATGCGCAGGCCCAGGCTGAAGCGGATGCAAAGGCGAAAGCCGATGCCGAAGCGAAAGCCCAGGCCGACGCCAAGGCCGCGGCCGAGCAGCAGGCCGCCGACGAGGCAGCCAAGGCGCAAGCAGACGAAGAAGCGAGACGCATCGCCTCGCAGGAAAAGGCAAGGCTCGAGGCCGAACGCAAGGCCGCGCAGCAGGCGCCGAAGGTGGAGCGTGCGCCGCTGCCGGAGGCCAACGACAATCCGCCGCCGGCCAAGCCGAAGTCCAATCCGTTCACCATCGACAATCTGCTGAAGTCGTTGCAGTAGCGCGGACCGCCGCCGCGCGCCGAACAATTGCGTCAGAGGATGGACATCTCGGCGCTGTCCGCAACGTAGCGAGCGTGACGAAAATCGCGGATGGCGGCAAGCCTGCCCGCCTGCCATCCCAGCAGCACGAAGTAGGAGGGCCGCGCCGCCGGATCGTTAGGATCGCAGACAAGGACTGCCGGCCTGCCTTCGACGAAGCCCGGCGCGAACCGCCAGTCCTGGACGCTCGAATAGTTGTGGAAGTAGGTGCCGACTTCCTTGCGCCCGTTCAGCCGCGCCCTGGCCACCAGTTCCAGCCGCACCTCGTCCGCAAGCATATCGCGCACCGCATCGAAATCGCGGGCATTGAAGCGATCGATATAGGCGTCGAGGAGCAGGCGTTCGGACGCAGTCAGCCTGGGGGAAGGGCGATCCTCGGGTTCATCGGCGAGTTGGCGCAGGCGGCCGCGGCCACGATGCAGCGCGGCCTTGATGGCCGGAATGCTGGTGTCGAGCATGGCGCTGATCTCCTGCAGCGAATAGCCCAGAACGTCCATCATGATGACACTGCTTCGCTGCGCGACGGGAAGGCGCATGAAGGTGTGCAGGCCGGCGGCCGCGGCCTGACGGTCGACGGTGGGGTTGGCCGGGTCGACGATCATGTCCGGATCCTCATCGGAAAAGGCCTTTTCACGGGCGCGACGGCGCAGGAAATCAAGCGCCGCATTGTGGGCGATGCGGAACAGCCAACCCTCCGGATTCGCTAGCGGGCCGGTGTTGGGCAGAGCTTCGAACGCCTTGGCCAGGGCTTCCTGCAGCACGTCTTCACCGTCGATGGCCGAGCCCGTCATGCGGGCGCAGTAGCGGTGCAGCTTGGGGCGCAATTCCCCGAACAGCCGATCGAACGGCTCGCGGATATCGCCAGGGATGTTCATGCGCCTCTATCCCGACTACTCGCCCAGCATCCGATAGCTGCCCACCACGATCATTTCCTCACGTTGTGGGCGTTCAATGCAACGGTCGCGGATGCCGTTCTGAAAGGCCTCGAATGCCGCAAGCCCGGTGATGAGTTCGGCATGGGCATCAGTTTCCGTTTCGACCAGATGGACAAAGGTCCCGTCGCCGGCCCGCAACGTCATATAGCGAACGCCGTCCGGAGATTTGTCGCCCAGCTCCTGGAACACGGCCTTGATCAGCCGCTCGTTCTCATCGGCCAGCTCCGGCTTGGTCTTGTAGCGTATCAGATGGCGTTTCATCTTGATTGTTCCTTGGATCGTATTTCGCCTTGCCGGCCCACTCTTGTCGAGACGTTCCCGGGAAGCCCAAGGATTCGGGGTGCCAGGAATAATTCGCAGCCGTAATGCACGACGCCGGCGCGTCACTCGCCGACGAGCAGGCGCTTGAGCATGGGTTCGATGCGCGACAGCTCGTCGAGATGTGCTGCCGACAGCTCGGCCAGACAGTCGTCGGCGCGCTCGGTCAGCCGCAGCAGCACGCGGCGATGGTCATCCTTGTCCTGGTCCCTTGCCACCAGCCCTGCCTCGCAAAGGCGGTTGATCAGCTCGACGGCGCTGTGATGGCGAATGCGCAAGCGCTCCGCCAGATCGCCAACCGTCACCGGTCCGCCGCCCGGGAATCCCTTGATTGCCAGCAGCGCCTGATGCTGGCGCGGCGTCAGGCCGGCGTCTTCCGCCTGGATTTGGCTGAATTCGAGGAAGCGCCGGATCAGGTAGCGAAATTCGGACAGCCGCTGGTAGTCGGACTGCTTGATGGCGGGGCGAGGTTTCTGCGGCTGCGTCATACCAGACATTTGTTCGTTTTCCGGGAAAGCTCAAACGGATTTCGAGCAAAACCGACTTGAATATTTATATCGTGTTACGATACATAGCCAGCCGACAAAGCCGGCTGGCCGCCTCGACCATGCCGCGAGATACGGCTCGCCGCCAGAAAGCAAAGTCCGTCATGAAGCCCAATCACTCCAATCCCGGTCATCTCAGGGATTTCACCACCGATGCCAGGGTATTGCTCGTTGCCGCCATCGCCGTGGTGGTGGCGACGGCGGGGCTGTTTGCCGGCATCGCGCTTTTGAAACTGATCAGGCTTGCCACCAACATCGCCTATTTTGGCCAGTTCACGCTCGCCGATCTGAAGCTGCAGGACACGCCGCTCGGGCTTGCCTCTGTCGTCGTCCCGGTGATCGGCGCGCTGATCATTGGGGTGATGGCGCGCTTCGGCAGCGAGAAGATCCGCGGCCACGGCATTCCAGAGGCAATCGAGGCGATCCTGCTCGGGCGTTCCAGGCTCGACGCCAAGGTTGCGATCCTGAAGCCGCTGTCGTCGGCGATTTCGATCGGCTCGGGCGGCCCGTTCGGCGCCGAGGGGCCGATCATCATGACGGGCGGCGCGATCGGCTCGCTGATCGCACAAATGCTGCCAGTCAGCGACAATGAGCGCAAGACGCTGCTGGTGGCAGGTGCGGCGGCCGGCATGACCACGGTCTTCGGCACACCGATCGCGGCCATCATGCTGGCGGTCGAACTGTTGCTCTTCGAATGGACCCCGCGCAGCTTCATTCCCGTGGCGGTCGCGGCAATCATTGCCGAGGTCGAGCGCACCATGCTGCATCTGCCCGGGCCGATCTTTCCGTTTCAGGGCGGCATGGAGGTGTCCTTCATCGGCCTTGCCGGCTGGGTCTCGATCGGCATTGCGGCCGGCCTGTTGTCGGGGCTGCTGACGCAGATGGTCTATGCCTGCGAGGACGGCTTCCAGAAGCTGCCCATTCACTGGATGTGGTGGCCGATGCTGGGCGGCCTGGTGGTCGGCATAGGCGGGCTGATCGAGCCGCAGGCGCTCGGCGTCGGCTATGACAACATCACCGACATGCTGGATGGCCGCACGGTCGCCACAGCGGCACTCATCCTCCTGGTGGTGAAGGCCATCATCTGGTCGGTGGCGCTCGGTTCGGGAACGTCCGGGGGCGTGCTGGCACCGCTGCTGATCATGGGTGGGGCGATGGGAGCGGTGCTCGCCGGCGTTCTGCCTGCGGCCGATCCAGGCTTCTGGGCGCTGCTGGCCATGGCCGCCACCATGGGCGGCACGATGCGGGCGCCGTTGACCGCAACCTTCTTTGCCGTCGAGCTAACCGGCGACACGCACATGCTGGTGCCGCTGATCGCAGCCTGTGCGGCGGCACACACCGTCACCGTGCTTTTGATGAAGCGTTCGATCCTGACCGAGAAGATCGCCAGAAGGGGGCACCATCTGGTTCGCGAATACCGTGTCGATCCCTTCGCCCTGACCAGAGTACGGGAGGTCATGACCTCTCAGGTCGAGAGCGTGCCGGCGACGATGACGCTGCATGGCGCGGCGGCATTCCTGACGGCGCCGGAAACGCGGCATCCGAGTTTTCCCGTCGTCAACGAGAACGGGCATGTGCTCGGTCTCATCGATCCGCCGGCGATCCTGCGCTGGAGACGGGCCGGCAGGCACCGCACCACGACGCTTGGCGAGCTGCTCGCCGGCAGCAAGATCACGCTGGCCTATCCGGATGAGTACCTGGAGGGTCTCACCGACAAGCTGCTGCTGGCCAACGTCTCTCATCTGCCTGTCGTCACCCGTGAGGGCCTGCAACTGGTCGGTTATGTCGGGTGGAAGGATCTGATGCGCGTGCGGTCTAGGAAACAGGCCGAGGAACGCGATCGCTCGACCCTGCTTGGTTTCGGCACCAGACGGAGGAAAAAGGCGGACGTGGTCGAGAGCCTCTAGGAGCAATTCCAGGAAAAGTGTGAAACGGTTTTCCGTCCAGAATTGTGTCAAAACAACGAGTTAGAGCGGTTCGAGGAAAAGTGTGTAGCGGTTTTCCGTCCGGAAGTGCGTAAGGACAAAGATTTAGCCGGCGCCGCGCTTTGCCCACTCCAGGACAAAGAGCCGGAGTGCCGAGGACAGGTTGGTGTCGCGGGGCCGCGTCTCGTCGACTTCGGCGACAAGAGCGGCGAGCGTCAGCTTTCTGATCGCTGCGATCGCGACGAGATCGTCATAGAAGGGCTTTTCGAGCGAATAGCTGGTGCGGTGGCCGCGAATGGTCACCGAGCGCTTTTCGACGGCGCTCACTGCGGAGTACTCATTTTGCTCTAAGCATCGGATTCGTCCGAAAGCCGCCGCGCGCCTTTCGGTCGGACGCTCTGGTTGTCTTTGTCGCCAAAGGGTTCGCGACGATGTCCAGCGACGAATTTGTCGCTCTTGTCGGCGATCATGCGGTCGCGTTCCTTTTCGGCCTTGGAACGGCCGTGCAGCGCCCGGTTCTGTTCGGCGACGCGCAGTTTCTCGTCCCGCGCCTTCTGCTTGCGGGCCTGGCGGAGGTTTACGATGTCGGCCATGGCGCGAAGCGTGGATTATTTCTTGCGGAAGGCGTCGAGCGAGACCACTTCGGCGCCCTTGGTGGCGGCGTCGGCAGCAGCGGGCTTCTTCTCCTGCTCGGCGGCGGCGGCCTTCTTCTCGGCCTTCGGCTTTTTCTCGGAGACGATGGTCAGCGGCTCGGGCGAGGCTTCAGCGGCTGGTTCCTCGGCGACACCGTCGGTCTTGACGTCGAATTCGAGTTCGAAATTGACCGAAGGATCATAGAAGCCGCGCACGGCCGAGAACGGGATTTCGAGTTTCTCCGGCACGTCGGAGAAGGACAGGCCGACCTCGAAGCCGGTGTCGGTCACCTTCAGGTCCCAATACTGGAACTGGATGACGATGGTCATCTGCTCGGGATAACGCTCGCGCAGCCGTGACGACACGCGCACGCCGGGCGCGCCGGTCAGGAAGGTGATGAAGAAGTGGTGGTTGCCGGGAAGGCCGGTGCGCGCGACTTCGGCCAGGACCTTGCGCATGACGCCGCGCAACGCCTCCTGGGCCAGAATGTCGTAGCGGATGTGGTCGTCGGCCATGTGGCGGTCGGGTTCCGTTGAATCGTCCGCATAGCTGTAATCAAGCTTGAGCGCGGCGTAAACCGCATATAGATCACCTCCGCACCGAGACGAGGATTATTGCCGGCGATTTGATCGCTCAAGCGCCGGCGAGCGCAGCTTGCTTTTCAACCGATGCGACGGACCGGCGCTTGCCGAAGGCACGCAGGAAGGTGCGCACGCCATTGGTCGCCGACTGGAGCACCTCGTCCTCGCGCGGCGTGCCGCCGAGCATGAAGGTCGTCTGCAACTCGGCATTGACGAGACCGAGAAACTGTCGTGCCGCCACATCGGGATCATCGATCGCGAGGTAACCGCCATAAGCCAGCCTTGCGAAGCGGGCGGCGATAGCCGGCCACGTCCGGCCTGGGCCCTGCTTGAGCCACTCGGCGAACAGTTCGGGATAGCGCTCGCCTTCGGTCTGGATCAGCTTGCGCAGGAATTTTCCGTCGCGGTTGCAGATGCAGTTCTGGTTCAAGCGCACGGCAAAGCCGATCAGATCGGCTTCGAGGTCCTTGGGCTGATCGGGAAAGGTGGCAATGGTGGCGAAAATGCCGGTATTGCAGCGCTCGGTCAGATCGCGCACCACGGCGACGAACAATTTTTCCTTGTCGCCATGATGGTTATAGACGGTCTGGCGTGAGACGCCGGCCTCGACCGCGATCAGGTCGATGTTGGCGCCGGCATAACCTTCGCGACAAAAAACTCCAGCGGCGGCGTCGACAATCGAAATGCGCTTGGCCTCATGGCCGCGTGGCGGGAAAGTGTCAGGAGAAACATGCAGCTTCATGGAATTCTATATAGAGGTGATTGACGAATTAGACAAGAGTGTCTAAATTTGTGGACACAATACGAAGAGATTTGGCTCCGGAGAGACGAAGAGAATTCGCTCTTGGAGAGTCGGAATTTCAGGGGATGGAACGTCCTTGGGTTACCCGCCGGCCTGCGGCGGCAACCAGATTCGAAAGAAGCCTTTATCATGAGTCCCAAATTCCTCCGCATCGCGGTCGTGCTCGGCTTGTTGTCCGCAATCGGCCCGTTCGCCATCGACATGTATCTGCCCGCGCTGCCATCGATCGGCGCGGATCTGCACGCCGGCACCGCCGCCGTGCAGATGAGCCTATTGATCTTCTTCCTGTCGATGGGTTTTGGCCAAATCGTCGTCGGGCCGATCTCCGACATGGTCGGCCGCAAGCTGCCGCTCTATGGCGGCCTTGCGCTGTTCATGATCGGCGGCATTGGCTCGGCAATGGCGCCGACCATCGAATGGCTGATCGCTTTCCGCTTCCTGCAAGGCCTTGGCGCCAGCGCCGGCATGGCCATTCCACGCGCCATCGTGCGAGACCTGCACACCGGCAATGAGGCTGCCAAACTGATGTCGCTGCTGATGCTGGTGTTTTCGGTGTCGCCGATCCTGGCGCCGCTGACCGGCAGCCAGATCATCGAGAGTTTCGGCTGGCGCGCGGTGTTCTGGACGGTGACGGGTGCGGCAGTGCTTGCCACCATCCTGTTGGCGACTTCGCTCAAGGAGACGCGGCCGGTGGAAGACCGCGCCGGTTCCTCCTTTGCAACCGCGCTTTCCGGCTACCGCTTTCTGATGGGTGATCGCAACTTCCTCGGTCTGGTGGCGATCGCCGGTTTCGGCATTGCGAGCTTCTTCGTCTATCTGTCGAGCTCCTCGTTCATCCTGATCGACCACTACGGGCTTTCGCCTTCGGTCTATAGCGTGTTCTTCTCGATCAATGCGGTCGCCTTTATCGGCATGTCGCAGCTGACGGGTCTGCTGGCCGAGCGCTTCGGGCTGCGGCGCGTGGTGCGTGTCGCGGTGACTGGCTACGCCACGACGATGGTGGTGCTGTTCGCGGTGATGGCCACAGGCATAGACCGGCTCGACGTGATGGCGGCGTTGCTGTTCGTCGGCTACGGCTTCCTCGGCCTGGTCATCCCGACCACCTCGGTGCTGGCCATGGAAGAGCACGGCGAGATCGCCGGCACGGCTTCGGCGTTGATGGGCACGCTGCACTTCGCCATCGGCGCGCTCGCCATGGGCGTCGCCGGGGTGTTCTTCGACGGCACGCCGCTGCCGATGGTGGCCGGCATCACGCTTTGCGCGGTGATCTCCTTCACGCTGGCCAAGGTCACGCTCGGCCGCTCGCGCAAAGCCGTCGAGGCACCGGCGGAATAAGCGATTGCAATCGATGAAAAGGCCGGGCTAGCCCGGTCTTTTTTATCTCAATCCTGCCTCGGTCAGCACAAATCGAAGCCGGACCTCGACCGGCGCCAATGGCAGCGGGACCAGCTCGTAGCCCAGTTCCGTATAGACGCCGACCAGCGCATGATAAGTGCGCTCGGCCTCGTCGAGCGTCTGCTTTCTCTCGGCATCCTGCGTGAAGATGTCAGGCCATGGCGGAGCAATGAAGACGCGCTTGGCATAGCGGAAGCGTTCGGCGGCATGCATGACGTGCTCGGGAACAGGCAGGTCGATGATGCGCAAATAGCCAAGCGTGTCCGGCACGCCGCGATCGAAAAAGACCGGGCCTGTCTGGTCGCACGCGACCTGATAGGAGCGCATCTCCCACGACAGCATCAACTCGGCAAACAGCGCGCGATCGTGCCAGGGCAGGGCAGTCCCGCCTATGGTGGACTGGTCGCGGATGATGCCGCGGCCGGCTTCGACCGAGGTGGCAAAGCCTGCCCGGCGCAAGGCTTCGATCAAGGTGGTCTTGCCGGAGCCCGGACCACCGGTCAGCACGAAGAATCGATCGGAATCGTTCTGCATCTTTTGTCCATGGAGAAGGGTACGCGGTGCTGCGCGCTTCGCAGCCATGGGCGCGGTGCATAGGACTGACAAAGGAGGGAGAAGTGGAGGTTTCTGTTGCCAGGTACCTCCGAACCCCGCCTAGAAGTGCGAACCTCTAGGACTTGAATTGAAGCTATCGCACCGCATTAAGCAGCGAGACGTGCTTCCGCATAGTTGTCGTTGGCAACTATAAGTTTAGCCCGATGACGGTGGTACAATGCCGGGCAAAAGTACGATCTTTACACCTTCGTCGATCCTATTTCGCCCCCAGCAAAAACCGCCCTGTACACAGCAGCGGCTTTTGGTGGAGGCGCCGGGTACCGCCCCCGGGTCCGAACGGCTTATTTCATCGCCCATTTATCGCCATAGTCGGTCAAGCCGACAAAACGAATATAGGGGTCTGTGGTGGAAAATGAAAGGCCGCAATGGCACTTTGTCCCCACGCCAAAACCGCGTTGCCGAGGGTTGACTTGGGCGCGGTCTCAACCGAAGCTTTGAGACGGTGAGGAGTTACCGACCTAGCGCACAAGTTGCAGCAGCGCGCCACAGCCCTCATCGATCGATCGGTGGCGCCGACGAGGGGAATTCTGATGGCCGACTATCTTGCAGACGTGAAGAAATACGACGCCGCGGCAAGCGCCGACGTGGTCGACAAGATCGTGAAGCATCTGGGCATTGCGCTCAGGAACCGCGATTCCTCGCTGGTGTCCTGCACCGACCCGAAGGAACTCGACCGCGTCAAGGCCGGTTGGGTGTCAAAAAAGCTTGGCATATCAGACGACAAGAAGGCTGATGCGTCGATCGAAAAGGTCTGCAAGGCGATGGCCGCCGACAACACCAAGAACCGGGTGACTTTCTACTATCTGGTCGCCAAGGACCTGGGCAAGCTCGGCTCCCTCTGAGACCTTTTGATAATTCTGCTCTGGCCGCCGACTAGCACGGTTTTCTGCGCTTCCTACAGCGCCGTGCGTCCTTTCGGACGCGCAAAGGATGCTGTGGCACTTTTTGGTTTTGCGCATGATCCTAGCGTGGCGTCAGCCCACACATGCGCTATGATTGGTAAAATCTCGAATCGAGCCGGAACCGATGCGCCAATATCTTGACCTCTTGCAGCATGTGCTGGACAACGGTGCCGATCGCGGTGATCGCACCGGCACCGGCACGCGCTCCGTGTTTGGCTACCAGATGCGTTTCGATCTGGCGCGCGGCTTTCCCGTCACCACCACCAAGAAGCTGCACTTGAAGTCGATCATCCATGAACTGCTGTGGTTCCTGGCCGGCGACACCAACATCAAATACCTCACCGACCATGGCGTTTCGATCTGGGACGAATGGGCCGACGAGAATGGCGATCTCGGCCCGGTCTACGGCAAACAATGGCGCTCGTGGCCGGATGGCCATGGCGGTTCCATCGACCAGATAGCAAATCTTTTGAAAGAGATACGCCGCAATCCTCAATCGCGGCGGCTGATCGTTTCAGCCTGGAATCCGGCCGAAGTGGAAGCCATGGCGCTGCCGCCATGCCACTGCCTGTTCCAGTTCTATGTTTCCGAAGGCCGGCTTTCCTGCCAGCTCTACCAGCGTTCCGCCGATATCTTCCTCGGTGTGCCGTTCAACATCGCTTCCTACGCGCTGCTGACTTTGATGGTGGCGCAGGTGACCGGGCTGAAGCCAGGTGATTTCGTCCATACGCTCGGTGACGCGCATCTCTACGCGAACCATTTCGAACAGGCGCGCGAACAATTGCAGCGCACGCCAAGGGCGCTGCCGACAATGTGGATCAATCCCGAGGTGAAGGACCTGTTCGCCTTCCGCTTCGAGGATTTCCGGCTGGAAAACTACGTCGCCGACGCGACCATCAAGGCGCCGATCGCGGTCTAAGTCCCGCCGATCGGCTCACCCTCGAAATCAGGCACCGATCAGTCGATGCCGACCATCACGTCCGAAGCCTTGACCACGGCATAGGCCTGCTTGCCCTTTTCGAGCTTAAGATCGGCGACGGCCTCGTTGGTGATCGAAGCGGTGACGACGGCGCCGCCAATGTCGATCCGGACATGCGAAGTGGTGGCTCCCTTGACGATCTCGGTGACCGTTCCCTTAAGGATATTGCGAGCGCTGATCTTCATCGAAGTTTCCTTTCCAGGGTTTCCTTGCCCGTCTTACCAGAACAATCGATGTCGCACAGGGGTACGGGCCTTCCCTTGTTATATTCATGCGGATATATCGGTTGGCAGGCTTCGAGCCGATCGGATTTCAAACCCAGGGGAGTTTTCCATGACGCGCAAAGGTTTCGGATTGAAAGCGATCGCCATTGGCGGTTTTGCCGCGACGCTGACGGCGGCAGTGCCGGCCGCGCATGCGGAAGACAAGGTGGTGGTGTTTGCCGCGGCCAGCCTCAAGGACGCGCTCGACGCGGTGAACAAGGCATGCGAGGCCGATGTCGGCGAGGCCGCGACTGTCTCCTACGCGGCAAGCTCGGCGCTGGCCAAGCAGATCGAGGGCGGCGCACCTGCCGACGTCTTTATTTCGGCCGACCTCGACTGGATGAAATATCTCTCCGACAAGAAGCTGACCAAGCCGGACACCGAAGTGAAGCTGCTCGGCAACGAGATCGTGCTGGTGGCTCCGAAGGACTCGACGGTTGAAACCAAGATCGAGAAGGGTTTCGACCTTGCCAAGCTGATTGGCGACGGCAAGCTTGCCATGGGCGACTTCAAGGCTGTGCCGGCCGGCAAATACGGCAAGGCCGCACTTGAATCGCTCGGTGTCTGGTCGTCGGTCGAAGGCAAGGTGGCGCAGGCCGAGAATGTGCGCGCGGCGCTTAAGCTGGTTTCGACCGGCGAAGCCGCCCTCGGCATCGTCTACGCCACCGACGCGCACGCCGAAAAGGGCGTCAAGGTGGTCGGCACCTTCCCGGAGGATTCGCATCCGCCGATCATCTATCCGGTTGCCCAGACCGCCGATTCGAAGGACAAGGATACGCCGGCTTTCCTGAAATGCCTGCAGTCGGGCAAGGCTGGTGCGCTGTTCAAGGAGCAGGGATTTACTGTCCTGACGCCGAGCAATTGAGGTACGAAACCAACGCATGAACTGGCTGCTGGACCTCACTCCCGACGAATGGAATGCGGTCCGGCTGTCGATCAAGGTGGCGACGGTGGCGATGCTCGCCAGCCTGCCGCCGGGCATATTGATCGCGCTGCTGCTTGCCCGAGGACAATTCTGGGGCAAGACGCTGCTCAATGGCCTGGTCCATCTGCCGCTGATCCTGCCGCCGGTGGTGACGGGCTATCTGCTGCTGCTGACCTTCGGCAAGCGAGGGCCGGCCGGCGCCTTCCTGGCCGAGCATTTTGGCATCGTCTTCTCGTTTCGCTGGACGGGTGCGGCGCTCGCTTGCGGCGTCATGGGCTTTCCCCTGATGGTGCGCGCCATCCGGCTGTCGATCGAGGCGGTTGACCGCAAGATGGAAGCGGCGGCGGGAACGCTCGGCGCAAATCCCTACTGGGTGTTCGCCACCATCACGCTGCCGCTGATCCTGCCCGGATTGATCGCCGGCGCCATCCTGGCTTTTGCCAAGGCGATGGGCGAGTTCGGCGCGACCATCACCTTCGTGTCCAACATCCCCAACGAGACGCAGACACTGCCGTCGGCGATCTATACCTTCACGCAAGTGCCGGGCGGTGATGAAGGCGCGCTCAGGCTGACGCTGATCTCCATTGTCATCTCGATGGCCGCATTGGTCGCTTCGGAGGTGCTGGCGCGGCGTGTCGGACGGCGGATGGACATTGAATGACCGTCCTTGTCGACATCAGCCATCGCCTCGGCGATTTCAGCCTCGATGTTCGCTTTGAGAGCGCCGGGCGGCTGACGGCGTTGTTCGGACCCTCCGGGTCCGGCAAGACGACGCTGATCGACATGATCGCCGGGCTGATCCGGCCCGACAAAGGGCGCATCGAGGTCGATGGCCGCGTGCTGGTCGACATGGGCGCTGGCATTTTCGTGCCAAAGCACAAGCGCCGCATCGGCATGGTGTTCCAGGATGCGCGCCTGTTTCCGCATATGAGCGTGGCCAGCAATTTGCGCTATGGCCGCTGGTTCACGCCGGCAACGGAGCGCTACGCCGAGATGGATGGCGTTGTCGAATTGCTCGGCATTGGACCGCTGCTGGACAGGCGACCGGCAAAGCTCTCGGGCGGCGAGAAGCAGCGCGTGGCGATCGGCCGGGCGTTGCTGGCCAGCCCTAGATTGCTGCTCATGGACGAACCGCTGGCCTCGCTCGACGAGGCGCGCAAGGCCGAGATCCTGCCCTATATCGAGCGGCTGCGCGACGAGACGAAAATCCCGATCGTCTATGTCAGCCATTCGGTTGCCGAGGTGGCGCGGCTGGCCAGCGACGTGGTGACGCTGGCGCAGGGCCATGTCATCGCCAGCGGACCGATCGAGGCGGTGATGCAAAGGCTCGACCTGCTGCCGGCGGAGGAGCGCGCCGAGGGCGGCGCCGTGCTCGACACGAAGGTGCTGCACCATGACGAGGTTTTCAGCATGACCGTGCTCGGCTCGGCCGCCGGCGAGATCCGGGTGCCGCGGCTAGCGATGACGACAGGGGCGCGTGTGCGCATCCGCATCCGCGCCCGCGACGTGATGATCGCAACGGAGAAACCGACAGGCCTGAGCGCGCTCAACATTCTGCCGGGCACGATTGTTGCCATCGCCCCGGGCGAGGGCGCGACCGTCGAGGTCGGCATCGATTGCAACGGCGCAACCGTGCTGGCCCGCATCACCGAGCAGTCGCGGCAGGCGCTGAAGCTCCAGCCCGGCGGCAAGGTTTTCGCCGTGGTCAAGACGGTGAGCTTCGACCGGGCAAACACCGGCGCCGGCCTGCCCGCCGAAGCGGATGGCTGACCATCGCTATGTTTTTTTGGAATAGCGGTATCGCTGAGGAGCTTCTAGTATGGGATCGGACGTGACCGCGGAGGAGCAAAAATGCCGTCGCTGAGCTTGCGGATAAATCTCGACCCCGACGGGCGCATCGGACCGGGCAAGATCGAGCTTCTGGAGCAGATCGCCGCCTTCGGTTCGATCTCTGCCGCCGCGCGTGGCATGGAAATGTCCTACAAGCACGCCTGGGACCTGGTCGAGGACATGAACCGGGTGTTCGGCAAACCGCTGGTCGCGGCGCAGACCGGCGGCCGCAAGGGCGGCGGCGCGCAACTGACTGCGGTGGGGCTTGCGGTTGTCAGCCGCTTCCGCGCCATCGAGCGCGCGGCGGCGGCGGCGGCTGCGACGCACATGGAGGCGTTGCAGGCTGAAATCGATGCCGGATGAAAGGTGCCGAGCGGAAGATGGGACGCCCTGGCGCAGTTCACCGCGTGAACCAGAGGCCGACAGGGCGGCCCTCGCGGGCCAGTTGTCCGGCTCCGGATGTTTGGTTAGAATTGGCGCCTCTTGGTTAGACGACACGTTGATGCACAGCGGATCGGCCCCTGAGCACTCAATACATCGAGGAAACTGAGGCCATGATCTTGGAAGCAGCGCGGCACTAGCAACAACGCAACACGAAGAGGCGCTGCGCGATGAGGGTAGTGCCTCGGCTTACGAATGTCTGGCGGCTATTGCCTCGCGCAATGCGGGCGCGGCTTGCCTCGCTGCCCCTGTTGAGAAGGCTGCTACCGCTGCTCAGGCGCGGGCTAATTCGAATGGACGCCGGCCCCACAAAGTTTCACCGAAACGACCTGACTGCCCTTGTCGGACGCAAATCAGCCCTTGAGATCGGGCCTTTCACCAACCCAACGCTTCGGGGTCCAAACGTCAGATATCTCGACGTCTTGGACAAGCATGGCCTGATCAAGAGGGCGGATGCGGTCGGCTACCCATACTCCACCGCCCCTGTGGATATCGACTATGTCTCCAGCACCGGCGATTTGGGTATTGTCGCCGAGACGTTTGACTTCTGCCTGAGCAGTCACTGCATCGAGCATCAACCGGATCTCATCCACCATCTGAGACAGGTCGAGAGGATACTCGTGCCGACAGGCAGATACCTCCTGATTGTACCGGACAAGCGCTATTGCTTCGATCACTTCATTCCAGAGAGCTCAATTGCAGATTTCATCAACGCTCGGGGCAACAGCGTTCACAGCATAAAGAGCGTCATCGAACACAGAGCCCTGATCACGCACAATGACGCTGCCCGTCATTGGGCCGGAGATCATGGGCTGCCGGTTTATCGGCAGAATATTGCTGCGGTCTCCGTGGCCATGAGCGAATATGACAATTCCGGCGGGGCATACGTCGATGTTCACGCGTGGCAATTTACGCCGCAAAGCTTCCGCGACGGCATAGAGGCACTTTCCAATCTCGGTCTCATCGGGCTGGATGTCGAGCAAGTCTATGCCACGCCGCACAACAACTTTGAATTCTGCGCAATTTTGAAACGACGGCAGGCGTAGGTCGTTAGGTTTGGACCTTCGGTTCCTGAAAATTACCGATCGTCCTGCGGCTCGCCACGCTTGCGCAGCAGATACGTATCCATGATCCAGCCCTTTTGCAGACGGGCTTCCTCGCGGACCCTTTCGATCTCCGGGCCGATATCACCGATCCGGCCCGAGAGAATAATCTCGTCCGGGGTACCGAGATAGGCGCCCCAATGGATAGCGACATCCTTGTCGGCAAGCGTATTGAACGCGCATTTTCCGTCCAGCATGACGACGGTGCTGCCGGCATTGTCGGCCAGGCCCTCCTGGGAGAGGCGGCGACCGGTGGTGACGAGGACGGAATCGCCGATGCGGTTCAGCGCCATTTTGTGGCTGGCGGCAAGCGCCTGGATAGCGGTGATGCCTGGAAGGACCTCTAGTTCGAACGCGACATTGCCTCTCAGGTGCACGCGCTCGAGGATGCGCAGCGCACTGTCGTAGAGCGAGGGATCGCCCCAGATCAGAAAGGCGCCGCAGCCATCCTGCGCAATCTCGTCGCGGATCAGGGCTTCGTAGATGGCGGCAATGGCCTCGTGCCAGTCGTCGACCGTCGAGCGGTAAGAGGGCGCCGGCTCGGCGCGCACCGGCACGTCGAATTCGACGCGGCGCGACTTCGGGTTGGTGACGAAGCGATCGCAGATCTGGCGGCGCAGATCGGCAAGGTCGTTCTTCTTCGCGCCCTTGTCGGGAATGAACAGCACGTCGGCGCGGTTGAGGCCGTTTATGGCCTGAACGGTCATGTGGTCTGGATTGCCGGCGCCGATGCCGATGACGAGAAGCTTGCGCATGGAACGATCTCCTGCCCGATCGAAACCTGTTAGTCCAGAGCGTCATGGCGCGCCCGCGGATGCGGAAGGGCTTTGAAACGCCACATTGAAACGGCTAGGGTCGTGTCGGCATTCTAGCCGAGGGGGCTTCCATGTTGCGATACGTCCTGACCGCCGTGCTGGCGCTTTCAGCCGCGCCTGCATTCGCCAATGATTCGGTTGCCGAGCTCGGCACCGGCGGCCTGACCCTGTCGCGAAGCGATGCGGTGTCGATGCAAAGCGAGGACCTCTTCATCTCGCCGGAAAAGGTGACGGTCGACTACGTCTTCCACAACAACACCGACAAGGATGTCGACGCGATCGTCGCGTTCCCGATGCCCGACATTTCTGGCGATCCCGAGGAGATGCCGGCGATCCCTGAAAATCAGAGCGACAATTTTCTCGGCTTCGAGGTGACGATCGACGGTGTCGCCGCCAAGCCGCAGCTCGAGCAGAAGGTGTTCGCGCTCGGCATCGACATCGGTGCGGATCTGAAGGCGCAGAATGTACCGTTCAACCCGTTCGGCGACGCGGCGAAGGCTGCATTGGCAAAGCTGCCGCAAGCGGTGGCCGACGACTGGGTCAACCGCGGCATCATCATCGAGGACACGATTGACGACAGCCCCGGCGCGAAACCCAACTACGCGCCGTTCTGGCAATTGCGGTCGACCTACTGGTGGCGCTCGACCTTTCCGGCCAACAAGGACGTTCATGTCTCGCACCGTTACAAGCCGAGCGTCGGCGGCACGTCTTCGGTCAGCTTTTTCTTCGACGGCAAGTTCCAGGGCCAATACGCCAGCTACAAGACCCGTTACTGCATGGACGATACCTTCGAGAACGCGGTGCGCAAGGCGGCGAAGGATGGTCCAGACGGCTATCCCCAGTACAACGAAAGCCGCATCGCCTATGTCCTGACTACCGGCGGCAACTGGGCGGCGGGCACCATCGGAAAGTTCAAGCTGACCGTCGACAAGGTCAATCCGAAAGCGCTGGTCTCGTTCTGCGGCGACAATGTCAAAAAGATCGGACCGACGACGTTCGAGATGACGGCGGACGATTTCTATCCCGAGCACGACATCGACATCCTGCTTCTCGATCCGACGGACAACAATGCCGGGGATGCCAACTGATGCACGTCGCGATTTACGTTGCCATTGCCGAGAACGGCGTGATCGGGCGGGAAGGCGCGCTGCCCTGGCGCCTGTCGACCGATCTCAAGCGCTTCAAGGCCGACACGATGGGCAAGCCGATCATCATGGGCCGCAAGACCTTTGAAGGCATCGGCCGGCCGCTGCCGGGCAGGCTGAACATCGTGGTCACCCGCGACAAGGCTTGGCGCGCCGAGGGCATCGAGGTCGCGCATTCGCTCGAAGCCGCGATCCAGCTGGCGACGGTGCGCGGGCGCTGCATGGCCGGCGTAGACGAAGTCTGCGTCATCGGTGGCGGCGAAATCTACGCCCAGGCGCTGCCGCTGGCCGACCGGTTGCACGTCACCCATGTGCTGGCAACGGTCGACGGCGATGCGCATTTCCCGCCGATCGATCCCAATTCCTGGCGTATGGTCAGCTCACAGGAGGTTCCGGCGGGGGAAAAGGACAGCCACGCGACGCGCTATTCGGTTTACGAGCGCCGCCGCGACGTGCATTGAAAGACGACAAAGGGTCGCGACCGGACCAAATCGGACGAAGTCGGCAACGCATCGCGTTGAAAGCGTCTCGTGGCGTCCCTATAGAAGAACGATACTGGATTTCGCGCCATAATACCGGCGCTTGAGGGAATTCCATGCGAAAGGACATTCATGCCCTGGAACGATAAAAGCGGCGGCGGCGGCCCATGGGGCGGCGGCGGCAACAATCAGGGACCCTGGGGGCAGGGACCAAAGGGACCGAGCGGCCCGCAGGGCTCGCCTCCCGATCTCGAAGACATCATCCGCCGCGGCCAGGACAGGTTGCGGCGCGCACTGCCAGGTGGCGGTGGCGCGAGCCCGGCTATTTTCGCGCTGATTGCGGCCGCACTTGTGGTGCTGTGGGCGTTCCAGGCGGTTTACACCGTGCAGCCCGACGAGGTCGCGGTTGAATTGCGCTTCGGCAAGCCGAAGGCCGAACTGTCGCAGCCCGGCCTGCATTTCCATTGGTGGCCGCTCGAAACCGTCGAGACGGCGAAGATCTCCGAACAGCTCGTCGACATTGGCGGCGGCAACTCCAGCGGCAACGGCCTGATGCTTTCGGGCGACCAGAATATCGTCAACGTCCAGTTCTCGGTGGCCTATCAGGTCTCCGACCCCCGGGCCTATCTGTTCGACGTCTCCGATCCCGACGGCATGCTGCGGCAGGTTGCCGAAAGCGCCATGCGCGAAGCCGTCGGCCGCCGGCCGGCGCAGGACATCTTCCGCGATGACCGCCAGGGCATCGCCGCCTCGGTTCGCGAAATCATCCAGACGACGCTGGACGGCTACAAGGCCGGCCTCAACGTCAACGCCGTCTCGATCGAGGATGCTGCACCGCCACGCGAGGTGGCCGATGCGTTCGACGAGGTGCAGCGCGCCGAGCAGGACGAGGACAAGTTCGTCGAGCAGGCCAACCAGTACTCCAACCAGAAGCTCGGCCAGGCGCGCGGCGAGGCCGCACAGGTTCGTGAAGACGCGGCCGCCTACAAGAACCGGGTCGTGCAGGAAGCCGAAGGCGAGGCGCAGCGCTTCATCTCGGTCTATGACGAATATGCCAAGGCGCCGGATGTGACACGCAAGCGCCTGTATCTGGAAACCATGGAGAGAGTTCTGAAGGATTCGAACAAGGTGATCGTCGAGCAGGGCAACGGGCAAGGGGTCGTTCCCTATCTGCCGCTGCCGGCATTGCAGCCGAAAGCGCCGGCACCGGCCGCCCCTGCTGCCGTTACGGGAGGTAACCAGTGATGGCCAATCGTCTCCCCATCATCGTCGTCGCCGCGGCCATCATCCTGTTCCTGCTCTACTCGTCGGTCTTCGTGGTCAATGCGCGCCAGCAGGCGCTGGTGCTCAGGTTCGGCGAGATCGTCGACGTCAAGAGCGAGCCCGGCATCTACTTCAAGGCGCCGTTCTCGTTCTTCGACGCCGATACGGTGCAACTGATCGAGAACCGTGTGCTGCGCTTCGACCTCGACAACATCCGCGTCCAGGTGTCGGGCGGCAAGTTCTATGAGGTCGATGCCTTCATCGCGTATCGTATCTCGGATCCGCGCGTCTTCCGTGCCGCCGTGTCCGGTCAGATCGAACTGGCCGAAGCCCGGCTCAGGACGCGTCTCGACGCTGCCTTGCGGCGTGTCTACGGTCTGCGCGATTTCGAGGCCGCGCTCTCCGAACAGCGCGCCGTGATGATGCGCGAAGTCCGCGATCAGCTTCGGCCCGACGCCACGTCGCTCGGCCTGCAGATCGAGGATGTCCGCATTCGCCGTACCGATCTCACCGCGGAAGTCTCGCAGCAGACTTACGACCGCATGAAGGCCGAACGCCTCGCAGAGGCTGCGCGGCTGAGGGCACGCGGCAACGAAGCGGCACAGCGCATAACGGCTCGCGCCGATCGCGAAGTGGTCGAGATCGTTGCCGAAGCGCGCAAAGAGTCGGAAATCCTGCGAGGCGAGGGCGAAGCCCAGCGCAGCGCCACCTTCGCGGAAGCGTATAAGCGCGACCCGGCCTTCTTCGATTTCTATCGGTCGATGAACGCCTATGGCACGGCACTGGACAACACCGGGACGACCATGGTGCTGTCGCCGAACTCGGAGTTCTTCCGGTTCTTCCGCGATCCTGATGGCAAGGAGGCGCCAGCGAAGCCGGTTTCACCGGCACCTGCCGCGCCTGCGACGGCACCTGCCGCGCCGGCGGCACAGCCCAGCACCAGCCCGTAGCGGCAGGTGCAGGACTTTCTCGCCGCCATGGGCCTTGTCCTTGAAGGTCTGGTCTATGGCGGCTTTCCAGGCCTTGCCAGGAAGCTCGCCACTGAAGTGTTGTCGCTGCCCGAGAATGCGTTGCGGATCGCGGGGCTGGCGGCGATTGCCATCGGTGTCGGCATCGTCTGGCTGGTTCGAAGCGGGTGAGGGCGGCGAGCTTCGATCCCGGGGGATACGAACTTCGATCCTGGGATACGAGCTTCGATCCGGGGATACGAAGTTCGATCCCGGGATAACGGATGATTTATCCGCTGCCGATAGTCATAGCCGCAAACGTGCCTTATTTTTTGCCAACATGGCGCGACGCGGCGTTTTCGTCGAAGCGCTTTTCTTTTCAAGAATACCGGGAGGCTTCTCGATGACATCCAACACCCTTTTGCGCGCGGCACGGCGGACGCTGATCGCCGGCGCGGCAGCACTTCTTGTCAGCGCCGTCGCTGCCCCGTCCTTCGTGACGCCGACATTGGCCGCCGACGGCCCTGCTTCGGTTGCCGACCTGGCGCAAGGCCTGCTCGGCGCGGTGGTCAACATCTCGACCTCGCAGACTGTGAAGGGTACGGAAGGTCCGGGCGCGGTGCCGATGCCGCAGTTGCCCGAGGGTTCGCCTTTCCAGGATTTCTTCGACGATTTCTTCAAGAACCGTGGCGGCGACAAGGACAATGGCGGGCAGAAAGTGCAGTCGCTGGGTTCCGGCTTCGTCATCGACGCGGAGCAGGGCATCGTCGTCACCAACAACCACGTGATCGCCGATGCCGACGACATCGAGGTCAATTTCTCGGACGGCATCACCTTGAAGGCGACGCTGGTCGGCACCGACACCAAGACCGATGTCGCGGTGCTGAAGGTCGACCCGAAGGGCCACAAGCTGACGGCGGTGAAGTTCGGCGATTCCACCAAGATGCGCGTCGGCGACTGGGTCATGGCGATCGGCAATCCGTTCGGCCTCGGCGGCACGGTGACGGTCGGCATCGTTTCGGCCCGCAACCGCGACATCAATTCCGGTCCCTATGACGATTTCATCCAGACCGACGCCGCGATCAACCGCGGCAATTCCGGCGGTCCGCTGTTCAACAGCGCCGGCGAAGTCATCGGCATCAACACCGCGATCATTTCGCCGTCGGGCGGTTCGATCGGCATCGGCTTCTCCATCCCCTCGCAGCTTGCCTCGGGCGTCGTCGACCAGTTGCGCCAGTTCGGCGAGACCCGGCGCGGTTGGCTCGGCGTGCGCATCCAGCCGGTGACCGACGACATCGCCGAGAGCCTCGGCATGGCGACTGCCAAGGGCGCGCTGGTCGCCGGCGTCATCAAGGGCGGCCCGGTGGACAACGGCACCATCCAGGCCGGCGACGTCATCCTCAAATTCGACGGCAAGGACATCCATGAAATGCGCGACCTGCCGCGCGTGGTCGCCGAAAGCCCGGTCGGCAAGGCGGTCGACGTGCTAATCGTGCGCAAGGGCGTCGAGCAGACCGTGAAGGTGACGCTCGGCCGGCTCGAGGATGGCGAAAAGCTCGCCAGCGGCGAGGACGGCAGCAACACCGACAAGGACAAGGGTGACAAGGCTCCGGCCGTCTCGACGGCTTCGGTGCTTGGCATGACCGTCGGCGAACTGAACGACGAGACACGCAAGAAGTTCAGCATTGCCGCGGATGTCTCCGGCGTCGTCATCACCGATGTCACCAAGGATTCGGCTGCCGCCGAACGCGGCATCCAGCCGGGCGAAGTGATCACCGAGATCGCACAGGAATCAGTCGCCACGCCCAAGGACGTCATGGACCGGATTGGCGCCCTGAAGGAGCAAGGGCGCAAGAACGCGCTGCTGATGCTGGCGTCGAAGACCGGCGAGCTCAGGTTCGTGACGATCCGGATGGACTGAAGTCCGGAAAGGCTTGTAGTCCCTGATTTTGAGAAGAAAAATGGCGGCTATTGAGCCGCCTTTTTTCTTGCCTGCCAGTCCCTGCGCGACAATCTGTAGAGGACATGCCGCTTGAGCGACGGGTGGCTGTCAGGGACGTCGGGATGGTCGAAGTCGCTGGCCGGGTCGAACCTCATGCCGAGGCGTTTCATGACGGCGGTGGAGCGATGGTTGTCGTAGACCGCGAAAGACACGATTTCGTCCAGGTCGAGCGTTTCGAAACCGTAGGCGAGCCAGGCCTCGGCCGCCTCGGTGACGTAGCCCTTGCCCCAGAATTCCGGGGCGAGACGCCAGCCTATCTCGATCGTGCCGTCGGGTAGGACGTCGATGTCTTCTGTCCCGGTTATCCCGACAAAGCCGATGCACTCGCCGGTGGCCGCAATCTCGGCCGCGGCGAAGCCATAGCCGTCCTCATCAACCCAGGCGCGGACCTCGTCCATCTTGGCGTCCGCCTGCGCGCGGTTGCGGCGGAACGGAAAGAATTCCATGACCTGTTCGTCGGAGTTGATCCGGTGGAACAGTTCGCGATCGCGATCTTCCCAGTTGCGCAGGATCAGGCGCTCGGTTCGCATTGGTTTCATTGCACAAACTCTTCCTGTCTGTAGCCCTGCACATAGAGCAATGCTGTCAGGTCGCCGTGGTCGATGCGCACCTTTGCCTGTGCCGCCACCGTCGGCTTGGCATGGAGGGCGACACCGGTGCCGGCCAGCCGGATCATGTCGAGATCATTGGCGCCGTCGCCGACGGCAATTGCGTCAGTCGGCGTCAGGCCGAGGCGTGTGGAAATCTCGATCAGCGCATCGGCCTTGGCGGCGCGACCGAGTATCGGTTCGCCGACCAGCCCGGTGAAGCGGCCGTCCTGTTCGAGCAGGCGATTGGCGCGATTCTCCTGGAAGCCAAGCATGGCCGCGATGCGCGTCGTGAAGACCTCGAACCCGCCAGACACCAGCGCCGTCCAGGCGCCATTGGCCCGCATGGTTCGCACCAGCGCACCGCCGCCCGCGGCCAGCGTCAGGCGATTGGCGACGATGCGGTCGACCACGGCGGCATCGAGGCCCTTCAACAACGCCACTCGCTCGCGCAAAGCCGGTTCAAACGCGATCTCGCCGTTCATCGATCGCGCTGTGATGGCGGCAACATGATCCTTGACGCCGATCTCGTCGGCCAGTTCGTCGATGCATTCCTGGTCGATCATGGTCGAATCCATGTCGGCGATGAGGATCTTCTTGCGGCGGGTTTCTGCCTGCTGGACGATTACGTCGACCGGTTCGGTGGCGAGTGCTGCGCGCAAGGCGGCACTAGTCCCGGCGGCGTCAGCCTCCCGCGGCAAGGCAAGATCGCAGGCAATCGCGTCGGCAAGCCAGACAACAGCGCTTGCGCCGACCGACCGTGACGCCATATTCGCAAGCGACTGCGACAATGCGCGATCGGCGGGACGGGAAACAAGCGTGGCGATGAGCGGCATGGAACATTCCGGCAGACAGGCGGGCGAGGGCCGCGTGAGGGACGCGATCCTGATAGCCGGGCCGACCGCCAGCGGCAAGTCGGCCCTTGCGCTCGAGCTGGCCGAGCGCAAGGGCGCCGTCGTCGTCAACACCGATTCCATGCAGGGCTATTCGGTGCTCGACGTGCTGACCGCCCGGCCGGGGGCGGACGACCTCGCCCGCGCGCCGCATTGTCTCTATGGCCATGTCCACCCGGCCACAGCATATTCCACCGGTGCGTGGCTGCGCGACGTGATGAAGCTGATCGAGGACGGTACGCTCTCCGGACAGCCTGTTATTTTTGCAGGTGGCACCGGGCTCTACTTCCGTGCGCTTGCCGAGGGCATTTCGGAAATGCCCGACATTCCGCAGCGGATTCGTGACCGCTGGCGCTTTGAGTTGAAGGAGCAGGGCGCAGTCAAGCTGCACAGACTGCTGCTGCGCGAGGATTCGGCGGCTGCCATGATGCTGAAGCCGACCGACAGCCAGCGCATCGTGCGGGCACTGGAGGTACTCGACGCGTCGGGCCGTTCGATCCGGGAATGGCAGGCGGAGCGCGGCCGGCCGCTCATCGACAGGCAGAGCGCGCGTTTCTTCGTGATCGAGCCGGATCGAGCGGCGTTGGTCGACCGCATCGAAAAACGCTTCGACCAGATGCTGGACAAGGGAGCGCTGGACGAGGTCAAGCGGCTATCGGCGCTCGGCCTCGACACCGAATTGCCGGCGATGAAAGCGATCGGCGTTCGCGAACTGCAGGCTGCGATGGCTGGAGAGATTGGCTTTCCCGAGGCGATCGAGCGCGCCAAGATCGCAACCAGGCAATATGCCAAGCGGCAAACGACCTGGTTCAGGCATCAATTGGGCTCGGAATGGCAAAGATTGCGGCCCGGTGACGATCTGGAAACCACGATTTGATCGCCTGTTTCCATTGCAACCTGAAAAGTTTATCTGCAAGGTAAGGTTCCCGTTGCGGTTGTCCAAATTAACCCTCCGTAAGCCCGCCCATGCCATAAGGTCAGTGGGCACTTTTCCATTGGGGAGCAGATGCGTTTCCACAAGGCGGAATCAGCATTTTTCGTCTTTATCTTCGTGATCCTGGCCGCCGGCCTGGTGACGCTGCATGCCTATGGACTGCTGCAATCCTTCGCCACCGAGCTGCATACGGCTTCGGGCATGGACAAGGTCATCTATCTCAACAAGCTGCTGTTCGCGACCGGCGTGCTTTTGGCCACTGCGCTGTTCTTCGGCATCTTCTTCATCTATCCGCTGATCCGCAAACAGGCGACGGAGGAAGGCAAGCTGCGCGCCATGACGGTTTCGCTCAGCGCCCGCTCGGAGACACTCGAGCATGCCGCCCTGACCGACGGCCTGACCGGCATGCAGAACCGGCGCTATTTCGACGACGCGCTGAAGGAATATCTGGAGGAGTTCCGGCGCATCGAAAAGCCCGTCGGGCTGATGATCCTCGACCTCGACCATTTCAAGCAGGTCAACGACACCCATGGCCATGATGTCGGCGACGAGGTGCTCAAGGCGGTCGCGAGCTGCCTCAAGGACATGACTCGCTATCACGACGTGGTGGCGCGGCTGGGCGGCGAGGAATTCGCCGTGGTCACGCCCAACATGGACGCCGAACTGCTGGGCAAGTTTGCCGAGCGCATCCGCAAGGCGGTCGCCAACATGTCGGTGCTCTCCGGCAATGTCCGGCTCAAGATCACCACCAGCGTCGGTCTGGCTGTCTGGGACCGCAAGGAAACCGCGGAGGAGTTCTATCGCCGCGCAGATCGCCAGCTCTACGAGGCGAAGAGGCAAGGCCGCAACCGCGTCTGCGCCTAAAATCCCGAAGAAGAATTCATGAGGCCGGTCGCCTGACGCGGCTTTCTCGACTTCCGGTGCTCACGGACTAAATGTCCGCTCCGCTCCGGCTTCTCGAAAGCCACGTCATTCAACTCGGCCTGATGAATTCCCTTTCGGGATTTACCCATGCATGCCAACGACGCCCTGCTCTGGAAGCTTGATGTGGCTTCCCAGTCGGTCGGCGGAATGGCGTAAGGCTGTCGGCTCAGTCGTTTTGCGGGCGCAGGCCGAAGGTCGCGGGCTTGAGGCCGTAGCGCATGTCGAAATCGTCATCCGATTGCACGCGGCTGGTGGCCGGTGGCTTGCGGTAGTCGGGATCGCCGGCCTGGCGGCTTGAATCGACGACTTCGGCGAAGGCCATCGCCTGCTGCGTTGGTTTCGGCACGTTGCGCAGCCGCTCGACGATTGCCACCAGGTCGACATCCTCGCCGGCTTTCGATGCGGCTTCTTCGCGTTTGTTGGTGCCGGGGATCAATTCCGAGGATAGTTTTTCGAACTTCAGCCGCATCGTCGTCGCCACGCCTTCGCCAAAGGCAATGGCCTCGCGCTGGCCCATGGACGACAGGAAAGCCAGCGTCGAGGCCGATGAGTCGGCAATCGCCGAACGGATGATCGCCTGATCCTGCTCGTTGGCAAGTCGCATGGCGAAGAAGGTCGAACATTGCGACAGGATGGTCGGGTCGAGCTCGCCCGGTCGCTGGGTGACGACGCCGAGATAGCAGCCATATTTGCGGCCTTCCTTGGCGATGCGCGACAGCGCGTGCCTTGTCGGCGCAAAGCCGAGACGCGGATCGGCCGGCATGTAGCGGTGCGCTTCTTCGCACAAAAGCAGAAGCTGCAGCTTGCCCTCGCTCCACAAAGCGAGGTCGAAGGCCAGGCGCGCCAGCACCGAACAGACGGAATTGACCACTTCGGACGGCATGCCGGCCATCTCGAAGCAGGTCACCGGGCGGCCATGATGCGGCACGCGGAAGAGGTTGCCGATCGTCTCGTGGATGGTGTCCTCGATCAGGCGCGAGTTGAACATGAAGCGGTAGCGTGGGTCGGCAGCCGCCGATTCGACGCGCGTCTTCAGGGATTTCAGCGTCGGACGATCGGTCTTGCTTTCGAGCATGCCCATACGCTCGTCGATCTGCTTGATGAGGTCGGCGATGCGGTAAGGCACCGGCGTATCGGCGGTCAGCGCATCGCTGCCGCGCCTGATGTAGCTGCCCGAATTCGGGTTGCGGTAAAGGTTCTTGGCGGCGGGGATGAGGTCGCGCAAGGCGTCAATCTCTTCCGGCACCGTCTCGCGGCCGCGGAACAGCACCTCGGCGAACTCCTCCAGCCTGAACATCCAGAACGGAAGGTCGAGCGTCTTGGAATCGACCCTGACGCAATATTCGGGCAGCGACGCGGCGAACTCGTTGTGCGGATCGAGGATCAGGATGCGCAGGTCCGGCCGTGCCGCAATCGACTTGCGCAGCAGCAACGAGACGGCGGTGGATTTGCCGACACCGGTGGTGCCGACCACGGCGAAGTGACGCGCCAACGTATCGTCGATGGCGATGTTGGCGGCGATCGTCTCGTCCTGCGAGAGTGTGCCGATGGTGATCGAATGACGCCCGGCCAGATCATAGACCGCCTGCAGGTCACGGGTGCGGATGCGATGGGCGATGGCGCCGATATGCGGATAGGTGGTGATGCCGCGATCGAAGATCGGCTTGGCGCCAGGTTCTGCTCCGTCGCGGACTTCGCCGATCAGCTCGATGCTGACCTCGATCGGGTTTTGACCTTCATTGCTCCAGGCGCGGTCCGACTTGCCGATCCCGTAGACCAGGCCGACGGTTCGCGTGGATCCCAGATTGATGGAAATCATCTTGCCGACTGTCCACAGGCCGGTCACCGCGCCGTCAATATCGTCCGCAAAGGCGCCGATGGTGGCGCGCGCACCGTCGCATTGCACGACGTTGCCCAGAATGCGCCTGTCGTTCTGTTCTGCGTTGCGGCGCTCCTGCAATGTCGGTTCTCCAACGGAGGCTTCGCGTTCGACATACATGGATAGGCCAATCCCCATTTCCCCTGGAGCATCGAGCCTACAGGAACGGGGTTAAGGCGGGATGAGGTCGGATGGTGTAAAGACGATTAAGGGACCCGTGAAAATTGTCGCGAGACAGCTCTTCTCCGGAATCGATATTTCGCTATAATGGACATATGGATGATATAGCGAACGATATTTCCTCGACCATCGGCAGAAGGATACACGCCGAGAGGACCATGCGGGACTGGTCGCTGGCCGAGCTTGCAGAACGCTCCGCTGTGTCGAAGGCGATGCTGAGCACGATAGAGCGCGGCAAGACCAGCCCGACGGCGGCCCTTCTGGTGCGCATCGCGTCGGCCTTCGGCATGACACTGTCGACCCTCATCGCGCGCGCCGAATTGCAAGGCGGCGGGCTGCTTCGCACGGCCGATCAACCGGTGTGGCGCGACCCCGGTACGGGCTATGTCAGGCGGCATTTGTCGCCCGCCTCGGACATGCCGCTGGAACTGATCAGGGTCCAGTTGCCGGCGGGCGCCAGGGTCAGTTTTCCCGCTGCGTCCTATGCATTCATCAAGCAGCAGATATGGCTGATTTCGGGGCGGCTCGAGTTCATCGAGGGCGATGTGGTGCACCGGCTCGACCCTGGCGATTGCCTGGCGCTCGGCGCGCCGTCGGACTGTACCTTCCACGCCCTGGAACCCGGCGCCGACTATCTCGTCGCGTTGGTCAGGGGTTGAACTCATGGCCAGACGACCGAAGCGCTCCCACAATGGGGGGCCGCCTCTTGACGAGTACAAGGGGCCGCCATGGGGCAAGGGCGATCCCTATATCTTCCTTGCCTGGCAGGCCGCCCATGCCAAGGCGTGGAAAGCGCCGAGCCGCGAGGTCATGCTGCTGCGCATGGACAAGGCCGAGCGGCTGGGCCTGACCTATGAGGAATACACGCTCGAGATTCTGGAACGCGGGCGGCATCTCGGGGAAGAGGACACCGAACGCATCGGCGCCATCAAGGCGGCCCGAAAGCGACGCCGTGTGCGCCATCTGGACTGACGGCAATGTGCCCGCATCTGCCGCCCCATCGCAATCACAGGACATCACGCGCATGAACTCGATCGAGATCGGACCACTGACCCCGGCTGCGGCGACGCAGGAGATGCTGGCCGAATTGCTGGTCGAAACGGTAGCGGCCGGTGGATCGGTCAGTTTCATGCATCCGCTGGCACCGGAAGCGGCTAGCGCATTCTGGCAGAAATCGCTGGCAGCGGCGGCAAGAGGGGAAAGGGCGGTGCTGGGCGCCTGGGACGGCGAGGTCTTGGTCGGCACTGTCACCCTGTTGCTCGACTGTCCGCCCAACCAGCCGCACCGGGCCGAGATCGCTAAGCTGATGACCCGTTTGGATTACCGGGGCAAGGGCGTGGGAACGCGCCTGATGCGCGCCGCCGAGAGCCTGGCCGTTCAAAAGGGGCGCACGCTGCTGGTTCTCGATACGGCGACGGAGGAGGGTGCTTCAGGCCTCTACGAGAAGCTCGGTTTCACGCTCGCCGGCGAGATACCGGACTATGCGTTGAAGCCGCATGGCGGACTGACCGGTACGCTCCTCTATTGGAAGCGTATCGGGCCAATCTCGTAACCAGTCACGCTGGACCGTAACCGGAGAGGCGGGACAGCAGCCACTGGCGGAAATCCTGCTCGGCGCTGGTCAGGCGCGCGGTCGACGCTTTGGTCAGGAAATGCCCCGAGGTGCTGGAGAGTTCGAAGTCGGAAAGCCTGACCAGGGTCCTGCTGTCGAGCGCGGCATCGACCAGCGGCCGCGAGCCCAGCAACACGCCGGCCCCGGCCCTGGCCGCCTCCATCGCGGCAACGAAACTGTCGAAGCGATGCGATCGCCGGGGGTGGCCGGCCAACCCAGCGGCCGCGAACCATTCCGCCCACATCTCGCGCGCGCCGGCGACCAGAAGCAGCGGCAGGGAGGTCCAGTCGGCGTCGCCGGCCAGGGCCGGGGCAGTCACCGGCACGAGCCGCTCGGCGGTCAGCCTGTCGGCTTCACGTCCAGGGAAGGATCCGTTGCCGAAACGGATGTCGAGCGTTGAGCCCGGCAGGTCGTAGTCGGCCGGTCGGTGGATCGTCACCAGGTCGAGCTGGATGCGCGGCAATGCCTTGGCCAGGTCGGGCAGGGCTGGAACAATCATCAGCAGGGCAAAGGAGATCGGCGCGCGAACGGTCACGGTCTGGACGGCGCGCGGCTCGAACAATTCCGCGGTGCTGTTGCCGATAGTGGCGAAAGCCGATTGGATGTGGGGCAGGTAAGCCGCGCCTTCCGGCGCCAGCGCGACGCCACGCGCCAGCCTGGAGAACAGACGCGTCTTCAGCCGTTCTTCGAGAAGCCGGATGTGCTGGCTGACCGCCGCCTGGGTCAGGCCAAGCTCGGTTGCCGCGGCGGTGAAATTCGACAGCCGCGCCGCAGCCTCGAAACTGCGCAGCCAGTCAAGCGGAGGCAAGGGCGGGATTGTTCGAGCCATTAGATATTTAAGGTCATTGGCCAAAAAACGATAATTTGAATTATGCCTTTCGCGCGGTCAACATGCAATCGAAACCTGCGGATCGGACCGCAGGCCTAGCTGCAGGAATGGATCTCCATGCTCACCCACGCGCTGATCGGCGACGAAGGCAAAACCATCGAACTTGGCTGGAAGGACGGGACGCGCACCCGCTTTCACGCCATGTGGCTGCGCGACAATGCGCTGGACGACAAGACGCGCAGTGCCGGCAACGGCCAGCGGCTCATCACCATCCTCGACATTCCAGCCGAGACGAAGATCGGCGCGGCGTCGATCAGGGGTGACGCCCTCGAGGTCAGCTTCGTGCCGGAAGGAAAGACGGTGAGCTTTCCCTCTGTTTGGCTAAGCGCCAATGCCTATGATCGCGACTCGGCCCGCCAAGCTGGCTGGACAGGCGAGGACATCGTGCGCTGGACCAAGGCGACGATGCAGAATTCCGTGCCGCGTGCCGGCTACCCTGCCGCCAGTCGCGACCGCAACGTCTTGCGGCAATGGCTGTCGGCGGTGAAAGCCTATGGCTTCGCGGTGATGGACGATCTGCCGGCCGAATCCGGGGCGCTCTGCAAAGTGTCCGATCTGTTCGGCTATATCAGGGAGACCAATTACGGCCGCTGGTTCGAAGTGCGCGCCGAGGTCAATCCCAGCAATCTCGCCTACACCAATCTCGGCCTCCAGGCGCACACCGACAATCCCTATCGCGATCCGGTGCCGACGCTGCAGATCCTGTCCTGCATCGAGAATACGGTGGAGGGTGGCGAGTCCAGCGTCGTCGACGGGTTTGCCGTCGCGGCGGCCTTGCAGGCTGAAAGCCCCGAAGGCTTCCGGCTGTTGAGTTCATCCCCGGCGCGTTTCGAATATGCCGGCTCTTCCGGCGTGCGGCTACGGGCGAAACGGCCGATGATCGAACTCGGGCCCGACGGCGAGCTGATCTGCATCCGCTTCAACAACCGTTCGCTGGCGCCGACGGTCGACGTGCCGTTCGCCGACATGGAGGCTTACTATGCCGCCTATCGCCGGTTTGCCGAGCTGATCGAAGATCCGTCCTTCGAAGTGACCTTCAAGCTCGAAGCGGGCCAGGCGTTCATCGTCGACAACACGCGCGTCATGCATGCCCGCAAAGCGTTTTCCGGCACTGGCAAGCGCTGGTTGCAGGGTTGCTACGCCGACAAGGACGGCTTGCTGTCGACGCTCGCAGCGATCGAACACGCGTTGAGGGAGGCGGCGGAATGAACAGCCAGGACCTGAGCGCGGACAACATCGTCGAGTTCATCGCCGACATCTTTGAACGCCGGGGCGCGGAATCCTATCTCGGCGAGCCCGTCACCATGTCGGAGCATATGCTGCAGGGCGCATGGTTCGCCGAGCAGGATGGCGCACCGGACGAGTTGGTGGCGGCGGCCCTGCTGCACGACATCGGCCACTACACAAGCGAGTTCGGCACCTATTCGCCCGAGGATGTCGTGGACAAGCATCATGACGAAGCCGGCGGCGCGGTGCTGGCGCCGTTCTTTCCGCCGGTCATCGTCGAATGCGTCAGGCTGCATGTTTCGGCCAAGCGCTATCTCTGCGCCACCGATCCGAGCTATTTCGGCAAGCTGTCTCAGGCCTCGGTGCATACGCTGTCGCTACAGGGCGGGCCGATGAGCGCCGATGAGGTGGCCGAGTTCCGCAAGAATCCCTTCCATGAAGAAGCGGTCCGGGTCCGCATCTGGGACGAGAGCGGCAAGATCGCCAACATGAAGACACGGACGTTCCGCGATTACGTGCCACTGCTGCAGCGGGTCGTTCGCGACTTTCGCGATCGCGCCTGACTCAACTCCGTCGAGGCCGAGCACGCTCGCGGTCTTGCCGTTGCGCTCGTTCCGATGTATTGGCCGCGCCTGACATGCGGCTCGCATTTTCATTGGCCGCACCGTATCAACCACGCTTTTGATGGAGGCGACGATGAGATCTTGTTCACGCATTTCGCGCCTCCGCGGCGGACGAACGGGCTGACCCGCGCCACAGCGGTTCCAATTTCCTGACACTCTGAGGACCGCCGTGCCGCGATGCGCGGCGGCAGTTGTCGTCAGCGCGCGCTACGCAGCCCGCGACGGCGTTAGGCCGCATTGTCCATGAAAACGGTGGAAGCCTGGAGCTCCCCGCCGACGATCGCGGCTGCCTGAAAATCAAAGATGCAGCTTTGCAACACTCCGACAGGCCATTGTAAACATTGAAGGAATGGCACTTGCGCCGAGGTTCTTGTGGGCCTAGAGACCGCGCCTTTCCAACCGTCATCCTGAAAGGAGACCTGTCCATGTCACGCCAACCCAGATCGACACATTCCGTGCCGACGCTGGAATTGCGTGCGGCTGACAGGGTTCCAATCGGGAAGAACGGCCATGGCCAGGTCCATGATCCAGCTCAGGCAGGACGCCGAGCGCCAACGCACTGAAGCATATCAAGCATCGCTGCGGCGGGTTTCCACTATACCGCGCCCCGCTCCCGATTTCGAGCGGGCGCTCGATGAGGTACGCCGCGGCTATGCCGGCATGGCGATCCGCGACGGCGCGTTGTGGCGTCCAAAGCTGAAGACGCGCGACCCGGCGCGGCTGCGGCTGGCTGCCGCCCGCTATCTCTATGCGCGCTATCCGGTTTCTGCCGCGCTTGAGGCCATCTGGCTGGATAGGTCGGGGCTCGATGGTCAGTAGATCGCATTTCGCCTGGCCTGGTACGTCACGGCCGCAGGTGGCGGCTCGCTCTACAAGGCGGGCGCCAATGCGTGGCTGTCGCGAAAGGAGGTGCATTGCTTCCTGAACGTGTCCGGCGATTTCACCTTCGACGAGGCGTTCTGGTTCGCGATCGTCCGGTCCTACACCGAGGATTGGGGGCTGGCTGCACGACTTGCACGCACGAAGATCGTGCGCACGCCGCGTGGCGAGTTGGCCTTCTGGCGCGAGGTGGCGCGCTTCTTCTGCGAGCATCCTGCTTCGAAGGGGGAGATCGACGATCTCTGTGACTATGTCGGCGCCAAGCACCGGCGCGATGCTGCCTACAGCCTGAAGGGCCGCACGCTCGCCTCGCTGCACCGGCAGATGTCGGACTGGCATCGCGATCTTGCTGCGATCGAACGCATCGAGGCGATGCGCCGGCGGGCCGCCGCGCGGGCTCAGCCCGTCGCCGGCGCACCCGCGCAGTGCAGCGCCTGGGACGGCTCGCGCCTGCAGGATTGGGAATGGCATCCGCCGCCCAAGGAGGCGAAGGCGCATGGCGAGTGGTTCTCCATTCGCCAGTTGAAGACCGCAGAGGACCTCGTTGCCGAGAGCCGGGCGATGCATCATTGCGTGTCGTCCTATGCGACCAAATGCATTGCCGGCAATGCCTCGATCTGGGCGCTGCGACGCAAGGCGCTCGGCAAGACTGAACGCTTGCTGACGATCGAGCTCGATCCGCAGCATCGGGCGGTCCAGGTGCGCGGTTTCGGCAATCGTCTGGCAACGACGGACGAGCGCAAGATCCTCGAGCGTTGGGCCAAGGCGAAGTGCGTGACGCTGCAGGACTGAACAGACAGAGCCCGCGCGGCGGAATCGCCGCGCGGGTTCAAAAAGGAGCGGATGTACGAGGCGCTATCCCTTGTGATGGACCTGCTGCAGCCCGTAGACCGGCGTCGGCAGGCCTGCCTGCCTGGCCTTCAACTGCAGCGACAGGAACTGCGAATAGTGGCGTGACTGGTGCAGATTGCCGCCATGGAACCACAGTGCTTCCTGCTGCGTCGGTTTCCACATGTTGCGCAATTCGCCCTCCCATGGACCGGGATCCTTAGTGGTGTTCGAACCGAGACCCCAGCATTTGCCGACTTTGTCGGCGACGTCCCTGGAGATCAGGTCGGCCGCCCAGCCATTCATCGAGCCGTAGCCGGTGGCGTAGACGATGACATCGGCGGGCAACTCCGATCCGTCACTGAGCAGCACCGAACGCTCCTTGATCTCGACCACGTTGACACCGCTTTTCAGCTTGATCGAGCCATCGATGATCAGATCGGAAGCGCCGACGTCGATATAGTAGCCCGAACCACGCCGCAGATACTTCATGAACAGGCCCGAATCGTCATCGCCCCAGTCGAGCATGAAGCCGGCCTTCTCCAGACCCGTGTAGAATTTTGCATCGCGCTTCTTCATTTCTGCGTACGCCGGAATCTGGAATTCGTGCAGGATCTTGTAGGGCAGGGAGGCAAAGACGAGGTCGGCCTTGGCCGTGGTCATACCGCTCTGCACCGCCTGTTCCGAATAGAGGGACCCCAGCCCGATTTCCATCAACGTGTCGGACTTGACGATATGCGTGGTCGAGCGTTGCACCATGGTGACATCGGCGCCTGCTTCCCAAAGTGCCGCGGCGATGTCGTGGGCGGAATTGTTCGAGCCGACGACAACAGCCTTCTTGCCGGCATAGGCATCGGGGCCGGGGTGCTTCGAGGAGTGATGCTGATCGCCCTTGAAGTTTTCCATGCCTTTGAATTTCGGCATATTGGCCTTGCCAGATTGCCCGGTAGCCAGCACCAGCTGCTTCGGCCTTAGCGTAATGTCCCTGCCGTCGCGGTGGACGACGACCGTCCATTCCTTCTTCTTGTCGTCATAAGACGCGCTCTTGGCCTCGGTCGAGGACCAGTAATTCAGCTCCATCACCTTGGTGTACATTTCCAGCCAGTCGCCGATCTTGTCCTTGGGCGAAAAGACCGGCCAGTTCTTCGGGAAATCGATATAGGGCAGATGGTCGTACCAGACCGGGTCATGCAGGCAGAGCGACTTGTAGCGCTTGCGCCAGCTGTCGCCGGCCCGCTCATTCTTTTCTATGATTATCGTTGGAACGCCGAGCTGCCGCAGGCGCGCGCCGAGAGCGATGCCGCCCTGGCCGCCGCCGATGATCATCGTGTAGGGCTGCGTCTTGAAGCCGAGTTCGGCGGCCTCCTGCTCGCGTTCTTCCTTCCATGTCGCACGGTTCTTGCCCGAGCCGTGTTTGGCACCCATCGGCCGCGCGAAACCCGCCGGCTCCTCGTGGCCTTTCAATTCGACCATGGTGGTCAGCAGCGTCCAGATCTTGCCGTCCTTCAGCCTGACATGGCCGAAGCCACGCGCCACCTCTGTCTCAAAGCTGATCCAGCCGTCTATCACCCCGCCGCTCTCCGTCGCGTCCTCACCCTTGGCGATGGCAAAGTGGGATGGCTTGGTCTTCGACAACTGGCTCTTCAGCATGTCGCGGACCTGGTCGCGACCCTCCATGGTCTTGATGTTCCAGGTGAAAGTGACGAGGTCACGCCAATAACAGTCCTCCTGAAAGCAATCGACCGCTTTCTCGATGTCATTGGCGACCAGGGCGGCGCCGAATTGGTCGAGCAGGTCGGACAGTTTCTTGTTAGGGGCCTTGTCGAGCATCAGCTTTCCTCCTTGGATTGTGATCGCTTCTCGATCGAGCGATCTGGCCGGACTGAGTTGTCCACGATTGGCGGAGTATTTCTTCAAAAGCTCCGCAGCGTCACGCCCTCCAATAGTTTGGCGTGTTTTCAATGCTTTATCGGAAACCTATTGAATTTTTCCGGTGATGGCTTGCCGGTGCCGAAGAGGAGAGCCGGCCCCTTTGCTGCGGGTTCATGTCACTCAGATTCGCCGTTGACAGCGGCGTAAAACCAATTCTATTGTCCGCCACCATGAAAACGGCACTCATTCTCGTAGGAAAGCGCGTGGGCAAGGCGGTGTAACCGCCGGGCGAAAACCTCCCATGCGCAACACACAGGCTCCCTCGGGGGCCTTTTTTATTGCCTGAAACACGACTAAACGACAAGCAATCGCCAGATGGCGGCAGTACGGGACCAGACCGATGAGCAACGGACAGAGTGAGCGGCGCGAAATGCCAAGAACCGAAATGACTGGCGCCGAAATGGTGGTGCAGGCGCTGAAGGACAATGGCGTCAAGCATGTCTTCGGCTATCCGGGCGGCGCTGTACTCCCGATCTACGACGAGATTTTCCAACAGGACGAGGTCGAGCACATCCTGGTCCGCCACGAGCAGGGCGCCGGCCATGCGGCGGAAGGCTATGCGCGCTCGACCGGCAAGGCCGGTGTCATGCTGGTGACGTCGGGACCCGGCGCCACCAATGCGGTGACGCCGCTGCAGGACGCGCTGATGGATTCGATCCCGCTGGTCTGCCTGACCGGACAGGTGCCGACCTCGCTGATCGGCTCCGACGCTTTTCAGGAATGCGACACGGTCGGCATCACGCGCCCCTGCACAAAGCACAATTGGCTGGTGAAGGACGTCAACGAGCTCGCCGCGACCATCCACGAGGCCTTCCATGTCGCAACCACCGGCCGTCCCGGTCCGGTCGTGGTCGACATCCCGAAGGACGTGCAGTTCGCCAGGGGCTTTTACGTCTCGCCGCAGATCGCGCCGCGCACCAGCTATCAGCCGAAGGTCCAGGGCGACCTGGAAAAAATCAAAGCGGCGGTCGAATTGATGGCCAGCGCCAAGAAGCCGATCATCTATAGCGGCGGCGGCGTCATCAATTCGGGTGCGGAAGCAAGCCATCTGCTGCGCGAACTGGTCGATCTCACCGGCTTCCCGATCACCTCGACGTTGATGGGGCTCGGCGCCTATCCGGCATCGGGCAAGAACTGGATGGGCATGCTGGGCATGCACGGCACCTATGAAGCCAACATGGCCATGCATGATTGCGACGTGATGATCTGCATCGGTGCGCGCTTCGACGACCGCATCACAGGGCGGCTGACCGCGTTTTCGCCGAACTCGAAGAAGATCCACATCGACATCGATCCGTCGTCGATCAACAAGAACGTCCACACGGAAGTGCCGATCATTGGCGATGTCGGCCGGGTGCTGGAGGATATGGTGCGGCTGTGGCGGGCCACCGCCAAGGCCGACAAGAAGGCGCTCTACCCCTGGTGGGAGCAGATCGCCAAATGGCGTGCGCGCGATTCACTCGCCTACAAGATGAACAACGACGTCATCATGCCGCAATACGCCATCCAGCGGCTCTACGAACTGACCAAGGGCATGGACACCTACATCACCACCGAGGTCGGCCAGCACCAGATGTGGGCGGCGCAGCACTATCATTTCGAGAAGCCGAACCGCTGGATGACGTCAGGCGGGCTGGGCACGATGGGTTATGGCCTGCCGGCGGCACTTGGCGTGCAGATCGCGCATCCCGACGCGCTGGTCATCGACATCGCCGGCGACGCGTCGGTGCAGATGACGATGCAAGAGATGAGCGCGGCCGTGCAGCATGACGCGCCGATCAAGATCTTCATCCTCAACAACCAGTATATGGGCATGGTGCGGCAGTGGCAGCAGCTGCTGCACGGCAACCGGCTGTCGCATTCCTACACCGAGGCGATGCCGGACTTCGTCAAGCTGGCCGAGGCCTATGGCGGCCACGGCATCCGTTGCGAGAAGCCGGACGAGCTGGACGATGCGATCAAGGAGATGATCGCGGTCAAGAAGCCGGTGCTGTTCGATTGCCGCGTGGCGACACTTGCGAACTGCTTCCCGATGATCCCGTCGGGCAAGGCACACAACGAGATGCTGCTGCCCGACGAGGCGACCGACGAGGCAGTGGCCAACGCCATCGACGCCAAGGGCAGGGAACTGGTGTAGCCCCACCTGGCCTAGGCAGGGCTGTCGCGAGAAGCCGTGCGAAAACAGAGAATTAGCTCAATAGTTTGAAAACGAGATTCATGTCATGAACGCACAGCACCTACAGCCCACGGGCTCCGCCTACTTCATCGCCAAGGAGACGGAAAGGCCGGAGAACCACACGCTTTCCGTGCTGGTCGACAATGAGCCGGGCGTGCTCGCCCGGGTCATCGGCCTGTTCTCCGGGCGCGGCTACAACATCGAGAGCCTGACCGTCTCCGAGACCGAACATGAGAAGCACCTGTCGCGCATCACCATCGTGACGCGCGGCACGCCGCATGTGCTGGAGCAGATCAAGCATCAGCTCGAACGCATCGTGCCGGTCCACCGTGTGGTCGACCTGACCGTGCGTTCGCACGAGTTCGGCCAGGAGCGGCCGCTGGAGCGGGAACTGGCCCTGGTCAAGGTTGCCGGTACCGGCGAGGCCCGCGTCGAGGCGCTGCGGCTGGCGGACGCCTTCCGCGCCAGCGTCATCGACGCCAACACCGAGCATTTCATCTTCGAGATCACCGGCAAGGGCACCAAGCTCGACCAGTTCATCGCCATCATGAAGCCGCTCGGCCTGGTCGAGATCTGCCGCACCGGCGTGGCGGCGATGAACCGCGGTCCGCAGGGGATGTAGGCACGGCCGGGCCTTCCAAATCTTTGACAAGCGTAGGTCTGGCTCTGCCACAAACCGGCCGCTGGTCGTTGTACGGCCTCCGGAAAGAGACAATAGTGCTGACGTGTCTGGGAGGATATCATGTCGCTTGACGCATTCCTTGCCCTGCTTGTCTATGCCTTGGTGACGTCGATCACGCCGGGGCCGAACAATTTCATGCTTCTGGCATCGGGAGTGAATTTCGGCATCGTGCGGACGGTTCCACACATGCTGGGCATCAGCATCGGTTTCCTGGTGCTGCTGGTTGCGGTTGGGCTTGGCCTGGGTGCGGTGCTGACTGCGTTTCCGATCTTGCATACGGCGCTCAAGGTCGCCGGCGGCGCCTACCTGCTTTATCTCGCCTGGAAGATCGCCATGTCGCGTTCGCTTGCCGGCAAGGGTGAGGCGAAGGGGCAGCCCATGCGCTTCATCGATGCGGCGGCATTCCAGTGGGTCAACCCCAAGGCATGGGTGATGGCGATCACCGCCATGGCTGTCTACACCAATCCGGAGCATCCGTTCCTGTCGGTGGTGTTGATCTCGGTGGCCTTCACCGTCGTCAATTTGCCGAGCGTCTCGGTGTGGGCGGGTTTCGGCACCGCGCTGCGCGGTTTCCTGTCGGACCCGGTGCGCCTGAAATGGTTCAATATCGCCATGGGCGTGCTGCTAGCGGCGACGTTGTGGCCGATGCTGCGCTAGGTGTGTCGACATTCAGGTGATGCGGCCAGGTGATGCCGGCCTGACCTAAATCTCGGCCCACCTTGGTCGGTTGCACATCCATTGTGCAGTGCACATTAAATCTTCGTAATGCCGTGTTTTGGCCCTTTTCCGACAAAGGCGTGTCCTATCTATTCGGCGAAATCGCGGCAACGGGCCGTGATTTGCGCTAGAATGCGAACCATCGGCCCATCGCGTGTCGGATGGAGAGGGCCTTTTGACCATGCGTGGAAAAGTCGTTCTTTCGTTGCTTGCCGTCGCTTGCCTCGGCGCGGCGGGCTGGCTCTATGTTTCGCCGAACGCGCTGGGCAGGGTTGAACAGATCATCGGCGCAAAGCAGGTGGCCGCGGCGGACCAACCGGCCGCGGCTTCGGACAAGAAGGGCGCCACCGCGGCGCGCTCCGCCTCCATCCTCTCGGCCGTCGCTTCGACGGCCGATTTCCCGATCCGGCGCTATGCGATCGGGTTCGTCTCGTCTCCGGCCGTCGTCAGCATCAATGCACGGGTGTCCAGCCAGATCGTATCGATCGACGTCAAGGACGGGCAGATGGTGAAGACCGGCGACGTTCTGTTTTCACTGGACGACCGGGCGCTGAGGGCCCAACTGGCCAAGGACCAGGCGGCGCTCGCCAAGGACCAGGCGATGCTCGCCAGCTCGAATTCGGATCTCCAGCGGGCCAAGGACCTGGTCGCCAAGCAGGCCGGCACGCAACAGACCTACGACCAGGCGGTTGCGGCGCAAAAGGCTGCCGCGGCAACCGTCGATGCCGACAAGGCGACAATTGACGCCGACAACGTCCAGCTGGGCTTTGCCACGATCACCGCGCCGATTTCCGGCCGGCTTGGCGCCGTCAATGTCGCGGTCGGCGACCTGGTCACCACTAGCAACGGCAACAACAGCAGCACGGCGACCCCGCTGGTGACCATCACCCAGATGGACCCGCTGCAGGTCAACTTCAATCTGCCGGAAAGTAACCTGGCGCTTCTGCATAAGGCGCTTGCCGCGCCGCAGCAGGGTGCCGTGACGCTGACCAAGGACGGCGACCCGACGCCGATCGGCAAGGGGACGCTCGATTTCGTCGACTCCAGCGTCGACACCGCTTCCGGTACGATCGCGACGCGGGCGAGTGTGCCGAATGCCGATCTCTCGTTGTGGCCGGGCCAGTATGTGAATGTCGTGCTCGATGCCGGCATCATGCCGAAGATGACATCGGTTCCCACGGTTGCGGTGCAGCCCAGCCAGAAGGGGCCGTTCGTCTATGTCGTCAAGCCGGACAACACGGTCGAGATGCGGCCGGTGGAGGTGGCCCTGACCGAAGGTGAAAACAGCGCCATTAGCCAGGGGCTGAAAAGCGGTGAGAAGGTAGTCACCGAAGGCCAGACAAGGCTGAAGGACGGCGCCGCCGTGCATGAAGGCAAGGCCGCGACCGGTGGCGGCGGCCAAGCCGCTCCCAAGGTCGCGCAAGCCGACAAGGCCGGCGAGGCGGCCCAATGATCTCTGAATTCTGCATTCGTAGGCCGGTCGCCACCCTCCTGATGTCGTTCGCCCTCGTGCTGGGCGGACTGTTCGCCTACAAGTTCCTGCCGGTGGCGGCACTGCCCAGCGCCGAATTCCCGGTGGTCAACGTCTCGGCGCAGTTGCCCGGGGCCTCGCCGGAAACCATGGCCACGTCGGTGGCGACGCCACTGATCAAGCAGTTCGCCACCATCGCCGGCATCGATTCGATCTCGACCACCAACTCGCTTGGCCAGACCTCGATCGCCATCCAGTTCGTGCTCAACCGCGACATCGACGCCGCAGCGGCAGACGTGCAGGCGGCGATCGCGCGTACGCAGAAATCATTGCCGCCGCAGATGACGGCGCCGCCGAGCTATCGCAAGGTCAATCCGGCCGATGCGCCGATCCTGCTGATGTCGCTGGTCAGCGACACGGTTCCGCTGACCGACCTCGATGCTTTCGCCGAAAACGTCATCTCGCCGTCGCTGTCGACCATCGACGGCGTCGCGCAGGTCTCGATCTTCGGCCAGCAGAAATACGCCGTGCGCATCCAGATCGATCCGACCGCGCTCGCCGCGCGCGGCATCTCGATCGATCAGCTGCAGGCGGCGATCGCGTCTGCCAACAGCAACACGCCGCTCGGCGTGCTGCAGAACAACAAGCAGCAGCTCACCATCACGGCCAACACGCAACTCACCGACGCTGCCGGCTTCTCCAACCTCATCATCGCCACCAAGAACGGTCACCCGGTACGGCTGGGCGAGGTGACCCGCGTCGTCGATTCGGTGCAGACGACCACCACCGCAAGTTGGTACGATGGTACCCGCGCGATCATCATGGCCGTGCAGCGCCAGCCCGACGCCAACACCGTCGACGTCGTCGACAAGGTCAAGGCGATGTTGCCGTCGTTCCAGGACCAGATGCCGGCCGCCGCCTCGATCAAGCTGCTCAACGACCGTTCGACCTCGATCCGCCAGGCCGTCGACGACGTGCAGTTCACGCTGCTGTTGACCATCGCGCTGGTGGTCATGGTGATCTTCGTGTTCCTGCGCCGGGTCACGGCGACCATCATCCCGGCCGTGGCGGTGCCGATCTCGCTGATTGCGACGCTTGGCGCGATGTTCCTGTTCGGCTTTTCCATCGACAACATATCGCTGATGGGCCTGACGCTTGCGGTCGGCCTTGTCGTCGACGATGCCATCGTGATGCTGGAAAACATCTTCCGCCATATGGAAGAGGATGGGTTGTCGGCCTTCGATGCGTCGCTGAAGGGCGCGCGCGAAATCGGCTTTACCATCATCTCGATCTCGATATCGCTGGTCGCCGTGTTTATCCCCGTGCTTCTGATGGGCGGCGTGATCGGCCGCATCTTCAACGAGTTCGCCGTCGTGGTGACGGTCGCCATCCTGGCCTCGATGTTCGTGTCGCTGACGCTGACGCCGATGCTGTGCTCGCGGCTGCTGTCGGTTACGAAGGCCGATCGGGACAAGCATGGCCCTGGTCACAAGCAGGACTTCATCACACGCGGCTACGACCGGATCTTGAGCTTCTGCCTGCGGCACACCTTCCTGGTGTTCCTGGTCTTCATCGGAACCGCGGCAGCGTCGGTATGGCTGATCCAGGTCTCGCCGAAGGGCTTCTTCCCGCAGGAGGATATCGGCCAGATATCGGTGACGACCATCGCGCGCCAGGACATCTCGTTTGACGCCATGGCCAAGCTGCAAGGGCAGGTGGCCAACGTCTTCTCGCATTCGCCCTATGTCGACCATGTGGCGTGGTCGGCGGGCAGCGGCAACAATGCGCTCAACCAGGGGCAGCTGTTCGTCCAGCTCAAGGGGAAGGACCAGCGTCCCGATATCGAGAAGGTCCTTTCGGATCTAAGGCGACAACTGGCCGGCGTGGCGGGTATCGAGACCTACATGCAACCGGTGCAGAACCTGAGGCTGGGTTCGCGGTCGTCGGCCAGCGCCTATCAGCTCGTGGTTCAGGGCCTGGATACCGGCCAGACCGATATCTGGGCGCAGAAGATGAACGACGCGATGGCGGCCGACCATGCGACCTTCGCCGATGTCACCAGCGACCTGCAGAACAATGCCCTGCAGGCGACGCTGGTGGTGGATCGCGATAAAGCCGCCCAGCTCGGCATCGATACCGACACGCTGCGCTCCGCTCTCTATGGCGGGTTTGGCACCGACCAGGTTTCGACAATCTTCGGTTCGGCCGACAGCTACGAAGTCATCACCGAGCTCGATCCCAAGATCGAATGGTCGCCCGAGCGGATGCTTGCCATCCAGATGAGGACGGCGAGCGGCAGTCTGGTGCCGCTTGGCGCCTTTGCCCGGGTCGATCGCACAGCCGGCGCCTTGACGGTCAACCAGCTTGGCCAGCTGCCCGCGGTGACCATTTCCTACAATCTGCCGCAAGGCGTGGCGCTCGGCGACAGCGTGACCCGCATCAACGCGCTCAAGGAGCAGATCGGCATGCCGACGGCGATCTCGACGACCTTTGCCGGCACGGCCAAGACCTTCCAGGATTCGCTGGCCAACCAGGGCCTGCTGATCGGCGGCGCCATCCTGACCATCTACATCGTGCTCGGCATTCTCTACGAAAGCTTCATCCACCCGCTCACCATTCTCACCGGCCTGCCGTCGGCGGTGCTTGGCGCCGTCGTTGCGCTGCGCTTCGCCGGCATGGATCTGTCGGTGATCGCGGTGATCGGCATTTTGATGCTGATCGGCATCGTCAAGAAGAACGGCATCATGATGGTCGACGTGGCGCTGGAATTGCGACGAGACGGCTTGTCGGCCACCGAGTCCATCCACAAGGCCTGCCTCATGCGTTTCAGGCCGATCATGATGACGACGCTGGCCGCATTGATGGGCACGTTTCCGATCGCGCTCGGCACCGGCGCCAGCGCCGAGCTGCGCCAGCCGCTGGGCGTTGCCGTTGTCGGCGGCCTGCTTGCTTCGCAGGCGCTGACCTTGTTCGTGACGCCGGTGATCTATGTCTACATGGAGAACTTCTCGGGCTGGCTGGTCGGGCTGATGCCGAAGCGCAAGGCTGAAGAGATCCCGAAGGAACCTGTGAGGCAGCCCTCGCTGTTCGATGTCAACGAGGAGCAGCAGCTCGAACCGCAGAAGACGGCCGCCGAATAGAATTCAAGGTCGCCAGGATCTGGCCCAAGGCGTTGCGCTTGCGGTGGCATCACCGGAAACGTAATTTGCGGTCATGTCACACGATCACGATCACGACAACGAGCTCGATCCCTTTGCCGCGCGGGTACGTGCGCTGGAGACTATCCTCACCCGCAAGGGGCTGATCGATCCGGCCGCGATCGATGTCATCGTCGACACCTACGAGACCAGGATCGGCCCGCGCAATGGCGCCAAAGTGGTGGCGAAGGCCTGGGCCGATCCGGCATTCGCCGACTGGCTGAAGCGCGATGCGACAGCGGCGATCGAATCGCTCAGCTACACCGGCCGCCAAGGCGAGCATATGCAGGCGGTCTTCAACACCGAGGACACGCACAATCTCGTCGTCTGCACGCTGTGCTCTTGCTATCCGTGGTCTGTGCTCGGCCTGCCTCCGGTCTGGTACAAGGCGCCGCCCTACCGCTCGCGCGCGGTCATCGATCCGCGCGGTGTGCTGGAGGAGTTCGGGCTGACGCTGCCGGCTGACAAAAAGATCCGCGTCTGGGATTCCACCGCCGAGCTGCGCTATCTCGTCGTGCCGATGCGTCCCGACGGCACCGAGGGCTGGAGTGAGGAGCGGCTGGCCGATCTGGTGAGCCGCGACGCTATGATCGGCACCGCTCTGGCGAGGCAGCCGGCATGAACGGGCCGCAGGACCTTGGCGGGCAGATGGGCTTCGGTCCAGTCGCGCCGGAAATTGACGAGCCGTATTTTCATGCCGCCTGGGAAAGGCGGGCGCTGGGTGTGACGCTGTGCGCCGGCGCGATGGGCGCGTGGAACATCGACGAGAGCCGGCATGCGCGGGAATCGCTGCATCCCGCCGATTACTATGCCTCCAGCTACTACGAGATCTGGATAAAGGCGCTGGAAGTGCTGCTCAAGCGCCATGGCTTTGTCAGCGAGCGCGATCTCAAGGCAGGCACCGCAGTCGATCCGGCGGCGGCGCCGAAACGGGTGCTGAAGGCGGAAAACGTGCCTGCCGTGCTGGCCAAGGGCGGTCCTTGCGACCGGCCGGTGGCGCAATCGGCGCGGTTCAAGGCCGGCGATCCCGTGCGGACCAGGAACTTCAACCCGACCGGCCACACGCGGCTGCCGCGCTATGCACGCGGCAAGCATGGAACGATCGAGGCGGTGCGCGACGGCTTCGTGTTTCCAGACAGCAACGCGCATGGCCGGGGCGAAAACCCGCAATGGGTCTACACGGTGGTTTTCGAAGGGTCGGAAATCTGGGGCGAGGGCGCCGACCCGACGCTGAGTGTGTCGATCGATGCCTGGGAGAGCTATCTTGAGCCGGCGTGAGGCAAACGATCACGCCGCCGATTTGCCGCTTGGCGTCGATGCCCCGGTCTTTGCCGAGCCATGGCAGGCCGAAGCATTCGCCATGACGGTTGCGCTGCATGACAAGGGCCTGTTTTCGTGGGGCGAATGGGCGCAGGCACTGTCGACGCAGGTGAGGAAGCCAGATGCCGCGGTTGACGGCCATGACTATTACGAACATTGGCTGGCGGCGCTGGAAAGCCTGCTTGTTTCGAAAGGGCTGACCGCCAGGGCGGATGTCGATGCCATGGCTGAAGCCTGGGAGCGCGCCGCGCACGCAACTCCGCATGGCAAGCCGATCCTGCTGGAGAACGACCCCAGGCGGATCCGATAGGTCGTGGCAGCAGCCAGACCATAATCGTGGCGCAGCTGCGTCTGTTCTCTTTACGTTCTTGTTTGCGCCTGATAGCCTGATCCGTCCGCGGCACTGAAGCGCCCCGACACGTCGATGGTGGTGGCGGCTATCTTGTCTTTCCCTTGCGAATCCGGTCTCTCGCGCTGATGGAATTCTCTCCCCAACAGGACGAGGCGCTGCAAGCGGTTGCCCGCTGGCTGAAGACCGGAAAGCCGCAGCTGTTCCGGCTGTTCGGCTATGCCGGCACCGGCAAGACGACGCTGGCGCGCTATTTCGCCGAGCATGTCGACGGCCAGGTCCAGTTTGCCGCCTTCACCGGCAAGGCCGCACAGGTACTGCGCTCCAAGGGCGCGATCAACGCCCGCACCATCCATTCGCTGATCTATCGGCCGAAGGGCGAGGAATCGGTATCGGACGAGGTCACCGGCAAGACCTCGATGTCACCGACCTTTTCGCTCAACCGGCAGAGCCCGATCTCGCGGGCGAAACTGGTCGTCATCGACGAATGTTCGATGGTCGACGAACAGCTTGGCCGCGACCTGATGAGCTTCGGTACGCCGATCCTGGTGCTCGGCGACCCCGGCCAGCTGCCGCCGATTTCGGGCGGCGGCTTCTTCACCGACCACGAGCCGGATTTCCTGCTCACCGAAATCCACCGGCAGGCGCGCGACAATCCGATCCTACGGCTGGCGCTCGATGTTCGCGAGGGCCGTGAGTTCATGCGTGGCGACTATGGCACGGCCCAGGTGATCGGCAAGGAAGACGTCACCCAGGAGCTGGTGCTGAAGGCTGATCAGGTGCTGGTCGGCACCAACCGCACGCGGCGGCGCTACAATCAGCGGCTGCGCGAACTCAAAGGCTTCAATGCCGACTATCCGCAGGCCGGCGACAAGCTCGTCTGCCTGCGCAACGATCCGGCCAAGGGCCTGCTTAACGGCTCGCTGTGGAAGGTGATGACCTCGTCGCGCGAGACGGTGAAGCCCGGCATCAACCTTCTGGTGTCGCCGGAAGAGGACGATCCGGACCGCGGCGTCGCCAAGATCAAACTGCTCAAGGCGGCCTTCGAGGATCCGGATGCCGACATTCCCTGGCAGCAGAAGAAGCGCTTCGACGATTTCGACTATGGTTACGCGCTGACCGTGCACAAGGCGCAGGGCTCGCAATGGAACGAGATCGTGCTGTTCGATGAAAGCTGGGCCTTCAAGGAAACCCGCCAGCGCTGGCTCTACACCGCAATCACACGCGCGGCCGAGCGGCTGACGATCGTCAGGTAGCAGGCATTCGCCGAGACCCTGCGGGGCTGTCGTGTTTCAGCCGCGACCCTGTTGCTCTTCGGTCGGCCGGGCTCCAAGCCATTGCCAGGCCGAGGCTTCGTCCTCGGTCTCGAAATGCTTGAATTCGATTGACGGCGCATCCCGCAGGACATGTCGCGCGTCGGCGGTCCAGTCCGGCTCGCCGATCGTCGCGCAACGGCCGACATGTTGCATTGCATGGGCGGAGCCCTGCGTCAGGGTCTCTTCGGCAATATTGGCCCAGTCGACGCCATCGTGATCGACAAGGCGCACCAACACGTCGATATGTGGGTGAAGGGCATAGGCTGCCTCCATCAACCCGAAAAGGTTTTCGCCATCGGCCGCTGAGACGTGGCCGACGACATCGATGGCGAGAAGGTCGTCACGGCTGGTCTCGAGACGACGGATAGCCGGTACGGCATCGAGAAAATTCATGGTGCTTCCTTTCGCGGACTCACTTCATCACGCTTGGAACACTCGAAACCCCCTGTCTGTTCCCGCCAAAGGCATTATAGGTGGCGCGTCGAATGATCTCCGAGGCCGCTTCCATGCCCGCAAAACTCTCCGTCAATCTCAATGCCGTCGCCATGCTGCGCAACAGGCGCGACCTGCCGTGGCCGAGCGTGACCGGCCTCGGCCGCATTGCGCTTGCGGCCGGGGCGCATGGGCTGACGGTGCATCCGCGCCCCGACGAGCGGCATACGAGACACTCCGATCTGCCTGAGATACGGTCGCTGATCGACGACGAATTTCCGCGCGCGGAATTCAACATCGAAGGCTATCCGACCGAGGATTTCCTGGCGCTCGTGGAAAAGCATCAGCCCGAACAGGTGACGCTGGTGCCGGACGATCCCGCGCAGGCGACGTCGGACCATGGCTGGAACTTTGCCGCCGAGGCCGCGTTCCTTACTCCGATCGTCAAGCGTCTGAAGAAGGGGGGCTTTCGTGTGTCGCTGTTTTCGAACCCGGACCCTGCGGGCGTGACGGCCGCGCGTGACACCGGTGCCGACCGGGTAGAGCTTTATACGGGTCCGTATGGCAGTTGTCATTCCGATCCCGCCCGAGCGGCCAAGGAATTGGAAAGACTGGGAAAAACCGCTGATGCCGCGCTCGCCGCCGGTCTTCAGGTCAATGCCGGGCACGATCTGGTGGTCAGGAACCTTCCGGCACTGGCAAAGCGCATTCCCGCATTGGCCGAAGTGTCGATCGGACATGGGTTGACAGCCGACGCGTTGGAGTATGGCATGGCCGGCACGGTGGGGCGGTTCCTGAAAGCCTGCGGATGGTAGGGTAGAGCCGCGCATTGAAAGTATGGCAGCCATCGCGTGCAATTGATATCGTATCACAGCATGCATAGAGCACCGCGCGCTTGTCGGAGAGTGGTCGATGGACCTTGCCAGTAGCGGTAGCGAGGCTGGAACTGTCGAACAATCGAGCCATTCCGAAGTCGAAAAGCACAGTACCAAGATTCTGATGCTGGGCGCGCTCGGCGTCGTCTATGGCGATATCGGCACCAGCCCCATCTACGCCTTCCGAGAAGCGCTCCATGCTTCTCCCGGCACCGATACGCGTAGCGATGTGCTGGGCGTTCTGTCGCTGATTGTCTGGGCGCTGACGATCATCGTCACCATAAAGTATGTCGCCTTCGTGCTTCGTGCAGACAACAAGGGCGAGGGCGGTACGCTATCCCTGATGGCGCTTGCACGAAGCGCCTATCCGAAAGGCGCCCGACTAATTCTCGGGATCGGGCTTTGCGGTGCGGCGCTGTTCTTTGGCGACGCTATCATCACACCGGCCATCTCCGTGCTGTCGGCGGTCGAAGGCCTGGAGGTGGTGACCCCGACACTGGATGCCTATGTCGTGCCCATCACGCTGGTCATCCTGGCCTTTCTGTTTTCGGTGCAACGCTTCGGCACCGGAAAGGTCGCGGCGGTGTTCGGGCCCGTGACAGCGCTTTGGTTCCTGGCCATCGGCATCGCAGGGCTCTATCACCTGATGGACGATCCATCGGTCCTGATGGCGATCAATCCCTACTACGCCGTCTACTATCTCGCCGGTACTCCGACCGCCGCCTTTGTCACCGTCGGTGCGGTGTTCCTGGCAGTGACCGGGGCCGAGGCGCTCTATGTCGATCTCGGCCATTTCGGGCGCAAGCCGATCGTGATGGCCTGGTTTTCCGTGGTTTTCCCGTGCCTGCTGCTCAACTATTTCGGGCAAGGCGCTTTTGTCCTGGCCAATGGTGGCAGGCCGACCAATCCATTCTTTCAGATGCTGCCTGACTGGGCACTAATGCCGATGGTGGGCATGGCAACGGCCGCGACCGTTATCGCCAGCCAGGCGGTCATCTCAGGCGCTTTTTCACTGACCCGTCAGGCCGTGCAGCTCAACCTTTTGCCCCGCATCGAGGTGCAGCATACCTCTGAAATGCAGCTCGGGCAGATTTACATGCCCCGCGTCAACCTGCTCATCGCGATCGGGGTGATGCTGCTGGTGGTTGGTTTCGGCAGCTCGAGTGCGTTGGCCTCCGCTTACGGAATTTCGGTGACCGGCGAAATGCTGATGACGACCATTTTGCTGTTCGTGGTGATGCGCAAGATGTGGAAATGGAAGCTGGCGCTTGCCTTGGCTCTGGCCCTACTGTTCGGCATTATCGACAGCGGTTTTTTCTTGGCAAATGTCGTGAAGATCTTCGAAGGCGGATGGGTATCAATTACTGTCGCCTGCATGATGGGGCTGATCATGTCGACATGGATTCGCGGCAGCCGCTATCTGTTCGACAAGACCCGGCGCAACGAGATCCCGCTCGATTTCCTCGCCGGCAACCTGTTGAAGAAGAAGCCGCAGCTGGTGTCCGGCACCGCCGTGTTCCTGACCAGCGATCCCTTGAGCGCGCCAACGGCACTGATGCACAGCCTGAAACACTACAAGGTGCTGCATGAGCAGAACGTCATCCTTTCGGTGGTGACCGCGCCGCAGCCGGTGGTGCCCGACAGCGAGCGGGTCAAGATGGAGACGGTCAACGAGCTGTTCATGCG
>NZ_JBFUCU010000008.1:0-201715 GCF_056405075.1 Mesorhizobium sp. P2_A12
GCGAGGCTCTGGCCACGCTGGTCGTCAACAAGCTGCGTGGCGGCCTGAAGATCGCCGCCGTCAAGGCGCCGGGCTTCGGTGATCGCCGCAAGGCCATGCTGGAAGACATCGCCATCCTTACCGGTGGCCAGGTCATTTCGGAAGACCTCGGCATCAAGCTCGAGAACGTCGGCCTCAACATGCTCGGCCGCGCCAAGAAGGTGTCGATCTCCAAGGAGAACACCACCATCGTCGACGGCGCCGGCAAGAAGGCCGAGATCCAGGGCCGTGTCGCCCAGATCAAGCAGCAGATCGAAGAGACCACCTCAGACTACGACAAGGAGAAGCTGCAGGAACGTCTCGCGAAGCTCGCGGGCGGCGTTGCGGTGATCCGCGTCGGCGGCGCGACGGAAGTCGAAGTCAAGGAAAAGAAGGACCGCGTCGATGACGCCCTCAACGCGACCCGCGCGGCCGTGGAAGAAGGCATCGTTGCAGGCGGCGGCGTCGCACTGCTGCGCGCTTCGGCCAACATCAAGGCCACCGGCGCCAATGCCGACCAGGCCGCTGGCATCAACATCGTTCGTCGTGCACTGCAGGCTCCGGCCCGCCAGATCGCGGCCAACGCCGGTGCGGAAGCATCGATCGTTGCCGGCAAGATCCTTGAGAACAAGGGCGCGACCTTCGGTTACAACGCCCAGACCGGCGAGTATGGCGACATGATCGCCATGGGTATCGTCGATCCGGTCAAGGTCGTGCGCACGGCTCTCCAGGACGCGGCCTCGGTCGCCGGCCTGCTCGTCACCACCGAAGCCATGATCGCGGAGGCTCCGAAGAAGGAGTCGGCTGGCGGCGGCATGCCTGGCGGCATGGGCGGCGGCGGCATGGGCGGCATGGGTGGAATGGACTTCTAATCCAGCCAATCTGGCTAAGCTTATGGAAAGGGCGCCGAAAGGCGCCCTTTTTGTTTGGCATCCCGCCTTGATTGCAGTGCCTCGATCGGCCTCAGACGGCGGCATCCGCGCGTCGCCGTGCCTCTCCAGCCAGCACCGCGCCTTCAATCAGTGCCGCGACTTCGTCCGCGACCGCCTGCAACGGGGCGCGGTCGCGGGTGGCGCGCGCGATCACCATCAGCCCTTCCAGCGACGATTCGACCAGCAACGCCAAGGCATGCGCGCGGCGCTCGGGCACCCCTGCCCTGACGAAAGCCTCTCGCAGCAATCCGATCCATTGCTCGAAGGCCGACCGGCACAATTCGGCCAGCTCCGGCACATCCGTCGGCGAATCCAACACCACGGGTGCGATCGGGCAGCCGAGCGTAAATTGGTTCTCCTCGAGCATGTGTCCGACCTCCTGGTAGATATGGTGGACGGCCACTGCCGGATCCTGCTCGGCGGCCAGCGCCTCGCCCAGCCTTTGCGTCACCTTGTCGACGCTGTCACGCGTCACCTCGATGACCAGCTGGTCCTTGCCGCCGGGAAAATGGAAGTAGAGCGAGCCGCGCGGCGCACCGCTGGCGCTCAATATGTCGTTGAGCGACGTGCCGTGATAGCCGCGCTGCCTGAGCAGCAGCGCAGTCGTCTCGAGTATGCGGGTGCGGGTGTCGTTGGCCATGTCAACCTCTGTCAGCAGGCATCATTATAGGTCTTGTATCGAATATGACAATCGGTCTACATAATATGTAGATCAGTCTACATATTATGGGAGAGGCCGACATGCACGCCTATCGTCTTGAAGGATCCAGCGGGACAGAGTGCCTGGTGATGCGCAACGAGGTGCGGCCGGAGCCGAAACCGCATGAGATCGTGGTGCGCGTTCGCGCCACCTCGCTCAACCGGCGCGACACGATGATCCTCAACGGCACCTATCCGCTGACGCCGCGCCAGGGCGTCGTTCCCCTCAGCGACGGAGCTGGCGAGATCGTCACCATCGGCGATGCCGTGACCCGCTTTGCCGTTGGCGATCGTGTGACCGGTAGCTATTTCGCCCGCTGGGTCGACGGCCGTATCAACGCCGGGCTCATCGATCAGCTCGGCTGCACGCTGGATGGCATGCTGGCCGAATATGCCGTTCTTGACGAACAATGGGCGGTGCGCTTGCCGGATCATCTCGACTGGCATGAGGCGGCAACGCTGACCTGCGCCGGCCTGACCGCCTGGAATGCGGTGACAGGCGCCGGAATTCCGAAGCCTGGGCAGTGGGTTCTGGTCATCGGCTCGGGCGGCGTCTCGCTGTTTGCGCTGCAGTTCGCCAAGCTGCTCGGCTGTAGCGTCGTCGCCGTCACCTCTCGCCGCGAGAAGGCCGACAGGCTGCGGGCGCTGGGCGCCGACCTTGTGATCTCGACATCGGAGATGCCCGAATGGGGTGCGGCTGTCCGCGACCAAACCGGCGGCATCGACCTCGTCATCGAGACCGGCGGCCCGGCGACATTCGCGCAATCGCTGATCGCCAGCACGCTCTACGGGCACATCGTGCTGCTGACGTTGCAGGACCAGCAAGGCAGGTCAATCGAGATGCCGGCAGCGCTCTACCAGCGCAGCCTCGCTACCATCAGCCGCCTTTTCGTCGGCAGCCGGTCCAATCTCGAAGCCATGCTGCGCGCTGTCTCACAGCATAAGCTGCGGCCCATCATCGACAAGGTCTTTGCCTTCACAGAGGCCGGCGCTGCGTACCGCTATTTCCAGCAGGGCGACGTCTTCGGGAAAGTGGTCGTCGACTGCGCCTGACCCATCCATTTCTCACAACCAAAGGAGTGCAGACAATGACAATTCGTGAAGCCTCGGCCGAGTGGCAAGGCACGCTGAAGGAAGGTTCAGGCCGGCTACGGCTCGGCAGCGGCGCGTTCGAAGGCGCCTATTCCTTCCCGTCGCGGTTCGAAAACGGTCCCGGCACGAACCCGGAGGAATTGATTGCGGCAGCGCATGCCGGCTGCTTCTCGATGGCTTTGAGCGCCACACTGGGCGGCGCCAAGTACATCCCGACAAGCATCAGCACGATCGCCAAGGTGCATCTCGGCGCAACCGCTGCCGGGCCGACGATCACCCGCATCGAAATTGAGACCCAAGCCGAGATCCCCGGCATTGCCCCGGACGAGTTCCAGAACCTAGCGGAAACGGCGAAAGCGGCATGCCTTGTGTCGCGCGCCCTGGCCGGCGTGGCAACCATCACGCTGAAAGCCGAGCTCGTCGCGACCGCCGCTACGCAACAATGAAATCAGGAGGATGAGATGAAACAGGACAGCATCGTGACCGTTCATCCGGACGAACAGTCCAGGCAGACAGCTGAAATCATGCAGCGCTTCAACGACGTGTTCCAGCTGCATGACCCGTCGGCACTCCCCGGCCTGGTCGCCGAACACTGCGTGATCGAAAACACCGTGCCGGCACCGGACGGCGCCCGTCATGTCGGTCGGGAGGCATGCGTCCAGCTGTGGTCGGCGATCGCCACCCAGCCCGGCACGCGATTCGACCTTGAAGAGACATTCGTTGCGGGCGAACGGGCGACGATCCGTTGGCGCTACTGGCTCGCCGACGGCAACTCCATCCGCGGCATCAATCTGATGCGCGTCGAGGACGGGCTGATCGTCGAAGCGATGGGATACGTCAAGGGATAGTCGCCTCGCCCGGTCGCCGCTACCGGTCTGCCAACGCCAGTTTTGCGCCGAGCATGACAAAGGCGCCGGCGAAGGTCCGGCGCATCCAGGTCAGCACCATCGGCCGCGACACGACATGGCTGCGGATCGAGGCGGCGAAGATGCCGTAGCCGACGAAAACCACGAAGGTCAAAAGCATGAAAACGGAGCTGAGCTCCAGCATCTTCGACAGCGCATTGGGTTCGGTGGTGCTGACGAATTGCGGCAGGAAGGCGAAGAAGAAGATCGACAGTTTCGGATTGAGCACGTTGACGAGGATGCCGGTGGCAATCACCTTGCCGGCGGAGCGCGGCGTCACATCCTGCTCGACGCTCAGGCCACCCTTCTCCTTCAGTGTGTTCCAGGCCATGTATAGCAGATAGGCGACGCCGAGGTATTTCAGCGTCTCGAAGGCAACCGCGCTGGTGTGCAGCAGCGCCGCAAGACCGGTGATGGCGGCCGCCATGTGCGGAATGATACCCAGCGTGCAGCCTAACGCGGCGATGATCGAGGCGCGCGCGCCGCGCGAAAGGCCGGCGCTCAGCGTATAGAGAACGCCGGTGCCGGGCGAAGCCACGACGATCAGCGACGTCAACAGAAATTCGATGCTCACGGTGGTTTCCTCCGGCGCCCTGCCCTGTCGCAGCGTAGCCAGCAAGGAGGTTACACACAAGCCGCCGGAAGTCGGCGCCGGTGCGTGTCGTCCAAGAGTGCGCAGCGGTTTTGCGACAACCTGCGCGAAAAAAAGACTTTAAGACGTCGGTAATCCGTGCGCGCGGCGCGCCATCAGGCAATCGTCGTCGCCCGGCATGCAGGCGCGGCAGACATCCGGGCGGACTTCATAGATGCCGCAAGCGGTCGACTTGCCGATCTCGCCGGAGAGCGCCGAGCAGCGCACGCCATCGCAGCGCATGCCGGACAAGTTGGCCGCCACATATTTTTCCGGGATGCGGTCGAGCTGGGCGTCATCCTCGGTGGAAAAGCGCGGCCACTCCGCCGAATAGGAACAGCAGGCGCCGCAGCTCTGGCAGTCGAAGACAGGGCCGGTGCTGCGTTGCGACGACGAAAGACTTGCAGCGGCCACCAAGGCGAACAGTCCCGGCTCGGCAGGGTTGTGATCGGCGTCTTGCGGCAAGGTGTTATTTCTTCTTGCCTGTCTTGCCCTTTGGCGCATCCACCGGCGACTTGAACAGATCGGTCGCGGCTTCGCCGGCTTTCGGCGCCGCAACCGGCTTGGCCGGTTTTGCAGCAGCTGGCGTTGCAGGCTGGTCCTTGGCGGAGAATTTTATGGCCATGTCAGTCCTCGTCGGCGAAACGCGATGATGGAGCGCGCGGATTGCGCAAGCGGCCGATCAGCGCCGAAACCGCCGTGATGTTCATTTCCTCGGGCGACCAGTTCTTCACCGCCTCGATGTGGTGGGGCGCCAGTTCGCGATGCGTGCTGCCGCTGTAGGCGGCATCCTGATAAGTCACCCGCTCATGCGTCTTGGTGTCTTCGCGGACATATTCGATCAGGTAGTTCGGGCACTCAGCCCGGCCACGCACGCCGACGCGCACCTGGGCGTCGCCATGGGCACGCTTGCAGCGTTCGAGTTTTTCCAGCACGCGCCGGACATATTCGACCGGCTTGTCGAGGCCTTCGACCATGTCGGCAATGGTCGCATCGGTCGCGATCGGCGTAGGCGGGACGCGCTTGGTGGCCATCAGCGTTTTCCGACTCGTTTCGGCAAAGCGGCGAGAGCCGCGGCCGCGGCCATCTCATCGGCCTCCTTCTCCAGGCGCTGTTCGCGCAGCCGCGCGGTCTTGGCTTCCCGCGCCTCGCTGACGGCATCGCGCTCGGAAATGATTCGGTTGAGTGACATCGACTGGGTCTGCGTCTTGCTGAACAGGGACACGGCCTGATCAGGGGCTGTCTTCGAATTGGCGGTCAAAATCTTTCTCCTGTCAGGAGCTGGTGCAGACATGGCGAGACCGGGTCTTCGGTCAGGACCACGCACAAAGCAATACGGCAGCAGATTCAAATTGCTGGAGCGTCCCTTAGCACGTTCAGGCCGACGCGCAGTGCACTTTCGGCGGCAAGACGCGCAAAATGAAAAAGGCCAGGCACCGCCTGACCTCCCCATGAGAGCGCCGCGCATCCAATGGATGCAAGGCAACGCCCTTCACATGCGCATGCCGTAGAAACTCAAGTCTCCGCGGCCATGCGCCCGAATTCGCCATTCACCGGTGCCAGTACATCCGTGGTCACCGGGAAGGCTGAATTCTGTTTTCAGGCCGCCTTCAACTGGTCGGCGGACATCTTGCCCGACTTGTTGTCGCGGACCATCTCGTAGCCGAGCTTCTGGCCCTCGACGATGTCGCGCATGCCGGCGCGTTCTACGGCCGAGATGTGGACAAAAACGTCGGCCGAGCCGTCGTCAGGCTGAATAAAACCAAAACCCTTGGTGGCGTTGAACCATTTAACTGTGCCGGTGCTCATGACGAACCCTTTCCATGGCAAATATTCGTTAATCGCGGTGCGAATGCACAACGATTTTTGTCTCGATTTTTGATGGGGAAGTTCGTCAAAGGCGCGCATGTGTGCGCGGATAACAAAAGTCGGTCAAACAAATATCGACGAAATTCTTGTAGGCTTCTTTTTGCGCCGTGTCAATTTCTGGTTTAGCCGCCATCGAGATCAGGCGCAAAGTTGTCCGGCGAGAAGGAAACGAAACGCCGCCGCTCCAAAAAAACGCAACCTGCCGGGAACCAGATCGGCGCCGGTGCATTTTAGCTGTGTCGTCAGCAGTTCATGAGAGCAATCGAAGGAAAGGTTGACGGCAAAAGACGCCTCCCGCGCGATAAAAGGCGCGAGGGGCGTTTTTGTTTTTGCCCTCACATCACGGCGGTCATCATCGGCAGGATCTCGTATCGAAAGCCCAACCCGGAACGAACCGTCGGGTCCGCCTCGGTCAGCGCCCGGACGGCGGCCTCATCGACGGCACGCACGATACCGAGCCCCCAGGGACCGGCAGGATCGGCGACCGGCCCAAACAGGATGACACCCCCCTCACCCAATTTGCCGCGCAAAAAGTCCGAGTGCTGCTTCATCAGTGTTTTTTCTGCATCGGTCAGGGTGAAGGCAAAGTCGGGCCGAGGCGGGATCAGCCGGCAGTGGAACACGCCTTGCGGCTTGCTGCCGGCTTCATCGGTGAGGAAAGTGGTCAGCCAGCCGAGCACGCGCTCCCAGCCGGAGCCGTGATCGCGACATGCGCCTTGGCGGACGCCAAACCCTTCATGGCGTAAGGTCAGCCGCGTTCCGGCATCCACCGCCTCGAGCATGTAGGTCACGGTGGTGACGTTGTCGCCGTCCCACGGCGCTTTCCACGTCAGCACCAGAAGGTGCGGCGGCTCGACCTTGAGATACTCGCCCTGGACATGAAAGTCCTGGCCGTCGGCCCCCTTGCCTTCTGATCGCCACGCCCCGCCCGGCCGCAAGTCGGCGGTGTGTTTCGTCGTCCGGTAAAGTTCGTCCGCCCCCCACCAGAGCGGTATCTGGTCGTCCGCCGTCAACGCGCGAAACACTCGCTCGGGCGGCACCGCGATCGTCACCGTGGCGAGAATCGTGCCCGCCGACACATCGGCGATGGCGCGCGGTCTGTCGTTGTTGGCCATCATTCATTCTCCAGGTAGGATTTCAGGTTGCCGAGGCTCGCTTGCCAGAAATCGCGATAGGGCAAGATCCAGTCGGCCACGTCCTTCAACTCAGCCGGCTCCAGCCGGTAGAGCCGCTCGCGGCCATACTTCTGTTCGGAGACGACCCGCAGCTCGCGCAGGACCCTGAGATGCTTGGAGATCGCTGGCCGGCTCTGCGAAAAGGCCGAGGCGAGTTCGTTGACAGGCGCCGGCCCCTGCCGCAAGCGGTCGAGGATCGCGCGCCGCGTCGGATCGGCAATTGCGCGGAAAACGGAACGGTCGGGGTCAGCCTGCGGCATGATACGTATCCATTTGGTTACGTATTATGCCGTATTGCCTCTCCGGTCAATTCCCGCTCGCGGCCGACTCCGGGTGAGTGTGGAGCCTGCCTCGATCCAAGCCAAACACGCCTGGCGTTGCCGCCGACATCCGCGAGGGTCATACCCGCTGGCTGCTGGAAGAGCCGGGTTGGGAGACAATCGCGGAAGGGGTGGCCGACTTCCTCGACCAGCACTGGCCGGACCGACAGGCGCCCCTCAGCCGCATCGCCTGAAACCATATTTGCGGTTGCGAGGCTCGAAGCCGCAAGCCAGGTCAATCCTGTTCGTGCGGACCGGGCTCGGGCCAGGTTTCCTTGGCGGCTTCCGCGTACCAGTGACGCATTGCAGGCGTTGAAAGCACCGCATCGACATAGGCTCTGATATCTGGCGCCAGGGTACCGCCATAGGTGTCGAAGCGGGTGACGATGGGCGCATACATGGCGTCGGCCGCGGTGAAATGGCCAAATAGGAACGGGCCGCCCCTGCCATGTTTTTCCCGGCACTCGCGCCACAGCGTCTCGATGCGCTCCCGCTGCGCCTCGCCCTCGGCGTCGAGCGGCTTGTGGCCTTTCGGGCGACGCAAATTCATCGGCCAGCCATAGCGGACCTCGCGAAAACCGGAATGCATCTCGGTCGCAACGGAGCGCGCCAGCGCGCGGGCGCCGATATCGGCCGGCCAGAGATTCTTCTCGGGAAACAGGTCGGCAAGATATTCAAGGATGGCAAGGGTTTCCCAGATGATCCTGCCATTGTGATTCAAGACCGGCACCAGCCCGGTCGGCGAAATCTTGCCGAGATTGGCAGCGGTCTCGGCCGTGCGCAGCCGCACGAACCCCTCCTCGAACGGAATCTCCAGATGCTTCATCGCCACCCAGGGCCGAAGCGACCATGAGGAGAAGCACTTGTTGCCGATATAGAGTGTGAACTCAGCCATTTTTCTCCCCGCGCGCACGATTGTCCTGAAGTCCTTTTGGCGTGCGCGTCATTGCAGCCTAGCCTGCCAGCCTTACCGCCGAAAGCGGTTGCGCAACTTTGATCCGCGGCTGGGGAAGCTTGGAACCTAACCGACGCCGGCTCGTTAGCCTCCGCGGACGAATTCCCGAATTCAAACTCCCAGGAGATGCGGAAAATGGTGAACAAGGATCAGGTCGCGGGCATGGCCAAGCAGGTCAAAGGCTCGGTCAAGGAAGCTGCCGGCAAGGCGACCGGCAACAGGCAGACCCAGGCCGAAGGCACGGCCGACAAGATCGCCGGCAAGGTGCAGAAGGCCTATGGCGACGTGAAGGACAAGGTCAAGAAGGCGTTCTGATCCCGCACCGGGTATCGCTTTTGTCTGGGAAGGCGGCCATCAGAGCCGCCTTTTTCATGTACTCCAGTCCTTGCTGAAGGCGTCGGTGAAGGCAATCTCGCCATGATCACCGGTCGCCTCGCCCAGCACCACGTCCATGGCGTCGCTGGTCACCCTGGCCAGCGCGAAGCCACCCATATAAGCGGCCTTCGGCTTGATGAGGTCGAGCCCGTCGCCGCGGTAGATCAGCGGTGTGTCGTGCTTGTGGCCGTGGAAGATGGCGACGACATTGTAGCCCTTCAGCGCCGCCAGCAGGGCCTGCCGGTCGGCCTCGCTCCACCAGTGCGGCGCGCCGGCACCGTCATCGTCATACGTCCTTTTGGCGGCATCCCACCGTTCTATCGAGAAGGTGTCCCAGCCATAGTGCTGGAACAGGATGACCGGGCGGCCATCCGCCGCGTAGGTCGCCAGATCCTGCTTCAGCCATGGCAGGCTGCTGTCGGCGCCGTGGCCGGTGTCGCCGGCGAAACGATGCGTCTGCACGAGATGCAGGCCGCCCCAGTCCCAGGAATAGCAATCGGTGTCGACGTCGTAGTCGGTGGCCGGCACCGGCGGCTTGAAGAACACGCCGGCGCGGTGATTGACCTCGACATAGTCGCGCATTTCGCGCCGGTACCAGTCGACATGGTGCGGCGGGCCGTTCTGGTCGAGATCGTGGTTGCCGAGCCCGACATAGACAGGCACATGCACGCGATCGGAACCGACGCCTTGCTGGTAGCGCTGGCTGAATTGGAGCAGTTGGGTGCCCTCGCTCGGCTGGGTGATCTGGCCGCCGCCATCGTCCGTGATGTCGCCGCCGACGACGAGGCCAAGCGGCGTGCCGATACGGCTGCCGGCGGAACGCAGGCCGGTGGCGACGCCGTTGATCTCGGCCGGCCAATCCTTGTCGCCGAGGCCGTTCAGCGCGGCGATGTTGCGCAGCAGCGCGGCGTCGGTCTTGCCTTCCTTTTGGCAGTTGGGGCTCAAGCCGCTCGCCATGCGACAGGCATGGACATCTGCGATGAACAGGAAGGTGGCGTCGATCGGCTGGACCCGCTGCCCGGTCTGGCTGCGTGCCGGGCACGACAACGCGCCGGCCGCGGCAAATCCCGCGGCCTGGGCCAGAAAGCTGCGTCGAGAAAACAAAACAGGCGAGCGGCGATTCATCATGAGGTGAATTTCAGCATGGAGAGCGGCCGGCCGTCCAGTTCAACGCGTGACATCGCGACAACAGCGTGACAGAACTGCTCGATCACGTTTCGGGATCATTTCCAAGCCTCGCCCTGCGCCGGCAGGCAGTCGCGCAGCACACCCGCATCCTGCGCCGTCTTGGCCATCGACATGGCGCCGGAATATGTGGCTACGGCAAGTGCTGCAAAGCGCTGGGGATCGGTGCCTTGCTCCTTGCCCGCCTGCTGGTCGTCCCTGATCTTGTCGGCGATCGCCTGGCGCCACGCCGAAAAGATTGTGGCAAGTGCCGTCCGGAAATCGGGATCGGCGAGCGACAGTTCATGCGCCAGATTGTTGAGCGGGCAGCCGCGCACGAAACCCTGCTGTTCCAGTTCCGCCGCCACGGCCTCGAACACCGCGCGCACACCCTCGCGTGCCGAGGCCGCCGCCCGCACCGGCGCGATCCATGTCACTTCGACCGCTGCGGCCACACGCTCGTCGATCACCGCCAGTGCCAGCGCCTTCTTGGTCGGGAAATGGTGATGCAGCGCGCCGCCGCTGACACCTGCCGCCGCCATCAGGTCGCCGAGGCTGGAGGCATGATAGCCGCGCGCCTGAAACGCCGCCTCCGCGACATCGAGCACCTTGCTGCGCATGCCTTCGGGGTCGTTGACGCGTTTTCGCGACCGAAGCCTCGGTCGCGTTGTGATCTCTGCTAACATTGCCGAACAATAGCATGTTGACAAAACAGGACAACCGGTCTGTTTATGAACAGGACAACCGCCCTGTTTTTGGAGACTGACGGATGAACCTGCCCCTGAATGCCACGCCGCAACCCGCGGTGCTCGCCTCGCCTGTGGTCGAGCTGCGGCAATACACGCTGAAGCCCGGCAAGCGTGACACGCTCATCGACATCTTCGACGGCAGACTGATCGAGGGCCAGGAGGATGCCGGGATGACCATCATTGGCCAGTTCCGGGATCTCGATCGTCCGGACATGTTCGTCTGGATGCGCGGTTTCGACGGCATGGACGCGCGCAAGCATGCACTGACCGCCTTTTATGGCGGGCCGGTCTGGGCGGCGCACAGCAATGCGGCCAATGCGACAATGATCGATTCCGACGATGTGTTGCTCCTCAAGCCGGCATGGCCAGGCGCCGGTTTCGACCTCTCGGGCACACCACGGGCAGGCTTGACCGCTGACAAAAAATCAAACCGGAACAAGCCCCTGTCGGCCATTGTTGTGATCCAGATTCATCATTTGCGGCCCGGCGCCGAGGCCATTTTCGCCAATCGCTTCGAGACCGAAATGGTGCCGCTGATGACCGCGCCCGGCGCGCGCCTGCTCGCCGCGTTCATCACCGAGCATGCCGAAAACAGCTTTCCGCGCCTGCCGGTACGGGCCAGCGAAAACGTCTTCATCAGCGTCATGGGATTTGACAGCCCGCAAACACACGCCGGCCATGAGGCCAAATTTGCCGGTTCGCATGCTTGGAAGGCGTTTTGGCAAGCTGCCCGGCAGGATCTGACCCGACCAACCGAGACATTGCGTCTGTCCCCGACCTCGCGTTCGCGACTTGGACAAAAGTTCGCTTGATCAGGATGGAGACGGTGCCGAAGCCCGGCAGGACGTGCCACCGGCACGCGCGTTGTTCGGGCGCTAATCGAACCCGAAACTCTTACCGATGGCGTTGGCAACAAAGGCCGGATCCTCCCAATGAGGATTGTGGCCACACTCCTCGGCGTGCACGAGGCTTGCCCCAGCAAGGGTATCCAACAGCGCCTGCTGATGCGCCTCGCCGAACAGCGGGTCGTGCGCGCCGGCGATGATCAGCGTTCGAGCCTGCACGGCTCGCGCAGCCCCGCTCAGATCGGCGCGGAGAATTTCCTTCAGGGTCGCTTGCCAGCGTGATGCCGGCATCTCCGAGGCGTCTTTCGCCAGGCCAGCGAGAAAGGCCCGGGGCACGCCAGGCCGGCAGGCATGCCACCAGGCATAGAACGGGTCGTCCGGCGATATCGGGTCGCGCAGAGCCTGAACGCCCATGACCAGTGGATGGTTCTGCGTCAGGTCGGGCTTCAATGTGCCGGCCAACAGCACCAGCCCGCCGATGAGCTCTTCATGCCGCGCAGCCAACGCGATAGCCACCATGGCGCCCAGCGAATGGCCGACGACCACCGGCCGGTCAAGCCGCAAGTGGACGATCAATCCGGCAATGTCACTTGCGAAATCAGCAATGCCAAAGCGCTTGCCAGTTTGCGAGCCGCCATGGCCGCGCAGATCCGGCATAACCAGCCGACGGCCGGCCAGATGCGGCGCCAGGAGCGAAAAGCTGCGGCTGGTGTCGGTGAAGCCGTGCACCAACAGCAGCGCCGGCTCGGCGCCGGCGACCTCGACATAGGCGATGTCGAGGTCGCCTCTGTTGACGAATTGCTTGCGGCCAGCCCAGCCGTCCTGTTCGGCCCATGCATTCGGCAAGGCGTCAAATGCTGCCGGTCTCACAGGCCAAGCTTTTCCTTGACCGCCGCAAGGCCGGGCTTGCCGTCGAATGTGGTGACGCCGGCAAGCCAGGTGTCCAGACGATCCTTGTTCAGCTTGATCGCCTTCAGCCCCGCCTCTTCCGGCTTCATGCCGTCATTGATCAGGTAGCCCATGCCGACATTCTCAAAATCGATGTCAAAGGCGAGGTTTTTCAACAATTGCCCGGCATTCGGGCACTGTTGCAGATAACCCTTGCGCACCTGTGTGGTCACCGTCGCGGCACCGAGGTTGGGGCCATAAAATTTGTCGCCGCCGGTGAGATATTTGAAATCATACATCGTGTTCATCGGATGCGGCGCCCAGCCCTGGAAGACGATGAACTGCTTTTCCTTGATCTCATAGCCGACCTCCGACAGCATGCCGGCTTCGCTCGACTCGACCACCTGCCAGCCGTCTAGGCCAAGCGAGGGATCGGCAATGGCATCCATCATCAGCTGGTTCGACCCAGGTTCGATGCCGTACATTTTCTTGCCGAACTTGTCGGCGAACTTGTGCAGGTCGACAAAATCCTTGACGCCGGCGTCCCAGACGTAGGTCGGCACGGCAAAGGTGTATTTGGCACCTTCCAGATTGACGCGCACGTCTTCGACCGAGCCATCCTTCTTGTAGGGCTCGTAGTAGGTGACCATCGCCGGATTCCAATAGCCGAGGAACAGGTCGAGATCGTTGTTCTTCATGCCTTCATAGATGACGTTGATGCCTAGCACCGAGCTCTGCGGCTGGTAGCCGAGTGCACCCAGCAGAACATTGGCAACGCCGGTGGTGAAGGCCAGATCGTTCCAGCCGGGTTCGGCCATACGGACCGCCCTGCACTGTTCGGCCTCGGCCGCTTCAGCCGCATGACAGGCCAACGCCAGGGCAGCGAGACAGACGCCATTCGCAAGGATGCGGAACATTTCGGTTCTCCTCATTTTCAAAAATTGACCTATTGGTCTTTTTATTGTCCCATTGGTCAATTGTTGATCTGGACGGACGAAAATGTCAATGTGGAATCGCAATGCATGGATCAATCCCTTGAAACTCAAGCGTCTCAGCGAGATACGCCGCAAGGAACTGCGGCAGGCGGCGTTCGCGGTGCTGGAGCGCGAGGGCATTGCCGGCGCGACGTTGGAAAAGGTGGCAGCCCAGGCCGGCGCCTCGAAGGGAATCGTGCTGCACTATTTCCGCAACAAGCAGGAATTGTTCGAGCACGCGATGCGCGAAGCCAACGCCGTCCTGTGCCAGGCGGTGATCGCGCGACTGCGCCGGGCGATCACCCCGATGGAGCGCATGGATGCCGTGATCGAGGGTAATTTCGAACCGCATCTTTTTCAGCCTCCTCTCTGCCATGCCTGGCTTTCGCTCTGCGCCGAGGTGCCGCGCGACGAGAAGATGGCGCGTATCCAGAGAGTGATCCACGCGCGCATGCGCTCGAACCTGTTGTCCGGCCTGCGTGGCCTTGCCTCGCCGGCGGATGCCGACGACATCGCGCTTGGCGTCACCGCGCTGATCGACGGGCTTTGGCTGCGGCTCGGCCTGCAGCCGGGCAGCGTCTCGCGCGAACAGGCGGTCCGCCAAGTCAAGAATTTTGTCGCAGGGCGGCTTGCCATTCGGGCGCCCGTGCGAGAGCCGGCGGTCGAAGTTCATACCGTCGGATAGGTCGATGGCTTGACCGCAACCGCTTATATGCGGTGCTCTCGATGGCCAAGCTGCCTCGGAGCGTAGAATGAGACTTCACGACAAGCACGCGCTGGTTACGGGCGGATCGGACGGCATCGGCCTTGCGATTGCCGAGGCCTTTTCACGTGAGGGTGCGGACGTCCTGATCGTCGGCCGCGATACCAAAAAGCTCAACGCCGCCGCCAGGCAGCTCGGCGGCAATGTCGAGACGCTGTCGGCCGATCTTGCCACCAGCGCTGGCATCGAAGCCGTGGCCGGGCACGTGAAAAACTCCGGTCGGCCGCTCGATATCCTCGTCAACAATGCCGGGGTGGCTTTCCTGGTGCCGTTCGAGACCGTCAGCGAGGAGCAGTTCCAGCAATCCTTCGCGCTCAATGTGACGGCGGTGTTCTTCCTGACCCAGGCTCTGCTGCCGCATCTGGCAGCCGGCGCGTCGGTGATCAACATCTCGTCCTACTTCGCCAACAAGATGATCCCGAAGCGGCCGTCGAGCCTCTATTCCCTGTCGAAGGGCGCGGTGAACTCGCTGACCAAATCGCTGGCCTTCGAACTCGGCCCGCGCGGCATCCGCGTCAATGCCATCGCGCCCGGCACTGTCGACACCGCCATGCGGCGCAGGACGGTCGACACCCTGCCGGCCGAGGCAAAGGTGGAGCTAAGCGCCTATGTCGAGCGCAGCTATCCGCTCGGCCGCATCGGCCGCCCCGACGATCTGGCCGGAATCGCGGTGTATCTGGCAAGCGACGAGGCCGCCTGGACCAGCGGCGGCATCTTTGCGATCGACGGCGGCTACACGGCTGGGTGAGTGCCCCCGCTCTCCCGTCGAGGGGTGAAGGCTTCAACCGATTTGCATCCGTCCCGCCCGCAATCTCCGCTTGAAGCCGTTTGTGCAACGCGATACGCCGTTGCCGACTTCGACAAGGAGAGACCCGTGACTGCTGCAAAGACCAGAACCGAAACCGACACGTTCGGCCCCATCGAAGTCGCCGCCGATCGCTATTGGGGCGCGCAGGCACAGCGTTCGCTTGGCAATTTCAAGATCGGCTGGGAAAAGCAGCCTGCATCGATCGTGCGCGCGCTCGGCGTCGTCAAGCGGGCGGCGGCGGAAGCCAACATGGAACTGAAGCGGCTCGACCCGGCAATCGGCAAGGCGATCATCGAGGCGGCGCAAGAGGTGATCGACGGCAAGCTCAACGATCATTTCCCGCTGGTCGTCTGGCAGACCGGTTCGGGCACGCAGTCCAACATGAACGCCAACGAAGTGATCTCCAACCGGGCGATCGAGATGCTGGGCGGGGTCATGGGCTCGAAGAAGCCCGTGCATCCCAACGACCACGTCAATATGAGCCAGTCGTCGAACGACACCTATCCGACGGCGATGCACATCGCTTGCGCCGAGCGCATCGTGCATGACCTGCTGCCGGCGCTGAAGCACCTGCACAAGGCGCTCGACGCCAAGAGCCGGGCATTCGCCCACATCATCAAGATCGGCCGCACGCACACGCAGGATGCCACCCCCCTCACCCTCGGCCAGGAATTCTCGGGCTATGCCGCACAGGTCGCCTCGTCGATCAAGCGCATCGAGCTGACGCTGCCCGGCCTGCAGGAACTGGCGCAGGGCGGCACCGCCGTCGGCACTGGCCTCAATGCGCCGGTCGGCTTCGCCGAAAGGGTAGCGGACCGTATCGCCGCCATCACCGGCATCGCCTTCGTCACCGCGCCGAACAAGTTCGAGGCGCTGGCAGCCCACGATTCCATGGTGTTCTCGCACGGCGCCATCAATGCCTGCGCCGCCGCGCTGTTCAAGATCGCCAACGACATCCGCTTCCTCGGGTCCGGCCCGCGTTCGGGCCTCGGCGAACTGTCGCTGCCGGAAAACGAGCCCGGCTCGTCGATCATGCCGGGCAAGGTCAATCCAACCCAGTGCGAGGCAATGACGCAGGTCTGCGTGCAGGTGTTCGGCAACAATGCCGCACTCACCTTCGCCGGCAGCCAAGGCCATTTCGAGCTCAACGTCTACAACCCGCTGATGGCCTACAACTTCCTGCAGTCGGTACAGTTGCTGTGCGACGCTTCGGTCTCCTTTACCGACAATTGCGTGGTCGGGATCGAGGCGCGGGAGGACAACATCAAGGCGGCACTCGACCGTTCGCTGATGCTGGTGACGGCGCTGGCGCCGACCATCGGCTATGACAATGCCGCCAAGATCGCCAAGACCGCGCACAAGAAGGGCACCACCTTGCGCGAGGAAGCGCTGGCCACCGGGCTGGTCAGCGAAGCCGACTACGACCGGCTGGTGCGGCCGGAGGACATGACGCATCCGGGGTAAGAGATTTGGCGACGGGAAAAATTACTCGCGTCGCGGCCTCACTCGACGCGAATTTTGCGTAAGTCGCCCGATCACGGAAACGTAAGTACTGTGAACAATGTGTCGCCAGTCTGGCGGCTTTGGTGAACAGTCGGCTTGCTCTATTTGGGCTGTATTGAACCCTTCCCAGAGAGAGCCACCATGTCCATCAACACTTCAGTCGCCGGTTCCGGCGCTTCCAATGCCTCAGCCACCATCCTCCTCGGCCGCGTCTTGCTTGCCGTCATCTTCCTGCTTTCAGGTTTCGGCAAGCTCACTACGATTGCCGGCACAGCCGCCTATTTCGGCAGCCTCGGCCTGCCCGTGCCGACCGCGACGGCCATCATCGTCGGCCTGATCGAGCTTCTCGGCGGCGCCGCCATCCTTGTCGGCTTCCAGACCCGGATTGCCGCCTGGGTGCTCGCTATCTTCACCGTCGCCACCGCGCTGGTCGCCCACACCGGTTGGGCCGATCAGATGCAGATGATCAACTTCCTCAAGAATCTGGGGATTGCCGGCGGCTTCATCGTGCTGGCCACCTCGGGCGCCGGCGCCTATTCGATCGACGCCAAGCGCGGCTGATCCACAGCCAGAATTCGAAAACAAAAGCGGCGCGGACTTTTCCGCGCCGCTTTTTCGTTATCGGTGCACAAGTCCATGTCCGCATTTGCCAGCCGGATTTGCGCGCGCATTGCTGGTAGGATCGACCGTCGGATACGCAACAGGACCAGCCGGCTCGACCGACAACGGAGGTAAGCATGCCACGAAACGCACTGCTTCTGCTTTCCCGGCTGCTGCTTGCCGCCCTGTTCGTACCCTCCGGCTTCCACGCGCTTTCCGACATTGCCGGCACGACGGGCTATTTCGCCAGCCTCGGCCTGCCGCTGCCGACCCTTGCAGCCTGGGGCACCGGCTTGTTCGAACTGATCGCCGGGCTGCTCATCCTGGCCGGTTTCCAGACCCGGATCACCGCGCTGCTGCTCGCCGCCTTCTGCATCGTCGCTGGTTTCATCGGCCACTACGGCCAGGGCGGCGACGACGCAATGCTCGCCTTCCTGCATTCGCAGATGCTGATGAAGGACATCGCCATATCGGGCGGCTCCCTGGCGCTGGCGATGGCCGGCGCGGGTGCCTGGTCGGCCGACGGGCGCGGTTCGGCGTAAGGCCTACTTGACCGATACGCTCTATTTCACCGAAACGCTCGGGCCGCCCTCGACGGCCAGCACCAGCCGGCGGTTGGTTATCCTTGCCAGTTGCGCCAGGCGGCCGGCCGGCCGTTCGCCATAGAGGTCGGCCAGCGATGCAGGCAGGACCAGCGCCAGCACGCCGTTGCCGCGCTGTTCCCATTTCAGCCGGGGCATGATGCCGGGCATCGACGCCGTGAGCAGGTAGACGACGCGCATCATCGCCGCCAGCACGCGTGCCCGCTCCAGGTAACGCGGCGAAGCAAGCGCCTTGATTTCGGGCGCGATCGCTTCGTTGAAGATGCCGTCGTGACGATAGGCGTTGGCCAGTGCCAGGAAGGCACGGCCGGGATGGTCGACGCCGAAGAAGGACGCATGAGCGATGATGTTGAGCGACTGCTTGCCGCGATATTCGGGATGCGCGCGCCAGCCGATGTCGGCCAGCAATGCGGCGGCGTGGCGATAGCGCGCCTCGTCCTCGGTCTCGTCGATGCCGAAGGCGGCAAAGGTCCTGGCGGTCCAGTCGACAAGTTCATGCGCATGGGTGACGGAGCGTGAGCGCAGCCGGGCGAGTTCCTCCGACGCCGAAATCAATGGATCGGCCTTCTGCTCGGCCTGGTCGAGCAGCGAATAGAGAAAGCCCTCGCGCACGCCGAGCGCCGAGACGATGATCTTCGACGGCTGCATCGCCGCCATGATCTCCTGCAGCACGATGGCGCCATAAGGCAGCAGAGAACGGCGGTTCTTCGAAACGCCTTCGATGCCCTTGACCTTCTCGATCTCGGCCTTGGCCACCTGCTTGAGGAAGTTCGTCGCACTTTCGGCGCTGATCTCGTAATGGTGCATGACGCCAAGTGGGTAATTGGTCATTTCCATGTGCAGCCGGGCGAGATTTCGCCAGGTGCCGCCGACCGCGTAGAAAGGCCTGCCCTGCCCGCCTTTCAACAGCTTGGCTCTCGACAGTTCGTCACGCGTGATCTTGGCCGCCTGGGTCAGCGAGTTCTTCGCCATGTCCTGCAGGCGCAGGCCGCCCAGCGGCAGCGTTATGCCGTCGCCGATCGCCTCGCCGTTGACGTCGACCAGTTCCAGACTGCCGCCGCCCAGATCGCCGGCGATGCCATTGGCCGGGTGGAAGCCCGAAATGACGCCGAGCGCCGAATAATAGGCTTCCTGGCGGCCACTGATCACACGTATCTCGGTTTTGAGCACGTCCTCGGCGCGAAGGATGAAATCGGGACCGTTGATCGCCTCGCGGGCCGCGGCGGTGGCCAGAACATACATGTGCTCGGCGCCGGCCTGGTCGGAGAGCGCGCGAAAGCGGCGGAACTCTTCCATCGAGCGCGTCACCGCTTCGGGGTCGAGCTTGCCGGTGGAAACGATGCCGCGGCCGAGGCCGGCCAGCATCTTTTCGTTGAACAGCATGGTCGGCGAGCGCGCCAGCCCCTCATAGACGACGAGACGGATCGAATTCGACCCGATGTCGATGATGGATAGCGGTCGGCGGTCCTGTAACCGGCCCTGGGAATCAGACAGCATCAGGTGGACGCTGCGGCGTTCTTCTTGCGGCGCTTGAACTGCGCGATGCGCTTGGGCGCATGCGACTTCAGCGCGTCACCCCGTCCCGACAGGCTCGGATTGGTCATGAAATATTCCTGCGCGTTGAACGGTTCCTCGCCCTCCTCCAGCACGACGCGCCGGGAGGTTCCATCAGCCAATACGTCGAAACTTTGCTGATTGTCCATGATGTTGCCCAGCATGATCTGGCCCAGGATCTGTTCATGCACAGTTGGATTGGTGATCGGCACCATTGTTTCGACGCGGCGGTCGAGATTGCGCGGCATGAGGTCGGCCGACGAGATGTAGACGATCGCCTCGTCCGATGGCAGCCCATGGCCATTGCCGAAGCAATAGATGCGGCTGTGTTCCAGGAAGCGGCCGACGATCGACTTGACCCTGATATTTTCCGACAGGCCCGGCACCTGCGGCCGCAGGCAGCAGATGCCGCGCACGACGAGGTCGATCTCGACGCCGGCACGGCTGGCGTCATAGAGCGCATCGATGATGATCGGATCGACAAGCGCGTTCATCTTCATCCAGATGCGCGCCGGCCTCCCCTCCACCGCATGAGCAATCTCGTCGGCAACATGCTTCAAGATGCGGCTTCTCAACGTGAACGGCGAGATCGCCAACCGCATTTCATCCGTCGGCTCGGCGTAGCCGGTGATGAAATTGAAGAGCTGGGCGACATCGCGGGCAATCGTCGGGTCGGTGGTGAAGAAAGACAGATCGGTGTAGATGCGCGCGGTGACCGGATGGTAGTTGCCGGTGCCGAGATGCACATAGTTGCGCAGCTTGCCGTCCTCGCGCCGCACCACCAGCGACATTTTCGCATGGGTTTTCAGCTCGAGGAAGCCGAACACGACTTGTACACCGGCGCGCTCCAGGTCGCGCGCCCAGCGGATGTTGGCTTCCTCGTCGAAACGCGCCTTGAGCTCGACCAGCGCGGTCACCGATTTGCCGGCCTCGGCGGCATCAACCAGCGCGCGCACGATCGGGCTGTCGTTGGAAGTGCGGTAAAGCGTCTGCTTGATCGCCACCACTTCCGGATCGGCCATCGCCTGGCGCAGGAACTGCACCACCACATCGAAGGATTCGTAGGGGTGATGGACGACGATGTCCTTCTCGCGGATGGCGGCGAAGCAGTCGCCGCCATGCTCGCGGATGCGCTCGGGAAAGCGCGGATTGTAGGGTGTGAACTTGAGGTCGTCGCGCGGTACGGCGACGATCTCGGAAATCTGGCTGAGTGCCAGCGGACCGGTCAGAACGCTGATGCGGCTCGACGATACGCCTAGCTCGCCGGCAACGAAATCGCGCAGTTCGGCGGGCATCAATACGTCGAATTCGATGCGGATCACCGACCCGCGGCGACGGCGCTTCAGCGCCGTCTCGAACAGGCGCACCAGATCCTCGGACTCCTCCTCGACCTCGATATCACTGTCGCGGATGATGCGGAACGTGCCGGAGCCCTTGACCTCGTAGCCCGGGAACAGCTTGCCGATGTAAAGGCCGACCGCCTCTTCCAGAGGGATGAAGCGGACATGGTGCTTGCGGTCCGGCAGACGGATGAAGCGCTTCAGCGCCACCGGCAGGCGCAGAAGCGCGCTCATCTCTTCGCCGTTCTTGCGATGGCGCAATTGCAGCGCCATCGAGAAACCGAGATTGGGGATGAACGGGAACGGATGCGCCGGGTCGATCGACAGCGGGGTCAGCACCGGAAACACCTGCTCCTGGAAATGGTCTTCCAGCCAGATCTTTTCGTCCTTGGTCAGTGCGTCACGCGTGATGCTCTCGATGCCTTCCTTGTTGAGCAGCACGATGAGCGCCGAAAGGCTCTTCTGCTGGTCTTCCTGCAGCCGTTCGACCTCCCGCAGCAATTGTTCGAGCTGTTGTTCGGGGGTGCGGCCGTCAGGGCTCTTCAGCGTGATGCCCTCGCGCACCTGGCCGGCAAGACCGGCGACGCGGACCATGAAGAACTCGTCGAGATTGGCCGCCGAGATCGACAAGAAGCGAACGCGCTCCAACAGCGGGTGATTGAGGTTCAGCGACTCCTCGAGAACGCGCCGGTTGAACTGCAGCCAGGAAAACTCCCGGTTGACGAAGCGATCCGGGTTGCCGCCCTCCGGACGAGCCACCTCGACATTCACGAATTCGCTCTGCACCGGCTTCAGTTCGTTCATTTTTCCTGCTCTTCCCTCACGCTCCGCCGCCGAGTGACGCAACCTTCTCGGATGCGCCGCAGGTGCCCTGAAGCGAGGCCTGACCCTCTCCGTAAACCGATTCCGTTTTCGGGGTCATTGCCTTAACCGGCTTAACTTATCCTCTGACAGGCTTTTGCGACAGTTTGATTTCATCGAACTTGCAAAGAGGCCGGTTATGATCCAGATGCAGAAGAGACTGCGTTAAGGAGACGACGATGGCAGGCGGTTCCATTCCCCATTTTCAGAACGATGCGGGCCACCCGGCGATCGACATCGGCGTCAAGGAATTCATGTGCACGGGCGCCAACCCGCCTTTCGACCACCCGCATGTGTTTCTCGACATGGGCGACGACAACGAAAAAGTCTGCCCCTATTGCTCGACGCTCTATCGCTATTCGTCCAAGCTGAAGGCGACGGAAACGCTGCCTGCCGGCTGTATCTACATCGACCAAGCCGCCTGATTCCTTCGCGGCAAGCCCGATGGACGACACGCGGTCCCGGCAAATCGTCATCGCCGGGGCGGGCGTCGCCGGGCTGACCGCCGCGCTGGCGTTCGCCGAACGCGGCTACCCCGTGCAGGTGTTCGAACAAGCGCAGCGCCTGGAAGCGGCTGGCGCCGGCATCCAGCTTTCTCCCAACGCGACACGCATTCTTCGCCAGCTCGGCGTGCTCGACCGGCTGCTGCCGGCAGCGGTGCGGCCGGAAGCGGTGGTGTTGAAGGACGCCGCGACGTTGCGCGAACTGGCCCGCGTGCCGCTGGGACAAGCCGCCGAGGCCCGCTGGCAGGCACCCTATCTCGTTGCACACAGGGCTGACCTGCAGAGTGCATTGACTGCGCGCGTTGCCGAGATGCCGAGCATTGTTCTTTCTCCCGGCGCACATGTCAGCGGCGTTGCCAAAGGCAGCCATGGCGTCACCGTGGCTGCCGAGATGGCCGGCGAGACCGTCGAGGCCGAGGGCTTGCTGCTGGTCGGCGCCGATGGCGTCTGGTCGTTCGTGCGCGGGCTTGTCGATACAGCCAAGGGCGCGGCCTCGCCGAGAAGTCACTTTTCGGGCGAACTGGCCTGGCGTGCAACCATTCCCTCCGACAGCGCTGCCGGACAAGCCTTTGCCGCGATCGGCGCCACCAATTGCGTCACCACCTTCCTGCATCCCGGCTTCCACATGGTCGCCTATCCCGTCAGCAAAGGTGCTGCCTTCAATCTTGTCGCCTTCACCAAAGGCGAACGCATGGCCGAGGGCTGGTCCGGGAACGCCGACACCAGGATCTTGACCGGTGCCATGCGCGGAACTGCAGCAGCACTTGCCCGTCTGATCGAGGAAGTCGGCGCATGGATGGCGTGGCCGATCCATACGGTCGACAGCAAACAGCCCTGGACAAGCGACAGCATGGCGCTGATCGGCGATGCGGCGCATGCGATGACGCCGTCCGCGGCGCAAGGGGCCGCCATGGCGATCGAGGATGCGGCGATGCTTGCAGATGTCGTTGCAGACTTGCCCGCCGATCCGGCACAAAGCCTTCAAATCTGGGAGAACCTACGACGGCCGCGCGTTGCCAGGGTCGCCCGTCGTGGCGCCCTCAACCGCCTCGCCTGGCATGCTTCGGGACCCGTCTCCATCGCGCGCAATCTGTTCCTGAAAATGCGCTCGTCCGAAAAGCTCGCCGCCGATCTGGACTGGCTTTATGGCTGGCAGCCGCAGAAAATCATCCGGCGCTGAAATCTGGGCATGCCCGGATACCAGCCCGTAGGACGGAGTTAGTTATAAAGCCGCAGCGACAGACCGAGCGAAGCCGGCAGCGGGTTCCACCAGCCGGTTCGCAAGCCGGCAGTGCGCAAGGCTGCCGCCGTCCAGGTGTTGCAGCCGACCAGCGCGTTGAAATGGCCGTTGGCTTCATAGAAGCGGTCGAAGCTGGAATAGGCCGCGCCCGGAACAAGAAGCGGGCCTTGCGGCCCCCGCTGGAAACTCGCATCGATGAAATCGAGCAGCGCCGCAAAACGATCCTCGCCGATGTCGAAGCCTGCAACATCCGGATGCGGTTCGACGATGGCGCCGGCGACATCGACATGCATGACCGACGCGTCGAGGGTCAGTGCCTTCATCACCGGAACCGCCTTGAGTTCGGACCAGGTCGGCGTCTCCAGGTAGAAGGAGCGACCACCCCAACCGACGACGATGTAGCGAACCTCCGGGCTATCGACCGGGATCCCGGCGTCAACCAGGAAATGGAACCGCTGGCGCACCCTGTCGTCGACCGGGATGGCGATGTCGGTGTGGATCGGGTTGTTCAGCACCAGGATGTGGCGCGTGGTGGCGGGATTGGCGGCGGCCGCCGCCCGCCATGTCGGCCGCGGCACGAGAGTGCCCAGCATCACAGCGAGCGCAACGACGATCAACAGCAGGCCTAGAAAACGTCCCAGCTTTTTCATGAATGGCGGCCTTGCAAAACGCACCCTGGCGCGACACAGACCGCCCGCCTCCTGCTCATCCATACGCAAAAGAGCCCGGCACTGTTTCAGCCGGGCTCTTCCTGGTTACCGAAGGCCTAGTGCAGGATCTGCGACAGGAACAGCTTTGTGCGCTCATGGCGCGGGTGGTCGAAGAACTCGGCCGGCGTGTTCTGCTCGACGATCTGGCCCTGGTCCATGAAGATCACCCGGTTGGCGACCTTGCGGGCAAAGCCCATCTCGTGGGTGACGCACAGCATGGTCATGCCTTCCTCGGCAAGGCCGACCATCGTCTCCAGCACTTCCTTGATCATCTCCGGGTCGAGCGCCGAGGTCGGCTCGTCGAACAGCATGATGCGCGGGTTCATGCACAGCGAGCGGGCGATCGCCACGCGCTGCTGCTGGCCACCGGACAGCTGGCCGGGATATTTGTTGGCCTGTTCCGGGATCTTCACGCGCTTGAGGAAATGCATGGCGATTTCCTCGGCCTGCTTCTTGGGCGTCTTGCGCACCCAGATCGGCGCCAGCGTGCAGTTCTCCAGGATGGTCAGATGCGGGAACAGGTTGAAGTGCTGGAACACCATCCCGACCTCGCGGCGCACCTCGTCGATCTTCTTCAGATCGTTGGTCAGTTCCTTGCCGTCGACGATGATCTTGCCCTTCTGGTGCTCTTCCAGACGGTTGATGCAGCGGATCATCGTCGACTTGCCGGAGCCCGACGGCCCGCAGATGACAATGCGCTCGCCGCGCATCACTCTCAGGTTGATGTCCTTCAGCACATGGAACTCACCATACCATTTGTGCATGGCAACGATGTCGATGGCGACATCGGTGTCGGAGATGTGCATCTTGGCGGCGTTGACCTTGATCTCTTCCGCGCTGACGGCATTTTCGGTGGCCATGACAGGGTCCCCTTGTTCTTTTGTTTAGCGTTTGTGGCCGGTGTCGAGTCGGCGTTCCGTGTACATTGAATAGCGCGACATGCCGAAGCAGAACAGCCAGAAGACAAAGGCGGCGAAGATCAGACCCGACTTGGCGGTCTGCGCCGTCGCCCAGTTGGCGTCGGAGAAGTTCTGCTTGACGATGCCGAGCAGGTCGAACATCGAAATGATCGTGACCAGGCTGGTGTCCTTGAACATGCCGATGAAGGTGTTGACGATGCCTGGGATGACCAGCTTCAGTGCCTGCGGCATGACGATGAAATACATCTTCTGCCAATAGCCGAGGCCAAGCGAATCGGCACCTTCATACTGGCCCTTGGGGATCGCCTGCAGGCCGCCGCGCACCACTTCAGCCATATAGGCGGCGGCAAACAGCGACACGCCAATCAGCGCGCGCAGGTACTTGTCGAAGGTGACGCCCGGCGGCAGGAACAGCGGCAGCATGACGCTGGCCATGAACAGAACGGTGATCAGCGGAATGCCGCGCACGGCCTCGATGAAGATGACGCACAGCATCTTGACGATCGGCATCCTGGAGCGACGGCCAAGCGCCAGCATGATGCCAAGCGGCAACGACACGACGATGGCCACGAAAGACAGCGAAAGCGTCACCAGCAAGCCGCCCCAGCGCGCCGTTTCGACATGTTCCAGACCGAACGCGCCACCGACCAGCAGGAAGAACGACACAAAGGGGAGACCGACGATCAGCAGCAGGGCGTTGAGACCCTTGCGCGGCACGCTCGGCATCAACATCGGCACCATGAGCACGACCAGCAATATGCCAACCAGGATCGGCCGCCAGCGCTCCTCGACCGGATAGGTACCGAACATGATCTGGCCGAACTTGGCGTTGACGAAGGCCCAGCAGGCGCCGGACCAGCCATCCGGCTGGATACCGCCCTGCGCCACCGTGGCGCATACGGTCCGGTTAGGTCCCGTCCACACGGCGTTGATGAAGGCCCAGTTGATGATCTGCGGCAGGATCATCACCACCAGCGCGAAACCGATGATGGTCAAAATGGTGTCGCCCGTCGACGCAATCAGGTTCTTGCGCACCCAGGCGCTGAAGCCTGTGACGCCGGCGGGCGCCGGCTGCGCCAGTGCCATTTCGGTGCGAACCCAGGACATATCATGTTCTTGCATGTCCTTACCTCTCCACCAGCGCCATTTTGGCGTTGAACCAGTTCATGAATAGCGAGGTCAGAAGGCTGATGGCCAGATAGATCACCATCATGATGACCACGCATTCGACCGCCTGGCCGGTCTGGTTGAGCACCGTGCCGGTCGTTGCCGTCAGGTCGGGATAGCCGATGGCGATGGCGAGTGAGGAGTTCTTGGTCAGGTTGAGATATTGGCTGGCCAGCGGCGGAATGACGATGCGCATGGCCTGCGGCACAACCACCAGCCGCAACGCCTGGCCGGCACGAAGGCCAAGCGCTGACGAGGCCTCGCTCTGGCCCTTGGCAACACCGCGAATGCCGGCGCGCACGATCTCGGCGATGAAGGCGGCGGTATAGAACGACAGCGCCAGATAGAGTGACAGGAATTCCGGCTTGACGACGAAGCCGCCAGTCAGGTTGAAAGTCGATTGCTTAGGAAAATCAAAGGTCACCGGGAAACCGCTCAGCACATAAGCGAGCAGCGGGAGCCCGATAATCAGCGCCAGCGAGGTCCAGAACACCGGGAATTGCTGCCCGGTCGCCATCTGCCGCTGGTGCGCCTTGCGGGCGACGAACCAAGCCATGGCGATGCCGACAAGCAACCCCAACGGGATCAGCCAGGAGCCGTCGCCCCACACGGCGCGCGGAAAATAGAAGCCGCGCTGGTTGAGGAAGGATCCGAACGGCAGGTTGATGCTATCGCGCGGCGCCGGCAGCACGGCCAGCACGCCGGAATACCAGAAGAAGATGACCAGCAGCGGCGGAATGTTGCGGAACACCTCGACATACACGGTGCAGATCTTCTGGATCAGCCAGTTTTTCGACAGCCGACCAATGCCGACAATGAAACCGATGATGGTGGCGGTGATGATGCCGACAAACGCGACGATCAATGTGTTGATCAAGCCGACGATGATGGCACGGCCATAAGTGGAGTCCGACGTATAGGCGATCGCCGTGTCGGAGATGTCGAAGCCGGCGCGGCCTCTCAGAAAGGCGAAGCCGGATGCAATATGCAGGTTCGTCAGGTTCACGATCGTGTTGTGAACGATCCACCAGACACCAGACACCAGCAAGGCGACGACCAGGCATTGATAGAAAATGCTGCGGACTTTTGGATCATTTATGAGAGAAGCGCGACTTGGCTCCTCGCGAAGAACTTCCTGCGATGCCATTCGACCGTCCCCTGAAAGAGAAACCGGAAGGCAGACGATCTGCCTTCCGGATCACATTTCGATCAGCGGATCGGCGGAGCGTATTGCAGGCCGCCCTTGGTCCATAGCGCGTTGATGCCGCGGGCGATCTTCAGCGGGCTTCCCGAGCCGACATTGCGGTCGAACATCTCGCCGTAGTTGCCGGTGGCCTTGACGATGTTGACGACCCAGTCATTGGAGACTCCAAGATCGGTGCCGATCTTGGTGTCGGCCTCCTGGCCGAGCACGCGCTTGATCTCCGGGCTGGCGGAGTTCTTCATTTCGTCGACATTGGCCTTGGTGATGCCGAGCTCCTCGGCGTCGAGCAGCGCGAAATAGGTCCACTTGACGATGTGGTACCACTGGTCGTCGCCCTGGCGCACGGCCGGCCCGAGCGGCTCTTTCGAGATGATCTCGGGCAGCACGACATGGTCGGCCGGCGCGCCCAGCGTCAGGCGAATGCCGTACAGACCCGACTGATCGGTGGTGTAGACGTCGCAACGGCCGGCATCATAGGCGGCGTTGACCTCTTCCAGCTTCTCGAAGACGACCGGGTTGTACTCCATCTTGTTGGCTTTGAAGTAGTCGGCGAGATTGAGCTCGGTGGTCGTGCCGCTCTGAACGCAGACGGCGGCGCCGGAAAGCTGCAGCGCGGAATTGACGCCGGGCAGCTTCTTGGCGTTGATCATGAAGCCCTGGCCGTCATAGTAGGTGGTGCCGACGAAGTTCAGGCCAAGCGCCGTGTCGCGATTGATGGTCCAGGTGGTGTTGCGCGACAGGATGTCGACCTCGCCGGACTGCAGTGCGGTGAACCGCTCCTTGGCGCTGAGCGGTGTGAACTTGACCTTGGTACCGTCACCAAAGACGGCGGCCGCGACAGCGCGGCAGAAATCCGCGTCGATGCCTTGCCAGTCACCCTTGTCGTCCGGCGCCGAGAAGCCAGCCAGACCGGTCGAGACACCGCACTGGATGAAGCCTTTCGCCTTGACGGTGTCGAGCGTCGTTGCCGAGGCGGCGGACGCCATCAACCCAAGCGTGGCGGCGCCAAGAATGCTGATAGCAATATGTTTCATGACCCACAGACCCTTTTCTCTGTTTTTCAGGCAAACCCTGATCTTTTCCCGTGTGAACGCAGCTCCCATTCCGGCCGATGCCCGGAACCCCGCATCGTAACCGACGCGCCGCCTCCCATTCACGAATGGCATCGAAGGCGATAATTCCTGTGAGGTCAAGGGAAATGACCGAATTCGAAAGAGTTTGAAAACCAACGGCCGCAAATGCCTGAATTGCAGCCAAGAGCGTCATGAAATTAGCAAGCCGCGCAAACAAAATCGGCAAAGTCCGGTCGGCCGCGGATCTGGACTATGCCAGCGAAATCCATCCCACGGATTTACTGCGCGCTCCTGAACATCCCGGGATGAATTCGCGTATACAAAGACTGTCACATGGCGAGCAACCGGGTCGCATGGCCATGCCGCCCGGAACCGGGAGGAGCGCAAGCTCAGGACGCTTGGACGAGCAGCCAGGCGCCGACTGCCGCCATCAGCGTGCCGGAGATGCGCGGGATCAGCTGCCCGGTCGCAACGGTCTTTTCCAAGAGAACGAGGATGGCGATGCCGGCGATCCACAGCACGTTCATGACGCCGCCGACGAACAGGAGCGCCATCAGCGCCCAGCAACAGCCGAGGCAATAGGCGCCATGAACGATCCCGAATCGAAGCGCACCGAGCGGATCGGAACGGAACCCGCCATGACTGGCCAGAAATGCGATCGGCGCCTGGCATTGCTGCAGGCAGACGCCCTTCATCGGCGTCCATTGATAGAGGCCGGACGCGATCAGGACGAGGCCGCCGAGAACCGTACTGTTGGTTGCCATCATCGGGCTCAGCAAAGCCTGACTGGCCAGCAGCCATTGCGCGCCGGTCGCGGCCACGCTGAAGCCAACCCAGACGAGCAGATAGCCGGCGAAAAACCATGCAGTCGATGCGATGGGCCGCCCACCCGTTCGCGCCTTGCGACCGACCCCGGCATAAAGCAGCACCATTGGCGCGACCGAGGGCGTCATCATGCCAACCATCATGACGGCCCACATGGCGAAGATGAAAGCGAAGTCGGCTGGCGCCCATGGGCGGAAACCGGGCGCCATCGTGGCGCCCATGTCCATGCTACCCCTGTCCATACCCGGCATCTCCATGCCCGGCATGTCCATACCGCCCGTATCGGCACCTGACATGTCCATGCCAGCCATGTCGCCACTTGCGGCGCTCGGCGTGGCAGCATCCTGTATGGTCATGTCGGCGGCGAGCCACAGCACATAGGCCCATGCGAGCACGGCAATGACGACGAGCGCGGCCGTCACGACTGTGCGGTCGCGCCGCAGCACCGCCTCGAGAGCCGTGTCGCTCATTGGATCAGATCAATGCACGATGCCGCTTTGCGAGAGGTGCAAATTGGCGAAATGGCTGTGCGAGTCCGCCAATTCGAACTTGATCGGGCCGGTTGCCTTGGTCCAGCCACGCCCGACCTCGGCCAGCGAATATTCGAAACCATGGGTGAGGTCGATGCGCGCCCGATGCTCCGCACCGGTGACGGGATTCTTGATCGGCTCGCCGTGGCCCGAGGTTACGCCTGGCACGTGCAGGCGAGCCGCTCGGGCGTCGATGTCGACTTCGAAGTCTATTGCCGCGAAGATCGGATCGTGGACCGTCTCAAGCGTCGTCGAAAAGACCTGGAATATGGTCGCGCCGGGTTCGGTGTCTTCGCCGCTGAGAATGCGAAGCAGCGCTCCGCGCTGCGCCTCGGTCGCCCGCTCGTCAATGACCACTGCCGCCTCGCCCCTGCCTTGGTGAATTGCGCCAGGCCAGCGGAAGACACCGGCAAAGCGCAAGCCATCGAGCTTGGTGTCGCCATGATAGCCGTTTTCGATTTCCACGCCGACCACCGCCCGGCAGGATCCACCAGTCGGCAAGGCGTTGAATTGGCACGGGCAGCCATAGGCGCAGTTGCAGTTGACGAACTCGCGCGCCTTGATCATCCACTTGACGTCGGTCATGCCATACCTCCCCTGGCTGCATTCATTGCTCGGCAAGCGAGATGCCCGGATCGCAGGGGATCAGGAGGTCAACCGGGAAGGATCATCCGGCAGCGTCTGATCGAGGCAATCCGGGGAAAATATTAAAAATCAATCATATATCTTTCCCGGCCGTCTTCAATAGACGATCGGCCAAGAGCGCAATGCGTTCGGACCGGGCAAGACTGTGCGCCCCTTCATCAGGACTCGACTTGGTACATCCGAAGTCGGTTCCCTGGCGGGTGCAGGCCGGTTGCACGGCCAAAGCCGCGGCACTATGGCTAGCGCCTTGTCGAACAAGGCGAAGAAGAATGGCGAAAGACGGCGACGGACTGGGTATCAACACGCGGCTGGCCCATTCGGGTAACAATCCGCATGACTATTTCGGCTTCGTCAATCCACCGGTGGTGCATGCCTCGACCGTGCTTTATCCCGACGCGGCGTCGATGGCGGCACGCAGCCAGAAATACACCTACGGCACGCGCGGCACGCCGACGACCGATGCTCTTGCCCACGCCATAGATGCACTGGAAGGGTCGGCCGGCACGATCGTGGTGCCTTCGGGCCTTGCAGCGGTGACCGTGCCGCTGCTCGCGTTCGTTTCGGCGGGCGACCACCTGCTGATCGTCGATTCCGTCTATCACCCGACGCGCAACTTCGCCGACACGATGCTGAAGCGGCTGGGCGTCGAGGTCGAATACTACGCCCCCCATGTCGGCGCCGGCATCGCGGCGTTGATTAAGCCCAACACCAAGGTGGTGTTCACGGAATCGCCGGCGTCCAACACGTTCGAGCTGCAAGACATCCCGGCCATCGTCAAGGCGGCGCACGCCACAGGCGCCATCGTCATGATGGACAATACCTGGGCGACGCCGCTGTATTTCCGCCCGCTCGACCACGGTGTCGACATCTCGATCCACGCGGCGACGAAATATCCGGCAGGCCATTCCGACGTGCTGCTTGGGACGGTCTCGGCCAACGAAGGTTGCTGGAAGCATCTTTACGAAAGCTTCTGCACGCTTGGCTGCTGCGCCGGACCCGACGATGTCTACCAGGTGCTGCGCGGCCTGCGCACCATGGGCGTGCGCCTCGAGCACCATCAGCGCAGCGCGCTCGCCATCGCCTCCTGGCTCGAGGGCCAGAAGGGCGTCGCGCGCGTGCTCCACCCTGCCCTTCCCAGCCATCCGGACCACGGCCTGTGGAAGCGTGATTTCTCCGGCTCGAGCGGCATCTTTTCCATGGTGTTTGCCGGCGGCGGCCAGAAGCAGCAGCACGCCTTCCTCGACGCGCTGCAGATCTTCGGCCTCGGCTATTCCTGGGGCGGCTATGAGAGCCTTGCGGTGCCGGTCTGGCTCGGCGACCGGGTTGTCGCAAAGGGCCCGTATGAAGGCCCGTTGATCCGCCTGCAGATCGGCCTCGAGGATGTCGAAGACCTCAAGGCCGACATCCTGCGCGGCCTGACCGCCGCGGCTTCTGCCTGAGCGTTCAGGCCACCAGCCAAACCGATTCAGCAGATCACGGAATTCTATTTCTCAAAACCGCACTTTCGCGGATCAATTTGGCTTTCAACTTCGACAATGCCGCGTCATTGCGGTGCGATCATTAAGTTTCGACTTTCCTCTGGAACACCGGCAGAGTTTTCCGACTCCCATGGCCTTTCGCCTTTTTGTTCCGATTCTTGCCGGCGCGACGCTGCGCGAGCGTATCATCGCCTGCATCGGGGCGACGATCGGCATTGCACTGACCGGCGCGATCGGCGGCCTGGTGCTCGGCAACGGCCCGCACGTGCCGCTGCTGGTGGCGCCGATGGGAGCCTCGGCCGTGCTCCTGTTCGCGGTGCCGGCCAGCCCGTTGGCGCAGCCATGGTCAATCATCGGCGGCAACACGATATCGGCCCTGGTCGGCGTGATCGTAGCGCATTCTATCCACGAAACCGCCCTTGCCACCGGCATCGCGGTGGCACTGGCCATCGCCGCCATGTCGTTCACGCGCTGCCTGCATCCGCCGGGCGGGGCGGCCGCCCTGACCGCGGTGTTGGGAGGGCCGGCCGTCATCAGCGCCGGCTTCCTGTTTCCGTTCGTGCCGGTGGCGCTGAACTCGGTTCTCCTGGTGGTGCTGGGCTACGGCTTCCACAAGCTGGCCCGGCGCAATTACCCGCACGTGCCGATTCCCCCGACGAACAGCCATGGCACCGTCGATCCGCCGGCGCAGTTGCGTGTCGGCTTCCAGCCCGAGGACATCGATGCAGCGCTTGGCGCGCTCGACGAGACGTTCGATATCGATCGCAACGATCTCGACCGGCTGCTGCGGCAAGTCGAATTGCAGGCCTTGGTACGAGCGCACAAGGGCCTGTTGTGTGAGGATATCATGTCGCGCGATGTGATCTCGGTCGACGAACACACGTCCACCGAGGCAGCGCGCCATTTGCTGCTTGACCACAACATCCGTACCTTGCCGGTCGTCAACGCAGGGGCAAGGCTGGCAGGCACCGTGGGATTGCGGGAACTGGCGTTGGCCTCGGGAACAGTCGGATCCGTGATATCGCCGGCAGCGACAGCCGCCGCCGATTTCGCCGCCATGGGTCTGCTGCCCGTACTCACCGACGGCCGCAGCCATGCGGTCATCGTCGTGGACGACGACAAGCGCATTCTCGGACTGATCACACAGACCGATCTGCTGGCAGCCACGGCGCGTCTGCAGGCTGCTGACAAGTCCTCGCCGGAAGCGGTACGGTAGCCACGCCGGACCCGGTAAAAATGGCCGGGAACCTTTTGCCGGCAATGCCATCCAATCTCTCAATCGGGTTGCTGTCCGGGATTGGGTTGAGGAACTGGCCATGCCTGCTGTCTTGACGGCCATGCCTTCTGTCGCTTCGGGCGACATGCAACTCGTGCGCCGCGCCTTGGCGCGCGAGGGCGACGCTTTCCGCACCATCATCAAGATGCACAACCAGCGGCTCTACCGCATCGCCCGCGGCGTGGTGCGCAACGACAGCGAGGCCGAGGACATCGTGCAGGAGGCCTATGTCAGGGCCTTCGCCCATCTCGATGCGTTTCGTGGCGATTCCTCGCTCGCCACATGGCTGTCGCGTATCGTCATCAACGAGGCGCTCGGCCGCCTGCGCAAAAGGCGCAGAACGGTGGCAATGCCGGAAAATCCGCAAGCCGAGATCATCCGGTTCCCGCTCAACCCCAGCGACGATCCGGAACGGACGATGGCGCAACGGCAAATCCTCCAGCTGGTCGAACAGGCCACCGACAGCCTTCCCGATGTCTACCGGACGGTGTTCGTGGCGCGGGTGATCGAGGGGCTGAGCATCGAAGAGACCGCCGATCTTCTCGGCGTGCGGCCACAAACCGTCAAGACGAGGCTGCACCGCGCCCGCACCCTGGTGCGCAAGGCGCTGGACGACCAGATCGGGCCGGTGCTGCTCGATGCGTTCCCCTTCGCCGGCCGACGTTGCGAAAGGCTGACCAACGCCGTGATGCGGCGGCTCGGCCTGGAAAGCTGACTTTCGCCGATTCGTGGGAACGTTTGCCGCGGCCCGGCATCCAATGACCGTCAACCAAGAAACACAGTCCGGCGCGTGTCCTGCGTCCGGCGAAGGAGATGCCATGCTTATCCGACACACCGCTGCCCTGGCCGCCATGCTGCTGCTTGGCACTGCCCCGTTCGCCCAAGCGGCCGACAAGCCGACCGACCCACAGATCGCCCACATCGCCTACACGGCCGGGGTCATCGACGTTGAAGCCGCCAAGCTGGCGATCGAGAAATCGAAGAACAAGGACGTCGTGGATTTCGCCAACGACATGGTGCGCGACCACGAAGCCGTAAACGTGCAGGCGCTCGACCTAGTCAAGAAGCTCAAGGTGACGCCGGAAGACAACGCCACCAGCCAGGCGCTGAGCAAGGCAGCCGCCGATGAAAGGGCCAAGCTTGCCAAGCTCGAGGGTGCTGCCTTCGACAAGGCCTATGTCGACAACGAGGTCGCCTACCATAAGCAGGTCAACGGCGCTCTCGAAACGCTGCTCATCCCGTCGGCCAGCAATGCCGAACTGAAGAGCCTGCTGGAGACCGGCCTGAAGATCTTCCAGGGCCACGAGCAGCATGCCGAACACGTCGCAGGCATGCTGAAGTAAGGACAGGCAGCATGTCGAAACGCCATCTGTGGATCGCGCTGACGCTGGCTATCGGCATCGTTCCGGCGCAGGCTGAAACCATCCAGGTCACCATCGACAAGCTTGTGTTCTCGCCAGCCACTGTCGAGGCCAAGGCCGGTGACACGATCGAGTGGGTGAACAAGGACGTGTTCGCCCACACGGCGACCGTCAAGGGCGGCTGGGAGGTGATGATCCCGCCGAAAAAGTCCGCGAGCCTCACCCTGCAGAAGGCAGAGACGGTCGACTATTTCTGCCGTTTCCACCCCAACATGAAAGGCCGTTTGGTGGTGACGCCCTGATCCAGCGCCAACGAGGCCCGCCTGGCCTCGTCAGGCCGCGCGATGTGCGTCCATGAGCCGTCATAGCGCGGCGCGCGGCGCGTCAGCCAGGCATCCAGCCCTTCGCGCAGGTCGGCGGTCGGAGCCATGCGGGCAAACTGCTCGGCTTCGACCAGCAGGCCTTCCGCGATGCTCAGGTCGAGGCCGCGCGCCACCGCGGTGAGGATGCCCGCGATCGTCAGATCGGAGTGCCGCAGGATACGCTTGGCGAGGCCAATTGCGGCCGGCATCAAATCGCCATGCGGCACCACCTGGTTGACGAGGCCAAGTTCAAGGGCGCGCTGCGGCGGAAACCAATCGCCGGTCAAAAGCAGTTCGAGCGCCCGTTTGCGCCCGGCGAGCCTTGGCAAGCGCTGCGTTCCGCCAAAGGTCGGCGGCATCGCAAGATTGATTTCCGGCTTGGCGAACAGGGCGCGTTCGCTGGCGATGGCCAGCGGCACGGCCTCTGTGATTTCGCAGCCGCCTCCAAAGGCAATGCCGTTGACGGCGGCAATGACGGGTTTGCGGAATGCTTCCAGCCTTGCGGTCAGCCGCTGCCCGCGCATGACAAAGTCACGCATCGCGACATCGACGCCAAGCGCCACACTGGCCGAGAATTCATGGATGTCGCCACCCGCCGAAAACGCCCGCTCCCCTGCTCCGGTAAGAATGACCGCCCGAACGCCGGCATCGACTTCAATGTCGTCGAGGACCGCGAGCAGGCGATCGATCAAGGCATAGTTCAACGCGTTCAGTTTCTCCGGCCGGTTGAGGGTGAGGATGGCAATCCCATCCCGGGTTTCGTTATGGACAAGATCGGTCATTTGGCTTCCTTCCCCAGTATGCTCATGGGCTGGAAGGTTACGCCCTTTGCAGCTTGTGTATATTCACTAGTCGGTATACATTGGCGGATGCCTGAAGCGCAAAGCCCCACCCGCAAACGCATTGTCGATGCCGCGACAAGACTGTTTTACGCTGAAGGAATTGGCAGGGTCAGCGTTGATGCCGTTGCCGAGGAAGCCGGGCTCACCAAGCGGACGCTTTATTACCACTTCAAGAGCAAGGACGACCTGATCGCCGCCTATCTCGATGGCCGCGACCAACCCAATCTGAAGCGGATGGCCGGTTGGTTCGATGCCGCCGAAGGCGGAGTGGATCGCAAGGTCGAGGCGATCTTCACCAATCTGGCAAAGGCCGCTCACCATCCGAAATGGAAAGGATGCGGCTTCCTGCGCACGGCCGCGGAGCTGGCCTCGATGCCGGGACATCCGGCGATCAAGGTCGGGTCGCGACACAAGTCAAATTTTGAAACGTGGCTGGCTGGCGAGTTGTCCGACCGGGGCGTCGAGGAGCCGAAAGCCTTGGCCCGCGAGATCGTTTTGCTGATAGATGGCTCCTTTTCGATCATGCTGATCCACCGCAACCCCGATTATATCGAGGCAGCCGGCCGCGCCGCGGCGACGCTTGTCCGGGCCCGAATTTCAAGCGACGAGGTCTAAAGCGCGTCGCGTTTGAACGGATCCAGGCAACGCGCTTTAGGTCTTTTCATGCATGTCGTTCTCCCAAAACCGGGGCCACTTTTGGGCGACATGCATTAAAATCCAAACGCCAGCCATGCCGTGCCGACCACCAGCGTTATCAATGTCAGCGGCAAGCCGACCTTGAAGAAGGCGCCGAACGACAGCTGCGTGCCGGCGGTCCTTGCCTGCTCGGCGACAATCAGGTTGGCGACCGAGCCGAGCAGCGTGAAATTGCCGGCCAGCGTCGAGCTCATCGCGACCACCAGCCAGGCGCGTTCGGGGTTTTCGAGGCCGGGTATGAAGGGCCGCAGCGCCAGCACGGCCGGGACATTGCTCATGATGTTGGAGAGCACCGCGGTGAAGCCGGACAGGCGCCAGACATCGTCCAGCCCAAGGTTCTTTGCCGAGGCGATCATGTCTGGCGTCAGCAGCGTCTTTTCCGCGCCGGCAACGACCACGAACAGACCAGCGAACATGAACAGCAGCGGTCCGTCGATCTCGCGGTAGATGCGTTCCGGTTTGATGGCACGGGTGAGCAAGAGGATGGCACCGCCAATGAGTGCCGCCTTGGCGACGGGCACGCCGGCGAAGAAGGCGATGGCCAATCCGATGCAGACGACCACTGCCTTCAGCACCTGCCCCTTGTGCATGCGCCCACGCGAGACTTCTGGGGTCAATTGGCCCGTGCGGGCGAATTCGGCCCGGTAGACGATGCGGACGATGACAATGACCGCGACCAGGCCGAACAGGGCGACCGGAGCAAGGGCTGCCGAAAAGGCAGGATAGGAAATGCCCGACAGCGCCCCGATCACCATGTTTTGCGGATTGCCGGTGATGGTGGCGACGCTGCCGCAATTCGACGCGGTGGCGGTGGCGATCAGATAGGGGATGGGGTTGCGCTTGATGACGCGGGTGACGTGGACGACGATCGGTGCCATGACCAGACAGATGGCATCGTTGACCAGGAAGGCAGACAGCACGCCGGTCAGCAGCGTCACCATGACCAGGAGCATGAAGGGCGCGTGCGCATGCTCGATGGCGACGGCGCCAAGACCCCGAAAGGCACCGGAAACCTTCAGGTGCGCCACCACGATCATCATGCCGAGCAGCAGCGTGATGGTGTCGAAATTGATCGCGCGGTAGGCATCCTCCATGCTGAGCGCGCCTATGGCGATCATCGCGGCCCCGCCGAGCAGTGCGATCCCTGCCCGGTCGAGGCGCAGGCCCGGAACGCGGCCAATGGCGACACCGGCGTAAGTCAGGATCAGGATCAGCAGTGCCGCCGCGCCCATCAATGTCATCGGTAAGAAGTCCTGCTCAGTCTGTGGTGCGCCGCTGCCTATCCGCCCGATGGTTCGTTTGCATGCGAGCTTTAGCGCGATGCCGAGGGTGTCAGCAAAGCCCAGGGGACGATGTGCCGCTAATGCAGATAGAAATCCAGCCGCCGTCGAAGTGCCTGCGAAGAAAACAGCTGCTCAACGGTCCGCCGCGCCTCACGACCCGCTGTCGCCCGCAGTTCCGGATCGGCTTTGAGGTCGGCCAGGATCTGCCGCGCCTGTTGCGTGGTCTCGAACAGAAAGCCATTTTCGCCATGCCTGATATGGTCGGCATAGCCGCCATGCGAATGGCAGACCACAGGCAAACCACAGGCCATCGCTTCGAACACCACCCGGCCGAACGTCTCCACATGAGAGCCGGTGCGATAGTAGAACACGTCGAGCGTGGGCAGGAACTCTTCGGCCGCAAAGCGGCCTTGCGGAAGGAGTTCGAGTTGCGGATGCGGTTTGAGCCTGTCCTCAAGCAGCATCCCGCCCTGAATCCGCAACGCGACACCATCCGCCAGCAATGCTTCGTAAAGCGGCACATCGTCCGCATGATGTTTGTCAGGGGTGTCGCGGCTCAATCGTCCCAGCGTGAACGGACGACCGGGCTTGACCGGTTTTGGTGAAAAACGTTCGATATCGATCGGCGACGGATGCACGACGCCATCGACCTGCAACAAGCGTTTTTGAAAATCGGAAATCAGCACCAGTTCGGCGTCGGGCCAGTTCAGCATACGGGGCATGCCCGTCGTCAGCGCGATGACTTTCGGGTGAAAGGTATTGAAGACATAGATCAGCCGGCGCGGCCGCGGAATCAGGTAGGGCCACATTTTGTTGCTCCAATGCGCGCCGACGAAGACGTAGGTACCGCCGTCCGGCACATTCCACTTTGGCAGCGAGATGCGGCGAATCGGAAATTGCCGCATCAACTCGCCGGACACCCTGGAGGACGTTGCCCACAGACGCACCTCGGAGTCAGCGCTCAGCAGCCGGTACAGTTCCAGGGTTTCGAGATCACTGCCGCCAAAGGGGTTCAGAAAGCCATTGAACAGATGAATCATAGTTGCCGCGCTGATCTTGCCTGAACCGTCCCGCCATTCGTTCGCCGGCATTGAGAGAGGCCGTGACTGGACCCCCGGCCCGGACGCTTGGGGAACTCAGGAAAGCAGTAACGTTTTTTAGCGCAATGTCAGCAAAGCGAAAACATCGTCAACGCGACAGCTTGCTCAATTGAGCGTGCTGTGCCGGAGGTTTTCGTGCCCAACCGTGACAGGACGCGACGGTTCTAGTTTGCGACGACCATTGTCAATGCACGATGGCGTTGCTGGGCACTAGAGAGGCCCCTGACGGATCGAAGCTGACTTGATCGCGCCCGTTCGATTTGGCCGCATAAAGCCGCCTGTCGGCCGCCACGAAAATCTCTTCGAAAGTGGTCGGCCCGGTAAAGCTCGTGCCGCCAATGCTGACGGATAATGGGCATGGCCGCCCGCCCGGGGAGAAGTCCATCTCACGGATGCGCCGGCGAATGCTTTCGGCAACCACCCATGAATGCGAGGGATCGACGCCAGGCAGAAACACGCCGAACTCCTCGCCGCCGATGCGGCCAACGATGTCGCCGCCGCGCAGCTGCCCTTTGATCGCCTGCGCGATCAGCTTGAGCGCTTGGTCTCCGCAGTCATGTCCGTGCCGGTCGTTGATCGACTTGAAATGGTCGGCGTCGATGATCAGCAGCGCCCCCGAATGAACCTGCTCCTGCTTGCGGGTCTGCTCGAGATAGGCTTCGACCAGCATCGAGAAGGCGCCGCGGTTCAGCACTGCCGTCAGGCTGTCGGTCGCGGCAACGATGCTGAGATCACGCTGGGCGATGGCCAGCTGGCGGATCTTCCACATCAGGAAAAACAGAAATGAGCCGCCCAGCACCAAGGGCAACATCAGATCGGTCAGTTGCGCCCGCCACAGTGCCTCGGGTGAAAGATAGGGGAAATTGAAGGAATCGACGAAGAACGCCACGGCGATGAAGAATGCCGTACCGGCTGCCGTGACAGCGATCACCCTGCCCCAGCTCGTCGGCGACAGATCGATCCTCATCGCGTTCCACTCCGTTAGCCGCCGCTACAATGACGCAGCAACGCAAACAAATTGATAAGACTTTCCTTCCAATTCGATATCGGCAGACACGACAAACAACGGCCACCGACGGCAGCCGTGCTCGCTACCGCGGTGAGACCGTCGCTTTGCTGGACTTCGGGCCGATGCAGCCTGAATGTCAGCGGTTGGGCGCGGGTCCCCCCAGCGCCTCGGCAACGAACGATGCTGCGATCAAGTCGTCGGCGTCTAGTCGTAGGGAGCCGTCGCCTGCCCCCATGATAGCGGCGACCTTGTGAAACGTTTTCATCTCATGGTCGGAAATTTCGGCATCCTGCATTCTGGCCTTGAGTTCAGCGATACGCCGCCCCAACGCAGGGGACGTTCCAATCTCACGTTTCGACATAACCTGGCTTCTCCTCCCCCAACCCGCGCTTGTTTTACCCCACCCCATTCGTCGGCCCGCACATTGCTTTTTTATGAGGCACCACGAATACAAGGCCCCGAACGCGTGGTGGGAGCTATGGTTCCAACCCCGCTGGATCACGAAATAATTCCGGGTCGCTGCGCCGAACCCAGGCTCAACTCCCTGTTGCACAAGGTGGTGGCGCTGGCAGTCGCGAGATGGCAGATTTAGCGGCCCTGATCAGGTTAACTGGCACAAACCTTTGAAATTATTGGCGATCCCGACAGGATTCGAACCTGTGACCATCGGCTTAGAAGGCCGGTGCTCTATCCAGCTGAGCTACGGGACCGCTGGCCGGCCGCCGGGCCGGCTGAATACTTGACGCTGGCCGCCGGTCAATGCGTCCAGGGCGTCCTGCGGTCATAGCGGAAATTCTCCGCATAGGAAATCTGGCGGCGTTTGGTCTCTTTCGGCTCCTCGACGCGGAAGGCGAACCCTTCCTTTTCCGCGTAGGCCACCGCTTCTTCCCTCGTATCGAAGGTGAGCCTGATCTGGCTCCTCATGTCTCCCGACGTGGTGTAGCCCATCAAGGGGTCGATCTTCTTGCGCATCTCGGGGTCGAATTCCAGCACCCAATGGCCGGTCTTGGCCTTGCCGGACTGCATCGCGGTTTTGGCTGGGCTGAAAATGCGCGCGGACATGGCCACCTCGTTATTGTGCAAGGCAGCATCGCCACCCTGCGTCGTCATTACTGCGCAATGCGCACCACGGCAAGGTTTTTGCACTTGCCATGCAACACCGAAATGAATAGGCAACAGACCGTTCGGAGTGTAGCGCAGCCTGGTAGCGCATCTGGTTTGGGACCAGAGGGTCGGGAGTTCGAATCTCTCCACTCCGACCATCCTCTCCCGGAATGCAATGTCGGCGCCACTGGCGCGACGGATGGCACGTTGCGCCGATTCCTGTTTCGGGCCTTGTCCTGCTGAGAAATCCTAGATCTCGAACTCGCCCTGCCCCTCGTCCATGGCGCTGACGGTTTCGGCCGCCAACGCCCGCGTGATCGGCGTCTTGCGTTCGAGCGCTGTGCGGTCCAGCCGTTCAACCACACGCATCGCGGTCGCCAGCGAGCGCTCGATGCGGCGGACCAGATACTGCACGACATGCGGTTCGACCTCGACCTGGCGGTCGGCGAACAGCTTGGTGATGACGCCGGCGAGCAGGACGTCGTCGGGCTCATGGATCTCGACCGTCGCCGCCGCCTTCAGCCGCGAGGCCAGATCAGGCAGCGCAACACCCCAAACCGATGGAAAGCGGCGCGCCGTCAACAACAGCGTTGAGCCCGCACCACGCACCGCATTGATCAGATGGAACAGGCCTTGCTCGTCCACCGCCCCGGTATCGAAATCGTCGATTAGTGCCGGCCGGGCGCCGAGATTGGCGATGCTGTCACCGATACCCCTGGCGTCGACCGCCACCGCGCTGGCGCGCGCGCGCCAGATCGAGGCCAGATGCGTCTTGCCGGAGCCAGCGGGACCGGCCAGCACCACCACCGGCGAGGGCCAGTCCGGCCAGCGGTCGACCAAAGCCACCGCTTGCGCATTGGTGCCGGAGACGACGAGGTCGTCGCGCGAATAGCCGGTGCCGTGGCCGAGATCGAGCGGCAACTGGCGCGGCGGGTCATTTTTCTGCTCGCTCATACGGGCTCAGCCATGCGGCTCGGCAAGGAACCTGGTCACCGGCCGGATCATGGCTTGGCGGCCTTGCGCCGATCGGCCGGGAGCTCCGGCGCCGTGCTGCCGTGGCCCTTGTAGAGCGGCGATTCGAGATAGCGGGCGATGGCAAACCGCACCAGCACGGCAACTGCCGCCGAAGCCGGCACGGCAATCAGCAGGCCGACGAAGCCGAACAGCGCGCCGAAGGCAAACAGCGAGAACATCAGCCACACCGGATGCAGCCCGACGCTCTTGCCGACCAGCCGTGGCTGCAGGATGTTGCCTTCGATGAACTGGCCGATGAAAAACACCACAGCGACGGCGACGATCATCGTCCAGTCCGGCCAGAACTGGACGAAAGCGACGCCGACCGCAAGCACCAGCCCGGTGAGCGAGCCGACGTAGGGGATGAAGGAGATCAGTCCGGCGAACAGGCCGATCAGGATGCCGAAATTCAGCCCGGTCAGCGTCAGCCCCGTGGCGTACATGGCGCCCAGCACCAGACACAGCGTGCCTTGGCCACGCACGAAGCCGGCTGTTGCGGTGTTGATGTCCTTGGCGATGGCGCGCACCGTCGCGACATTGTCGCGCGGCACCCAGCTGTCGATGACCGCAACCATGCGGTCCCAGTCGAGCAGCATGTAGAAGGCAACCACCGGCGTCACCACGAACAGGCTGACCACCGAGACCAGCGCCACGCCGGAACTCCAGATCGAGGTGAAGACTGTGGTGAGCAGGCCGAAGCCGGAGGTCAGCAGCGAATTCAGCCCGTCGCGCAAGCTATTGGCGTTGACGCCGAATTTCTGTTCCAGCCATTTCGGATCATACGACGTGATCAGGCTTTGCAGCCGGGTCAGATATTCCGGCAATTTGCCGGCGAAATCGGCCATCTGCGTCGCCAGCACCGGGATAAGGATGACGAAGGCCAGCACCAGCACGATGAGGAAGGTGATGAGGATGACCACCGTCGCCATGAAGCGGGACAGGCCAAGCCGCTGCAACCGGTCGGCGACCGGATCGAGGAAATAGGCAAGCACCATGCCCGCGACGAAGGGCAACAGGATGGCACTGAAAACATAGAGAAAGAGCGCGAGCACCGCCGCGCCGGCCAGCCAGAAGAATATCTGCCGGCGGAAGGTGGAGGATGCGGCGAGATCGGCAGCCGCAGCCTCGATCACCGCCGCTTCTCTCTCAACCGCCGCTTCTCTCTCAGATGTCCGGATTGGAGCCTTCGCCATAGCCGCTCATATGCCTCAGCCAAGCCACGAGATAGGCCGCGGCCGAAGCCACGGTCAAGACCCCGGACAGCAATATGAGGGCCGGCCGCAGCGGGTCGAGATGAACGGCAAGGGTGAGTTCGCCCAGCACAACCGCCGCCAGCACGATCTGGATGGCGGTGTTGGCCTTCGACACGAAAAGCGGCTTCATCTCGACTGGATGGGCCATGACCGACGACAACACAACGGCGCAGACGATCAGCGCGTCGCGCGACACCATGGTGACGACCAGCCACAGCGGCAATTGCCCGATGAAGCCCAGGACGACGAAGACCGAAACCAGCAGCAGCTTGTCGGCCATCGGATCGAGATAGGCGCCGAGCCTGGACTGCTGGTTGAAACGACGGGCGATGAAGCCGTCGACGCCGTCGGAAATGCCGGCCACGAGGAAACCGGCAAAGGCCCAGTCCCAGCTTGCCTGCAGCATCGCCAACACCACCGCTGGCACCAGAACCAGGCGCAGGATGGTGATCAGGTTGGGGATGGTCAAATGCGTGCCTGTCGGGTTGCTGGCAGATACATGATGGAGACGCAGGGTGGGCGCAAGGGAGAAGCTGCCGATCTCTCCACGAGCGGAAGATTGGCAGTTTTGGCGCCTGCCTCCCACGCTTTTATCAGGGGGCAAAACTACGGCATCCCGTCCGTTATCCTTGCGGACCGAAACCGTTCATGCGAAGAGCCCGCAAACGAGCAGGAAAATTGCGATGAGCAAGCGCGACACAAGCCAGCCCAAAATGGGCCAGCACAAAACGGGCAAGCGCAAGAACGGGCTCACCTATGCCGAGGCTGGCGTCGATATCGATGCCGGCAATCTGATGGTCGAGAAGATCAAGCCGCTGGTGCGCGCCACACGCAGGCCGGGCGCCGACGGCGAGATTGGCGGCTTTGGTGGCCTGTTCGACCTCAAGGCGGCCGGCTTCACCGATCCGGTGCTGGTCGCCGCCAATGACGGCGTCGGCACCAAGCTCAAGATCGCCATCGATGCCGGCAAGCACGACACGATCGGCATCGATCTCGTCGCCATGTGCGTCAACGACCTCGTCGTGCAAGGTGCCGAACCTCTGTTCTTCCTCGACTATTTCGCCACCGGCAAGCTCGATCCCGACCAGGGTGCCGCGATCGTCGGCGGCATTGCCGCGGGCTGCCGTCAGGCGGGCTGCGCGCTGATCGGCGGCGAGACGGCGGAAATGCCCGGCATGTATCACGGCAACGACTACGACCTAGCCGGCTTTGCGGTGGGCGCGGCCGAACGCGGCCAGCTCTTGCCGACCGACGACATCGTCGAAGGCGATGTGCTGCTTGGGCTCGCCTCCTCGGGCCTGCATTCGAACGGATTTTCGCTGGTGCGCCGCATCGTCGCCGTCAGCGGGCTCGCCTGGAGCGATCCGGCGCCGTTCAACTATGAGGCGACGTTGGCCGAGGCGCTGCTCGAGCCGACCCGCATCTACGTCAAGTCGATTCTCAAGGCCATACGCGGCACGCATGGCATCAAAGCGCTGGCCCACATCACCGGCGGCGGCTTCCCCGAAAACATTCCGCGCGTGCTGCCCAAGGATTTTTCGGCCGAGCTCGACCTCGAGGCGATCGACGTCCCCGCGGTGTTCTCGTGGCTGGCCAAGACCGGCGGTGTTGCGCCGGAAGAGATGATGCGCACCTTCAATTGCGGCATCGGCATGATTTTGGCGGTCGCTTCCGGCCAGGCGGCGCAGGTTGCCGCCGTCTTGCAGGAAGCCGGTGAGACGGTGACGCCGATCGGCCGCATCGTGCCGCGCCGCGATGCCGGCGTCATCTACCGGGGCTCGATCGGCCTATGAGCGCGCAGAGGAAACGCACCGTTGTCCTGATCTCGGGGCGCGGCTCCAACATGACCGCGCTGATCGCGGCGGCCAGCGACCCGGCTTTTCCTGCCGAGATCGTCGGCGTGATTTCCGACAAGGCCGACGCCGCCGGCCTTGGTGTCGCCAAGGCGCGCGGTATCGCCACACAGATCATTCCCCGCGCCAACCATGGCAGCAAGCAGGCGCATGACGCGGCGATCGATGCGGCACTTGCAGCATTCAATGCCGAGATCGTCGCGCTGGCCGGCTACATGCGCATCCTCACGCCCGGTTTCGTCCAGAAATGGCAGGGCCGCATGATCAACATCCACCCTGCCCTGCTGCCGGCGTTCAAGGGGCTCGACACCCATGCGCGCGCGCTGGCCGCCGGCATGCGCATCCATGGCTGCACGGTGCATTTCGTCACGTCCGAGATGGATGACGGCCCGATCATCGCGCAGGCGGCCGTGCCAGTGATGGTCGGTGACAATGCGGATGCACTGGCCGCCCGTGTGCTAAAGGCCGAGCACCAGCTCTATCCGCTGGCGCTTGGGCTGGTCGCAGAGGGCAAGGCGCGCATGGCAGCCGGCCGTACCGTGCTTGCCCACTTTGCCGACGATGCCGACAATGCCACCTCGGTGGTGATGGCGCCCGACCCACTGCGCGAGGAAGCCGACCTCGAGCAATTGGCGCGCATCACGCCTTGAATTCTTGAGGGTGGTAGCAAATATTGCTACCTTCTGACCAAGGAGACAGTTCAATGGCGACAGTCGAAAAAGTCAGCGTGGCGCTTTCCCCGGAGCTCCTGGAGCTGGTCAAGGACGCCGTCAACAGCGGTCGCTATGGGTCTGCAAGCGAAGTGATACGTGAGGCGCTACGCGAGTGGCGATTACGCCAGCCGCTTCGCGAGGCCGAGGTGGAGCGATTGCGCAAGGCTTGGACAGAGGGACTAGAGAGCGGCCCGTTCGCTGCTTTCGACATCGAGGACATCAAGTCCAAAGCCCGAAGCCGGTTTGTCGACGCCGTCAAGAAATAGGCCGATGGCAGGCGTGCAGATCATTCGCAGCCCGGCGGCGGAAAATGATCTTATCGATATCTGGCTCGCCATCGCCGAGCACAGCCCGCGTGCCGCCGATCATTTTCTGAATGCCATCGCCGAGCGCATCCTGCAGCTTGCCGCCTTCCCCGAATCCGGACCGCGAAGACCCGACGTCGGCGCCGATACGCGAGCGCTGACCATCGGCGACTATCTAGTTCTTTATCGTCTCGCCGAAGGACGGATCGAAATCGTACGTATCGTGCATGGCGCACGTGATGTCTCAACGTTGTTCTAGGGTCCGAGAGCCATGAATGTTTTCGATAGCGCGGCCCGAACAAAAGGCGATCTGGCCGGTGTCTTCGAGTATGAGGAGACTGACGGGCCACAAAATGCCACGGCGTATTTTTACCTGTACGAAATGAGCGGCGAAACAGTCGGGCCGGTCGTCGAGGCAATCCACATTCGATCAGGGGGCTGGGCGATCACCAAGGCCGATGTCGCGGTCAAATGGGATCGGGACGAGCAGCGTGTAGGCCTGTTCGTCTTCGGCAGGCTGGCGGCGGCTTTTGATGTCGTAAGAGGCACAAAGCATGGTAGCCGAGATGGCAAGGATTTTAATGCCGAGATTCCTTGGTCCTGAACGATGCCGATGCGACAACTGCTTCTCCTGCGCCACGCCAAATCGAGCTGGGAAGACCCCAAGCTCGCTGATTTCGACCGGCCGCTCGCCGGGCGCGGTTTGAAGGCCGCCATGCTGATGGGGCGCGAACTTGCGGCGCGCGACTGGCTGCCGGACCTGGCACTGGTGTCGACGGCGCTGCGAACCCGCGACACGTGGCGGCTGGTTGCGGCGGAGTTGCCTGCGCACACGCGGGTCACGTTCGCCGATGCGCTCTATGATGCGTCGGCAGCGGATATTTTGGGCCAGATACGTCAGACCGACCCTTCAAGCGACAGCTTGCTGGTGGTTGGCCACAATCCGGGCCTGGAATATCTGGCGAACCAGCTTGCCGCGCCGGGGTCGGAGGCCAAGGCGCGCAAGAGGCTCGAGGAAAAGTTCCCGACTGCATCCCTTGCGCGCTTCGTCTTCGAGGGAGATTGGTCCGGCCTGTCCTCGGCCCGGCTGACGCATAATCTGCGGCCGAGAGATTTAGGCTAGGTGCAAGACAGGTGTGACAGGCAACCTGCCGTCCACCCTGCTCGAGACATCAGTTGCCCCAGATGCCCTGGCCGGATTCCGGCCAGTCCGTGGTGGTCTTCATCTTGGTATCGGCAGCCTTGTACCCGGCCATATCCGCGTTGTTAACCGCTCCGGTGACGGCATGGTCGACGCTGGCAACCGGGGCCACCGTCTGGTTGGCATTGTCGGATCCATAGTGGTCGCTGGCGGCGAAAGCGCTGCCGGTGGCAACGACGATGGCGGTGGCGGCGAGGGCAATCCTGTTCATTTTCAAGTCTCCTGGTTCTTGGGTTGGGCGGCGTCTTGGGAGGACGGTTCCGCTAAGGACAAGACCCCAGGCAGTGCGGTTTTATTCCTTGAGGCTGAACTTTTTTGCCGACTGCGAAGGTCGGTTGGCCCAGCCCGGGCCTAAAGCGCGTCGCGTTGAAACGGATTCAGGCGGCGCGCTTAAGTCTTTGTTTTTATGCATGTCGTTGCCCCAAAACCGGGCCACTTTTGGGCGACATGCACTAGCTGACGGCTATCCCTTGTGCGCAAAAAACAAGAGCAGCGGGCCAGGCCCACCGCTCTTTGTAGTGAAGGTCTGCGTCGTGGATCAGCGGCCCCAAATGCCCTGGCCAGACTGAGGCGGCACGTTGGCATTGGCGTCAGCCTGTGCCTTTTCGGACTTCAGGATCGAGCCGGTGTGCATGGTGTCGATGTTGGAAACCGAGTGGCTGGCAACCGGCTGGTTGACGTTGCTTGAGCCATAGTTGTCGCTGCTGGCGAAGGCGGTGCCCGTGGCAACGAGGATGGCGGCGGCGGTGAGCGCTATCTTGGTCATTTCAAATACTCCTGATCGAGGATTGGTGGTTCTTGTTTGGGACAAACGCCGGCTTACCGGCCCCAGATGCCCTGGCCGGATTCCGGCTGGTTCGAATCGGGGGTCAGCCTGAAGCCCTGATGCTCGACCGGCCTACGGATCGAAGCCGTGAAGCTGTGGTCGATTCTACCAACGGGGGCGGTCACGGCCGGCTGGTTGACATTGTCGGAACCATAGTGGTCGCTGCTGGCAAAAGCGGTGCCCGTGGCAACGAGGATGGCGGCGGCGGTAAGAGCGATCTTAGTCATTTTCTTAACTTCCAGTAGTTCTCAGTTCAGTCCGTCTAGTGGCGTGCCCTTGGGAGGAATTTCGCGTCGCTCGGACCACACCGAAGTGGGTTTTCCGTTCGCCGACTTCCAATCACGAAGATGTTCCTCCGCGCTCCGAATCCAGACCTTGAAACGGGGCCGGGAGTTGAAGTGGTCAAAATTTTCTTTATCAATATCAGATGGTTATCAGTCGCAGTTGGCGAACCGTACGGTCGTCCGCCGAGCCGGCGTTCACCATCTCATCACGGTCCGTCAACATAAATTGAACCGACTGGTTCGATCGACAGTCGGCACTTGCGGCCACAAGCCCGGATATGCGCCGTAGGTACAAGAGATCCGGTGGCTAGCGCGCGGCCCAGCCTGCAAAAAACCCAATGTCATCAGCCGCAAGACCGCATTTACCTTGCGTTGAAATCGATACTGTCGCTCATTTCAGTCGGCAATGTCGGACGCCGCGGCTGATCAGGCCCGAGGCGGTGAAAGACTGAAGGCGGCGGATGGTGAGACAGCGATAGAAATGCGACTGCTGCTTGTCGAAGACAATCTCGAACTGGCCGACTGGCTGGGCAAGACCCTGCGCCAGGCGAACTATGTCGTCGACGTCGTCCATGACGGCGAGGATGTCGAGCACGCGCTGGCCGCCGGCGGCCACGCACTTGTCATCCTCGACCTGGCATTGCCGCGCATGGGCGGCCTGGAAGTGCTGCGCATGCTGCGAGCGCGCGGCAACCGGGTGCCGGTGATCGTGCTGACCGCCAACGCCAGTCTCGACGGCCGGGTCAAGGGCCTCAATGAAGGCGCCGACGACTATCTGGCCAAGCCGTTCCAGATCGAGGAACTGGAGGCGCGCATCCGCGCGCAACTGCGCCGCGCCAACGACCGCACCGCGCCGGTGGTTGCCTGCGGCGATCTCGTTTTCGACACCAACACGCGGCTGTTTTCGCTGGCCGGCGAAACGCTGGCGCTGACACCGCGCGAGCATGCGGTGCTCGAACAACTGATGGTCAAGGCCGGACGCACGGTGAGCAAGGCGGCACTGTCGGCGGCGATCTACGATTTCGAGACCGATGCCGATCCCAGTGCCATCGAAATCTATGTGCACCGTGTGCGCAAGAAGCTTGAAGGGTCGCGCGTCCAGATCGCCACCTTGCGTGGCCTCGGCTATCTCTTGCGTCATGAGGAGTAGCAGCCTCCGCCTGCAGTTGCTGGCCTGGGTGGTGCTGCCGCTCGCCGGGCTCGCCACCATCAATCTGTGGACCAGCCATGGCAACGCCCTGGCCACCGCCGATCTGGTCACCGACCGGATGCTGCTGGCTTCGGCACGAACCATCGCTGAACAGGTCGCCATGGCCGACGGCGTGCTCGATACCTCGATTCCACCGGCGGCGATCGAGATGTTCGATACCGGCGATCGAGACAGTGTCTACTACCATGTCAAGACTGCCAGGGGGCGGCTGCTGACCGGCTATCCCGACCTGCCGGAGGCGCCGAAGCAACCCAGCGTCGAGGAAACCTATCGCGATCACCGGCTGCGGCTGCTTACTTTCAGCCACACCGTGGTCGGCGCCGGAGACGACTCGCCGATATCCGTCACCGTTGGCGTCACGCTTGCCGGGCACGATGCGATGGTGCGGCATTTGTGGTTCAACGCTTTCGCCCAGCAACTGGCGCTGGTGGCTATTGCCGGCATCTTCGTGCTGCTCGGCCTGCGTCGCGGCCTGGCACCGCTGATCAGGCTGCGCGACGCCGTGCGGTCGCCAAGCCGCAGCGATCTCGATCCCGTGGAAGTACCAGGCGCGCAAAGCGAGATCCGCCCGCTGATCGATGCGCTGAACGCCTATATGGAGCGGGTGCGGGCGCAGATGGCGGCGCAGCGCCGCTTCATCGCCAATGCGGCGCACCAGCTGCGCACGCCGTTGGCGTTGCTGTCGACGCAGGCGAGCTACGCGCTTCGCGAAAGCGCCGCCGAGGCGCGCCAGGAAGCGCTGGTGGCGCTGCAGGCTAGCTCCGGCAGACTGGCGCGGCTGGCCGAACAGCTTCTGACCCTGTCGCGTGCCGAGCCGGGCAGCCGGCGGCCACGCGCCGACCGCGTCGACCTGACCGAAGCCGCCCGCCACGTGCTGGAAACGCAGGCGCCGACGGCAATCGGTCGCCACATCGATCTCGGCCTCGAGGAGGCTGGACCCGTGCCGGTCATCGGCGACGGCACCATGTTGCGCGAGATGATCGTCAACCTTGTCGACAACGCGCTGCGCTACTCGCCGGCCGGCGGCAGCGTCACGGTGAAGCTGGCGGCCGTCGACGACGAAGCCGTGCTGACGGTCACCGACGACGGGCCCGGCATCCCAGTGGACGAGCGAGACCATGTTTTCGAGCGCTTCTACCGCGTTGCCGGATCGACCGAGGAAGGCAGCGGGCTTGGCCTCGCGATCGTGCGCGAGGTCGTCGAAAATGCCAGCGGCCGCGTCACCCTCGGGGATGGCGCGACCGGCGGCCTGGTGGTTGAGGTCAGACTGCCACTAGCGAGCAGCTAGGTTATGTCGCCGCTCACTGCGTCTCATGCAGTGGCTGAGGACGCCATTTCGCCAGGCGATTCTCGACCATGGTCATCAGATATTCGGCACCGAGCGCCACCACCATGACGATGACGATCGCGGCATACATGCCGGCGGCGTCGAAGGATCCCTTGGCGATGTTGATCAGCAGGCCGATGCCGTAACGCGAGCCAACGAACTCGCCAACGATAGCGCCGATGATGGCAAAGCCGAAGCTGACATGCAGGCTAGCGAAAATCCAACTCATCGCTGAAGGGACGATCACCGAGCGGGTCAACTGCCAGTTGGATGCACCCAGGATACGCGCATTGGCGATCATCGCCCTGTCGGCTTCCCGGACGCCCTGGAAGGCATTGTGGAACACGACGAAGAAAACCATCACGAAGGCAAGTGCCACTTTCGAAGCGAGGCCGAGGCCGAGAATCATGATGAAGATCGGCGCCAGGACCACGCGCGGAATGGAGTTGATCACCTTGATGTAGATGGAGAAGATATCGGCGGCCATCCGGTTGCGGCCGAGCGCGACGCCGATGATGATCCCGGCAACCGAGCCGGTCACAAAGCCGATGACCGATTCCTCCATTGTGACATAGAGGTGGTACCACAGAGGCCCCTCCGACGTTCCTTCCGTCGTCCATTCGTACAGCCGCTGCGCGATCGCGCTCGGCATTGCGTAGAAGAACGGATCGATCCAAGCTTGGCGCGCCGCGATTTCCCACAGGCCGAGAAAGGCGATCAGAATGGCGACCCGCCAGAATATCACGGTGCGGCGGCGGTGCCGTGCCGCCTTCGCGGCGGCTGCCTCGATTTCCGCATCCGAAGTGCCGGGCCTGAAAGCTCCTGCGTTGATGTCAATGGCGGCATCGGTCATGGCTTTCCTCCTCAGGCTGCGGAGCGCGCATAGCTGGTTTCGACCTCTTCCTTGAGGTCCGCCCAGATCGTGCGCGAGTAATTGATGAAGCTCTGCTCGTAGCGGATATCGGCGACCACGCGCGGGCGCGGCAGATCGATGGTGTAGACCGACTTGACCGTGGCCGGTCCGGCGGTCAGGACATAGACCTTGTCGGCGAGCGCAATCGCCTCTTCGAGATCATGCGTGACGAAGACCACCGAAGCCTTCGCCTCAGACCACAGGCGCAGCAGTTCCTCGTGCATCAGCACGCGTGTCTGCACGTCGAGCGCCGAAAACGGCTCGTCCATGAGAAGAATCTCGGGTCCGTTTATGAAAGTCTGGGCCAACGCCACACGTTTGCGCATGCCGCCGGAAAGCTGATGCGGATAGTGCTGCTCGAAACGCGACAAGCCGACACGCGCCAGCCAGTCGCGCGCTGCGGCCGCAGCGTCCGGCTTCGCTCTACCGCGAAAGAGTGGACCAGCCATCACGTTTTCGATCACCGTTCGCCAAGGAAACAAGGCGTCACTTTGGAAAACAAAACCAATGCGCGGGTCTATTCCCGTGACCGGCGCGCCCATGACGCGAACCTCGCCGGCACTTGGGCTCGCCAACCCCGTGACAAGGTTGAGGGTGGTGGATTTTCCGCAACCGGTCGGGCCGACAACGGCGACAAATTCGCCGCGTTCAACGGTCATGGTGAAATCGCGTAACGCTGTCAGCGATTTGCCGGTGGGTGAAAGGAAACGCCGGCTGACGTTGATCAGCTCGATCGCTGGTGCATTTTTTTCAATGGCCATGGTGGAACTCCTGGGTACGAGCAAACGCCCGCCGTCGGCCCTAGGCCGCCGGACGTCAAAACTGATGGTACCGGCGCGATGTCGTTCATCGCGCCGGCACTATCTGCTACTTGGCGTTCTTGACGAATTCCGAGGTGTAGGTCTTGGAAAGGTCGATCTGCTTGCCCTGCAGTTCCTTCTTGAAGGCTGAAAGAACCGTCAGCACCGTCTCCGGGCCACCTTCGGGCATGATCCCGTCGGGGGTGAACATCGCCTTGCCTGCATCGAGGGCCTTCACATAGCCTTCCTTGTCGCCGACATAATAGTCCTTCGGCATCTTGTCGGCGATTTCGGCGCCCGTATGGGTGTTGATGAATTTCTGCGTCTTGACGAAGGCATTGGCCAGCTTCTGCACGGTGTCCTTATGCGCTTCGACCCAATCGGTCTGCATATAGAGGGAGGCGGCCGGGTAGGTGCCGCCGAGAGCAGCCTTGGTGCCTTCCATCGTGCGCATGTCGATGAGGACGGACGCTTCGCCGGTCTTCAGTAGTCGCGTGATCGTCGGCTCGGTCGTCATGCCTGCCTGGATCTTGTCCTGCTGCATAGCAGCGATAAAGGTGGTGCCGGCGCCGACCGGAACCGAGGTGAAGTCACCCAGCTTCAAACCGTTCTTGACGGCGAGATACTCCGTAAGAAAATTCGTCGATGAGCCAAGACCGGTCACGCCCAAGCTCATTCCCTTGAAGTCGGCAGGCGATTTGATCTCGGGGTGTTTCGCCGAAACAAGCTCGACCTCGCCCGGCGCCTGGCTGAACTGGACGATGGATTCGACGAATTTGCCCTTTGCCTGCAGATCGATGCAATGATCGTAGAAGCCGACAACCCCTTGCACGGCACCGGCGAGCATCTCGTTTTCGGCATCGACGCCGGCCGGCTCATTCAGCAACTCGACATCGAGACCCTCGTCCTTGAAGTAACCGAGCGCCTCGGTCAGCTTGGCGGGCAGATAGATCTGTTTCTCATAACCGCCGACCATGATGGAAACCTTTTCGTCGGCGCGCGCGGACGGCGCGGACAAGGCCATGGTGGCGACGAGTGCGGTTGTGGCGGCTGAATCAAGCAGTATTCGCGCGAGCGACATGGCCTCTTCCCTTTGTTCGTTTCCCGCGCCCTCTCTCTCCCATCGCTTTCCGCGACAAATACGGGGCGCGCGCCCAACACTTACGGCACCAACCTTTCATTCACCTTTCAAGGCCGTGCCGAAAGTCACCGCAAACCTTACGGATCGGTAAGCCGATGCTGACCCGATCATGATCTGGATAGAGCCAGTTGCCAAAACGGGGATCAGAAGCAGTTCGTTTGGCTAATCACGAGATCCCGTCGCGGACCGTTCGCCTCGCTCGAACGCTCAATCCCAGCACGTCGCGCATGTCATATTCACCGGGCGGTCGCCCCGCCACCCAGAGCGCGGCGGCGATGGCGCCACGGGCGAACATGATGCGGTCGCCGGCCGAATGCGAGAGGGTCACGGTCTCGCCCTCGGCGCAGAAGCTGACGCTGTGCTCGCCGACGATGCTGCCGCCGCGCATCACTGCAAAGCCGATCTCGCCGGCCGGCCGCGGGCCGGTGATCCCGTCGCGGACACGCCTTGGGACCGTGTCCAGTTCGATGCCGCGTCCGCTGGCGGCGGCTTGTCCCAGCATCAGCGCCGTCCCGGACGGCGCATCGATCTTGTGGCGATGATGCGCCTCGACAATCTCGACATCCCAGTCGTCGGGATTTAGCGCTCGGGCCGCCTGCTCGACCAGTCCGACCAGCATGTTCAGCCCAAGCGAAAAGCTGCCGGACCGGACGATGGCGATGCTCTTCGCGGCATCAGCGATGGTCGCCAACTCGGCGGCATCGAAACCTGTCGATCCAATGACAAGGGCTGGCCCGCCACGGTCGGCGCAAAACCCGGCCAGATCAGCCGAGGCCGCCGGCGTGGTGAAATCGATCACCACATCGGCCACGGCAAATGCCTCGTCGCGGCTCACCAGCCCTTCGCCGACAATGCCCGGTCGGTGGAAGCGACCGGCGAGCGCCAGCCGCGCATCGGCCTGCACGGCATCCGCCATCTGGCGGCCCATGCGGCCCAGCGCACCCGCGATGGCGACCCTGACCGGTGGTTGCGACATGGCGCTATCCCGCGACTATTTCCACATGCTGCGCATGCGCGCGCCAATGTCGACGCGCACCTCCCGCCGGGGCGCCCTGCCCTGTGCCGCTTGCGCGCTCGGCCACGAGACCTGCTGGAAGGCAGCAAGGATCGAGGCCGGGATGAAACGGGTGCGCGAGGCATAGAGATGGCGGTCGCCGCGCGCCGCCTGGCCGTGCGGAAAGAAGCGCTGCGGCATGACCAGGCTGAGATTGTCCTTGGCCCTGGTCATCGCCACGTAGAGCAGCCGGCGCTCCTCCTCGATGTCCTCTTTGGTGCCGACCCCAAGATCGGCAGGAATGCAGCCGTCGACCGAGTTGAGCACGAAGACGTTCTTCCACTCCTGGCCCTTGGCCGAGTGGATGGTCGACAGGATCAGATAGTCCTTGTCGCGGTGCGGCGGTCCGGCCTGGTCGCTGGTGGCGTCCGGCGGGTCGAGCGTCAGCTCCGTGAGGAAGCGTTCGCGTGAGGCATAGCCCGAGCCGATCTGCTCGAGCTGCAACAGGTCGGCGCGGCGCGTGATCGCATCCTCGTGGATGCGCTCCAGATGCGGCTCGTACCAGAGCCTGACCTGTTCGAGATCGGCCGGCCATTTGGCGCCGGCCCGCAGGCCGGAATAGAGCGCGACGAAGCCCGGCCAATCATCGGCTGCGCGCTGCGGCGGGCGCCAGCCGGCGAGGCCCATGGCCTCATCCAGAGCCGTGGTCATGGTCTCGACGATCTGCGCGGCGGCCGAAGGACCGATGCCCGGCATCAGTTGCAGCACACGGAAGCCGGCAACGCGGTCGCGCGGGTTTTCGGCAAAGCGCAGCACCGCCAGCACGTCCTTGACGTGAGCGGCATCAAGGAATTTCAGGCCGCCGAACTTGACGAAAGGAATGTTGCGCCGCGTCAGCTCGATCTCCAGCGGGCCGCTGTGGTGCGAGGCGCGAAACAACACCGCCTGCGATTTCAGCGCCGTGCCAGCTTCTCGCTCGGCCAAAATGGTATCGCAGACGAAATTGGCCTGCTCGACCTCGTCGCGCACGCTCACCAATCTCGGCTTGTCGGTGGATTTGCGCTCCGACCACAGGTTCTTGGTGAAGCGCTCCGAGGCCTCGCCGATCACCGCATTGGCGGCGGCCAGGATGGTCTCGGTCGAGCGGTAATTGCGCTCCAGCATCACCACATCGGCGGCCTGCGCGAACTGCCGGGGGAAATCGAGGATGTTGCGCACCTCGGCGGCACGGAACGAATAGATCGACTGCGCATCGTCGCCGACCACCGTCAGCCCGGCGCCGTTGGGTTTGATCGCCATCAGGATCGAGGCCTGCAGCCGGTTGGTATCCTGGTATTCGTCGACCAGCACATGGTCGAAACGCCCACCCAGATGCGCGGCTATTTCAGGCTCGGCCGCCATCTGCGCCCAGTAGAGCAGCAGGTCGTCGTAATCGAGCACGTTCTGCGCCTGCTTGGCCTCGACATATCCGGCGAACAATTGCTTCAGCTGCTCCGCCCAACCGGCGCACCAGGGAAAGGCGGACCCCAGCACTTCGCCCAGCGGCGCCTGCGCGTTGACGGCACGCGAATAGATGGCAAGGCAGGTGCCCTTGGTCGGAAAGCGCGCTTCCGTCTTCGAGAACCCCAGCTCATGCCGGATCAGATTCATCAGGTCGGCTGAATCCTCGCGGTCGTGGATGGTAAAGGCCGGATCGAGGCCAATCTCCAGCGCATAGTCGCGCAGCAACCTGGCGCCTATGCCGTGAAAGGTGCCGGCCCAGGTCAGCGCATCGGTGATCACCGCGGCGTCGCGGCCGAGCACCTCGCCGGCGATGCGCTCGACGCGCCTGGCCATTTCGGACGCGGCGCGGCGCGAAAAAGTCATCAGCAGGATGCGGCGCGGGTCGGCCCCCTTGACGATCAGATGCGCGACGCGGTGCGCCAGCGTGTTGGTCTTGCCTGAACCGGCGCCGGCAATGACCAGCAGCGGTCCGGCAATCTGGCCGTCGCCGTGCTCGACGGCCTGCCGCTGGGCGTCGTTCAGCCGGGCAAGATAAGCAGGCTGGGCGGTCTGTTCCCGAAAGGTCGAATCAGGCGTGGCGAGGTTCATCGCCCATCAAGCATCGTTTCTGCTTTGTTCGCAACGCCGATGCGAGAATGTCAGCCGGCCCTGCAGCCGAAGCGTGACAGCCTTGCCTAGAGCTGGGGGGCGATCCCCATCGCAGCCGACTGGCGGCGCAAGGTCTCACGATCATGTTGCGATGGCGGCAGCAGCAGCGGGTCGACCGTATCGGGCACGTCCTCGACCATCTTCCTGGCGATACGGTAGGTGACATAGGCCAAAGCGCCGGTGACAAGCAGACGGAACATGGTTGCAACACTCCATTGGAGCAGGACCAACCGGGGAAACGGCATTTGGTTCCCCTGCCGACCGTCTTGACCGCATAGTAGACGATCGAGGCGCGGCGAATAGAGCTTCTTGGAGAAGAAGGCCGGCGCCGCTTGGGAGGAAGAAGGGAGCGCCGGCCAAGCGGATAAATCAGGTCCGCCGCAAACAATAAGCTAGCTGAGTCTTTCCCCTGCGTCACCGGGTGATTGTTTTCGTCAAATGCGTACCACCCGCACAACCTGCACGTCGCAGCATCACACGCGCGTCTTGACCATCATCCCGGCAATTTCCTTGAGGAGTTTCGCCGCCACGATGGCGGTCAGGTTGGCGATGTCGCGAAGCGGGTTTAGTTCAACGATATCAGCCGCCACGATCGGCTGGTTGACCGATTGAATCAGGTTGATGACCTGACGACTAGTCAGACCGCCGGGTTCGCGGTGCGAGACGCCTGGCGCAAAGGCCGGGTCGAGCCCGTCGAGGTCCATCGAGATGTAGACCGGCGTCTTGAGATCGAGTTGCAGACCGTCGCCAAACCGCGCCGCCTCGATCACCTCGACACCGAACCGCTTGAACTGGTCGCGATGATGGTCGTTGACGGTCCGCAGGCCGACCTGGATGAGGCGGTCGGCAAGCCGCTCTTCCATGATGCGGGCAAAGGGCGAGGTGTGGGAGCGCGGATTGCCCTGATAGGCATCGTACATATCGGGGTGCGCGTCGATGTGCAGAATGGTCAGGCTGGGGTGCTGGCGGCGCACCGCGCGCAGTATCGGCCAGGAAATGGCATGGTCACCGCCGAGGCAGATCAGCGGATCGCCCGGCTCCAGCACCCGCCCGACCTCGCTTTCGATCAGGTCCCATGGATCGACGCCTGCGTCGAAGCGGATGTCGCCATGATCGAGAAGCCTGTCGGTCAGATCGAAACCGGTTTCGCTCCACATGCTGTAGGCGTCGGAGAACAATTCAGGACGGATATGGGCAGGTGCTTGCGCCGGCCCCTTGAAGCAGGACGAATTGTCGTCGTGGGGAATTCCCAGAAGCGCAATCCTGATCATCGGCGTCCGATCTCCGTCAACAGGAAATTTCAGTAAACGCGGGAGCTGGCTGACGATAGTGATGGTGTTTGGGCCAGCGGCGCGCGCGCCCCGGCAATCAAACCGCAATCAACTCCCGGCTTCTCCGCCCAGTCTTTGCCTGACCATGGCGACATGGAAATTCGTGCCGAACAGCAGCCCGTCATCATTGAAATCGTAGCTCGAATTGTGCAGCGGCGCCGACGTCTCGCCATTGCCGAGGAAGACGAAGCAGCCCGGCACATGGTCGAGGAAGCGGGCGAAATCCTCGGAGGCGGTCATCGGCTCGCGGGCGACGGAAATGTTGCCGGGCTCGAAGACGCTTCTTGCGGCAGCAAATGCCGCATCGACCAGTTCGGCATCGTTGCGTAGCGGCACGAATTCGCGGCTGTAATTGACCTCGGCGGTAACATTGTAGGCGGCGGCGGTGCCCTCGGCGATGACGCGCGTCTGCCGCTCGATTTCGGCGCTGACCTCTGGGCGGAAGCTGCGCGCATCGCCGAGAATGCGGGCAAGACCAGGCAGTGCGTTGCGGGTGCCGTCGGTGATCAGCTCGGTCACCGAAACCACCGATATGTCAGCCGGACTCAGCCGGCGCGAGACGATGGTCTGCAGGTTGGTGACCAGCGCGCAGGCGGCGACCAGTGTCTCGTTGCCCGAATGCGGTCGCGCGGCGTGGCCGCCGAGCCCTTTCAGCACGATCTCGAAATTGTCCTCGGCCGACATGATCGGGCCGGCGCGCGTCTCGAAATGCCCGATGGGCAGGCCGGGCATGTTGTGCAAGCCAAAGATCTCGTCGAAGGGAAAGCGCTGCATCAGGCCGTCGTCGAGCATGGCCAGCGCGCCTTTGCCCCATTCCTCGGCCGGCTGGAAGACGAAACGCACGGTACCGTCGAAACCACCCTCTTCGGCCAGCAGCTTTGCCGCACCGAGCAGCATGGTGGTGTGGCCGTCATGGCCGCAGGCATGCATGATGCCGGGATTGCCGGAACGGTAGGGCGCAGCGGACTGCTCGGTGATGCGCAGCGCATCCATGTCGGCCCTGAGCGCAATCGCCCGGTTGCCGCTGCCGCGCTTCAGCGTGCCGACGACACCGGTGCCGCCGACACCCTCGGTGACATCGTCGAGGCCAAATTCACGCAGCTTGGCGGCAACGAAGGCCGCGGTGCGCCTTTCCTCGAAGCCGAACTCGGGATGCGCGTGCAAATCGCGCCGCCAGACAATCATCTCCTGCCTCAGCGCGTCACGATCGAATTCGGACATTTCTTCTGTCCCCCTGACCTACTTCGCAAGTTCTGTGACAACATCAAGCAGGATGTTGGCGCCGGCAACAAGGTCGGCATCCTCAGTGTGCTCGCGCGGATTGTGGCTGATGCCGCCGGCGCTCGGCACGAAAATCATCGCTGTGGGCGCGATGCGCGCCATCATCTGTGCATCGTGGCCGGCGCCTGATGTCATGCGTTTGACGCCGAGGCCGCGGTTCTTCGCGGCAGCCTCGATCAGTTCGACAATGCGGATGTCGAAGATCACCGGCTCGAAGCGGGCCAGCCGCTCGACCGAGATCGTCACGCCTTCGGTGTCGGCAAGCTGTTCGAGACAGGCAGCAAGTGCGGCCTCCTCCGCCTGTAAGCGCTGCTCATCGGGGTCGCGCAGATCGACGGTGAAGACGGCCTGGGAGGGAATGACGTTGATGGCATTCGGCTCGAAGCGCATCGTGCCGACGGTGGCGACCGTCGGCGTGTTCGAGGCCTTGGCCCTTTCGTGCAGGAAGGTGATGACCCGCGCGGCGGCGTGGCCGGCGTCGCTGCGCATCGACATCGGCGTGGTGCCGGCATGGTTGGCGACGCCGTCGATGGTGATGCGTTGCCAGGAGATGCCTTGCAGATTCTCCACTGCGCCGATCGGCACGCCTTCGCGCTCCAGCACTGGCCCCTGCTCGATATGCAGTTCCAGATAGGCGTGCGGCTTGAGGAAGCCGGGCTCCTCGTCACCGGCATAGCCGATGCGGGCAAGCTCCTGCCCGAGCACGCTGCCGTCGGTGCCGACAGCCGCCAGCACCGTCTCGAAGCCGATGCCGCCGGCATGCACCAGCGAGCCCATCATATCCGGGGTATAGCGCACGCCCTCCTCGTTGGTGAAAGCGGCGACCGCGACCGGGCGCGGCGGCGAAAAGCCCGATGCCTTGAGGGTCTCGATCACCTCCAGCCCGGCAAGCACACCGTAGCAGCCGTCATAGATGCCGGCATCGATGACCGTGTCGATATGCGAGCCGATGAGCAGTGGCGCTTGTCCGGCATTGCCAGGGCTTTGCCAGATGCCGAAAATGTTGCCGACCCGGTCTATGGCGACATCGAGCCCGGCCTGCCGCAGCCAGCCAACGAAGAGGTCGCGGCCCAGCCTGTCCGTGTCGGAGGCGGCCAATCGGATCAGCCTGCCCTCACTGTCACGACCGACGGCGCCGAGTTCGCCGATACGGCCAAGCAGGCGCTGCGCGTCGACTGCGATCACAAATCTGCTCCCGCAAGCATCTTGCCGGCCAGCACATCGGCCGGGCTCACGCCGACCAGTTCGGCATAGCGATGCGGGTCGGTGGCACCTTCAGTGTTGATCACCAGCACCCGGGATCTGCCGTCGAGCCCAAGGTCGGCCTGGCGGTCGGCCACAGCCCGGATCAGCCCTGCAAGGCCGACGCCGCCGCTTTCGCCGGCGACGATCACAGGATCGCCGGCACGTGGCCGCGCCAACCGCCGCATCACCGCTATGGCCTCGTCCTCATCCACCGTCATGAAGGCGTCGGCGGCACGCGCCAACACCCGCCAGGCGACCGGAGAGGCCTCGTAGCATTCCAGCATCGCCATGACCGTCGGCTGGCCATGCGCAACCTTCACCACGCGCCCCGCCTGGGCGGCCGCGACAACGCACGCGGCACGCGCGGGTTCGACCACGATGAAGGTCGGCCTCGCATCGCCGAGCACAATGGCAAGATAGCCGGCGACCGCGGCGGCAATGCCGCCGACACCGGCCTGCACAAAGACATGGGTCGGTGGCTCCCGGAGTTGGCGCAATGCTTCGCGCACGATCGCCGTATAGCCCTGCATGACGAGGCCGGGAATGCGCTCATAACCCGGCCACGAGGTGTCGGAGACAACGGTCCAGCCCTTTTCGGCCGAAACTTGGGCAGCTTGCCTGACCGAGTCGTCATAATTGCCGTCGACGCGGATCATCTCTGCGTCATAGCGCGCGATGGCGGCGATACGCTCTTCGCTGACACCGGCGTGGACGAAGATCGCCGCACGCGCCCCGACGAGTTGCGCACCTTGCGCGACCGACCGGCCGTGATTGCCATCGGTGGCGCAGGCAACCGTCATCGTCGCGGCAACCGCCCGAACATCCGGCTGACTAAGATCGGCCACATCGACGGGTCGACCAAGCGACCGACTTGCCTCTTCCAGCACCAGGCTGAAGACAGCATAGGCGCCGCCCAGCGCCTTGAAGCTGCCAAGGCCGAGGCGAAAGCCTTCATCCTTGACATGCAACGACCCGAGGCCGAGTTCAGTCGCCAGCGCGGGCAACGCTTGCAGCGGCGTTATCCGGTGATTGTCGCGATGGGCAAGAAAACGCTCGACTGTGTCGGCCCCGGCGACCCCGAGCGTTTCGGTATCGGCCGGGTCGAGCGGCTGGCGGTGCAAGGCATTGCGGTTGGGCAGGAACACTGGCGGCCTCCTTGGCAGTTCAGCGAGAACATATTGCAGGACCGGCGCAAAGAGCGCTGTAATACGACCCTCGAAATGCAAGTTTGTTTCGTCAGGATCTCCATTGCCTGCATTGCCACCTCCACTCGACAGTTTCGATCTCGCCATCCTTGCGATCCTGCAGCGCGACAACACGACGCCGCAGCGGCTGATCGGCGAAGCCGTCAACCTTTCGGCGCCCGCAGTGCAACGCCGCATCAAGCGCATGGAACAGACCGGCGTCATTGCCGCCAATGTTGCCCTGGTCGAGCCGGCGGCGGTCGGCCAGCCCATCACCATCTTCGTCGAGGTGGAACTCGAGAGCGAACGCACCGAACTCATCGACGCGGCCAAGCGGCAATTCTCGGCCGCGCCGGAAGTGCAGCAATGCTACTACGTCACCGGCGAGGCCGATTTCATCCTGGTCATCACCGTGGCCGACATGGGCGCCTATGAGGCGCTGACGCGAAAACTGTTCTTCGACAGCAACAATGTGCGGAAGTTCCGCACTTTCGTCGCCATGGACCGCGTCAAGGTCGGGCTGACGGTGCCCTTGCCCGGTTGAGAATTTGCTGGCAGCCAGACCCGGCTGCCATGCTTTTGACATTCTCCGAACGCGAATTTATTGGCGGAGGCGCGCTTGGACGACACCACCCCAGTTGCAATCATCGGTGCCGGGCCAGCGGGTCTGGCCGTTGCCGCATGCCTGCGGCAGGCCGGGGTCGACTTCGTTCTTCTCGAAAAAGAGGCGCAGGCCGCACCCGCGTGGCGACGCCACTATGAGCGCGTCCACCTGCACACAACCAAACGCTATTCCTCGCTGCCTTTCGTGCCCTTTCCCAAGGATTATCCGCGCTATGTGCCGCGCGATCTCTTCGCCGACTATCTCGATGCCTACGCGCAACGCTTCGACCTGCGGCCCCGCTTTGGACAGACAGTGCGGATGATCACCCGGCAAGGCAGAGGCTGGCATGTCGAAGCGACATCCGGCGCCCTGCATGCCTCCCACGTGGTGATCGCGTCGGGCTACAACGCCGAGCCGCTGATGCCCGGATTTGCCGGCGCCGAAGCCTTCAGGGGTCAAAGGCTGCATAGCGCCGACTACCGCAACGCCACGCCTTTCGCCGGCCAGTCGGTGCTGATCGTCGGTATGGGCAACACCGGCGCCGAGATCGCGCTCGATCTGGTGGAAGGCGGTGCGTGGCCGACGATTTCGGTGCGCGGCGGCGTTCATATCGTGCCGCGCGAGTTGCTTGGTGTGCCCATCCAGATGGTCGGCATGGCGGCTCGCCTGATGCCGCAACGCATCAATGATGCCTTGTTCCCTGTCATCCTCGATCTGGCACTGGGCAGGCTGGAGAAATACGGGCTCAAGCGACCGAGCCAAGGGATGTTGCAGCAGATCGCGGTGGCGGCGCGCATCCCGGTGATCGATGTCGGCACGGTCGGCAAGATCCGCGAAGGCGCGATCAAGGTCGCACCCGACATTGCCGAGATCACCGAGCAAGGCGCCCATTTTGCCGACGGCAAGCATGGCGAGTTCGATGCGATCATCTTCGCCACCGGCTTCCGGCCGGGCTACGCCAGGTTGCTGCAGCCTGGCATCCAACCGGGCCGCAGCGGCGTCAACGCACGCGCTTCGGAGCTCGGCCTCTATCTCATTGGCTTTCACAACCCGGTCACCGGATTGCTACGCGAAATCTCGATCGAGGCAGGGCAGATCGCCGACGACATCCGGCTGCGGCGAGACCGAAAGAAGGCGGCTGAATTCCTGCCGGTATGATTTGGCGCGAGAGAAGCGGAGCTCTCTTCGGCCTCAGCCTGCCGCGCGTAGCCACACCTTGTTGTCGTGGAAGGCAGCGCCACCATAGGGTGCCGGCGCATCGGCGCCGGTCAGCACGTTGATGCCCTCGCCGCGCTCATGCGCGCTGTTTGGCCAGATGCCTTCGGCGATGACGACGCCGCGCTTGATGCCGCCGAACAGTCTTGCGTGCAGCACCACTTCGCCGCGCTCGTTGCCGACCTCGACGCGGTCGCCGTCGGCAAGCCCATGGGCCGCCGCATCGTCGGGATGCAGAAGCAGTTCCGGCCGCACTTCCTTGGCCTTCGACACCGGTGTCTCCGAAAATGTCGAGTTGAGGAAATTGCGTGCCGGCGATGTCGCCAGCCGGAACGGATGCGCCTCATCGGCGACCTCGATCAGGTCGACATGGTCGGGGAATTCCGGCAGCCGCTCCACCGGTCCGAACAGACCCATGCTCTTCGGCGGCCGGTTGGGCGCCGCCTGCCCGGTCCAGTCGGCGCGGAAGCGGAATTTCCCATCCGCGTGGCCGAAACCCTTGATGAAATGCGCGGTGTCGAAATCCGGCTGCAGGTCGACCCACTTGTCTTCCTTCAAGCTGTCGAAGCTGCCCAGCCCGCGCTTGCCCAGGATGATGTCGATATGCTGCTGTTCGGTCAGGCCGAAGCCCGGACGGTCGGCGACGCCGAGGCGCTCAGCCAGTTCCTCGATGACGAAATGGTTGGTGCGTGGCCCTTCCGGCGGGTCGATCAGCTTGGGGCCGAGGGTGATGTGCTGGTTGCCACCGCCCTTATAGACGTCGTCGTGCTCGAGGAACATCGTCGCCGGCAGCACGACATCGGCAAGCTTGGCCGTGTCGGTCATGAACTGCTCGTGGACGCAGGTGAACAGGTCGTCGCGCAGAAAACCCTGCTTCACCAGCCGCTGTTCGGGCGCGACATTCACCGGGTTGGTGTTCTGGATCAGCATGGCCGTCACCGGCGGGCCGCCATAGAGCGCATCCTTCGCCCCGGTCAGCACCGGGCCGATGCGCGAATGATCGAGATAGCGGATCGAGGGATCGCGCATCTTCGTACCTTCCAGCACATCCTGGTTGAGCTTGAAGATGCCGGAATTGGAATGGAAGGCGCCGCCGCCCTCATATTGCCAGCAGCCGGTGACAGCGGCGATGGAGGCGGCCGCGTGCATGTTGACCGAGCCGTTGCGCTGGCGCGCAAAACCATAGCCGAGACGGAAATAGGTTTTCTTCGTCGTGCCGACGAGCCGAGCGAAAGCCTCGATCTCGGCGACCGTCAGACCGGTAATGCCCGCTGCCCACTCCGGTGTGCGCGTCCGCAGATGCTCTTCCAGTCCCTTTGGGTCGTCGGTGTATTTTTCGAGATAGGCGCGGTCGGCCATGCCTTCCCTGAACAGCACATGCATGACCGCGCAGGCTAGCGCGCCATCGGTGCCGGGCTTCAGCACCAGGCCGAGGTCGGCCTGCTTCATCGTCGCGTTCTCATAGACGTCGATGACGACGATCCTGGCGCCGCGCTCCTTGCGCGCCTTGATGGCGTGGGTCATGACGTTGACCTGCGTGACCACGGCATTGGTGCCCCAGATCACCACGCAATCGGATTTCGCCATCTCGCGCGGATCGGGTCCGCGCAAGGCGCCGGCCCCCATCATCCAGCCGGTCCAGGCCAGATTGGTGCAGATCGAGCCGAAAAAGCCGGAGTACTTCTTGGCGTGGCGCAGCCGGTCGATACCGTCGCGCTGCACCAGTCCCATCGTGCCGGCATAGTAATAGGGCCAGACCGTCTCCGAGCCGTATTTCTCCTCGGCCGCGATGAATTTTTCGGCGACGAGGTCGAGCGCAGCCTCCCAGCTCGCCTCCTTCCACGCGCCGTCGCCCTTGGCGCCGGCCCGCACCAGCGGTTTCAGCAAACGGTCGGGATGATGGACGCGGTCGGCATAGCGCGCGACCTTGGCGCAGATGACGCCTGCCGTATAGCTGTTGGCCTTGGCGCCATGGACGCGGCCGATGCGGTTGCCATCAAGCAACTCGACCTCGAGCGCGCAGGTCGAGGGGCAATCATGTGGACAGGCCGAATGGCCGATTCTGAGCTTGGCGTGCTGGTTCATGGCACTTGTCTAACGGCTTTCGGGCGCGGCGTGTAGGGCCAGTTACACGCCGTCGGTTCGCTTAAAGAGCGCATTGTAGGCGCCGCATTTTGGGCAATGCATATGGCGCTCGACATGCGCGGCTCCTGCCCCGGCGTCGACGACAACCAGATTGCCTTCTCCGCATTCAGGGCATTTTACGACAGCCCCTGGATTGATCGCCAAAACCTTCGCAGCCCCAATCCAAGATTCCTTCGACATGCCCTATTCCGCCGTGCCTTCCTCGTACTCGGCCGACATGGTCAGCCATTTTTCCTCGTGGCCGGCCAGTGTCTGGGCCAGCTGCGAGCGCTCCTTGGCCAGCCGGGTCGCCGTCGAGGGATCCTTCTCGTAGACGGCCGGATTGGACAGTTCGTCCTCGATGCCGTCGATGCGCTTGCGGATGCGGTCCATCAGCGCTTCGGTGGCGCGGATTTCCTTGGCCAGCGGCTCAAAGGCGGCGCGACGCGCTGCCGCATCGCGGCGGCGGTCGGCCTTTGACGCCTTGTCTGCCTCGCGCTTGCCACGGCGGTCGCCCGACACACCGGTGACCAGCGTCTTGTAGTCTTCGAGGTCGCCGTCATACGGATTGACCGCGCCGTCCTTGACCAGCCAGAGCCGGTCGGCGGTCGCCTCCAGCAGATGGCGATCATGCGAGATCAGGATCACCGCACCGGGAAATTCGTTCAGCGCATGGATCAGCGATTCACGGCTGTCGATGTCGAGATGGTTGGTCGGCTCGTCAAGGATGAACAGGTTCGGGCCCTCGAAGGCCGACAGACCCATCAACAGCCGCGCCTTCTCGCCGCCAGATAGGTCCTTGGCGGCGGTGTTCATCTTCTCGGTGGTGAGGCCGAACTGGGCGACGCGTCCGCGCACCTTCGATTCCGGCGCCTCCGGCATCAGCCGGCGAACATGCTCATAGGCGTTTTCCTCAGGCCGGAGATCGTCGAGCTGGTGCTGGGCAAAGATCGCCACCTTCAGCCCGGGCGCCACCGTCATGGTGCCGGCCTCCTGCTTCAGCCGGCCGGACAGCAATTTGGCGAAGGTCGACTTGCCGTTGCCGTTGGCGCCGAGCAGCGCGATGCGGTCGTCGGCATCGATGCGCAGGGTCATCTTCTTGAGGATCGGCTGCCCCTCGGTGTAGCCGACATTGACGTTGTTCAGCGCCACGATCGGCGAGGCCACCGTCTTCACCGGCTCGGGGAAGGAGAACGGCCGCACCGTATCGTTGACGATCGCGGCGATCGGCTTCATCCTCTCCAGCGCCTTGATGCGCGACTGCGCCTGTCTCGCCTTCGAGGCCTTGGCGCGGAAGCGCTCGACGAAGGATTCCATATGCTTGCGGGCGGCTTCCTGCTTGACCCTGCCCTTCTCCTGCAGTTCCTTCTGCTCGGTATACTGACGCTCGAACTGATCGTAGCCGCCACGCCAGAAGGTCAGCTTCTTCTGGTCAAGATGAACGATGGAATTGACGGCGCGGTTGAGCAGGTCGCGATCATGCGAGATCAGAAGAACGGTGTGCGGATACTTCGACACATAGTTTTCCAGCCACAGCGTGCCTTCGAGGTCGAGATAGTTGGTCGGCTCGTCAAGCAGCAAAAGGTCGGGCTCGGCAAACAGTACGGCCGCAAGCGCCACGCGCATGCGCCAGCCGCCGGAGAAGGACGAGGCCGGGCGGCGCTGCGCAGCATCATCGAAGCCGAGACCGGCAAGAATGGTGGCCGCGCGCGACTCGGCTGAGTGCGCGTCGATGTCGGCCAGCCGCATGTGGATGTCGGCGATGCGGTGCGGATCGGAGGCGGTCTTTTCCTCTTCAAGGAGTGCCGTTCGCTCGAGATCGGCCTTGAGCACGATCTCGATCAGCGGGTCCTCGGTGCCGGGCGCTTCCTGCGCCACCTGGCCGATGCGCGTGTTCTTGGGCAGGCTGATCGAGCCCGTCTCGGAGGCGAGGTCGCCGGTGATGGCCTTGAACAGCGTCGTCTTACCGGTGCCGTTGCGACCGACAAGACCGGCCTTGGTGCCGGCCGGCAAGGTCAGCGAGGCGTGGTCGAGAAGCAGGCGTCCGGCCATGCGGAGCGAAAGGTCGTTGATGATCAGCATGGCCGCGCTTTTGCACCGGACATCAACGCTTCGCAAGACCTTGCGGGCCAGTTGGCCGCACAAGGCCTGAAAACGACGCCCGCAAAGGCGTCGTCAAGGCAGCCGATCTGCCTACCTACCCGGCCAGGCAGCGCTCAGGCAGTCCCCTTGCGCTTCGTCGCCTTGGCTGCGACGGCCGGCGCTGCTGCCGGCTTGCGGCCAAGTCCTGTCGACTTTGCCAGCGCCGACCGTGTCGCCGAATAGTTTGGCGCAACCATCGGATAGTCCGGCGGCAAGCTCCATTTGGCCCGGTAGTCGTCCGGGCTCAGGCCATAATCGGTCCTGAGGTGTCGCTTGAGCGACTTGAACTTCTTTCCGTCCTCAAGACAGATGATGTAGTCGGGAAACACCGACTTCTTCGGGTTCACGGCCGGAACCAGGCTTGGGCTTTCCACGACAGGTGCACCAGCCAGCTTGCGCACCGAAGCGCTGACGCTGGCAATCAACTCAGGCAGACCGGAAGCCGGAAGCGGATTGTTGCCTATATAGGCCGAGACAATATCGGCCGTCAGTTCGATAACGGTCTTATCATCGATATTTGACAATTCTATCACCCTATTTCCGACAAAGTCATCCACCCCAGTGAAGACTTGTGTCTTTGTATCTCTTTAGCCGCGCCCCCCAACGGACCGCCAAGTCTCAACAAGGAATCAAGACTCGCAAAAATACTTTTCATGGGAAATCGACGTCGCGCAAATTAGAAAATCTAATACTTGGGACTAGCAGACTTAGCAGCATGACCGTCGGCCAATATCTCTAGAATACGCTTCCAACGGGCGCAACGGCTGAAGTCCTTTTGCTCTATAGCCTTTTCGGCCTTCATGGCGGCATATAGCGGTGCCTCGGCGCCAAATTCCTTGATCAGCCAATGCGCTTCCTGCCTGGCCAGACGTTCGTTTTCGTCAAACATGGTTCTCGGCCTCCGAACGTTCCACGCCGACCGCGACGCAACTGCCGATGACGAGGACGGCTCCGACAATGGCCGTCATCGTCAGCCTTTCGCCTGATAGCGTCAGCAGCAGCGTCGAGGCGATCGGCGTGAGATAGGCGACGACCGCGACCTTGCCGCTGCCTTCGAGCTTCAAGGCGCGTGACCAGAAGTAGTAACCCAACCCCATAGGACCGGCGCCGAGATAGAGGCCGAGAGCCAGGTCCGTGCCGACGGGCCAGGCGAAACCGTCGCGAGCGCACCACAAGAACGTCAAGGCGACACCGATCAGCGACGAGGGCAGCAACAGGCGATCCGGCGAGGTGGCGACCCGTCCCACCATGATCGAATAGAAGGCCATGCACAGTGCGGACCCGAATGCGGCGACATAGCCGACGAGATCGCCCTGGAGCCAGGATTGGTTACGCCCTCCCGAAATCACCAGTGCAACGCCGATGAAGCCCACGACCGCGGCGAGGCCCAGCAGCACCGGGCGCCGCGGATTCTGCAGAGCGATGACCGCCGCCGCGACCATCAACGGCCATGTGTAGGCCACCAGATTGGCCTCGATCACCGGCATCGAAGCGAAAGCGATGTATTGCAGCACCATGGTGCCGACCAGACCGATGAAGCCGACCGCGAGAGAGACGAGCGCCGGCCCTGCCGAAACTGGCGCGACCCTTTCCCGGCTCATCAACCGGATGGCGGCGAAGATGAGTACAGCTCCTGTAAACTGCAGGAATTGCACCTGCGACACCGGATGGCTGGCCAGCAGCGATTTGCCGACCAGCGCATTGGTCGACCACAACGCCACCGCCCCGGCAGCAAAGACCAGCGCGGTTACCGGGCCGGATCCATGCCGAAAGAACTGGCGTGGGCCTCTATCTCTGTGTTCGACCATGATCCTGTCCGAAAACCGGTTCCCACGTTCCGGGATCATGGCTGATTACCATGATTCCCTGGCTCCGCCCGGAACCGGTGCCTCGGACGACGCCGGGACGGGATGCTCTTGCTCGAACCGGCGATAGGCCGGCAACTGGTTGTTCCAGACGTCTTCGGCCAGCTCGTTGACCCATTCGCGGTCATGGTCGTTGTCGGCGGCGAGATAGAACATGCGGTTGTCGTCGACATAGGGCTTGGCCACCGAGCGTTGGTTGAGCACCAGCGTGACGCGTTCGCCGAACCGGATCGGCGCGGTGCGATGCAGGACACCGAGAAACTGCCCAAGCGTGGCGTAGTTCATCTTGTGATCGATGCGCATGACACGGTTGCGCGGAATCTCGCGGCCGGATTCGAGGATGGCGCGGCCGGTTTCGGAGTCGTCGCAGTAGATTTCGAGGTGGCCGCCGACCAGCGGATTGCTGATCGACAGCGGAATGAGCTCGGTGACCGGAACGCCATCGCAATGCCATTCAACGGCGCCGTCCTTGGGATTCATGAAGGTCACCGTCGAGCCGACGATCGACAGCGGATAGGGCTCCAGCTTGGTGCCCATCATGTCGGACAGCCGCTCCAGGCGCAGCTTGTCATGCAGCAACTCCTTGATCTCGGGGATGAAACGGTCGGCGCCGGTGATGAAGGTCAAGTCAAGGTGCTTGTGCACGGCATGGCTGGCCTTGAGCTTCAGAGCAGCTTCCTCAACTGCTGCAAGCAGGGCCGGGTCATAGCCGTGCAGATATTGCGCGACGCCGAAACTCGACACCTTCCAGGCGGTTTCGTGACCGATAATGGCTTCGCGGCTCATCGCATAACGCAGTTCGGGGATGGTATGGGCGTTCATTGTACTTCTCCGGGGCGGGGGCAACACTTGGGAAACAGTCGATTAGATCACCCACCCCTGTAAAATTAGGAATGCTGGTGCTAGTGTAAGCCCAGCTTAAGGTCGAAACCGTGCGTCTGCTCAGTCAGGTCAACCTCAATTCGCTGAAAATCGTGGAGAGTGCTGCGAGGCACGGGAATTTCACGCGCGCCGGCGAAGAACAGTTTATCACCGCGTCAGCGGTCAGCCAGCGCGTCAAAAGCCTTGAGGATCAACTGCGTTTCAAGATTTTCCAGCGCGGCGGCAATGCAGTGTCGCTGACGCCGGAGGGCGAGACTTATGTCTCGCGCGTTCGCGAGGCGCTGGAGAGGATCGTCGCCGCCAGCATGGAGGCGACCGGGCAATCGCAGGAACATGTGTTGAAGATATCGGTGCTGCCGACCTTTGCGGCACGCTGGCTGTTTCCGCGCCTGCCGCTGTTCCAGCGGCAACATCCCGATATTGTGATGCGGGTCTCGACATCCTACGCGACGCATGAATTGACGACTTCCGAGTTCGATCTCGAAATCCGCTATGGCGACGGCCACTTTCATGGGCTCCAATCCGATCTGCTGTTCCGGGAAGACCTGACGCCGGTGTGCAGCAGGAAACTCTTCCACGAAATCCTGGGCGAAAAGCCACTGTCGAAGGTGAAGCCCGAAGATCTGCGCCACTTCACGCTGCTGCATTCCGACACATGCACCCAGAACTGGCAATCATGGCTCGACTTCGCCGGCGCCGGCTTCGTGCTCCGGGAGACCAAGAGCATCTATTTCGATTCCTGCATGATGTCCTACGAGGCAGCCAACGCCGGATTGGGATTTGCCGTGGCCAATCGAGCCTATATGGCCAGCGATATCCGGGCCGAAAGGCTGGTGGCTCCATTCAAGGTGCACCACCCGAATACCGCGGGGTGGTATTTCGTCTGCCCCGACAAGGCGCTACACGCTCGCAAGGTATCGCTGTTCAAGCAGTGGATCGCAGCCGAAGCCGCACTGACGCAGAACCAGTTGGACAGCGAGACCGCCGGCTGAACTTCGATCAGCCCCCAACCGGGGATCAGGCGAAAGCCCTGCCCTCCTCGGTGCGCTGGAAGAGCATCAGGTCCAGACCCAGGCTTGGCCGTCCCAGGATGGTCAGGATCGTGTGCCCCTGGCCGCGGTGATGTGTCTGGTGGTTGAAGACATGATCCAGCGCCGGCGCCAGCCTCTGCGAGACCGTGCGCATATCCGAGACCGTCATATAGGTGAAGCGGCCAGTCAAAGCCTTGTCGCTGAGGCCGCCGACCCAGTCGATGATCCTCCTGTCCTCGGCTTCACGCGCCATCCGCAGGCCGGGCAAGCCCCGGTGCAGGACGGCATCCAGCGTCGTCGGAGCGTCGCCCTCGCCGGTGAAGCGCTTCATCCAGATGCGGTCGGCTGTCAGCAGGTGGTTGAGCGTCCCCATCATCGAGCCGAAGAAGGCGCCGACATTGCGGTTGAATTCCTCGTCGTCGAGTTCGGCCGCGGCATCATAGATGCGGTTGTTGGCCCATTGATTATAGGCCGCAAACATCATGAAATGCTGTCTCATGGCTTCCCTCGGCTCGCATCGATGCGGGGCCTACCTAACCCGCGAGGGGCCCAACGCCAATGACCATTCTGCTCTATGACCTCGTCGGACGCGACGCTGGCCGTCCGTTTAGCCCGCATTGCTGGAAGGTGGCGATGGCGCTTGCGCACAAGGGGCTCGACATTTCGACCGCACCGACGCGCTTTCTCGAGGTGCCCGCTGTCGAGGGCGGCGTTTCGAAAACCGTTCCGGTGATCCGCGACGGCGAGACAGTCGTCGCCGATTCCTTCGCCATCGCGCTCTATCTCGACGAAGCCTATCCGGATCGGCCGACGCTGTTTGGCGGCGAAGGCGGCAAGGCGATGGCGCGCTTCATCGAACGCTGGTCGCAACTGACCATCCATCCCTATGTCACCACCGCGGCGATCATCGACCTTCACGCCATGCAGGACGAGGAGAACGCCGCTTATTTCCGCCAGAGCCGCGAGCAACGCCTTGGCAGGAAGCTGGAGGATATAGTCACCGCGCGCGACGCCGGACTGGCAACATTCCGCACTGCATTGGAGCCGCTGCGCTCAATGCTCGGCTACCAGCTCTACATTGGCGGCGCGTCGCCGCTGTTCGCCGACTACATCGTCTTCGGCGCCCTGCAATGGGCGCGCATAGCCTCGCCCTACCGGCTGCTCGAAGACAGCGACGTGGTGGCGCAATGGTTCGCCCGCTGCCTCGACCTGCACGGCGGGCTGGCGCGAAAGGTGGCGGCGGCGTGACGCCGCAGCGCCTCACCTTGGTGCTGAGCAGGCACGAGGGCCGTCAATCCCTGCGAGAAGGGCCAGCAGCGATATAGCCAAGCCTACTTGGCTGCCGCCTTTTTTGGCTTGCTGGTCTTTGTGGCAGCCTTCGCCTCCCTAGGGGCGGCTTTGGCCTTGGGAGCGGCTTTTGCCTTGCCGGCACCAGTTGCCTTTTTGGCTGCCGACTTGCCCCCGGCATCCTCCTGGTCGATGTCGGCTACCGCCTGATGCCAATGGCGATCATGATGGCCAGCCGGTTGTCCCTCTTCCAGCCAGATCTGATGCGCGCGGTTGCGAATGCGTTCCTGACGATCGTCTGCCATGATCATGTGGTCTCCATTCGGGCCGACTTCAGCGCGGCGCCGACACGCAACTATAGCAAGCAAAGCATCGCATGACAGCCATCCGATCTCGCCTGCTGGTCGGCCTCATCGGCGCCGGCCTGACACAGAAACGCACAGCTGCTCCGGCCCTTCGCATCGCTGCGGGCGTCGGTTACTCGGAAAGCCAGTCAATTGGCTTTCCGTCCGCTTCGCGGACCGTCCCTCGCCCCTTTGATCTCACCCCTTGGCAATGGCACGGGCGGCTTGTATAGAGCCCGCCACTCTCAATTCCATCTCATCACAAGGACAACCCATGGCGCTCGAACGCACCTTTTCCATGATCAAGCCGGACGCGACCCGGCGCAACCTCACCGGCGCCATCACCAGGATGCTGGAAGAGGCCGGCTTGCGCGTCATCGCCTCGCGCCGGGTCTGGATGAGCCGTCGTGAGGCGGAAGGCTTCTATGCCGTCCACAAGGACCGTCCGTTCTTCGGCGAGCTGGTCGAGTTCATGTCGTCGGCACCGACCATCGTGCAGGTGCTGGAAGGCGAGAACGCCATTGCCAGGAACCGTGAAGTGATGGGCGCCACCAACCCGGCCAATGCCGCCGAAGGCACCATCCGCAAGGTGCATGCGCTGTCGATCGGCGAGAACTCGGTGCACGGCTCCGATGCGCCGGAGACGGCAGCAGAAGAGATCAAGTACTGGTTCTCGGACACCGAGATCGTCGGCTGACACGACAGTCCAGACCTTCGACCCTGTAAGAAGGCCGGCGTCGCCGGCCTTTTTCATTGGTGCAACGATCGGCTCTCGCCGCGCCGGGGTGACGCCGGACCGGGCATCAGCTTGCGGCGCTGAAGCGCAGGATCTCGCGGCCATCCTTGTCTGATATGACGAGCTTGCCGTCGCCGACGCTGTATGACGCCGCCTTGGCCAGCGCATCGAACAGCGCCTTTTCCTCAGCCATAACCTCGGGCGCGCAGGCCTTGTAGGTCGAGCCGATGTCGCTGATCGCGATCGCCTGGCCTTCGACCTTGGCGGTGGCGAAATAGGTGTTGCAGGGACCGCTGCCGCCCGCCTTGCCGGCCTCGCTGATCCTGAACGTGGCTTGCGGCGCGGCGATTGCGCCAATGCCGTCGACATAGTCGACCAGCCAGATCTGACCAATGACAGAAGCCGTCTGCTCGGCGCTCGGCGTGACCATCTTCAGCATGATGCTCTGCGGCACGTCGGTCAGAGGATCGACCTGATGGCGCATATCGGAGATGAACAGGAGCTTGCCGTCGACGGTAATGCGGGCTTGCAAGGCGTAGGTCATCTGCGACCGGATGACGGACGGATCGAATTTGATCTCGAAGCTGATCGGCACCTGGCCGGCCGGCTTCACGTTCTGCTCGCCGATGATCGTGGCCGGCGCGTCGGCGAGCGAGACATCGGCAAGCTGGACGGAGAGCACGGCACTTGGCGGCAAGGCGATGCGCTCGCGATAGATCACCTCGCCTCGCACGGTATTTTCGGCGGCAACAGACAATTCCGGCACGGCCAATATGCCGACGACCAGAGGCACGAAACCGAAGACGAAGAACTCCGCGATCCTGTCCAGCATGACCATCTTCCCTCGCCCAAGCTGACCAACCGTGACCAATTGGCCAAAGGATTGCGGTCAATGCATGGCTGCGACAGGATTTTATTCGGACGGTTTCCAGCGCTGTGCGGCCTTGGCGTCGGCTTCCTTGGCCTCGACCCAGCCGCCCTCGGAGCCGTCAGCGCGATGCTCCTTCTTCCAGAACGGCGCGTGCGATTTCAGGTAGTCCATAAGAAAGTTCGCTGCCTCGAACGCTGCCTGGCGATGCGCCGATGCCGCCACCACCAGCACGATGTTGTCGCCGGGCGCGATCTTGCCGTGGCGGTGGATGGCGGTCAGGCCTTGCAGCGGCCAGCGCTGAGCCGCTTCAACCGCGATGCGGCTGATCTCGGCTTCCGCCATGCCGGGATAATGCTCGAGTTCGAGTGCAGACAGCGCACCCTGCTCGTCGCGGCAAAGGCCGGAGAAGGTCACCACGGCGCCGATATCTGCGCGCCCTTGCGTCAGCTTGGCGATCTCTGCAGCGACGTCGAAATCTTCGCGCTGGATCCGCACCGTCGGCACCAAGGCGGCCGACATGGATCAGCCCCCGGTCATCGGCGGGAACAGCGCAATCTCGCGAGCCCCTGATATCTTCTCGCGGTGCTCGACATGTTCCTGATTGATGGCGACGCGGATCACGTCGGGATATTGCAGCGCGTGCTCGTAGCCCTCGCCACGCGATTTCAGCCAGCGCAGGAGGTCGGCGACCGTCTCGATGCCGGCAGGCAAGTCGACGTCTTCCTCAGGCAGGCCGATCCGCTCGCGCACCCAGGCAAAATAGATGAGCCGGGTCGTCATCTCACTCGTCCATGATGTGCTTGAGGCCGGCGCGGAAATAGTCGTAGCCGGTGTAGAGCGTGACCAGCGCTGCGATCCACAGCAGCACCAGCCCGGTCTGGGTGGTCAGCGGGAAGATCTTGTCGCCTGCAGGCCCAGCCAGCAGGAAGGCGATGGCGACCATCTGGATCGCGGTCTTCCATTTTGCCAGCTGCGTCACCGGCACCGAGACCTTGAGCGCCGCCAGATATTCGCGCAGGCCCGAAACGAGGATTTCGCGGCACAAGATGATGATCGCCGCCCACAACGACCAGCCGGCGATGCCGGCATGGCGATCGGTATCAGCCGCCAGCAGCAGCAGGCAGGTGGCGACCAGCAGTTTGTCGGCGATCGGGTCGAGCATCTTGCCGATGTTGGAGGTCTGCTGCCAGGCGCGCGCCAGATAGCCGTCCAGGTAATCGGTGACGCTTGCGAGTAGGAAGATGACCAGCGCCGACCAGCGGGCGAAGTCGCTCGACTTCAGATGTCCCTCGAGAAAAAAACACAGCACCACCAGCGGCACCGCGATGATGCGGGCGTAGGTGAGCATGTTGGGCAGGTTGAACGCGCGCTTGGCCATATCTTTGGGGAACTCTTTCTGCCTGCCTACTCAAATCAGAAGCTGTTGTAGGGGGTCAACAGGCCAAAATCGATTAGCCAGCCGAAAAAGTACCAAATCCCCTAGCTCTCATGAAAATGATTGTAGACCAGTTTCGCCACCTGTTCGGAAATGCCATCGACTTTCCTCAAATCCTCGATGGCGGCACGGCTGACAGCCTTGGCGGTGCCGAAATGCATGAGCAGGGCGCGCTTGCGGCCGGGGCCGATGCCGTTGATCTCGTCGAGCGGGCTCTTGACCATCTCCTTCTTGCGGCGCGCACGGTGCGAGCCGATGGCGAAACGGTGGACCTCGTCGCGCAGCCGCTGGACAAAGTAGAGGACGGGATCGCGAACCGGCAGCGAAAACGAGTCCCTGCCCCTGACGAAGAAGCGCTCGCGGCCGGCATCTCGGTCCTGGCCCTTGGCGATGCCGATGGCCACGACGCGGTCCTCGATGCCGAGATCCGAGAGGATCTTGCGCACCGCCGTCATCTGACCCTGGCCGCCGTCGATCAGGATGACGTCGGGCCAGGCCGGGAAACTGCCAGAGATGTCGTCCTCGATATCATCGGCCGCCTCGCCTGCTGCGGCATCGTCGGTCACGACGACATCGCCATGCTCCTTGAGCAGCCGCGAGAAACGCCGCTCCATCACCTCGCGCATCATGCCGAAATCGTCGCCCGGCGTGATCTCGGTCGAGCGGATGTTGAACTTTCGATACTGGTTCTTGACGAAGCCTTCCGGCCCGGCGACGACCATGGCGCCGACGGCATTGGTGCCCATGATGTGCGAGTTGTCGTAGACCTCGATGCGCACCGGAGGCTTCGGCAAGCCGAAGGTCTCGGCAAAACCGGCGAGCAACCGGCCTTGCGTCGAGGTTTCGGCCAGCCTGCGGCCGAGCGCCTCGCGGGCGTTCTGCAGGGCGTTGTCGGTCAGGTCCTTCTTCTCGCCGCGCTGCGGCACCGAGATCGCGACCTTGCGGCCGGCGCGAGTGGAGAGCGCTTCGGCCAGCAGCTCCTGGTCCTCGACGGGGCGCGACAGAAGAATGGTGCGCGGCGTCGGCTTGTCATCATAGAATTGCGCCAGGAACGAGCCCAGCACTTCCGATCCCTCCAGCGCCGGGTCGGCCTTGGGGAAATAGGCGCGGTTGCCCCAGTTCTGGCCGGTGCGGAAGAAGAACACCTGGATGCAGACCTGGCCGCCTTCCTGATGGATGGCGAAGACATCGGCTTCGTCGACGGTCGCCGGGTTGATGCCCTGGTGGCTCTGCACATGCGACAGCGCCGCCAGCCGGTCGCGATAGATGGCGGCGCGCTCGAAATCGAGGTCTTCCGAGGCCTGCTGCATGGCGGCCGAGATTTCCGTCTTCACCTTCTGGCTGCGGCCGGACAAGAAGTCCTTCGCCTCGCCGACCAGCTCGGCATAGTCCTCGTGCGAAACCTCTCCCGTGCAGGGGCCGGCGCAACGCTTGATCTGGTAGAGCAGGCACGGCCGTGTCCGGTTCTCGTAAAAGGAGTTGGTGCAACTGCGCAGCAGGAAGGCGCGCTGCAGCGAATTGATGGTGCGGCCGACCGCCCCGGCGGAGGCGAAAGGGCCGAAATAGTCACCTTTGCGCGATCGCGCGCCGCGATGCTTGTAGATGCCGGGCGAGACGTGATCGCCGGTCAGGAGGATATAGGGAAACGACTTGTCGTCGCGCATCAGCACATTGAATCGCGGCCGCAAGCGCTTGATAAGATTGGCTTCGAGCAGCAGCGCTTCGATCTCGGTGCGGGTGACGACGAACTCCATCGTCGACGTCTCGCGAACCATGCGGCCGATGCGGCTGGTGTGGAACCTGCCCTGTGCGTAGTTGGTGACGCGCTTCTTCAGGCTGCGCGCCTTGCCGACATAAAGCACATCGCCGGCGGCGTTCATCATGCGGTAGACGCCAGGCGCGTTGGGCAGCCGCTTGACCAGCGTCTGGATCACCTCGGCGCCCACCATGCCTTCGGCGTCGCCGGCATGCGGCGTCCAGTCGATGGCGGTGAAGGCTATATCGGGCCCGGCAGGTTCGACGATCTCCTCCACCGCCTCGTCCTCAAGGTCGAGTTCGACTTCGGGAGGCATGTCGGCGGCGGCGCCACTGCGTGGCTTGCTTTTCTGATCTACGGGACTCATTCCGCCATGCCTGTCACATCGGGCGTCTGCCATGCAAGATGCTGGCCGCCATCGAGCGCGATCATCTGGCCGGTGACTGAGCGCGCTTCCCAGAGATAGCGGATGGTGGCCCCGAATTCCGGCAATTCCGGGCCGCGCTTGAGAATCAAACCTTCGACCTGCGCGGCAAAATCGCTGTCGTCCTGGCTGGCGTTCTTCAGGGTCGGCCCTGGGCCAATGGCATTGACGCGGATGCGGGGACCGAGCGCTTGCGCCATCATCTGCGTGGCCGTCCACAGCGTCGACTTGGACAGTGCGTAGGAGAAATAGCGCGGCGTCGGCCTCCAGACGCGCTGATCGATGATGTTGACGATCAGGCCCTCTTGTCCCTGCGGCAACGCCCGGGCGAAGGTCTGCGCCAGCAGCGCCGGCGTCTTCACATGCACGGCAAAATGCCGATCCCAGGCCCGCCAGTCGAAGTCCAGAACCGAATCGTCCTCGAACAGCGACGCATTGTTGACCAGCAGTGAGAGCGGTCCGAGCGCCGCTTCCGCCTGGCCTACGAGGTCACCGGCGGCGTCCATGTCGGTCAAATCGGCGGCGACCACTGCGGCGCGGCCACCGCTCCGGTTGATCAGCCCGGCCATTGCATCGGCTTCGTCGCGCGAACGATTGCAGTGTATGGCGACGGCAAAACCATGGGCGGCGAGATCCTCGACGATCGCCCTGCCGATCCGTTTCGCCCCGCCCGTCACCAGCGCCGTGGCAGTGGCTTTGCTCATATGGTGTCAATCCTCAATTTCGGCCCGAAAACACGATGCCGGCGAAATATGGCCCCGCATGCGTTAAATGGCGTTCGCACCTTGGGCAGCATTGTGGCGAACCCACCGATCGGGCATTCCGACTCGTCCTGGATTGGAGCAGCCCGACCGCAATATAGGACGCTGGACTCCTTGCACCAAGCGGTGTGCAGCGCAGCATGACACTGCTCCTGCCATTTCGCTGTTGCGAAGATGCAACGTCAAGGTTCAGCCTCATTCGCGCCGGGGAATGACCCAAGTTCAGGTTCGCTTCAGCCGCATTTTGACACGACATTTGGAACCGACGAACGCCAGACCCGTTTCACCCCCCGGACGGGTCGATGGCGATCGTGAGAAACAAGCCTGTGTCCTGTGGCTTAAGGAGTAAAGAACAATGCAAGCCAATCTCAAATTCGCACGGCCGCTGGCCGTGGCACTCGGGCTCTTCGCCCTCAGCGGAACTGCCTATGCCGCGGACGTCGTTCAGGAAGAGCCGCCGGCACCTGCCCCGGTTGCTGAATTGCCTGTCGCGTCCTGGGCCGGCCCCTATGCCGGTATCAATCTCGGCTATGGCTTCAGCGGCCGTACCAAGGAAAAGGACTTCGACGTTGAAACCGATACCAAGGGTTTCATCGGCAGCGTCTTCGGCGGCTATCAGTGGCAGCAGGAGAACTTTGTGTACGGCGGTGAAGCCGAGCTCGGCTACAACGGCGTCAAGGGTGACGATAACGGCATCGACTCCAAGGCCGGCTTCGAAGGATCGCTGCGTGCCCGTCTTGGTTACGCCGTGACCCCGGAAATCCTGCTCTATGGCACCGGCGGTCTCGCCGGCAGAAGCCTGAAGGTGGAAGACAGTGTCCTGGGCGCAAGCGATACCGCCACCATGATCGGCTGGACCGCCGGTCTCGGCACCGACATCAAGCTGACCGACAATGTCTTCGGCCGCGTCGAGTACCGCTACACCGACTTCGGCAGCAAGGACTTCGATGGTATCGGGAAGGTCAAGGCCACCGACAACCGCGTCACCTTCGGCGTCGGTATGAAGTTCTAAGTCGTTCAAGCCACGACACGAAAAAGCCGGGCCTCGCGCCCGGCTTTTTTTGTGTCCAATGGGTCACTTTGGTGATCACCCGGGGTGATCATGATCACCCGGGAATGCAGCCTTTCAGCTCCGGAAACTTCTCGTCGAAGCGCGCTGCCCAGCGCGTCAGCCGGGCGCGGCCCTTTTCCCACTTTCCGGCAAAGCGCAGTGCGAGATAGCCAAGGCAGGCGCGCAACGCGATCTGCCCGGCGGTGATCTTCTTCGGCAGCTTTGGCGGGTTGGCGTTGAGCAGATCGAGCGCTGCCGTGATCTTCGCCCACTGCCGGTCGAGCCAGGGCTGATAGACCATCTCTTCAGGTCGCGTGCGTCGTTCATAGACCATTGACAGCGCGCAGTCGCAAATGCCGTCTGCCAACGCCTCCAGCACCTCGGCCTCGAGACGCTTGTCGGGATTTCGCGGAAACAGTGCGTTCTTCGAAACACGGTTGAGGTGCTGGGTAATGGCGCGACTGTCATGGATCGAGCGGCCGTCGTCGAGCACCAACACCGGGATCTTGCCGAGCGGGTTGGCCTCGATCAGGACCGCCGGTTTGTCCTCAGTCTTGACCGGCACCGCATCGATGGCGATGCCTGCATAGGCCGCGGCCATACGCACCTTGGAACTGTAGGGAGAAGTGGAAGCGTAGAGCAGTCTGGGCATGATCGGGTTCCTGTTTGCCGACCGGCACTTTTGACCGGGAGCGGCTGCCCGGCAATGGCCAGGCAACAAAAAACCAACTGCCAGAAAACCGGTGATGGTTTCCTGCCATGACCATCGTGACATGGCTACAGACGGATACGCGATCCACATCGAGCAAGAAGACCACAGCAGAGCGGAAGATCCGATCTGCTTTTCAATCCTCCGCAACCCCGGTTTCGCGGCGGGGCATTCGTTTCATGGCCAGGTGTGAAAGAAGACCAAACCGCGCGAGCAAGCGAAGCAGCCTGTCCGGCGCTTCGCTTTGCTGCCCTGGCCCCCTTCGCCGACGGTCTTGCGCACGGCCCGAAAACCAGTTGCGGTTTCCGGAATGATCATGCGCCGATCGCAAGTGTCAGAGCGTTCTCCGCGCATCCAGCAGGACACGCAGTGCTCCAACCAGACCTGGTCTACTTCTTGGCCGGCGCCTTCGCCTTTGCCGGCGCTGCCTTGGCCTTGGGAGCCGCGGCTTTCTTCACAGCGGGCTTTGTCGCTGCCGCTGCCGCTTTCTTGGCCGGTGCTGCCTTGGCGGCGGGCTTGGCCGCGGCCTTCGCGGGCGCTGCCTTCTTGGCTGCGGGTTTCGCCGCCGCCTTGGCTGCCGGCTTCTTGGCCGGTGCTGCCTTGGCGGCCGGCTTTGCCGCGGCCTTCGCAGGCGCTGCCTTCTTCACTGCCGGTTTTGCCACGGCCTTGGCCGCTGCCGGCTTCTTGGCCGGTGCTGCTTTTGCCTTTGCCGGTGCTGCCTTCGGCTTGGCCGCGGGTGCTGCTTTCTTCACTGCTGCCGCGACCTTGGCCGTTACTGCTTTCACAGGTGCTTTCTTTGCCGGTGTCTTGGATGCCGGCGCCTTAGACGACTGCTTCGCCATGTCATGCCCCTTGCGTTACGCCGACGGCCGTGAATGACCTCGACGGGCAATGCATATCTGACTCGCGGCTCTCTAGCCAGCGAAGCAATAGACTGAATTTCGCAGCTTAAATTTTGGTTACCGATGGCACACGACCATGCGGATCATCACAAAAATCCGCTGCTGATCTTCAATCATTGCCAGCAGTTCACCGCCGACATTCTCCGCACCCTGCTAGACCGATCGCGCCGCGAAGCTCCGAAGGTGAGCGAGCTGTTCTGTGCATTGATCTTCGGCCGCGAACATCCTCACCTGCTGCTTGATCGGTGCGATCATCTCGTGCACGCGTGCGATCTACACGGATCACGCGAGCAATGCCACGACCGACAGCTGCATCACCTTGTCAAGCATGATCGCGCCGCGCTTGTAAGTGAGTTGACAGATAACTCTAGACCGCAGAGTATTCTACATGAGATGCAGGATTGCTTCGATGTCGATCGCACAAGAGCAGGCGGCGCTTTCCGGAATCGTCGAGACGGCGCGCCATGGCATTGGCCGCGTCGATCGCAGTGTCTGGCTTGGCCGCACCGGAGCCGCTCGATGAGCGCCGACGAAATCATCCACCAGAGCACGCGGCTCAGGATCATGGCCACCCTGAACACGCTGGAAAGGCGGGAAATGCTGGAGTTCACCCGGCTGAAGGCCATCGTTGGCGCCACCGACGGCAATCTCGGCGCGCATCTCGATACGCTGGCCAGGGCCGGTTATGTCGATATCGAAAAGCTGTTCGTCGGCCGCCGGCCGCAGACACGCGTCAAGGCAACGACGAGCGGGCGGCGCGCGTTCCGCGGTCACGTCGCCTACCTGCGCAAAATGCTTGATCGGGCCGAGGCGGCGCAGCGCAGAAAATAGCGCCGCGATTGCATGACATCTCTGTATCTCTTGTTTTGACGCAATTCCGGACGGAAAACCGTTTCACACTTTTCCTGGAATTGCTCTAACGCGTGGCGACCACGGCGAAGCCGGCGCCGATCATCGCACCGCCCGCCGCGCGGTTGACCCGGCGCACGATCTTCGGCGTGCGCAACAGGCTGCGGGCGCGGCCGGCCAGGATGACATGGCCGCCGATCACCACGACCTCGATAGCCAGGATCACCATCGTCAACACACCAAGATGACCAGCGTCGAGCGACGCGCCAACCACGTTCGGCAGCAGTGCCACGTAGAACAGCGGCATTTTCGGATTGCCGAGGTTGAGCGCAATACCCGTGGCGAAGATCGCCAGCAGCCCGCGCCGTCCAGAGATGGGTTGCAGGTCCGGCACCACGGGCACGGCGGTCCACAACCTGATGCCCATCCAAATCAGATAGATCGCTCCGCCATAACGAAGCACCGTCATGGCGATCGCCATCTTGACGGCGATGAAAGACAGACCGACGACGGCGAGGACCAGGAAGATGAGAATGCCGACCACCGTGCCTGCGCCATAGGCAATGCCCGACGCGGCACCGCTGGAGATCGTGCGGGCGACGATCGTCATGTTGTCCGGACCGGGACTGGCAGCGAACACGAAGAAGGCAGCCGTGAAGGCAAGGATGATGGCAAGGTCCATGTGGACTCCCGAAAGTGATCTGTTGCTCTCGGGCGTTCAGACTAGCCGATTTGCCTGTCGGCAACATCAGGAATTATCGGGCTCCGCACGACGCGCATTTTCGTCATTGATAGCCGAGGCAGATGGCGCCGAGGGCGACGATGGCGCAGGCGCCGATCCGCCGCGGCGTCAGTAACTCGCCGAGAAACAGACGTCCGATGAAAGCGGCGAAGACGACGCTGGTTTCGCGGATCGCGGTGATAGGAGCGGCCGGTCCGAGCGCGAAGGCCGCGACCACGACACCATAGGCCAAAAGCGCGAACAGGCCGCCGCCCAGCGCCTTCCAGGTTTCCGGCGCCCGCAGGTCGACGATGAGCCGGCCACGACAGGCAAGGAAGGTCGCCGGCAGCAATGCGCCGTAGATCACGAGAACCCACGCGGTGTAGGCGCCGGCATTTCCCGCCGCGCGAACACCGATCGCGTCGATCGTCGCATAGGCGGCGATGATCGCTCCCGTTGCCAAGGCATAGAGTATCGATGTCGTGGCGGCTCTGCCTCTCCCGAGCGAAAGGCCCATGATGCCGCCGGCGACCAACGCGACGCCGACGGTCTGCGGTTGGGTGAGCTGCTGGTTGGCCAGGAAGAAGCCGCCGAGCGCGACAAGCAGCGGCACGCTGCCGCGAACAATCGGATAGACCTGTCCCAGTTCGCCATATCGGTAGGCGGCCACCAGGAACACGCTGTAGCCGACCTGAAGGCAGGCCGAGAGCACGACATAGGGCCAGGCCGGCGCGGCCGGAAGAGTAAGGAAGACGGCGAAGGGGATGGCGAGCGCCGTACTGGAAAAACTCATGACGGTGACGGTCCACAACCTGTCGCCCCCGGTTCGCAGGAAGGCGTTCCAGGTGGCGTGCAAGATCGCGGCAAACAGCGCGAGCCCGATGACAAGCGGGCTCATCGCGGCCTGCGCGAAGCGGCGATGATGTCCAGGGCCGTCTTGCGGGCGGCGCGAATGGCGGCGTCCGCCTGCCCCATCTGCGCCAGCAGGGTCGCACCTTCGATCAGCATCAGCAGGACCGCAGCCACGCTTTCGGCGCGACCGCGCGGCATCTCTTCTTCGAGGATCAACTGCATGCGCTTCTTGAGGCCGTTCTTCTGCCTGGCGACAGCCTTGAACACCGGATGTTCCGGATCGCCGAACTCGGCCAGCGCATGCGCGAACAGGCAGCCATGGAAATCCGGGCTGCGGAACCAGCGATCGTGCCAGTCGAAGATCTTTGCAATTTTCTTCCCGGGCGTCGCGACCTCCTCGGCGAGGCGGTCCAACTGGCGTGCAAAACGCAGGGCGCGATAGTCGAGCACCTCGACGATCAGTTCGTCCTTGCTGGGAAAGTGACGGTACATCGTCATCTTGGCCACATCGGCCTCGGCGATGATCCGGTCGATGCCGGTGGCATGGAAACCGGCGCGCTTGAACAGCCCGTAGGCCGTTTCGACGACGTGCTGGCGTTTGTCGGAAGCAGGCGACGATGTCATGGTGTTTACCAGTGATGAGACAGGTCTGTCTCATATTTATGCGACGGATCGCCTCTTCTGTCAACACAGCACAAAAAGAGCGCCTGCAGCGGGTAGAGCCGCAGGCGCGAAAAGGAATCGGAACGGAAGATCCGCGCTCTAGAGGTTCACCGTTTCACGGAAACGCCGAACCTCCCTACCTCTTTGTTTTGACGCAATTCCCAAGGGAAAGCGCTATGCGCTTTTCCCAGGAAAACCGTTTCACACTTTTCCTGGAATTGCTCTAGCGCAGGATGCGGCAGCGGCCGTTGTAGACCATCCAGCGGTCGAAGCCCGAGACGCAGAATTCGACATTGTCGCCGATCGAGGCGAAGCCCTGGCCTTCCTCGATCAGGTACCAGATGGTGCGATCGCGGCCGTCGGACAGGCTGACGGTGGCGCCGCAATAGCGGCGGCCGATCGGCCAGGTCTCGTTGGCCGCCAGATAACGATGCTGGTGGATGCGCCGGAAATCGGTGATCTGCACGTTGGGCAGATGCGGCACGTGATGCACCTGATGGGAAAAGCGGCTGGTGATCTTGTTCAACACCCAGGCTTCGCCGCAGACGCCGCCATCGTCGTCGGAATAGACGCCAAGGTCGGCCGCCTGCACGGCCTGGGTAACGCCGAGAGGCACGGCAAGCGGAGTGCAGAGCGAAATCAGGGCAGCAAGTGCGGATTTGGCGAAGCGAGTCATGGCAGCCTCTCAAGGTCGATTGCGCACACTCTGCGGATTCGCTTGGCGGCGGTCAAGCGGTTGCGGAAACAATGGTTTCCCAGTTCGGAACGGCATTGGCCAAAGCCGGACCTTGCATGGAAACCGGAATAGCTCCGGCACGTGGAGACCCGGACGCAAAAGAGAGCTCGAGGCCCCCCGCGCCTCTCTACTCGCCGGCCAGCCATTCCAGCGACCAGTGCGCCGGCTTTTCCACGGCGAGCACCCTGTGCAAAGCCGGCAGCAGTGTCCGCAGTTCGCCCCCCAGCGTGAACGGCGGGTTGACCACCAGCAGGCCGCTGCCGTCGAGACTGGGTTGCGAAGAGGCGGGCCTGATCTCGAATTCTATGTCAAGCAGCTTCGGAATGCCGGATTGCTTCAGCGCCTTGCGGAAAGCGATGATCGCCTTGCGGTCCTTGATCGGATACCACAGCGCGTAGATGCCGCCAGGCCAGCGCTTGTGCGCCCTTATGAGCCCGTCGACGAGGCGCTCGAACTCACCCGCTTCCTCGAACGGCGGATCGATGAGCACCAGGCCACGCTTTTCCTTCGGCGGCAGATGCGCGCCGAGCGCCAGCCAGCCATCGAGCTCGATGACACGGGTCTGGAAATCGCCGGCAAAGAGGGTTCTCAGCTTGGCGACATCCTTGGGATGCAGCTCGATCGCCGACAGCCGATCCTGCTTGCGCAGGAGATGACGCGCGATCAGCGGCGAGCCCGGATATTTCTGGATGCCGCCCTCGGGATTGAGCGACCGCACGGTCTCCAGATAGGGCGCGAGCAGTGCCGTCACCGGCGCGGCGAACGAGGCATCGATCAGCCGGCCGATGCCGCCTTGCCACTCTCCGGTCTTCTGCGCTTCGACCGAGGACAGATCGTAGCGGCCGATGCCGGCATGGGTGTCGATGACACGAAACGCCTTGTCCTTCTGCTTCAGATAGTCGAGCAACCGCGTCAGCACGACATGCTTGACGACATCGGCGAAATTTCCGGCGTGGTAGGCGTGGCGGTAGTTCACTTGGAGCCCCTGCCCCAGCGTGGCGGTGGCGGCTGCGAATTCGGATTTTCCCGCCGGCCGCCACGACTGCGCAGGGAGAACAAAAACCCGATCAGGCCGACCGCCATCAGCGCGTAGCCGACCGGCCGCGCGCGGCTGTCGATCTCGCCGGCACCGGAGCGAAGGATCAGATCGACCGCGCGCATCGGAATGTCATCGGCATCGCCCGGACCGACGGTGAAGACGTACGGACCCGGGCTGACGCTCGCGATAACGCCGGCCTCATCGCGAAAAATTTTGTCGGGCAGTTGCGGGCTGGCCTGGCGTGGGTTGTCCGAATGGTTGAACTGCAGCGTCGAGGCAAGCACCGTTCGGCCATTGGTGGCCGATGTCAGCGTCAACACCGTGCGCTGCTGCGAGACGATGCGCTCGGCCCTCGCGGTCAGGTCGACCAGCACCCGCACCGGTGCGTCGCGGCTGCTGAGCGGCACCGTCAGCGGCTTGAAGCGGCCCTGCTCGTAGACGCGCCAGGTGCCGATCTCGTGGCCGGAGAAATTGCTCATCGCCCAGGGATAGATGAAACCGCTGCCGATGCCGGCGAGCAAGATCAGGACAAACAGAAAGCGCATTCAAACAGCCACCTTGTAATCGTACCTTGCCGGACAACTAGCTCGCATTGGTGCGGTCGCGAAGGCGTTCCATTTCATCCAGCAGCATCTCAAGGCCGAGTTCGAACGTCTTGTCGAAACCGGCCCTACCAAAATAGGTCCCGGCTGTCATCACGCTGGGAAAATCCCGCGCTAGCTGTTCGTCGCTGACCGTGGTCACCGCCGAAGGACCCTTGGCGTAACCCGCGGTCTCGTCGAGGATCGCACCCATAAGGTAGTAGCTCGCGGCGCGGAACAGCCGTGCGCTCAGTTCCGGACCGAAGCCGCCTGCTTCGAACAGGCCGATGACACTTTCCAGCTTGGCAAGACATGGCGGCGAATTCATGCGGTAGACGACAACAAACGGCGCGAAGGCCGGATACTCGGTCGCGACGCGACGGTATTCCTGCATGCCGATGCGGATCCTTTCGCGCCAGGGCACGCCGGCGTCGGGGATAACTATCGCGCTGATCTGCCGATCGACCAGCGCCTCGTAGAGATGCGCCTGCGAGGGGAAGTGATGATAGATGCTCATCGCCTCGCAGCCGAGCGCGGCCGCCAGCTTGCGCATCGAAAAGCCGGCAAGCCCCTCACGCTCGATCACCTGGAAGGCCGCGTCCTCGATCATCTCGCGAGACAGCCGACCGCGCACTCTCTTTTTCTTGATCGATGAGTCCATGGCGTCGCTTGACAACTTACACTGTAAGGTTCATTTTCGACATCACCTTACACAGTAAGGCTAATAAAGACCAGAGGAGAAAACCATGTCGAAGCGTCGCATTTCCAAATCCGTGCAGTCGTCCATCCGCCGTGCGTTCCTGCTCACCGCCGCAGCCTGCGTCCTGTCGCTCGGCGCGGCTCCGGCCCATTCCGATGAATACGATGCAACCATCAAGGACATCCAGTCGACCATGGGCGGTGTTCCCAGCTTTGTGAAGCAGTTCCCCAAAGCCGGCCTGCCTGGGGCCTGGGCCGAGGTCAAGGCCATCCAACTCAGCGACAAGACAGCGCTGCCACCAAAGATCAAGTCGCTGATCTCGCTGGCGGTGGCGGCGCAGATACCTTGCAACTACTGCATCTGGTCGGACACCCAGGACGCCAAGCGCGCCGGCGCCACCGACGAAGAGATCCAGGAAGCCGTGACAATGGCTGCGCTGACCCGCCACTGGAGCACCATCTTCAACGGAATGCAGGTCGATTTCGACACGTTCAAGAAGGAAATGGGCGGGCAGTAGCATATCCCGACCCTCGAAACGGGCAGCGATTCCGGACCGATCCGGGATAGCTGGTCGCCTTGTTCCGTCGCTAATTCCTGACGGTGATGGCCCGCGGGATGCGGCCATCACTGTCTCAGGCACCCAGTCGCGCCCGGGTGTCGTTCCGCCCAGTGCCCGGTCGAGCAAACCGTGGATACGACACTCTTCCTGTGCGCTCAAAAGCCATGCTAAAATGACCGATACTCCCCTGTGAAATGTATACCTATGCGCGCATCGCCACAAAATGAGACCATTGACACGGCCTTGGCGAAGAGGTGGCCTGATGCACGAGGATTACAAGCAAAACCTGGAAAAAGCGCGAGAGCCAACTTCACCGCCGCTCAGCAATTTTTTTATCGCTTTTTGGCTTTTTGTTTTCTTTCTGTAATAGCAGGCTGTGACGCGTCATCTTTTTATCAAGCTGCATTGATGAAATATGGACATCAAAATCTTTATATTTGTAGCCCGAGCGGTTTTGGGCAACAATCCCATTGTACGCTGAAGGTCTGACGATCGCTCCAGATCGCTTAAGTCTATTTTCATTTGTATGTTTCCTGGACTATACGCTGAATTGGACCATGGGTGCCGATCCCGGCATTTCCTCGCCGTCAGGGCTTCGACATCACCTGAAAACGGCTTGCCAGGCCTGTCGACGGGTTTTTCGGCAGCGAACCAATACATTGATTCACAACGAGGATCCGCTTCCGGAATAGCGCGGGTCCGACCGGCTCATGATTAACCATTCGCGAACAGAGATGGTTAAGGATTCTCTAATTTAGTTGACTAGGATTTCCACAGGTATATTTTCAATGCGTTGGGATGTGCAATTTGGGCGAGCAATCGACGATGATGACACTGGGCGTGTGATCGCGATTTCGGGGCGCAGAGAAATGCTGAACGGCAGCATACAGATCGTGTAGCAGCACAAGCTCCGCGAGCCCAAGAACATTAGCGCACATCAATGATGGCGGTTCCGCAGATGCGGAGGTTTGCCACGTTCTGAAGGACGTGGCCGGGCAATGCTTTTGTCCCGGCCCGGCCGGTAGCGTGCGTCGGTGCGTGAGAGGAAAGCATGAGTAAGCTCATAAAGGTTCTGAAACTGGAGTCCGGGAGCAGTCAAAGGAGCGCCAATCAAAACCGAAGCCGCGCCCTGGTCGCCGGAGGTGCGGGATTTTTAGGATCGCATCTGTGTGAACGTCTTTTGCGGGACGGATATGACGTTGTCGCGCTGGACAATTTCCACACCGGCAAGAGATACAATCTCAATGCCCTTCTGCGTAATCCGAGATTCACCTGCATCGAGCACGACATCGTCAATGCGCTGCCCTTGGGTCTTCAGTTCGATGAGATCTACAATCTCGCCTGCCCAGCCTCTCCGCCGCATTACCAGGAAGACCCGATCCATACCTTCAAGACGAGCGTGCTTGGTTCACTGAACCTTCTGGAACTGGCGCGACAGAACAACGCCAAGATATTCCAGGCCTCGACGTCCGAAGTCTATGGCGACCCTTTCGTTCACCCACAGCCCGAGAGCTACTTCGGCAACGTCAATACGCACGGACCGCGGTCCTGCTATGACGAGGGCAAGCGCTCGGCCGAAACCCTGTTCTTCGACTATTCGAGAACATACGGCCTCGATATCCGCGTCGCCCGCATTTTCAACACCTATGGCCGCCGAATGCAGCCCGATGACGGGCGCGTGGTTTCGAACTTCATCGTCCAGGCGCTGCGCGGCCAAGACCTGACCGTCTATGGCAGCGGCATGCAGACGCGTTCCTTCTGCTATGCCGACGACCTGATCGAGGGCTTTGTCCGGCTGATGAATGCGCCGATTGCGCCCGCGCATCCGGTCAACCTTGGCAACCCCGGCGAGTTCACCATCATGGAACTGGCGACGCTGGTCATCAGCTATACCAACTCCCGATCGAAGATCGTGCATCGGCCTCTGCCGGTCGACGATCCCAGACAGCGCAAGCCGGACATTTCCTTTGCCAGGGCCAATCTCGGTTGGGAGCCGAAAATCAGCCTGAGCCAAGGGCTCGCGCAGACCGTCGACTATTTTGACACCCTGCTCTACGGAAGCAAACTGGTCAAAGGAGCCGCGGCGTCATGACTCGCCGGCCAATCCTGGTGACGGGTGGTGCCGGGTTCATCGGCAGCCACACCTGCAAACAGTTGGCCGGCGCCGGCTATTTGCCGGTGGTTTTCGACAATCTGAGCCGCGGCAACGAGAAATCCGTCGCCTGGGGCCCGCTTGTCGTCGGCGATATCCGGGACCGGGATGCGTTGCAGCGGGCGATGACGACGTACCGGCCGACAGCGGTCATCCACTTTGCGGCGCTGGCCTATGTCGGCGAGTCCGTTCACGAGCCGGCTGATTACTATTCGACCAATGTGACTGGCACCATCGCCGTGCTCGATGCGGCGCGCGCAAACGCCATCGACAACATCATCTTCTCCAGCAGCTGCGCAACCTACGGCGTGCCGGAAGCGTTGCCTGTTCGCGAAACGTCCTCGCAAAATCCGATCAGCCCTTACGGGCGCACCAAGCTGATGGGCGAACAGATCATCGGCGACTATGCGTCCGCATACGGAATGAAATTTGCCATCCTGCGCTATTTCAACGCTTGCGGCGCCGACCCCGACGGTGAGCTTGGTGAGTGGCATTCGCCCGAGACGCACCTGATTCCCAGAGTGCTCATGGCCGCATCAGGCATCATCGACGAGATCGAGGTTTTCGGCACGGACTACGACACGTCGGACGGCACGTGCGTAAGGGACTATATTCACGTCAGCGATCTGGCCCGCGCCCATCTGAAAGCTCTCATGCATCTCGAGGGCGGCGGACAAAGCCTGGCGGTCAACCTCGGCACTGGCCGGGGCGTGTCCATCAAGGAGATTGTCCAGGCGGTCAGCCGAGTGACGGCAAGATCGGTTCCGGCCGTCTTCAGGACCCGGCGCCCGGGAGACCCGGCGGAGCTCTACGCCGATCCGGGAAGCGCACGCGAACATCTCGGCTTTGTGCCGGAGCTTTCCGACATCGACACGATCGTCAGGACGGCCGCCCCATTCTTTGGCCTGAAGGCGAAACGGACGAGACTGCCGCCAACCAAGACGGCAGCGCCTGTCGCCGCTCGCTGGCTCAGGAATAGCGGGGGCGGCAGCTCGCGCGCTGGCCAAATCCGCTAGGGCTGCAGATATACGGCGAATTCCCCAGGAACGTGCCACCGTTGCCCGGATTGTAAGAGGCCTTCACCGGGGCCGGCGTGCGGACCTTGATCCGCTGCGGCGATGCAAAAGCGTAGGCTCTTTCAATGGTCCGCACCGCGCTCGTCATATAGACGAGAGGCTCGCTTCTGGACGAATGAGCGATGAACGGCTGGACCGCGGGTTTACTGCTAAGCGAGTGGACCATAGGCTTGACGAGGACCGAATTGGTCTTGGTTGCATCGACGCTCTGGCAACCCGAAACCATCGCGATCGCCACCGCAGCCACAATCATAAATGCACTGTTCTTGCCCGAGCGAAACGCGCCCATTGCGGAATTTTTCATTAGGTGTCCCCTGCCAAAGGCGCGTTGCGACATACTTTGCTTTCGTCGCTTTCACGCCGCGTAAGCGACTGCTCGCTACCACATACGCAGGAACATTAGACTTCACTTATTAAAATTCATGAAAACCGAATGGTGAGCTTACCGTCTGGTCGTTCTGTCGGATTTTATTAAAATGCGATCAATCGGCAGTCGGCCCGCCAACGGCACTGGCCGTACTGCTTGAAGCTCCACGATAAGCGATTCGGCAACGCCTTGACAGGCACTGACCGGAGCATCGTGCTCTCGACACAGAGACGGATCTGGATTGTTTTCTCGACCGGTCAGGATGAGTGCCGGCGCGGGGTTGCGAAAATCACTGGGTGTGTCATGGCTCGTGCCAGGTGGCAGTTCCGCTCAACCGCCGCTTTTGACCGGCGCTGGCTTCTGATCAGGGCTGATCATCTGACGCATCTTGTCGAAAGTCGCAGCGGTCGTGTCGCCGGATTTGAACTTGTCGTACTCCTGCCCGGGCTGCGCCGGCGACGCCTGGAAAACATACCAGGAACCGCTGGGATCCTTCATCTGGTATATCGTGCCGCCCAATCGGTGATGGCTGAAGCAGGTTCGCCCCTGCGAGCTACCAGCAAGCGTCTTCCATTTTGCATCCATGCATATTTTGCCATTCTTGGTGACCAGCCACCTGCCCTGGCCGATCGACGCGTTCGCGCCGCCGGTCCAGGCGCGAAGTTGGCGCCCATCCTTGGCAAAATAGGCAGCACCGTTTTCCCAGACCCATGTGCGGTCGGCATAGAGGGGAAACAGTTCCGCCGGGGTGAGCGGCTCAGCCGCGGCGACCGCCGACAAATCAACCTCTTCGGCCGACGCGGCGTTTAGGCCGCTGACCAACAGCGGCGGCGCAACAATCATCGCCAACAGGAAGCAGCGGATCGACAGGATACCAACCACAGAAGTGATCCTCCAAATGACAACGGCTGAGGGTGAGACAGGGCGCGCCAGCGTACCATCTGTCGCTTCTGTCTGTCACCGCTTCTCGTTCCAGCCAGGATCGAAGTAGAAGTTGCGGTCGCCGGTCTCGCCGCGGCCAGCGCCTGAAACCACGTAGGCGATCCTGACGATGCGAACGCTGCCGGCGCCTTGCTGCAGCCCATAGATGCCTTCCAGTCCGCGGTCGTAAAATCCCGCCGCCGGAACCGAGAGCGCAACACAGGCGAGCGATGCCTGCCAGGCGAGTTTCACACCATTGGCGCGCAGCGAAATCCTGTTCTCGACGAGGTGCCTGGTGACGATCACAACCACAAGCAGCCCGTAGATCAGCGCATTGAATGCTGCGAACCAGTAGAAGCCGGTGGAATTCGAAGGATGATCCACCAGAAGAACCGGCAAGGACGCACCAATCGCAAGCACCACATAAGGAACGATGACGCGCGCCGGCAGAAGGTCCTTGGGGCCGCTGCCCTTGGGAGTAACGCGGAAATCGACGAAGGATTTGGTCAGATAGTCGCGGATCGACGACAGCGTTCCGGCGAGCACCCATGGCCAACGAGCGAAGAACAGGAACAGCGTCCCTTCCCAGCTGAGTGTCTTGGCGGTGATCGGGCGCGAAAGCCCGAACGCCTTCAACATCATCACGAGGACGATGAGGGCAATCGAGTTCGGCGCATAGTAGAACAGGAAGTCGACATACATCACGTTGGCGAAGTTCTGGCCCGAACAGAGCGCGTATATGGGCATGACGTACATCAGAAGCGCAAATGTGGCGAACAGCGGATACCACAGCTGGCAAAACAGGAACTGAAATTTCAAGCGCGGCGGCAGCTTGGGAAGGTAGCTGGGCGAGTATTCGAGCAAGATCGTCATCAGGCTCCGCGACCACTGGAATTCCTGCGTGACAAGATCGGCAAAGGTCTGCGGGCCATCGCCATGCGCGATCGCGTCGATGGCATGCACGCCGCGCCATCCGGCCGCATTGATCAGCATCGACGTCGAATGGTCCTCGGCCAGTTCCGGGCCGAGACCACCCGCTTGCCTCAGCGCGACAGTTCGCACGGCATAGTGCGAGCCGATGCAGAGCGGAGCCCCGCCGCCCGTATGGCCGGACTGCAAGGGACCGTGAAACATCCCTTCCGGAAACAGCCTGCCGCGCGCCGACCAGCTCTCGGCGGCATTGTTGTCGCAAATGCTCGGCGCCGAGACATAGCCAACCGCGGGATCTGCGAAGGGAAACAGGATTTCCCTCAGATAGGTTGGCGTCGGCACGTGGTCCGCATCCAACTGAGCGACGAAATCATAGCGCTCGTAGCCATAATGATCGTAGAAAAATGCCAGGTTCCCCTCTTTGCAGCGCGTCCGGCGCGGCCACACCTTGCGATGATATTCTTCCCGACCACGTCGGGTCGAAATCATGACATTGTGGGCCTCGCACCAGGCGATCGTCTCCTCGGATGGGTCCTCGTCTGCCAGCCAGGTATCGTGCGGATAATCCTGCACCAGCATCGCTTCGAGCGTGCGTGCGACCACGGCAAAAGGCTCGGACGGCGCCTTGGTGACCACCATCGCGACCCGCGAATGCTCAGGGATTGCGTGAAGCTTCGACGGCTTTTTCGACGCATGCACATTCAGGAGGAAGTACAACGGCATGAGCGTGAGCCATACCAGAATGAGCGTCGCGAATGCGTATGGCCCGACATGCTCGACGTGCTCGGGCTTCAGCCACCAGAACCAGAAGAATCCGAGCGTGACGAACCAGAAGGCCAGGGCCAGTCTCAAGATCCATTGCTGGATGGCCGACAGCACGGGCACCAGAAAAGGGCCCTTCCGCGCAGTGGCGAGAGCCGTCTTAGGTCGCCGTGCCCGCCTGCTTGCATGGTCGACAATGCCTGCCTGAACGGAAGCACTCATACACTTACCCGCCGCCACTTTGGGCTCTCCGCCGACAGAATGGCTGAAAGCTCTCAAATCCCGGCGACAGAATCAGTCCGCGCTTTGTTAGAGTCAACTAAATTAAGCGTTCGTTAACCATGATTCTTGCGATCTGGTTAACCTAACACCTTGAATCGGGAAGGGAATAACCGCAACCGACGCAGCCCCCGAGATGTCGAGCCGGCAAAGTTTTCTTGTGTCGGAAATTCGCTGACGAGGTCGAGGCTTTTCGGTCGCGATCAGGCTCGAGAGCAGCGTTAACCATGTTGTGAAAGACAGGGTTAAGCAACCGTTAATTGCGCTTGACTCTCGGTCGCGAGCGGCTCTTAATTTAGCCAGGGATGATATATCGGGATATTGGCGCGAATTTGTGAGTATCGCGGCGAACCTTCTCTCAGTAACTCGTCGATGTCGGCGCCTTGAGAGATAGATAATCGTTTGGTGGGCTCTCTGCGAAGGTTCGCACGCCCGCCTATGGTCGCTCAGAAATCCCGCGGATTCCACCAGTATTGCCGATCGGTTGGGTAGTCGTGTCGATCAAGCATCGGCGCGCACGGGCGAGGCTTCAACTTCCGCAGGATGTTGAAGCTATGGGAGTATCAAACATGAAACACACAACAGCAAATGCACTTGCGATCGCGCTTGTATTGGGTGCAAGCGCCGCGTTCCCCACTGCGGGAGGCGCCGGCTCAGCAGCCACGACGGACCCCGTTCAGACGAGCAGCGCCGCATCGGCGTTCGGATCCTATGATCCCTACGGTGACTTCAGCGCCGACAAGAGCGCCAGCATCGAAGAGTTGTTCTTGCCCTGGGAAGACGTCGACCTGGCGAGCCTTCCCCTGGCCGACGCCTATGCCCTTCAGCGAAACCGGTCGCTGTTGATCACCATCGAGCCGTGGACCTGGTCGAAGGACTGGCGCATCACCCCGCCCGAACTGCGCAACGGCATATTGAGCGGAAAATATGACGCCAACATGCAGGCGATCTGCAACCTGGTGGGCGCCATGAAGAGCCCGGTAACCATTCGCTGGGCGCAGGAAATGGAGGACAAGAACGGCCGCTTTACCTGGGCCAACTGGGCTCCCAAGGACTGGATCGCCGCTTACAAGCGCGAGGTCGATATCTGCCGCAAGGCTGCCCCCGCCGCCAAATACATGTGGTCACCCAAGGGCGAAGAGGGTCTGGAAAAATACTATCCCGGCGACGACTACGTCGACGTGATCGGCCTGTCGGTGTTCGGCCTGCAGAAGAAGGACAACAACGAGACCGGCCACGACCGGACGTTCGCCGAGGCGCTCAAGCCCGGCTACGACCGCGTCGCGGGCTTCAACAAGCCGGTCGTGGTGGCGGAGCTCGGCTATGTCGGGAAGCAGGAATATGTCTCGAAATGGGAAATCGATTCCCGCAAGTCCTATTCGGAATTTCCAGCCCTGACCTCGGTCGTCTACTTCAACCAGAAGGAAGTGTGGCCGTGGCTGGGGGACTATGGACTGCCCGATTGGAGGGTTACCCAGCATATCTTGCCCTAGGGGGTGCTGTACCGGGTGTGGTGCAAAACTGGGCGTGGCGTAAAATAGTGGGGTAGGGTCGTGAAACGTGTGTTGGGGAATTGTATCGGAACGGCGCTTGCCTGTTCCATTGGTGTTTTTGCTTTCCAGCTTCCCGCGGCAGCGGCGACAGCAGCGCAAGTCGCCGAACTGGCCAGCCAAGCGGAGGCGGTGCCCGATGAGGGTATCTACCGGATGTACCAGAACCGTTCGTGGCTCTGGGGTCAAAACGGCGCTGGATTTTTTGCCGTGCAGCGCCGTCAATTCAGCGCCTGGACCTCGGACAAAGGCAAACTGGGCTACGGCGACGGCATCTGGTTCCTCCCTGGAGGAGGCAAGCTCTGCTTCCGCGCAAAATGGCACGGAGCAGGAGGTGACTCCGATGCCCTCACCTGTTTCGAGCATCGCCAGGCCGGCAGGGTGGTTTACCAGCGCAAGATTCCGGATGGCGACTGGTACGTTTTCAGGAGCTCCGATCGCAACATGGCGGACGAGTTCATGAAAGTAAAATACGGCGACTACGCCACCTGGAAACAAAACCGGATCAAGGCAAAGCCGTAGACAGGGTCACGCGCGACAAGCCGCTGGCCTACGCCTTGCGCTCCCAGCGCCGGTCCGGCGTCTGCTGCCAGTAGGTGACGGCGTGGCCGGCGTCCTTCATCGTCTTCCAGTGCCCCCGGGCCGCCTCGACCTGGGCGGCATCGTGGCCGTCGAACAGGAACACCGCACGCTCGTAGCCGCCGAGTTCGGGCGGCATGGCGCCGTCGACCAGGAAGCGGATTTTTGCCTCGTTGGGATTGCCGTCGCCGGTGGTCAACAGGATCGGCTGTTCACCGGGATAGGCCTCACGATCGGTTGCATGGGCGAGGAACGAATCGTCGCGAAAAGTCCAAAGATGCTGGTCAAGCGCATCGCGGCGTTCCTCGGTGCCGGTCTGGACCACGGCGCGCCAGCCACGGTCGATGCTGCGCTCCAGGAGGCCAGGCAGCGCATCCTCCAGCGTCGATTCGGTCAGGTGGTAGAACAGGACGTCGGCCATCGCCTCAGCCTATACCGGATGAACCCGCTTACTGCTCATAATTGTCTCGCACCAGCCGATCGAGCAGCCTGACGCCGAAACCGGAACCCCAGGACTGGTTGATCTCGTTCGATGGCGAGCCCATCGCCGTGCCGGCGATGTCGAGATGCGCCCAGGGGGTCTCCTTGACGAAACGCTGCAGGAATTGCGCGGCGATGATGGCACCGCCATAGCGGCCGCCAATGTTCTTCATGTCGGCATTCTTGGAATCGATCAGCTTGTCGTATTCGGCGCCGAGCGGCATGCGCCACAGCCGCTCCTGCGTCGCCTGCCCCGCTGCCGTCAGCCTTTGCGCCAATTCGTCATTGTTGGAAAACAGCCCGGCATAGTGCTGGCCGAGCGCCACCATGATGGCGCCGGTCAGCGTCGCCAGATTGACCATGAATTTCGGCTGGAACCGGTCGTTGCAGTACCACAGCGCGTCGGCCAGCACGAGGCGGCCTTCGGCGTCAGTGTTGAGCACCTCGATGGTTTGCCCTGACATCGAAGTGACGATGTCGCCGGGGCGCTGGGCATGGCCGTCGACGGCGTTCTCGACAAGGCCGATGACGCCGACGACATTGGCCTTCGCCTTGCGCGCGGCCAGCGCATGCATCAGGCCGGTGACGGCGGCGGCACCGCCCATGTCGCCCTTCATGTCCTCCATGCCGGAGGCCGGCTTCATTGAATTGCCGCCGGTGTCGAACGTGACGCCCTTGCCGACGAACGCAACCGGGCTGTCCTTTGGCTTGCCGCCGTTCCACTGCATGATCGCCATGCGGGCGCCGCGCGGCGAGCCCTGCGCGACACCGAGCAGCGAGCCCATGCCGAGCTTCTTCATCTCCTTCTCGGTCAGGATCTCCACCTTGACGCCGAGCGCCTCGAGTTCCTTGGCGCGGGCGGCGAACTCGACGGGCCCAAGCACGTTTGCCGGTTCGTTGACTAGGTCACGCGCCAGAAGCACGCCGTCCATCACTGCCTCGGCGTCAGCGAAGGCCTTCTTCGCAGCGGCCGGAGCGGCGGTGTGGATGGTGACCTTGACCGGCCTTTTCGGCTCGGTCTCGTCCTTGTCCTTCCTGGTCTTGTACTTGTCGAAGGCATAGCTGCGCAGAAGAATGCCTGCAGCGAGGCTTGCCGCCTCCTTGCCGCTCGGCGAGGCGCCGACCATTTCAAGCACCACGGCCACGTCGGTCGCCTTGCGCAGCGACCCGACAATGGTGCCGCCAAGCTTCAGCCACGCATATTCGTCGAGCCCCGACACCTTGCCGGCGCCGATCGCCACCAGCCTGTCGAGCGACGCTCCTTCGGGCGCCAGAACTTCGACGGTGCTGGCGTACTTGCCCGTGAATTCGGCGACCGGAAAGGCCCGCTCCAATGTCTTGCCCGGATCGCAAGCCTTGGCGGCATCGCTCAGGCCGCCCTCATCCGCCGACAGCACGAAGACCGTGCCATTCTTGGGCGCGGAAAATTTGGCGAAGGCGATCGACGGTCTTTGGCTCATCATGTCCTGCTTTCGAAAAATGCGTAGCTTTTGGGGAAGTGGTTCGAAGCGATGCGCGACATTTGGTCGTTTTCCCGCATTTGGCAAGACTTTGCCAAATTCGCACCCCATATGACCAACGGAATCGATGGTGATTCTTCGCGGCACGGCCCCGCTTTTTGCCGCAACTTGTTGTTAACCATCGATGTTTTCCCTTTCTTATCCATTGCCGCCGACACTCCGACCGCCGGGGCGCGCGCAATGTGGGACGGAACCGGATCGACCATCCATGGAGCCAGTTGTGCAGGCGCCGCCGGACAGCTACCTTGTGCGGTGGCATGATGCCGTTCGAGAAAATCGAGAAAAGCCTTCATGAAGGTCATTGAACGCTACATCATGCGCCGCGCTCTCGTGGTCTTCCTGGCTGCGCTGGTGTGGACGCTGGCCATCGTTTGGACGACGCAGGTGCTGGCCAAGATCGACCTGGTCACCGACAGCGGCCAGTCGTCGCTGACCTTCTTCGAGGTGGCCGCTCTCATCCTCCCCTCCATCATCCCGATCGTCGTGCCCTTTGCCGTGGTGGTGGCGGTGGCACAGACACTCAGCGTCATGAATTCGGATTCCGAGCTCGCCGTCGTCAACGCCGCGGGCGCCTCGCGCTGGACGATCGTGCGGCCGATCATGCTTCTGGCACTCGCGGCCAGCGTCTTTTCCTTTGCCGTCGACAATGGCATCGACCCTTATGCACGGCAGAAGAACCGGGCCTTGGTGGCGGCGTCGCACGCGGATCTGTTGTCGCTGATCATCCAGGAAGGCACCTTCCGCAAGATCGAGGATGGGCTGTTCCTGCAGATCGGCGAGCGGCTTCCCGACAATCGTCTGGGCGGCATCTTCGTCGCGGATTCGCGCGAAGAAGGGGTCAACCTCGTCTACTACGCCAAGACCGGCAGCATCATCGAACGCGGCGGCGAAAAGGTGCTGATGATGAATGATGGCGTCATCCATCGCAAAACACTGACCGGCGACCTTTCGGTCATCCGCTTCACATCCTACGCCTTCGACATGTCGGCCTTCATGGCGGCCGCCTCGGAGGTGACGCTGCTGCCGAAGGACCAGACGACGCAGTACCTGCTCAATCCAAACCCCAACGACAAGAACTACCAGCAAATCCCGCTTGAATACCGGGCCGAGCTCAACCAGCGGTTTTCGGAATGGACCTATTCCATCGTCTTCGCACTGATCGCGCTCGCGGTCGCCGGGGACGCGCGCTCGCACCGCGAGGCACGCGTCAATCCACTGATCACGGCGATTTCAGTATCGCTGTTCGTGCGCTGGCTGGGCTTCTTTGCCGCCAGCAAGGCCGATGAGGTTCCGCAATATGCCTACATGGTCTACGGCGTGCCCATCGTGGCTTCGGCGGTGGCGATCTGGTTCATCGTCTCAAATCGGACCTTGGAACTGCCGATAGCCTGGGCGGACTGGATGACCAACTTCGCCACCCGCATCGGTGACAGCTGGAACGCGCTGAAACTGCGCATGTCCGGGCGCGGCACTTCAGGGCAAGGGGTCAGCTGATGGGCTGGACGCTGGGCCGATATTTCTTCTTCCGTTACGTGACGATCACCGTCTGGTTCTTCATCGGCCTCCTGGCGCTGGTGTTCCTGATCGATTTCACCGAGCTTTCCGGCCGCACCACCGGCCTGCCCGGCTTCACCTACGGGACGGCGGTGGCCATTTCCGGGCTGCGGATGCCGATGATCATGCTGCAGACGGTCCCGTTTGTCGGCCTCTTCTCGGCGATGGCGACACTGGTGTCGCTCAACCGGCGCTACGAACTGGTCATCGCGCGTTCCGCCGGCGTTTCGGCCTGGCAATTCCTGTTGCCGTGCTGCATCGGAGCGTTGCTGTTCGGCGTCCTGTCGGTCGGCGTCATCAATCCACTCGCCGCGCACGCCTTTTCCTGGTCAGAGCAGATCGAAACCGAGCTCCGCTCCGGCAAATCGAACACGGTTTCGGCCGATGCCGCACCCTGGATCCGGCAGAAAACCAGCTCCGGGGACACCATCATCGGCGCGCGAGCGATCCTCAACCAAGGCCTCGAGATGGCCGATGTCGTCTTTTTCATTCTCGACCCGCAAGGCAACATTGTCGAGCGCAAGGATGCCGCGCGCGCCTTCCTGCGCGACGGCTATTGGGAATTGCAGGACGTCAGGACGTTCCAGAACGGCACGATCCAGGCAGCGACAAACGATCGCGTGCCGACCAATCTGAAGCCCGAATTCGTGCAGGAGCGGCTGGCGCGCCCCGAAACCATTCCTTTTTATGATCTGCCCGGAAAGATCGAGGTTGCCCGCTCCTTCGGCCTCAAGGCAAATGCCTTTGCCATGCAGTTTGATTCGCTGGTGGCGTTGCCGTTCCTTCTCGTCGCCATGACGCTGATTGCGGCAACGGTTTCAATGCGATTTGCTAGGATGGGACAGTCAGCGACGATGATTCTGGGTGGCATCGTCGCCGGCTTTCTGCTTTATGTCGTTTCGGTTCTGGTGAAGGCATTCGGCGTGGCGGGATTTGTGCCGACTGTCGTAGCCGCCTGGGTCCCGGTCGTGGTGGCTATGTTCTTCGGGGTAACTTTCCTGCTATACAAGGAAGACGGCTAGTGAGGGAGGCGTTTTTGCCCAGCAACAGGCAGGCCGGTTTGGCGCGCCTCTATGCGGCTAGCGCCTTGGCGTGCCTGCTTGCCTGCGCCGTGCCGATGACCGCGCTTGCGCAGGACGTCAGCGACATGGCGGCCACGGTTCCGTCCGGCTCGCAGATGCTGCTGGCGGCCGACACGCTGGTCTACAACAACGACAACCAGACGGTGACCGCCGTCGGTGGCGTGCAGATTGACTACGGCGGCAATCGCCTTGTCGCCCAGCGGGTCGAATACAACCGCAACACCAAGCGGATGGTCGCCAGCGGCAATGTCGAGGTCGTCAACAGCGACGGCACCAAGATCAATTCGGAACATATCGACATCACCGATGATTTTGCCGACGGCTTCGTCAACGCTTTGCGCGTCGAAACGATCGATAAGGCCTATTTTGCCGCCGAAAGCGCCGAGCGCATGGGCGGTGTGCTGACCACGTTCCACAATGGCGTCTACACCGCCTGCGAACCGTGCGAGGACAAGCCCAACAAGGCGCCGACATGGCGCGTCAAGGCCAGGAAAATCATCTGGAACGGCGAGAAGAAGACGGTTCGCTTCGAGAATGCGAATTTCGAGTTCTTCGGCTTCCCGCTTGCCTACCTGCCCGCGTTTGAGATTGCCGACCCGACAGTGAAGCGCAAGAGCGGCTTCCTGATCCCCAGCATCGTCTACAAGAGCGATCTCGGCGTCGGCGTAAAGGTTCCCTATTATTTCGCCTTGTCACCGACCTACGACCTGACCGTCACCGGCACCGGCTACACCAAGCAAGGCTTCCTCGGTGAGGCCGAGTGGCGCCAGCGCTTCAACAATGGTCAGTACAGTTTGAAGATTGCCGGAATTCAGCAGCGGGATCCTGATGCCTTCCTGGACACGGATGCATTCCCAGCCACTGCTGGCCACAACATCAATTCGGGTGAAGTTGGCGATCCGAACAAATTCCGCGGCATGATGGGCACCCAGGGGCAGTTCGCCATCAATCCGCGCTGGAATTTCGGCTGGGATGTGCTGCTGCAGACCGACAAGAACTTCTCGAACACCTACGGCATCGACAAGTACGGCAGCAGCGTCCACCAGTCGTCGGTCTACCTGACGGGTCTCAACGGCCGCAACTATTTCGACCTGCGCGCCATGCACTTCGAGGTGCAGGAAGATACGCCCAACAGCAATATCTCCGCACGCAGCAATCAACAGCCCTGGGTGCTGCCGACGCTCGACTACGCCTATATTCCCGACATGTCGCCGGCCGGCGGTCAGTTGTCACTCAATGCCAACGCGCGCGTCATCCGCCGCGACGATCTCGATCAGACCTACTTCACCCCCTACACACCGGCGTCGGGTGTCCAGCGTGTCCGCGGCATCGAAGGCGAATCCGGACGTCTCACCACCGAGGCCGAGTGGAAGCGGTCCTTCGTCACCGATAATGGGCTGGTGCTGACGCCATTGCTCGCGCTGCAGGGCGATGTCGACTACGTCAACGCGTCATCGGCTTCGCTTGCCGCAGTCAACCAGATGGCAACGAATTTGGGCCAGCAGGACGATATGCGTTCCTCGTTTGCTCGTTTCATGGCGACCGCCGGGCTCGAAATGCGCTGGCCGGTGCTGTTTTCGGCTGCCAATTCGAGCCATCTGGTCGAGCCGATGGCACAGGTCTTCATGCGCCCGAACGAGCAATATGTCGGCGGGCTTGCGGTTCCCAATGAAGACGCGCAAAGCATGGTCTTCGACGCGACCACGTTGTTCGAACGCGACAAGTTCTCCGGCTACGACCGTGCCGAAGGCGGTTCGCGCGCCAATGTCGGCCTGCGCTATTCCGGCTCCTACAACAATGGCTGGGGCACCAATGCCATTTTTGGCCAATCCTATCAGATTGGTGGCGAGAATTCCTTCGCCGCGCCGGATCTGGTCAATGTCGGCGCCTTTTCGGGCCTCGACAACACCAAGTCGGACTATGTCGGCCTGTTTGGCGTCAACAGCCCCAATGGCTTTGCTGCCTCGGTTAGCGGCCGGTTCGACGAACAGACTTTTGAAATGCGCCGCGGCGAGCTAAAGGCCGCCTATACCGGCCTGCCGGTATCGCTGACGGCCAAATACGCCTTCATCCAGGCACAGCCGCTTTACGGTTTCACGACCGACCGCCACGAAGTCACGCTTGGTGCATCGACGCATCTCGCCGAGAACTGGCGCGTCTTCGGGACCGGAACCTACGATTTGCAGGAAAGCCTGCTGGTCAGGGACGGCGTCGGCTTCGCCTACAACGACTCCTGCTTCACCTATCTGATGACGTACTCGCAGTCGCGCGACCTGAACACCAGGGAGGTGTCGCAGACCATCGGCTTCAACCTGTCGTTCCGTACCCTCGGCGATTTCGGCTCGTCGAGCAGCGCCATCGACTCGATCCAATAACAGTCGGCGACATCGTTTCGCCGCATAGGGCTGGCACGGATTTCGTGCACCCGGAACGCATGAATTGGGCGGAACCGGGATAGAATTGGGATGCCAACGATGAGGAAATATCTGTTTTCAGCAGGGTTCGCGCTGCTTTTGGCGGTGACGTCCGTGTCGGTCACCGTGATGACGCCGCCGGCTTTCGCCAGCGAGATCAAATACGTCGTCAACGACGTTCCGGTCACCTCCGGTGACATCGCGCATCGCGCCGCCTTCTTGAAGCTGCAGCGCAAGAAGGGCGATGCCGCCCAGGAAATGATCGACCAGACGCTGCGACTGGCCGAGGCCAAGCGGCTTGGTATCCGCATCAGCGATGCGCAGGTCGAGGCTGCCTACCAGCGCTTTGCCTCGAACAACAAGATGCAGCTCAGCCAACTCGACGGCGTCATGGAGAAATCAGGCGTCACCAAGGGCCACTTCAAGGAATTCATCCGCGCCCAGATGGCCTGGAACCAGGCCTTGAGCGCGCGTTACCGTTCCGGCGATGGCACCGGCGCCGTCAGCGAGCAAGACCTTGTCAGGAAGATGCTCGAAAAAGGCGGCTCCAAGCCGAGCGCTACCGAGTACATGCTTCAGCAGGTCATCTTCGTGGTGCCGGCAGCGGAGCGCAGCGCGACGCTGGCCAAACGCAAGCGTGAGGCCGACGCCATGCGCGCCCGCTTCAACGGCTGCGGCACGACGCACGAGTTCGCCAAGGGCCTGATCGACGTCACCGTTCGTGACCTGGGCCGAGTGCTGGCGCCGCAACTGCCGTCGGACTGGGCCGAACAGATCAAGGCTACCAAGGTCGGTGGCGCAACCGTCACGCGCGAGACCGAACGCGGCGTCGAATTCATCGGCATCTGCTCGTCGCGCGAAGTGTCCGACGACAAGGTTGCCCAGATGGTGTTCCAGAGCGAAGGCTCGGGTGGTGACAAGAACGCCGATGAGCTCAGCAAGAAATATGTCGACGAGTTGAAGGCGAAAGCCCGCATCGTCAAGCGCTGACGTGGGCAGCACAGTGATTGCGCTCGCCTTGAGCGCCGGCGATCCGTCCGGCATCGGGCCGGAGATCGCGATTGCCGCGTTCATGGCGCGCGAGGCCGCTGCCTTGCCTCCCTTCTATCTGCTCGCCGATCCGGCGCTGATCGCCTCCCGGGCCTGCCTCCTCGGCATTTCGTTGCCGATCGTTGAAACGACACCCGCGCAAGCGGCGCAAGAGTTTGGCCGCGCCCTGCCGATCGTGCCGCTGGCTGCTGGCTGCATCGACAGCCCCGGCCGGCCGGACCCAGCCAATGCGGCCGCCACCATCGAAGCCATCGACCGCGCCGTCGCCAATTGCCTTGCCGGCGACGCCGCCGCCGTCGTCACGTGCCCGATCGCCAAGAAGCCGCTCTACGATGCCGGCTTTGGCTTTCCCGGCCACACCGAATATCTGGCGCATCTGTCGGCCCGACACACCGGCGTCGAGGCGATGCCGGTGATGATGCTCGTCGGCCCCGAGCTGCGCACCGTCCCCGTCACCATCCACATCGCGCTGGCGGAGGTGCCCAAGGCGCTGACCACCGAATTGATCGTCGCGACCGCGCGCATCACCGCTGCCGACCTCATCGGCCGCTTCGGCATCGCCAGGCCGCGGCTGGCCGTTGCCGGGCTCAATCCGCATGCGGGTGAAGGCGGTGCCATGGGCATCGAGGACGAGCGCATCGTGCGCCCGGCGGTCGACATCCTGCGAGCCGAAGGCATCGACGCTTTCGGCCCCCTGCCCGCCGACACATTGTTCCACGCCCGGGCCCGGGCCGGCTACGACGCGGCCCTGTGCATGTATCACGACCAGGCGCTGATTCCGGCCAAGGCACTGGCCTTCGACGAGGCGGTCAATGTCACGCTCGGCCTGCCCTTTATTCGCACCTCGCCCGACCACGGTACCGCCTTCGATATCGCCGGCAAGGGCGTGGCGCGGCCTGACAGCCTGATGGCGGCGCTGAAGCTCGCCAGGCGATTGGCCGACAGCGGCACGAGGGCCGCCGCAGTATGAGCGCTTCCTGCCTGAGCCTGCGCGCATGAGCATCGATGGGCTGCCGCCGCTGCGCGAGGTGATCGAGCGTCATGGGCTGCAGGCAAAGAAGGCGCTCGGCCAGAATTTCCTGTTCGACCTCAACCTCACCGGCAAGATCGCCCGCACCGCCGGCGACTTGTCCAATGCAACCGTGATCGAGGTCGGTCCCGGCCCCGGCGGGCTGACCCGCGCATTGCTCGCCAACGGGGCGCGTCACGTCATTGCCATCGAGCGCGACGAACGCTGCCTGGCGGCGCTCGCCGAAATATCGGATCATTATCCCGGCCGGCTGGAGATTGTATCCGGCGATGCGCTGAAGACGGACTTCGCAGCCCTTGCCGATAGGGGAGCCGGCGGCCCAGTCAAGATCATCGCCAACCTGCCGTACAATATCGGCACGGAGCTGCTGCTGCGCTGGTTGACGGTCGGCGAATGGCCGCCCTTCTATGCATCTATGACCCTGATGTTCCAGCGCGAGGTGGCCCAGCGCATCGTCGCCACACCCGGCAGCGATGCCTATGGCAGGCTTGGCGTGCTGGCCGGCTGGCGCACGCAGGCCAGGATCGCCTTCGACGTGCCGCCCCAGGCATTCACGCCGCCGCCCAAGGTCACCTCTTCTGTGGTGCATCTGGAGCCGCGCGCGACGCCCCTGCCCGCCGATGTGAAAAAACTCGGCCGCGTCACCGAAGCCGCCTTCGGCCAACGCCGCAAGATGCTGCGGCAGAGCGTGAAAAGCCTCGGCGGTGAAGCCTTGCTCGAACGCGCCGGCATCGATCCGACACGCCGCGCCGAAACACTCAGCGTCGAGGAATTCGTACGTCTGACCAACACGGTGTAGCTTTCTTCTCCCCGTTCACAGGGAGAAGGAAGAAGCATCAGCCCGTCTTCTCGTCCAACAGTCCCGAGACGAAATCGAATAGGCCGGGCCGGCGATCGCGCCTTAGCCGCTCGGCGACGACGATGCCGCGCACTTCGGCGAAGGCGCGATCGAGGTCGTCATTGACGATGACGAAATCATATTCCTTCCAGTGCTCGATCTCGTTGCGGGCGTTCTTCAGCCGCGTCTCGATCACCGCCTCCTGGTCTTCGGCGCGACGCTTCAGGCGCGCCTTCAATTCCTTCATCGACGGCGGCAGGATGAAGATCGAGACGATGTCGGCGCGCATCTTCTCCTTGAGCTGCTGTGCGCCTTGCCAGTCGATGTCGAACAGCATGTCGCGCCCTTCAGCCAGCGCCAGTTCGGCCGGCTCGCGCGGTGTCGCGTAGCAATTGCCGTGCACTTCGGCCCATTCCAGCAGGGCGTCGGAATCGCGCAGCCGCTCGAAATCGCGCATTGTCCGGAAATGGTAGTGAACACCTTCGATCTCGCTGCCGCGGCGCGGTCTGGTGGTGACCGAGACCGACAGTTCGAGGCTGGAATCGCTTTCCAGAAGGTTGCGCGCGATCGTCGACTTGCCGGCGCCGGATGGCGACGACAGGACGAGCATCAGGCCCCGGCGGCGAATGCGGGACCCTAAATCCTTGGCAACCATCGGCTACTCCAGATTCTGGATCTGTTCACGAAACTGGTCGACCACGGCCTTCAGTTCCAGCCCGATCGCGGTGACCGTAGCGGCGTTCGACTTCGAGCACAGCGTATTCGATTCGCGGTTAAATTCCTGTGCCAGAAAATCGAGCTTGCGGCCGACCGCGCCGCCACCCTCGAGCAGTGCCCGACCAGATGCGACATGCGTTTTCAGGCGGTCGATCTCTTCGCGAATATCGGCTTTGGTGGCCAGGAAAGCCGCCTCCATGTGCAACCGGCTGGCGTCCAGATTGGCGGACGCGTCCATCAGCAGCCTGACCTGCTCGGCGAGGCGTTCGCGGATCGCCGCCGTCTCGCGCGACGGATCCGCCTCTGCCCGCAACGTCAGCGCCTCGATTGCGTCGATGTGGCCCGCCAGCAGCAGAGCCAGTGCGGCACCTTCACCCTGTCGCGCCTGTTCCAGCCCTTTGAGGGCCACCTCGAGCGCAGCCGTGATCGCGATGTCGAGCGCGGCGCGCACCTCTTCGGTTTCGACAGTCTCGGGAATATCGAGCACGCCGCGCAGCGAAAGCAATCCGTCTGATGTCGCGGGGGCGACACCGAACTGCTCCTGCAACCGCTTGGCGAGTCCCGCAAGGTCCTTCAGAAAGTCTTCGTTGACGACGGGCTGCGCCTGCGCGCCGGCGGCACGGCCAATGGTCAGCGTCGCCTGGAAATTACCCCGCGCAAAGCGCTTCTGAAGCGTCTGCCTGACAGCCGGTTCCAGCCGTTCGAAGCCTTGCGGCAATCGCAGCCGCACCTCGACGCTCTTGCCGTTGACGGACTTGACCTCCCAGGCGATCGCGGTGCCTTCATGCTCGGCGACGGCACGTGCAAAACCGGTCATGCTCTGCAAATTCATATCGCCCACAAGTCCCTGGCACATCGCTCCGAAACCGGTTTTCCGGAGGGGAGCACGTGCGGCTTAAAAATGACTGCGCCGCAGGCACGCCGAAATCGGACGCGCGGCGCTGCTCCAAATGTCAGGGGCGCCGCCTTGTGGCAACGCCCTTCTTCGTCCTACTGGGCAGCGCCCGCATCGCCGCCGCCGCTGTCGTCGCCTCCGTCAGCCGGCTTGTCAGCATTGCTGTCAGCCGGCTTGTCGGCATTGCTGTCGCCGGCGCCGGTGGTGTTGTCGCCTTTGGCGGCGTCGTCGGCCTGCTTTTTCTGCAACGCGCGATAGCGGGCGACATTCTCATTGTGCTCTTCCAGCGTCGCGGCAAAGACATGCCCGCCGGTACCATCGGCGACGAAGTAAAGATCGTCGGTCTTCGACGGATTGGCCACCGCCTCCAGCGCCGCCCGACCCGGATTGGCGATCGGCGTCGGTGGCAGGCCGTTGATCACATAGGTGTTGTAGGGCGTCTGCTTCTGGATGTCCGACTGGTAGATCGGCCGGTCCGCCGGCTTGCCCTTGCCGCCGAACAGACCGTAGATGATGGTTGGGTCGGATTGCAGGCGCATGCCCTTGGCGAGCCGGTTCAGGAAGACGGCGGCAACTCGTGAACGCTCGTCACCCTTGCCCGTTTCCTTCTCGACGATCGAGGCCAGCGTGACGAACTCTTCGACATTGGCCAGCGGCAGGTCCGGCGCGCGCCGCTGCCAGACATCGTCGACCAGCTTCTTCTGATCTCCCAGCAGCTTGTCGATCATCTGCTGGCGTGTCGCGCCGCGCGTGAAGCGCAGCGTGTCGGTGGCGAGGCTGCCCTCGGGAGGAGTGGTCGCCGGCATATCACCGCTCAAGGCCGGCTCATCGGCGATGCGCTGCAGCGCCTGCTCGACCGTCAACCCTTCTGGAACTGTCAGTGAATACATCACCGACTTGCCGCTCTTCAAAAGCTCCATGATCTCGCGCATGGAAGCCTTGGGCTTGATCTCGTACTCGCCGGCCTTCAACGCCGAATCATTGCCGTAGGCGCGCACGCCAAGGCGGAAGATCCGGGCGTCGCTGATCAGTCCGCGGCGTTCGAGCTGGTCGGCAATATCCTGGACGCCGGTATTCGGCTTGACCAGGAAAGTGTCGCCATTGGCCGAGGGGCCAGCTTCAGTGAATTCCTGCTTGCCGAAATAGACCGCGGCGCCGGCCGCCAGAACCATCAGCATCACCGCGGAGATGACGAAGTTCATGAACACGACGACCTGGCTGCGCGAAGCGCGCGAGCGCTTCGGCGGCGGTGTGCCGGCCTCCGGCCGCAAGGCCTCGCTCGCCGTCTTCGGCACGATCGGACCAGATGCCGGACGCTGTCCGAATTCTCCGTTGCCCGCCGGATTTGTGTTCATTTTGCCCTACCGTTTGATCGCTCAACGAATCCCCTGCGGCAGAGTAGGGGCGAATATGGCAAAATTGACGGCATGCCGAAGCATCGCCGGGCAGCTGAACGGTCAGCCATTATAGCGCTGGAAGACGAGCGAAGCGTTGGTGCCGCCAAAGCCGAAGGAATTGGACAGCGCAACGTCGATCTGGCGGGCGCGCGGCTTGTTGGGCACCAGGTCGATCGCGGTCTCGCGCTCCGGGTTGTCGAGGTTGATGGTCGCCGGCGCGACATTGTCGCGAATGGCGAGGATTGAAAAGATCGCTTCCGCAGCACCCGCCGCCCCCAGCAGATGGCCGATCGACGACTTGGTCGACGACATCGAAATCTTCGACGCGGCATTGCCGACAAGCCGCTCGACGGCGCCGAGTTCAATCGTATCGGCCATGGTCGAGGTGCCGTGCGCGTTGATGTAGTCGACATCGGCAGGCGTCAGCTTGGCCCGGTTCAACGCCGCCGTCATGCAGCGGAAGGCGCCGTCGCCGTCTTCGGCAGGCGCGGTGATGTGATGGGCATCACCGGTGAGGCCGTAGCCGGTCACCTCGGCGTAAATCTTGGCGCCGCGCGCCTTGGCATGTTCGAGCTCTTCAAGCACGACGACGCCGGCGCCCTCGCCCATGACGAAGCCGTCGCGGTCGCGGTCATAGGGGCGCGACGCCGTTTGCGGCGCATCGTTGCGATCGGTCGACAGTGCCCGGCACGCGGCGAAGCCAGCGATCGACAGCCGCGTCACCGGCGCTTCGGCGCCACCGGCGACCATCACGTCGGCATCGCCCCACATGATCAGCCGGGCAGCGTCGCCAATGGCGTGCGCACCGGTCGAACAGGCCGTGACGACGGCGTGGTTTGGGCCTTTCAGCCCGTGCCTGATCGAGACCTGCCCGGAAACGAGATTGATGATCTGGCCCGGGATGAAGAACGGGCTGATGCGGCGCGGGCCGCGTTCCTTGAGGATCATCGCGTTCTCGGCGATGCCTTCGATGCCGCCTATGCCGGAGCCGATCAGCACGCCGGTGGCGCACTGCTCGGCATGGGTTTTTGGCTCCCAGCCGGAATCCTTCAGCGCCTCGTCGGCGGCGGCAATCCCGTACAGGATGAAGTCGCCGATCTTGCGCAATTCCTTCGGCTCGAGCACGGCTTCGGGATTGAAGGTGGCATTGCTGCCATCGCCACGCGGAATGACGTGGGCGATCTTGCAGGCAAGATCCTCCACCTCAAACTCGGTGATGCGTTTGGCTGCGCTGCGGCCGGTCAGAAGTTCCTTCCAGCTGTGCTCGAAGCCCATGCCGAATGGCGACAACAACCCAAGGCCCGTGACGACGACACGCCTCATCGCAGGTCCTCCCCGGTGATGACTGCGGAAAGCGTCAGGCGGATGCCTTGTCGATATACTTCACCGCGTCGCCGACGGTCAGGATGGTCTCGGCCGCATCGTCGGGAATCTCGACGCCGAATTCTTCTTCGAACGCCATGACGAGTTCGACCGTGTCGAGGCTGTCGGCGCCCAGATCATCGATGAAGCTCGCCTGCTCCGTCACTTTGTCGGCATCGACACCAAGGTGCTCGATGACGATCTTTTTGACGCGCTCTGCGGTGTCACTCATTTGGGGCATCCTCGTCTTTTGTTTGTCTGTCTTCGTTAGCGGGCAGAATGCCGCTAATCAAGCTGAAAGATGGTCCTGCCGGAAACGCAACGGCCACGGACCGGTTTTTGCCCGAACCGCCGGGTTGCGGGCCGCATTACACGAAAAATAGCTGAGGTCCAAGCCGAAATGGTCTCTTTTCACAAGCCGGCAACAACTCCGCCGGACCTCGTTCAGATCATCGCCATGCCGCCATTCACATGGATGGTCTGGCCGGTGACGTAGGCGGCTTCGTTGGAGGCGAGATAGGCAACGGCGGATGCGACTTCGGCGCCGGTGCCCATGCGGCGCGTCGGGATCGCCGCCATGATCGCCTCCTTCTGCTTGTCGTTGAGCTTGTCGGTCATGGCCGATTCGATGAAGCCCGGGGCGACGCAGTTGACGGTAATGTTGCGGGTGGCGATCTCCTGCGCCAGCGATTTGGAAAAGCCGATCATGCCGGCCTTGGAGGCGCAGTAGTTGGTCTGGCCGGGATTGCCGGTGACACCGACAACCGAGGTGATGTTGATGATACGGCCGTGACGGCGGCGCATCATTGGATGGGTGAGTTCGCGGGTCAGCCTGAAGACAGCGGTCAGGTTGACCTCGATCACGGTGTCCCAGTCGGCGTCCGACATGCGCACGAACAGCCCGTCCTTGGTGATGCCGGCATTGTTGACGAGGATGTCGACACCTTCGAGGTCGGCCTCCGCCTTCTGGCCGAGCGCCTTGACCTCGTCACGGTTCGACAGGTTGGCCGGGAACAGCTTGACCCGATCGCCAAGCTCGGCGGCCAGCGTCTCCAGTTTCTCGACCCGCGTGCCATGCAGGCCGACGATCGCGCCTTGCGCATGCAGGACCCTGGCGATCGCCTCGCCAATGCCTCCCGATGCGCCGGTGACGAGTGCCTTGCGGCCAGTCAATTCGAACATTTTTGTCTCCTGATTGAGAAGAGAACACCCTTTGCACGGGCGGGGTCAAATGGCACTAGATTAAGCAAGCGTCGCCAGCACCGCCTCGACATCAGCCGCAGAGCCCACCGACGCGGTGGCGATGTCGCGGTTGATACGCCGCGCCAGGCCTGAAAGCACCTTTCCGGCGCCGATCTCGTAAAGCGTGGCGATGCCGTTTGCGCCGAACCATTCCACAGTCTCGCGCCAGCGCACGCGGGCAATCACCTGCTCGACCAGACGCCGCGCGATCTCGTCCGGATCATTGGTCGGGGTGACGGTGACGTTGGAGACGATGGGAACCACCGGGGCGGCCTTCGCCACGCTGGCCAGAGCCTCGCGCATGATCTCGGCCGCCGGCGTCATCAGAGCGGAGTGGAAAGGCGCCGAAACCTGCAGCATCAGCGCCCGCTTGGCGCCCTTTTCCGTGCAAAGTTTCGCCGCCAGCTCCACTGCGCCCTTTGTGCCTGAAATGACCAGCTGGCCGCCGCCATTGTCGTTCGCCACCTGGCAGACAGAGCCTGCCCCTTGGGCAGCCTCGGCGCAGGCAGCTTCTACACCCGCCTGCTCCAGCCCGATGATTGCCGCCATGGCGCCCTCGCCGGCCGGCACTGCTGCCTGCATGGCATTGCCCCGGATGCGCAGCAGCCTGGCGGCATCGGCAACCGAAACGAAGCCGGCGGCCGCGAGCGCCGAATATTCGCCCAGCGAATGGCCGGCGACATAGGCGACCTTGTCCTTCAGCGAGAAGCCGCGCGATTCCAGCGCCCTGATCGCGGCCAGCGACACCGCCATCAGCGCCGGCTGCGCATTGGCGGTGAGCGTCAACGTCTCCTCTGGCCCTTCCCAGATCAGCTTCGACAGGTTTTCGCCAAGTGCGTCGTCGACCTCCTGGAAGATCCTGCGCGCCTCGGGAAAGGCATCGGCGAGATCCTTGCCCATGCCGACAGCCTGGCTGCCTTGTCCAGGAAAGGTGAATGCAACGGCCATGCGAGGGCTCCCAAGGGCTGGTTTTGCTTGCCTGATAGTCGGGTTTTTCTTGCCTGTGACGCAAGGCAGGCCGCCAAGTCAAGCCCAGTTCGACCCTGGCCGGCGGCACCATCGCCGGCCGAGTGCCTGTTCCGAAAGGCTTTTTGGCGATCACTCCTGATGAAAACCGCTCACGAATCGTTTGCTGGCTCTTCTTATTTCCGCCACAGGCGCTAGCTTTGCGTGACAATTATATGACAATCGAGTGACGAGTTTGTCGCTGGGTGGGGAAGTTAAAGTGGCAAAGAGTTCTAAACGCGTCGGCAAAGCCGCGCCACAGTTCCTGGAAGACGACCCGTCCACCGGCTATCTGCCGGGCAGGACATGGCCGGTCGTGCGCTATGGGCTGGTCAGCCTGGCGATCGCGGCCGTCATGGTGTTTGCCATCGAATTGATCGTGCGCGGCGACTTTGCCGGCACGGTCGCCTTCTTCCTGCAGCCGCTCAAGCCGGGCTGGACCACCATCGTCGTGTTCGCGCTGATCCTGATCGGCCTCGATGCGGTGCTCGGCCGCAGCCACCAGAGCCTGATGATCGTCGCGCCGCTGACCCTGTCCCTTGCCTTCGTCGGCCACCAGAAGTCGCATTATCTCGGCGATCCGCTCTATCCCACCGATTTCCTCTACGCCCGCCAGATTTTCGCGCTGCTGCCGCTCCTGGTGCGCGACCGGCCGATGACCGCGCTGGCCATGGTCGCGGGCATCGTCGCCGGCCTGTCGCTGCTCGTCTATGGCTGGCGGCTATGGCGCCGCAGGGTTCCGGCGCTCAGCCGCAAGGGCCGCCTTGCCCGGCTGACGCTGGCGGTGCCGCTGCTCGCCTTCTTCGTTTCGATCATGGACTACGCCACCTTCTCCTGGACCAGGGACCGGCTGCAGATCATCCCGATCATGTGGGACCAGAAGGAAAACTATGCCTCCAACGGCTTTGCCCTGGCCTTCGCTCTCAACGTGCCGATGGCGCATGTCTCGGCGCCGCCGGGCTATTCCGACAAGGCAATCGCGGCGATCGACAGGACCGATGTGACCGCCTCGATGCCGGCCGAAAAACCCGACATCATCATCGTCATGAGCGAATCCTTCTGGGATCCGACCAAGCTGCCCGGCGTCACCATCACGCCCGACCCGATCCCCAACGTGCGGGCGCTGCGTTCGGGCTCGATGTTCTCGCCCGAATTCGGCGGCATGACCGCCAACATCGAGTTTGAGGCGCTGACGGGCTTTTCCAACGCCTTCCTGCCGGCTGGCAGCATCCCCTATCAGCAATATGTGCGCACGCCGACGCCTTCACTCGCGACGTTCCTCAAGAGCCAGGGTTACCGGGCGCGCGCCATCCATCCCGGCACCAACTGGTTCTGGAACCGTGGCGCGGTCTACGCAGATTTCGGCTTCAACGATTTCAAATCAGAAGAGACGCTGCCGCCCTTGCAGAAGCGCGGGCCGCTGGCGTCCGATGCGGCGATGACCGACGAGATCATCAGCGAGGCCGACGCCAGCGATGAGCCGGTGTTCTTTTTTGCTGTCAGTCTGCAAAACCACGGTCCCTACGAGCCGAACCGCTATTACAATCCGACACACACGGTGCAGGCACCGATCAGCCAGTGGGCGCGCGAATCGCTGCTCAGCTACGCCGAGGGGTCAGCCGACGCCGATCGTGGCCTTGAACGCCTTGTCGAATGGGCGAAGAAACGCTCCCGTCCCACCGTGATCGCCTTCTTCGGCGACCATCTGCCGCCGCTGGGGCCGGTCTATGTCGAAACCGGCTTCCTGAAAGACAATGTCGCGCCGCGCAAGGAACCGACGCCGCAAGCCGCACTTGAACATCACCAGACGCCGCTGATCATCTGGTCGAACCACTCCGGTCCGGTCGAGAACCTGGGCGCGGTGAGCCCGGCGTTCCTGCCCTATCATATCCTCACCACCGCCGGCATCACCCACCCATACTACACCGGCTTCCTGGGTGAGATGCGCGAACGCTACCGCGTCGTCGACCGCAATTTGTTGCTGACGCCGACGGGCGAAGCCACGCCCGATTGGGCACGGCAGAAGGAGATCGACCCGACAATCCGCGATTTCCGCCTGCTGCAGTACGACATGATGTTCGGCAAACGCCTCGCAGCGCCGGACTTCTTCCCCGAAACGGTCGACAAAATCGTCGCCCATATGAGTTGAGCCAAACGATCCCGCGAGGATCAGGCCCTGCGCCGTTGCGTCACGCTTCTGCGCCTCCCTTGATGAATCGACCGTTGACGGCAGGATTTCAACTCCACACAACCTGACATTGTGGTTAAGGCCCGGTTGCCGGAAACCACGAAGCCTTGCCATTGTTGCTGCTTGATTTTTCCGCCCCTGCGACACAAGGGAATGCCGCTTGCGCTTGCGTTGTGGGCGGATTGCTGTATAGACGCCCCCAATCTGCCGGTCCCAGCTGGGGGCTGAACGGAGGGCCGGAGGTTTTTTCGAAAACTTTCGTGTGAAGACAGAAGTGCTTCCGCCTCCCGTGTCTCCGCTCTCGACCGTCTCGTCATGCTCCTTTCTTCTCCGCCCCCTTTTACCGGGAACGGCGGGTCAGAGAAGTTGCAGAGGCTTTTGCCGCCGGGAACCGGGAGAGAAACGAAGAAAGGCACTGATACACTATGGCTCTTTACGAACATGTGTTTCTTGCCCGGCAGGACCTCTCGCAGCAGCAGGTCGATGCGCTTGTCGAACAGTACAAGGGCGTCATCTCCGCAAATGGCGGGTCCGTCGGCCGGGTCGAGAACTGGGGACTGAAGTCCCTCACCTACCGGGTCAACAAGAACCGGAAGGCTTACTACACGCTGATGGACCTGAACTGCCCGCCGGCCGCGCTCAACGAGATGGAGCGCCAGATGGGCCTGTCCGAAGACGTGCTGCGTTTCCTGACCATCAAGGTCGAGGCGCATGAGGAAGGCCCGTCGGCCATGATGCAGAAGCGCGAAGAGCGCTCGGAACGCGGCGGCTTCGGCGACCGTGACCGTGGCGATCGTGGTCCGCGCTCGTTCGGCGACCGTGATCGCGGCGACCGTGGCGATCGTCCGCCGCGCTCGTTCGGCGATGCCGGTGCCGATCGTGGTCCGCGCCGTCCGCGCGAAGGCTTTGAAGGGGGTGCAGAATAATGGTCGACATCAACCAGATCCCGACCCGGCGCCCGTTCCATCGCCGCCGCAAGACCTGCCCGTTCTCCGGCGCCAACGCGCCCAAGATCGACTACAAGGACGTGCGTCTGCTGCAGCGCTACATTTCCGAGCGCGGCAAGATCGTGCCGTCGCGCATCACTGCCGTCAGCCAAAAGAAGCAGCGCGAACTCGCCAAGGCGATCAAGCGCGCCCGCTTCCTCGGCCTGCTGCCCTACGTGGTTCGCTAAGACTTTCGAGCGGGCGGCTTGCCGCCCGCTTTTTTCACCTCGGCGACGGGCGCCGCGGGGATCGCATTCAAATCCCGAGTTGAGGTCAAACCTCTAACTGCCTGAACAGGCAGGACAGCGACACCGGCGCCAAGGCGCGCCCCAAGCTTCCTGACCTGTTCCCAAGACATTCGGCGTCGATCCCAACGATTGGCGCCCAAACGAAGGAACAAAACCATGGAAGTCATTCTTCTCGAACGCGTTTCCCGCCTCGGCCAGATGGGCGATACCGTCAAGGTCAAGGACGGCTTTGCCCGTAACTTCCTGCTGCCGCAGGGCAAGGCGCTGCGCGCCAACGAAGCCAACAAGAAGAAGTTCGAAGGCCAGCGCGCCCAGCTCGAAGCCCGCAACCTCGAGCGCAAGTCGGAAGCCAGCCAGGTCGCCGAAAAGCTCGACGGCAAGAGCTTCATCGCCGTGCGTTCGGCTGGCGAAACCGGCCAGCTCTACGGCTCGGTGTCGACCCGCGACATCGCGGATCTGCTGACGGCGGAAGGTTTCACGGTCAACCGCAACCAGATCCTGCTCAACCAGCCGATCAAGACCATCGGCCTCACCAATGTGGCGATCGCGCTGCATCCGGAAGTCGAGGTCACGATCACGCTCAACATCGCCCGCACGGCCGACGAAGCCGAACGCCAGGCCAAGGGCGAGACGCTGACCACCGCCGAAGCCATCTATGGCGACGACATCAACGACAATGCCCGGCCGGAAAACTTCTTCGATCCGAACACCGAGTTCGAAGGCGGCGAAGACAACGCCTGACGGTCTGAGTTGCCGGTGCGCCCTGCCGGGCGTGCCGCACTCAGCTTCGATCCCAGTTGGCCTCAGCCATACTGGACCAATGCCCGGGTTTCTCGCCCGGGCATTTTTGTGCCAAATGGAACTTTTCGAACCCCTATATATTGATGCAGACTACAGCGTCGCGCGTCCTTTGGCCGCGCAAAGGACGCTGTGAAACTTTGGTTTGGCGCACGATCCCTTTCCCGAAGATCGATTTCGATTTTCGGGGTCATGCGCCGAGACAGCCTGTCTGAGGGGACATTTGGTCATGAATATTCTGCTCAAGCGCGTTCTCGATCGCCTGGTGCGCACCGGCAATCTCAAGGTAACCGGCCCCAAGGGCGCCGCGGTGGTTTTCGGCGACGGCAGCGGCGATCCGGTGCACATGCACATCAAGACCGCGCATGCCGAGCGAGCCATCACCTTCGATCCGATGCTGGCGGTGCCGGAAGCCTATATGGACGGCGAACTCGACATTCTCGAAGGCGGCGTGCTGGGTGTGATGCGCATCGCCTTCCAGAACATGGGCAGCGGCGGCATCGACGCCACATGGTCGAAAGCCATAGAAGGCCTGCGCCATGCTTTCCGCCGCCTGCAGCAGATCAACACCGCCTCGCGCTCGCGCCGCAACGTGCAGCGCCACTACGACCTGTCGGGCGATCTCTACCGGCTTTTCCTCGACGAGGACATGCAGTATTCCTGCGCCTATTTCGAGCAGCCGGACATGACGCTCGACGAAGCGCAGGCCGCCAAGAAACGCCACATCGCCGCCAAGCTCAGGCTGAAGGCCGGCCAGACGGTGCTCGACATCGGGTCCGGCTGGGGTGGGCTCAGCCTCTATCTCGCCAAGGCGTTCGACGTCGACGTGCAAGGCGTGACGCTGTCGACCGAACAGCATGGCGTCGCCACCGACCGCGCGCACGCGCAAGGGTTGGAAAGCCGCGTGCATTTCGAGCTCAAGGACTACCGCGAGCTCAACGAGCGTTTCGACCGCATCGTTTCGGTCGGCATGTTCGAGCATGTCGGCGTCAACCACTACCGCACCTTCTTCGACAAGAGCGCGACGCTGCTCAAGCCGGATGGCGTAATGCTGTTGCACACGATCGGCCGCTCCGGCGTTCCGTGGGCGACCACCGCCTTCGTCCGCAAATACATCTTCCCGGGCGGCTATGTCCCTTCGCTCTCCGAAGTCATGCCGGCGATCGAGAAGTCGGGGCTGGTCGTCACCGACATCGAAATCCTGCGGCTGCACTATGCCGACACGCTGAAGCACTGGGGCGAGCGCTTCGCCGCCAACCGCGACAAGGCCAAGGCGATCTACGACGAGCGCTTCTGCCGCATGTGGGAGTTCTACCTGGCCGCTTCGGAAGCCGCTTTCCGCTGGCAGGATCTGGTGATCTTCCAGATCCAGATCGCCAAGAAGAACGACACCTTGCCGACGACGCGCGACTACATGACCAAATGCGAGAAGGCGCTTGAGATGCGCGATATGGGTCACCGTGAAACGGATCCCATCAAGAAGAGCCCGGCTGCCAAGCCAACTCGCCGCCGTAAGGTTGCTGACTGAAGCGCGTCGCGTTTGAACGGACGCATGCGAGGCGCTTTAGGTCTTTGTTTTTTGCAAGTCGTCCTCCCAAAGCCGGACCCGCTTTTGAGCGACATGCCTTGGAAATAGTATTGCGGCTTGCCATTGCTGGCGCCTGCACTGAAAAAGGTCCAGTGATCGCCACCGGACCTTTTTCATGACCTATGTTCTCTATGTCGCTGCCGCCTTGGCCGAGATCGCCGGCTGCTTTTCGTTCTGGGCGTGGTGGCGGCTGGAGAAGTCGCCACTGTGGCTGCTCCCCGGTCTCGCCTCGCTCGCTCTGTTCGGCTTCCTGCTGGCGCTGGTCGATGCCAATGCCGCCGGCCGCGCCTACGCCGCCTATGGCGGCATCTACATCGCGGCGTCGCTTGGCTGGCTGTGGCTAGCGGAGGGCGTGCGCCCCGACCGCTGGGACTTCGCTGGAGCTGCGCTCTGCATTGTCGGCGCCTCGGTGATCCTCGTCGCGCCACGCGGAGCCTGAGCATGGAGTTACCGGCCCCACTTCGCCAGGGTGTCGAGCGTCTGCTCGAGAACGTTCCGCTGGCGACACTCAAGCAGGCGGCAAAAACGCTGTCCGACCGGTACCGCGCCGAACTGCGCGACGGTCGGCTGCATATGGCTGAGAACCTGGCCGTGCAAGCCTACCTGGCGACGCGGCTGCCGGCGACCTACGCCGCCGTCCGCGCCAGCCTCGATGCGCTCGGCGACACCAGGCCCGGCCTTCAACCCAAGAGCCTGCTCGATGTCGGCGCCGGCCCTGGTACGGTGCTTTGGGCCACGAGCGACTTGTGGCCCGATCTCGAACAGGCGGTGCTGTTCGAAGCCAGCGCCGCGGCGCGCAAGGTCGGCGAAACTCTTGCCGCCGGGGCGATTGCCGCCCGAACCAGATGGCTGGCCGGCGACGCCACCATCGACCTTGCCGACCTCGAGCCGGCCGATCTGGTCACTTGCGCCTATGTGCTCGACGAAATTGTCCCCGCGTCTCTGCCAAAGCTCATCGGTCGGCTGTGGCAACTCACCAGCGATACGCTGCTGGTCGTCGAGCCGGGCACGCCGGCCGGATGGCAGCGCATCCTTGCTGTGCGCCGGCAACTGATCGAGGCGGGCGCACATGTGCTAGCGCCCTGCCCGCATCAGGCGCCCTGCCCGGTCGCCCCACCCGACTGGTGTCATTTTTCCCGCCGCGTCGCCCGCTCGCGCCTGCACCGGCTGGCCAAGGATGGCGACGTGCCGTGGGAGGACGAGAAGTTCATCTATGTCGCCGCTTCGCGACAGCCTGCTCCTTCCCCTCAGGCACGGGTCATCGCGCCACCAAAATCAGGATCCGGCAAGGTGTTGCTGAAACTTTGCGAGAGCAACGGCAGTGCCGGCGAAAGGCTGTTCACCAAGCGCGACGGCGAGCCGTTCAAGGTTGCGCGGCGGTCGGACTGGGGCGACGTTCTGGAGATTTGACCGGCACAATTGTTCTTGCTTCGTTCTTGTTTTTCTTGTAGATTGTTCCTCTGCCGAGTCAACTGAAATCGGGGGACGGGAATTCTGTCCTGTGGACGATTTGTTGTTCCTGTGAACAAGCGAACATTGATGTTGGTTGGCATCGGCACTGTTGCAGATAAGTCAGCACTGACTTTTGTCATTCTGGTATCGAAGAGCCGGGATCGAAATCGGGGATATCATGGCAGAGGCAGCGCGAAAATTCGGCGTCGCGGAAACACCGCTTTATCGTGAAGCGCCAAACAACATCGAGGCCGAGCAGGCGCTGCTCGGCGCCATCCTGGTCAACAACGACGCCTTCTACCGCGTCTCGGACTTCCTGAAGGCTGGCCATTTCTACGAGCCGCTCCACCGCAAGATCTATGAGGTGGCGTCAGAGTTCATCCGCATGGGCAAGGTGGCGACGCCGATCACGCTGAAAACTTTCCTGCCGGCCGACGAGAAGGTCGGCGACATGACGATGGCGCAATATGTCGTGCGGCTGGCGGTGGAAGCCGTCACAGTCGTCAACGCCACCGACTATGGCCGCGCCATCTATGACCTTGCGACGCGTCGCGCGCTGATCACCGTCGGCGAGGACATGGTCAACATCGCCTATGACGCGCCGGTCGACATGGCGCCCACCGAACAGATCGAGGATGCCGAGCGGCGGCTGTTCGAGCTGGCCGAAAACGGCCGCTACGACGGCGGCTTCGAGAGTTTTTCCGATGCGTTGAAGAACGCCGTCGACATGGCGAGTGCCGCCTATATGCGCGATGGCCACCTGTCCGGCATCGCCACCGGCCTGCGCGATCTCGACCACCGCATGGGCGGCCTGCAGCCGTCGGATTTGATCATCATCGCCGGCCGCCCGGGCATGGGCAAGACGTCGCTGGCCACCAACATCGCCTACAACATTGCAGCCGCCTATGAGCCTGCGCAGCAGGCCGACGGCTCCGTCAAGGCGGCCAATGGCGGCGTCGTCGGCTTCTTCTCGCTCGAAATGTCGTCGGAGCAATTGGCCACCCGCATCATTTCCGAGCAGACCGAGATCCCATCGTCAAAAATCAGGCGCGGCGACCTGACGGAAGCCGATTTCGGCAAGCTTGTCGCGTACACGCAGGAGAACCACAAGCGCCCGCTCTACATCGACCAGACGGGCGGTATCTCGATTGCCCAGCTTGCGGCTCGCGCCCGCCGCCTCAAGCGCCAGCGCGGGTTGGATCTGATGGTCATCGACTATATCCAGCTCATGCAGGGTTCGTCCGCCAAGGCGTCGCAGAACCGCGTCCAGGAAATCACCGAGATCACCACCGGACTGAAGGCGCTTGGCAAGGAGCTTGGCGTGCCGATCATCGCGCTCTCACAGCTCTCGCGTCAGGTCGAAAGCCGCGACGACAAGCATCCTCAGCTGTCTGACTTGCGCGAATCGGGTTCGATCGAGCAGGACGCCGACGTGGTGCTGTTTGTGTATCGCGAGGAATACTACATCAAAAACAAGGAGCCCGAGAAAGGCACGCCCGAGCATCTCGCCTGGGAAACAAAGATGGTCGAGGTCCAGGGCAAGGCCGAAGTGATCATCGCCAAGCAGCGCCATGGACCGACCGGTACTGTCAGCCTTGCCTTCCAAGGCGAATTCACCCGCTTCTCCGACCTCGCCGAAGAGCATCATTTGCCGGAAAGATTCGAGTGAGTTTTTGATCTACCCTCGCATTCCGTCACACCCCCCTCTGTCCTGCCGGACATCTCCCCCGCAAGGGGGGAGATCTGCAGTTTCATTTGCGGCCCCCTCTCTTCAACCTGGGCGATTGGCGAAGACGGTGATGACATCCAATCTCCCCCCTTGCGGGGGAGATGTCCGGCAGGACAGAGGGGGGTGGGCAGGATCGCCAACTCCCGACTACTTCCAAGCAGCATCCATCTGATGGCCAAATCGCGGGTTCAGTTCATCTGCCAGAATTGCGGATCGGTGCACCAGCGCTGGGCCGGCAAATGCGATGCCTGCGGCGAGTGGAACACGCTGGTCGAGGAAGGCACGTCCGGCGGCATCGGCTCAGGGCCGGCCAACTCGCGCAACGCCCGCAAGGGTCGCGCGGTGGTGCTGACCACGCTGTCGGGCGAGATCGAGGACGCGCCGCGAATCATCTCGGGCATCGGCGAACTCGATCGCGCCACCGGCGGCGGCTTCGTGCGCGGCTCGGCGCTGCTGGTCGGCGGCGATCCCGGCATCGGCAAGTCGACGCTGCTCACCCAGGCCGCCGCAGCACTCGCGTCCAAAGGCCACCGCATCGTCTATGTCTCGGGCGAAGAGGCCGTCGCGCAGATCAGGCTGCGGGCGCAGCGGCTCGGTGTTGCCGCAGCCCCGGTGGAGCTTGCTGCCGAGACCAATGTCGAGGACATCCTCGCCACCATCGCCGACGGCAAGCGGCCGGACCTGGTGATCCTCGATTCCATCCAAACGCTGTGGACAGACCTTGCCGATTCGGCGCCTGGCACCGTCACCCAGGTGCGCGCCGCCGCCCAGGCGATGATCCGCTATGCGAAATCCACCGGTGCGGCGATCGTCCTGGTCGGCCATGTCACCAAGGAAGGCCAGATCGCCGGGCCGCGCGTCGTCGAGCATATGGTCGATGCCGTGCTCTATTTCGAGGGCGAAGGCGGTCACCATTTCCGCATCCTGCGTACGGTGAAGAACCGGTTTGGGCCGACCGACGAAATCGGCGTCTTCGAAATGTCGGACAAGGGCCTGCGCGAGGTCGCCAATCCGTCCGAGCTTTTTCTCGGCGAGCGCCATGCGAAATCGCCGGGTGCCGCGGTTTTCGCCGGAATGGAGGGCACAAGGCCTGTGCTGGTCGAGATCCAGGCGCTGGTCGCCCCCTCCTCGCTCGGCACGCCGCGCCGCGCGGTCGTCGGCTGGGACGGCGCCCGGCTGTCGATGATCCTTGCGGTTCTGGAGGCCCATTGCGGTGTGCGCTTCGGCAGCCATGATGTCTATCTCAACGTCGCCGGCGGCTATCGCATTTCGGAGCCCGCGGCCGACCTGGCGGTGGCGGCGGCCCTGGTTTCCTCGCTCACCGGTCTTGCCCTTCCCGCCGATTGCGTCTATTTCGGCGAAATCAGCCTTTCGGGCGCCGTGAGGCCGGTTGCGCATGCGCAACAGCGCCTCAAGGAAGCCGAAAAGCTGGGTTTTGGAAGCGCGGTTCTGCCCTTGGGCAGCGAGGAACTTGCCGGGGGGATCGGGGCCGGCGCTTTCCAGCCGACCGAGCTTGCCGACCTCGTGGCACGCATAGCCGGCTCACGCCGAAGCCGCGTGGACGAGCAGGACTAGAGCATCGGACCCAAAACTGGGAACCGGTTGGGAAAACCCGATGCTCCGCGCTATAATGCGGCTCATGGAGTGGGGCGAAAGAACATGCCGATTACGCTGCTTGACGGAATTCTCGTCGGCTTCACCCTGGTCTCGGCGATGCTCGCCATGGTTCGCGGCTTCTCACGCGAAATCCTGTCCGTCGTCTCCTGGGCAGCGGCGGCAGCGGCGGCGTTCTTCTTCTACAAGCCGGTGCTGCCTTACCTCAAGCCTTACATCGACAACGAAAAGATCGCCATGGCGGCCGCCGCCGGCATCGTCTTCGTCATCGCGCTGATCGTCGTCTCGGTCATCACAATGAAGCTCGCCGACTGGATCATCGACTCGAGGATCGGCGCTCTCGACCGCACGCTCGGCTTTCTCTACGGCGCGGCGCGCGGCATTCTGGTCGTTGCCGTCGCGCTCCTGTTCTTCAACTGGCTGGCTGGCGCCAAGGCACCGGCCTGGGTCACGGATGCCAAGTCGCGGCCGTTGCTGGAGCAGATCGGCGCCAAGCTCGAAAGCCTGCTGCCCGAGGATCCGGAAAACGCCATCCTCAAGAAGCTCAATCCGAATCAGCCGGCTGCTGAGACGCCTGCTGCTCCGGACGCACCGGCGGCGGATGCCCCGGCAGGTGGCGAGGATGCCAACACGCCCGCTCCCGACGATGACGCCGCAGCACCGCCCGCGGAGAACGCTCCGGCCAATCCAGCGCCGGCTGCACCGGCAAACTGACGCCCGGAACGGCGCCGGAAACTGACGATGGTGTGAACGGCTGCACGGTGCGCGTTGCTTTCGACGCGAACCCGCACTATATGGCGATTTTAGCGGAGCTTAAGATGGCAGACGCAGACGACGTGCTTTCCGCCGAGGCCGACGACCATTTCCACGACGAATGCGGCGTGTTCGGCATTTTCGGCCGGCAGGATGCGGCAGCCATCGTCACACTTGGCCTGCATGCGCTGCAGCATCGCGGCCAGGAAGCGGCCGGGATCGTTTCCTATGACGGCACCCAGTTCCATGTCGAACGCCATGTCGGCCTGATCGGCGATACCTTCACCAAGCAGCGCGTCATCGACAGCCTGCAAGGCAACCGCGCCATTGGCCATACGCGCTACGCCACGACAGGCGGCGCCGGCATGCGCAACATCCAGCCGTTCTTTGCCGAGCTGGCCGATGGTGGCTTTGCCGTCGCTCACAACGGCAATTTGACCAACGCCATGACCGTGCAGCGGGCGCTGCAGAAGCAGGGCGCGATCTTCTCCTCCACCTCCGATACCGAGACGCTGTTGCACCTCGTCGCCACCAGCAAGGAGCGCGATTTGAACTCGCGTTTCATCGACGCGGTGCGCCAGGTCGAGGGCGCCTTCTCGCTTGTGGCGATGACATCCAAGAAGATGATCGGCTGCCGCGATCCGCTCGGCATTCGGCCGCTGGTGCTCGGCGATCTCGACGGCGCCTGGATCCTGGCGTCGGAAACCTGCGCGCTCGACATCATCGGCGCGCGTTTCGTGCGCGATCTCAAGCCCGGCGAGATGGTTGTCGTCACGTCCAAGGGCATTGAAAGCCTGTTCCCGTTCGAGCCACACAAGACCCGCTTCTGCATCTTCGAATATGTCTACTTCGCCCGGCCGGATTCCTCGGTCGAGGGCCGCAACGTCTATGAGGTGCGCAAGCGCATCGGCGCCGAACTGGCGCAGGAAAGCCCGGTCGAGGCCGACATCGTCGTGCCGGTGCCGGATTCGGGCACGCCGGCGGCGATCGGCTTTTCGCAAGCCGCCGGTATTCCCTTCGAACTCGGCATCATCCGCAACCACTATGTCGGCCGGACCTTCATCCAGCCGGGCGATTCGATCCGCCACATGGGCGTCAAGCTGAAGCATAACGCCAACCGCCGCATGATCGAGGGCAAGCGCGTGGTGCTGGTCGACGACAGCATCGTGCGCGGCACCACGAGCCAGAAGATCGTGCAGATGGTGCGCGATGCCGGCGCCAGGGAAGTGCATATGCGCATCGCCTCGCCGCCGACGCGCGCTTCCTGCTTCTACGGTGTCGACACGCCGGAAAAATCGAAGCTTCTGGCATCACGCATGTCGGTGGAAGAAATGGCCGAGTTCATCCGGGTCGATTCGCTCGGCTTCCTCACCATCGATGGCCTCTATCGCGCCGTCGGCGAGGCCAGCCGCGACAACGACCAGCCGCAGTTCTGCGATGCCTGTTTCACCGGCCAGTATCCGACCCGCCTGCTCGACTTCGAAGGCCACGACAATGTGCGCACGCTGTCGCTGCTGGCGACGAGCGGGTCGTAGGATTGCCGCACCCGTCATCCGCGTTAGTCAATTCCCGGAATCCATAGCATGACCCTCGACCTTACCGGCCGCGTTGCGGTCGTCACCGGCGCCTCGCGCGGCATCGGTTATTTCATCGCCAAGGAGTTGGCTGCAGCCGGCGCGCATGTCATCGCGGTAGCGCGTACCGTCGGCGGGCTGGAAGAGCTCGACGACCAGATCAAGGCGGCCGGCGGCCAGGCGACGCTGGTGCCGCTCGACCTCGCCGACATGGCCGGCATCGACCGGCTGGGCGGCGCCATCCACGAACGCTGGGGCAAGCTCGACATTCTCGTCGCCAATGCCGGCGTGCTCGGCGTCATCTCGCCGATCGGCCATGTCGAGGCGAAAACGTTCGAGAGGGTGATGACCATCAACGTCACCTCGACATGGCGGCTGATCCGCTCGGTCGATCCGCTGCTGCGACTCTCCGACGCCGGCCGCGCCATTTTGCTGTCCGCGAATTCGGCCCACTCGGCGCGCGCCTTCTGGGCGCCCTACGCGGCGTCCAAAGCGGCAGTCGAGACGATGATGCGCTCCTGGGCGCACGAGACGCAAAGCCTGCCGCTCAGGGTCAACGCGGCCGACCCAGGCCCTACCCGCACTGCGATGCGCGCCCAGGCTGTGCCCGGCGAGGATCCGGCAACACTGCCTCACCCTTCGGAGGTCGCCAAACTTATCGTGCCGCTGGCGAGCCCGGACCTGAAGGAGACCGGACTGATCTTCCAGGCCAAGCACAACCGCTTTGTCGCCTATCGCCAGCCGGAATAGCTGCTTTTTGCCGGAAGATTCTCGGCACCGCCGACGTTCTTCGAATGTCAGACATTCGAAACCTGAACGGAGGACCACCATGCGCAGACTGCTTCTCGCCACCGCCGCCGCCCTGATCGCGGCCGCGGGCGCCGCCTATTCGCAAGACGCAAAGATGAGCTTCTTCGTCACCAACGTTGGCTCCGGCAAGGGTGCCGACCTCGGCGGCCTCAAGGGTGCGGACGCGCATTGCGCCTCGCTGGCGGAAGCCGCCGGCGTCACCGGCAAGAGCTGGGCCGCCTATCTGTCGACCAGCGATACCGACGCGCGCGACCGCATCGGCAAGGGGCCGTGGGTGAACGCCAAGGGTGTGAAGATCGCCGACGATGTCGCCTCATTGCACGGCGACGCTAATGGCATCACCAAGCAGACGGCGCTGAACGAGAAGGGCGAAGTGGTCAACGGCCGTGGCGACAAGCCAAACCGCCACGACATGCTGACCGGCTCCAAACCCGATGGCACGAAGATCGCCGACCAGACCTGCGGCGACTGGACGATGAGCGGAGCGGAAGGTGCCGCGATGATGGGCCATCACGACCGCACCGGCCTCGACGATTCGGCGGCCGCCAAATCCTGGAACTCCTCGCATGCCTCGCGTGGCGGCTGTAGCCAGGAGGCGCTGAAAGGCACCGGCGGTGACGGCCTGTTCTATTGTTTTGCCACCAACTAAGCCCGCTTGGGTTTAGATCTGGGCCCAGATCCGCCATCGCATCACGCGGCTGTGATTGTCATGGCGGAAGGCTGCACGGCGGTCATGCTTTCGTCATTTCGGCGGAGTTGATAGGATCGCAGCGACTCCCGCAACAAGCGCCCCAATTGGGCAGAACAAGGACATCCCCATGGCAACGACCGCAGCGTTGGTCTGGTATCTGGTAATCGCCGGCCCGCAGGGCGGCATGGTCGTGCTGCCCAGCACCTTCGACAAGCGCGAACAATGCACCGCCGCCATCACCGAATATCAGAAGCAGCCGACACCGACCGGCTGGTCGGTGCAATGCGTGCCGAGCGCCTCGCCCTTCACCGACGAGGGCGACGCCGAAGAGCCGGCAGCGCAGTAAGCATCCGGCGCACGGCGTTTCAGCGCCGTGCGCTCACCGTCAGCTGCGGCTTCTGGTTGATGGTCTGGAACACCACGCAATACCGCTCGGTCAGCTTCAGCAGGGAGTCTACCCGCTCCTGCGGCTCGTCGGTATCGAGATCGAAATTGAGCCGGATGGCGCGAAAGCCGACCGGCGCATCCTTGGCCACACCGAGCGTGCCGCGAAAATCGAGGTCGCCTTCGGCTTCCACCGTGGCAGCGCCCAGCTTGAACTCCAGCGCCGTCGCCACCGCCTTCAGCGTCACCCCGGCGCAGGCCACCAGCGCCTCCAGCAGCATGTCACCCGAGCAGAGTTCGAGCCCCGAGCCACCGGTTGCCGGATGCAATCCGGCGATCGCGATCGCCCTGCCTGTCTCCACCTTGCAGGCAACCGACTGGTCGTCGATCGACCCTTTGGCGCGAAGCGTGATCAGCGCCTGCGCAGCGTCGTCGCGATAGGCCTGCTTCAGTGGCGCCTGCTTCGCCTTCAGTTCGGTCGCATCCATTTCCGTTCCTTCGCTCTCGTTGCCGGACAGCGGCGTGCAGATATAAGTGCCGATTGCCTTCTGGAAGCAAGGTCGCCATCCCCTGCCCCAACGCAAGCTTAGGGCTGGCGTAGCGCTGTGCTGACTTTCGCCCGTATAGCTTTTGGTATGGGAGACTTCCTCTCGCGTCGCTCCACACAGCATTTTGTCGCCTCCTGCAACACTGGTCCCGCGCCTTATGGCCGATGTCGCCATTCTCGAAACACGCGAAAGGGTCCTCGCAGGAATCCTGCTGACCGGTGCGGCCTATTTCCTGTTTTCGACGCAGGATGCCTCGATCAAGCTGCTGGTCACCGGCATGACGGTCTGGCAGATCATGTTCTTCCGCAGCATCACCATTCTTGGCGCCTGCGCGGCGATCGGCGGCCAACGGCTGTTTGCCGACACGGTGCGCTCGCCAATCGTGCGGCCGATGCTGGTGCGCAGCGCCTTCACACTCGCCGCCTGGCTTTGTTACTACAATGCCGCGCGCAGCCTTCAGCTTGCAGAACTGACCACCGTCTACTACGCGGCACCGATCATCGTCACCGTGCTTTCGGTGGTGATGCTGGGCGAAAAGGTGCCGATGCTGCGCTGGTTTGCGGTGCTGATCGGCTTTGCCGGCGTCTTCGTCGCTTGCGACCCGACCCATCTCGGCCTGTCCGTGCCGGTGCTGCTGGTGCTGGCGGCGGCCTTTTTGTGGGGCATAGCCATCGTGCTCCTGCGCAAGACCGCGCTTGCCGAGCGTTCGATGATCCAGCTTCTCCTCAACAACTTCTATTTCCTGCTCTTTTCGGCGGCACCGGCGCTGCTCTGGTGGCAGACGCCGGACTGGACCCAGTTGCTGCTCCTTGCCAGCGTCGGCGCGCTTGGTGGGTTTGCGCAATATCTTCTGTTCGAAGGCATGAAGCGAACGCCGGCTTCGATCCTCGCACCCCTCGAATACAGCTCGCTGTTGTGGGCGTTCGCGCTCGGCTTTGCGATCTGGGGTGACGTGCCGCGCCGTGAAGTGTTCTTCGGCGCCGCCCTTATCATCGCCGCCGGGCTGCTGATCGTCGGCACCGAGCATTTCCGCAAGCGGCTATGATGTGGATCGCCGTCACTGCTGACGCTACGATGTCAGGACGCAACGGCGTAGGCTGGCGGCATGAGTGACATTGCAGCCCCGACGGACAGCACCACTGAGCGCACGCTGGGTATCCTGCTGGTGTCGTCATCGGCGGCGGTGTTCGGCCTGACCGGGGTGCTGACCAAGTCGATCCATGCCGATCCGCTGACCATCACCTGCTGGCGCGGCTTTGTCGGCTCGATCCTGATCAGCCTCTATGTGCTGTGGCGCCGCCATCGCTCCGGCAACCGCGAAACGTTGCGCCTCGGCTGGCGCGGCTGGCTGCTGGCGGTGGAAGGGGCGCTGGCCAGCATCGCCTTCATCTCGGCCTTCAAGTTCACCTTCGTCGCCAATGTCGCGATCATCTATGCGACCGCGCCTTTCGTCACAGCGCTGCTGGCCTGGGTTCTGACGCGCGAGCCGTTTCGCCTGCAGACGATGGTCGCCGCCGGCGTCTCGCTGTGCGGCGTGGCGATCATGGTCTGGTCCGGGTTCGGCACCGGTCATCTGTTCGGGGACGGGTTGGCGCTGCTTATGACCATCGGCAGCGCGCTCTACATGATCATGGTGCGTGCCTTCCGAGACACGCCGGTGGTGTGGGCCGGCGCGGTTTCGGCCTTCCTCTTGTTCGTGCTTGGCTGGTTCGTCACCGATCCGCTGGCGGTCACGCCACGCGACGCGGTGCTGCTTGCCACCTTCGGCTCATGTTTTGCGCTGTCCTCGATCCTGTGGACGGAAGGTGCGCGGCTCATTCCGGCGGCCGAATCCGGTCTGCTCGGCTCGGCCGAAGTGCCGTTCGCGATCCTGTTTGCGTTCCTGTTCCTGGGCGAGATCGCACCAGCCGCCAGCATGATCGGCGGCGCCATCGTGTTGTGCGCGGTGTTCGCCCATGCGGGACGGGACTGGCTGATGGCCCGCTCGCAACGCATGGCGTCAAATATTTCGTAAAAAAGTTACAAAGTCACGGAACCATCATCCGGCTCATGCATTGTTGGTGTGACGGGCCACCCCCAAGTCCCCCCAAACCCCTCGGCCCGTCCTACTCCCAAGCCGACCGTAAGGTCGGCTTTTTCTTGGGCGTTTCCGCAGCGAGATCGGATCTTATCGATTCAGCCAAGGAGCCCGGGTAGAGCCAAATTGCCACTGAACAGTGCCGCCAGATCGGCTGCCGGACCATCGGTACCGGCGCGCAGCCGTATCGCAAACTCCGCCATTGGAACCTGCGGCAGACCAAGTTCGCGCGGCGCCTCGACAATGCCGGAATGGGCAAAGCGCGCCGTGCGCAGCGTCAGCGCAACACCCGCATTCACCGCCGTGCGCAGACCGGCCAGGCTGGCGCTGCCTGCGGCGATGCGATAGCGGCGGCCGGCCGCATCGAGTGCGGCAAGTGCGGCTTCGCGAAAGTCGCAATACGGATCGAGCAATGCCAGAGGCAATTCTTCCTGGCGCGAGGCCAGTCCTTTTTGCGAACACAGCCATATCATCGGCTCGCGCAGCACGCCGACTTCGTCCGGCGTTGCCACCTGGCGCATGACGATTGCCAGATCGAGCCCGCCGGATTGCATCGCTTGCACCAGTTCGGCGGAGCGGCCGACACGCAATTCGATCCTGACGCGCGGATGGCTGACGGCGAAGGCTCGCAGCAGCTCTGGCAAACCGCTGTCGGCAAAATCCTGCGTCGTCCCGATGGCAACGCGCCCGGCAGCACGCGCGCCCTTCAAGGCCAACCATGCCTCGCGGTGAGCGGCAAGGATGCGCCTTGCATGGCCGACGAGATCCTCGCCGGCGGGCGTCAGGCCTCGGCCCCGGCCCTGCGGCGCCAGGAGCGCCTCGCCGACGATTTCCTCGAGCCGCTGCATCTGCGCTGTGACCGCCGAGGGCGAACGGCCGACGCTCGATGCCGCCTGCGCCAGCGAGCCGCTGTCGACGAAAGCGAGAAAAGTCCTGAGCAGATCGGGATCGAGCGTTTCCATACTTCGATAATATCGAACCTTCCCTTAAAAACAATTCTATTTTTTTGATTCGATGATGGTGGCATGGTCCTTCCATCGGCGATCGGACGCCGCTCAAACCAGGAGAAGAAAAATGCCCATCATCAACGTCAGCGTCACCGGCAAGCCTGATGCCGCGCTGTCCGCCAGGATCGCCGGCGAAATCACCGAGATCACCGCCACGCAGCTGCGCAAGGATCCGACGATCACCGCGGTTGCCGTTTCCTACATCGATCCGCAGCACTGGTTCGCCGGCGGCAAGTCACTGGCCGAGCATGGCACCAACACGTTCTGGCTCGATATCAAGGTGGTCGACGGCACCAACACCAAGCTCGAGCTGGAGGCCTATCTGAAGGCGATTTTCGACGCCTTCGGCCGCCTGCTGGGCGGCGTGCACGAGGAAAGCTATGCCTTCGTGCATGAAGTGCCGGCCGCCGCCTATGGCTATGGCGGCAAGACGCAGGAGTTCCGCTTCATCAGCGGGCGGTTGAAGGCGGCGTAAGGAATATCGACAGGGGGAAGGGACAGCGCCCCCTCTGCCCTGCCGGGCATCTCCCCATCTAGGGGAAGGAAGAGCGCGCCGCGCCTCGACATTGACCTTGCCCTCCATTCCGCTACGCTCTGCCCCGAAGCGGTCGCAAAGAGCCGCGATGCTAAGATCGTTGGGAGAGACGCGGCATGATCCTGACACTGGCGTTGGTTGCGGGTTTTGTTCTTGCCTGGCTGCTGATCGGCGTGGTGGAGAAATTCCGCCTCGGCCTGCGTTTCACCCAGGCACTGCTCTATGTGCCGTTCAAGCTCGCCTACCGTGTCAGCGACGATCGCATCAGGATCGCCCGCAAGGCGCAGGCCCCCGTCATCTACGTCATCTCGCATCAATCGCGTTTCGAACCGGCGCTGATGCTGTCGCTGCTGCCGGACGACACGCTGCACATACTCGACGAGGTCTCGGCGCGGTCGCCATGGCTCGAACCATGGCGCGAGCTTGGCCGCACCATCGCCTTCAACGCCGAACACCTCTTCGTCAGCCGCCGGCTGGTGCGCGTTCTGAAAGGCAAGGGACGGCTTGCCGTCTATCTGCCGGACGCTGTCGAGCCCGACATCAAGACGTTTCGGCTGTTTCGCGCCGTCACCCGCATCGCCATGCAGGCCGACGCCAAGATCGTGCCGATCTTCGTCGGCGGGGCGCGCAGCCTGCCGGTGTCGCTGACGCCGGCGGACAAGGCGCCGCGGCACTGGTTCCCGCAACTGTCGATCAGCGTGCTGGAACCGATGACCATCGCCGAACTGGCAGCGCGCAACCCGGACCAGGCCTCGAACACCAACGCGCTGTTCGACCGTGTCGCCGAGGCCCGGTTTTTCGGCGCCGACCTCGATCGTGGCCTGTTCCTGGCGATGCGCGACGCCGCTGCCCGTGTCGGCGCCTCGCACCCGATCATCGAGGACGTCATCTCCGGCACGCTGAGCTACCGCAAGATGTTCATCGGCGCTCGCGTCCTTGGCCGCCGGTTCGAGGCGGTGACGGCACCGGGCGAAGCGGTCGGCCTGCTGCTGCCCAACGCCAATGGCGTGGTGCTGTCGTTTGTCGGCCTGCTGTCTGGCGGCCGGGTGGCGGCAATGATCAACTACACCGCCGGCCCGGCCAGCGTGACCGCGGCGGTGCGCACGGCGGTGATCCGCACGGTTGTCTCCTCCCGTGCCTTCGTCGAGAAGGCCGACCTCGCCGATATCGTCGCGGCGGTCGAGAACGGCGGCGCCAAGCTGCTTTGGCTGGAGGATGTGCGGGAAGACGTCACCGCGCTCGACAAGCTTGCCGCGGCCTTGCTGTGGCGCTGTCCGCTGCAGCGGCAGGATGCAGCCAAGCCTGCGGTGATCCTGTTCACCTCGGGTTCGGAAGGCACACCCAAGGCAGTGGTGCTGTCGCACAAGAACCTGCTTGCCAACGCCATGCAGGCCGAGGCGCGCATCACCATCTCGCCCGCCGACATCCTGCTCAACGTGCTGCCGGTGTTCCATTCCTTCGGCCTGACGGGCGGCACCATCCTGCCGCTGGTCACCGGGGTAAAGCTGTTCCTCTACCCCTCGCCGCTGCACTACAAGATCATCCCCGAGATCGCGCGCAAGGTGAAACCGACAATCATGTTCGGCACCGACACGTTCCTCGCCAACTATGCGCGCACCGCCAAGGACGGCGATTTTTCCAGCCTGCGCTTCGTCGTCGCCGGCGCCGAGGCTGTGAAGCCGGAAACCCGCCGCGTCTATCGCGAACGCTTCCAAGCCGAGATCATCGAAGGTTTTGGGCTGACGGAAGCCGCACCCGTGGTTGCCGTTAACACCGCGATCCATGGCCGCGACGGCACGGTCGGCCGGCTGCTGCCGGCGATGCGCATGAAGCTGGAGCCGGTCGAAGGCATATCCGACGCCGGCCAGTTGTGGCTCGACGGACCGAACCTGATGATGGGCTACATGACTGCCGATCGCCCCGGTGAGCTGCAGCCGCTGACCGGCTGGCACGACACCGGCGACATCGTCGCCGTCGACCGCGAAGGCTTCATCACCATTCGCGGCCGCGCCAAGCGCTTCGCCAAGATCGCCGGCGAGATGGTGTCGCTGGGTGCTGTCGAGATGCTGGTGCAGTCGCTGTGGCCGGAAGAACGCCATGCGGCGGTGGCGGTGCCGGACAAGAGGCGCGGCGAGCGCATCGTGCTGGTCACCACCGCCGACGATGCCAATCCCGACGAGTTGCGCAAATTCGGCAAGCAGGCAGGCGCCGCCGAATTGATGGTGCCGAACGACATCATCAAGGTCGAGGAAATCCCGGTGCTGGGTTCCGGCAAGACCGACTATGTGTCGACCAGAAAGCTGGCGATCGACAGGCTGGGGCTGGGTGTGGCGGCATAGAGGCCAATCTTCGTCATCCTGGCGCGGAGCGCAGACCCCAGGATGACGAAGGCGGAGCGGGCTTCGAGAAAAACCTACCCGATGTCCGAAGGCGGCACTTTCTCGCCTTCCTGCTTGGCGCGCTTTGAATAGGCGCGCACGCTGAACGGCAGGAAGAGCAGATAACCGGCGACCGAGGCGGTCAGCGTGTACCAGGGATAGGTCATCAGCAGCAGCACGTAGAGCACGACACCAAGGATGATCGGCAGCACCTTGTCGCCTGGCACTCTCAAGCTCTTGCCGGAATAGACCGGCAGCCGGCTGACCAGCAGGAAGGCAACCAAGATGGTGAAACCGGTGGCGACGAAGGCAGCCGGGCGACTGGGCTCCAGCCCTGTGCGCAGGAAATAGAGATAGAGCGGCAGCATCACCAGCACGGCGCCCGCCGGCGCCGGCACGCCGACGAAATATTCGGACTGCCAAACGGGGCGCTCGGCCTTCTCGTCATCGAGCACGTTGAAGCGGGCAAGCCTGAGCCCGCAGGCGATGGCGAACAGAAGTGCGGCGATCCAGCCCGGCGATCCGGCGCGGTCGAGCAGGAAGGCATAGAGCACGAGAGCGGGCGCAACACCGAAGTTGACGATGTCGGCCAGCGAATCCATCTGCGCGCCGAATTTGGAGGTCGCCTTCAGCATCCGCGCCAGCCGCCCGTCAATGCCGTCGAGGAAGGCCGCGAGCAGCACCATCACCACTGCCGGCTCAAAACGGCCCTCAAAACCGAAACGGATGCCGGACAGGCCGGCACAGATGGCCAGCACGGTGACGAGGTTGGGCAGCACCATGCGCATCGGGATTTCGCGGATGCGCGGGCCGCCGCTGGCATGGGCTTCGAACTTTTTGTATTGCGTGCCCACCGGTCAGGAAATCCGCACGAGGGGAGTGCCGGCGACACCGCCGAATTCGGCCAGCACGGTTTCGCCGCCGACGGCCGTCTGGCCGACGGCAACGCGCGGCGTGGCGGTGAGCGGCAGGAACACGTCGACGCGGGAGCCGAAGCGGATCAGGCCGAAACGCTCGCCGATGGCGATCGAGCCGCCGGCCTCGGCCCAGCAGACGATACGGCGCGCCACCAGGCCGGCGATCTGGACAGCCGCGACCGTGCCGTTGGGGCTGTCGATGACCAGGCCGTTGCGCTCATTCTCGGTGCTCGCCTTGTCGAGTTCGGCATTGAGGAATTTGCCCGGCCGGTGCTCGATCTTGGCAATACGGCCACGCACCGGGGCGCGGTTCACATGGCAGGAAAACACGTTCATGAATACTGAGATGCGGGTCATCTCGACATTGCCGAGGCCAAGTTCGCGCGGCGGCACGGCCGGTCCAACCGCCGAGATGATGCCGTCGGCGGGGCTCACCACAAGGCGATCGTCAACCGGCGTGACGCGCTCTGGATCACGGAAGAAATAAACGCACCAGGCGGTCAGGATAAGGCCGATCCAGAACAGGATCGACGAGAAGTAGCCGAGGAAAAGCGTCGCCGCACCGAAGGCCGCGATAAAGGGATAGCCTTCGCGATGGATCGGTACGAATGCGTTCTTGACCGTATCGACAAGGCTCATCGGGCTGGGGCAGGCTCCGTTTCAAGTCCGGCCTCAATAGCCGAAAGCCCAATTCACCGCAACGCAACAATCGGCAAGGCCGCATTGGCCGCAACTGGCAGGAGCCATGATGCACAAGCCGACCGGTTTCGTTTTCACCTTCCGCCGCGACGACGACGCACTCGCCGTCGAGGAGAGCGGCACTGGCAAGGACGGCATTTCGGAACCGCCAACATGCGGCGCCAACGGCCATGCCGATGGGACGTTCTTCCTGAGCGAAAAACAGTAGGGCTGCTGTCGGGGATCCGTCCGCTCGCCCGTCCTTGGTGAGACAGCGCTTCATTCCGCCCGCAAGGGCCGATGACGCGTGCAACGGAGGCTCCCGATCATGCAGGCATCATCTGGCAACAAAGCTCGTGTCGTGACGGAAGGCCTCGCCTTCGGGGAATCGCCGCGATGGCATGACGGACGCCTGTGGCTCTGCAACTGGGGGACCGGCGAGATCATCGCCGTCGATGCCGACGGCAGCCGCGAGATCGTGCTCACCGTGCCGGCTGTGTTGCCCTACTCCATAGACTGGCTGCCGGACGGTCGCCTGCTCGTCGTCTCAGGTCGCGAGGGGTTGCTCTTGCGCAGGGAATCGGACGGTTCACTGGTTACCCACGCGGATTTGCGAGGCCTGTCGAAAAGCCCGTGGAACGAGATCGTCGTCGACGGGCGCGGCAACATCTATGTCAATGGCGGCGGCCCGGCGCCGGCTCCCGGCCAGCATTTCGGCCCAGGTACCGTCGTGCTGGTCACGCCGGACGGCGCGGTCCGGCAAGTGGCGGAAAATATTGCTTTCGCCAACGGCATGGCGGTGACGCCGGACAACAAGACGCTGATCGTCGCCGAATCGCACGCCAACCGGCTGACCGCCTTCGACATCGCCGCGGACGGCAGCCTCGCCAACCGCCGCGTCTGGGCCGACCTCGATGGTTTTCCCGACGGCATCTGCCTCGATGCCGAAGGGGCGGCCTGGTACGCGGACGTTCCCAACAGGCACTGCGTCCGGGTGCTCGAAGGCGGTGAGGTGCTGCAGACCGTCAATGTCGATCGCGGCTGCTTTGCCTGCATGCTGGGCGGTCCGGACCTGAAAACGCTGTTCATCGCCGCCGCCGAATGGCGCGGCTTCGAGCACATGATCAGCGATGCCCGCACCGGCCAGGTGCTCAGCGTTGAAGCGCCGGCACCTGGTGTCGGCTGGCCGTAGAGGCCTTACAACCCGGGGATCCGCTGATAGTTGGCGATGTCGGCTCGCACGCCGAGCCGGGCGATCGTCTCCTGCGGATTGAAACCGGCACGCGCATGCTCGGCCGTGACGATCGGCACGACGCGGTCGACGACCGACTGGCTCTCCCATTCGACGATCGTGACAAGGTTGAATTCGCCCGGGCCAGAGAATTGCTCGAGCAGGAAATCCTGCACGAAGCCATCCTGCCGGCGCAGCACCTCATGCGTTGCCTTGACCTTGGCGAGTATCTCTTCGCGGGCGGCGGCCGGGACGACGAACTTGTCCACCCTGAACACGCTGCCGCCATCAGCACTCTGATTTATCTTGCTCATTTTCGATTATTCCGTTCTTGGATGTTGGTGTTTGCGGGCTCCAAGAACGGCCTACAATCTCAACCAAAGTTGAGGTCAAGCGGATTTTTTCGACACGTTTTCCTTCTCCCCTGGGGGAGAAGGAAAAACGCTATGACACCTCCGACGTGCGGCGGCGGACGATAACGCCAAGCTCGTCGCCCTCGCGGGCGATGCGCAGCCGCTCCTCGGCTTCGGTCGCTTCGCGCTGGCGGTCCCACATCGAGGCGTAGAGGCCGTGCTTGCGCATCAGCTCGGCATGGGTGCCGCGCTCGGCGATCTGGCCATCCTGCAGCACGATGATTTCGTCGGCGGAAATCACCGTCGACAGCCGGTGGGCGATGACGATGGTGGTGCGGCCACGACTGACCAGATCGAGCGCGGCCTGGATCTCCTGCTCGGTGTGGCTGTCGAGCGCCGATGTCGCTTCATCCAGCATCAGGATCGGCGGCGCTTTCAAAATGGTGCGGGCGATCGCCACGCGCTGCTTCTCGCCGCCGGAGAGTTTCAGCCCGCGCTCGCCAACCATCGACTTGTAGCCATCGGGCAGCCGCTCGATGAACGGGCCGATCTGGGCGAGTTCGGCCGCCTTGCGCATGTCCTCCTCGCTGGCGCCGATGCGGCCATAGCGGATGTTGTAGGCGATGGTGTCGTTGAACAGCACCGTGTCCTGCGGCACCATGCCGATCGCCCCGCGCAGGCTCTCCTGCGTCACGTCCCTGATATCCTGACCATCGATCAGCACCTGGCCGCCCTGGACGTCGTAGAAGCGGAACAGCAGCCTGGAGATGGTCGACTTGCCGGCGCCCGATGGCCCGACGATGGCGACCGTCTTACCGGCCGGCACCGCGAAGCTGATGCCCTTCAGGATCTTGCGGTTCGGATCATAGGAGAAATGCACGTCACGGAACTCGACCTTCCCCGCGCTGACGGCGAGTGGCCTGGCATCCGGCTTGTCGACGATCTCCTGCGGAACATCCAGAAGGTCGAACATCTGCTCGATATCGGTCAGCCCCTGGCGGATTTCGCGATAGATGAAGCCGATGAAATTGAGCGGCACCGACAGCTGCATCAGCATCGCGTTGATGAAGACGAAGTCGCCGACCGTCTGCGTGCCCGCCTGCACTTCGAGCGCCGACATGCACATGACGATGACGGTACCGAGACCGAAGATGATGCCCTGGCCGAAGTTCAGCCAGCCGAGTGAAGTCCAGATACGCGTCGCGGCGATCTCGTAGCGCGCCATCGAGCGGTCAAAGCGCTCCGCCTCCATGCCTTCATTGTTGAAATATTTGACCGTCTCGTAGTTGAGCAGCGAGTCGATCGCCTTGGTGTTGGCGTCGGTGTCGCTGTCGTTCATGTCGCGGCGGATGCCGATGCGCCAGTCGCTCGCCCGCACCGTGAACCAGACATAGACCCAGACAGTGACCGCGACGACGACGACGTATTTCCAGCCATAGGTGTAGGCGAAGATGCCGGTGGTCAGCGCGAATTCGAGGATGGTCGGCGCCGTGTTGAGCATGATGAAACGGACGATCGTCTCGATGCCTTTGGTGCCGCGCTCGATGATGCGCGACAGGCCGCCGGTGCGCCGCTCCAAGTGAAAGCGCAGCGACAGTTCATGCATATGGACGAAGGTGCGGAAGGCGAGCTGGCGCACCGCGTACTGGCCGACGCGGGCAAACAGTGCGTCGCGCAGCTGGTTGAAACCAAGCTGCACCAGTCGCACGACGTTGTAGGCGACGACCAGCATGACGGGCGCCAGCAGAAAAGTCGGCAGCGGCGGCACGGACTTGGCGTCGCCGGCCAGCGCGTCGGTCGCCCATTTGAAGAAATAGGGACCGGCGACCAGCGTCAGCTTGGCGACAACCAAGAGAAGCGTTGCCCAGGTGACCCGTGCCCGGAGATCGGCGCGATCCGCCGGCCACATGTAAGGCCACAGATTGAGCAGCGTCTTGAAGGTCGAGGAGTCGGAGACGGTTTTTTCGGCCATTTCTGGTGCCTTCTTCTTATTTTCAGCGGCCGGAGCAGCAGGAATTGACGAGCGCGGCGACCGACGCGGAAACATCGGCAAGCGCGGCGTGGTCGACCGCATAGCGCGAGCGCTGGCGATCGGGCTCGAAGCGGACCAGCCCGGCCTCGACCAGTATCTTCAGGTGTTGTGACACGGTGGACTGCGCCAGATCGAAACGATCGACGACTTCACGGCAGCAACAGGAGTTGCTGGCTGACAGGTGCTTTATGATTTCGATGCGTGCCGGGTGGGATAACGCGGCAAGCCGCGCGGCAACGGCGCGGCTGTCCGGGGCGCAGTTGGCCGGCGCGGGGCGGCATCCGTCTGTTTCGAAGGGGGATTCGGTCATCGTCCATCGGCGATAAACGATGACCGGTTCTACGGCAAGCTGCCCTTTTGGGCAGATTTGGCTGCTAGGTCGTTGGAATGTGAGAGCTGAACCAATCCAGCACCAGCTGGGGGTTTTTTCCGAAGTGGTTATATCCTTCGAAACGCTGGTCTGTCCCTTCGATCCAGAAGAGTTTCTTGTCCTCGGAGGAGATGGTGTCGTAAATTTCCTGCACATTGGAGGGCTTGGTCAGGAAATCATTGCGGACCTGCGCGACGAGTGTCGGAACAGTCACTGCCCTGGCATAGTCCATCGGCCAGACGTCAGCGAGATGGAAGCCGGTCCGCTTGTGAAACGCCACGTCGAACAGATCAAGGCCGTTGGCGATTTTCTGGTTCTCGACAGCAGTTTCGACGAATACCGCAGGCGTGACAGGCTGCAGGGCGATCATTGCCTTGATGTGGGCGAATTCCTCCGGGTGCTTCTTCATGCCCACGATGGTGGCATTGGCTCCAAGGCAACGGCTGTAAAGGGCCGTCTTCATGTCCTTGGTATCGGGCCGGGATTTCGCGTAACGCAGCGATCCGATGACGTCGCGATACTCCAGCACGCCGTGGCCATTGATGCCGCCGCTGCCCATTCCGCTGCGGCCGTGGTTGCGCATGTCGTAGGTGATGATGTTGTAGCCAGCATCATGCAGGAGCTTGTATTCCGGCAGGAAATTCACTTCGAAGCCGCCGAAATTTTTCCACGGCTCCAGATGCCCCGGATAGCCGTAGCGATTGCAGGGCATGGGGTGATTGAAGATGAGCAACCTGTCCGATTGGGCAGGGATGAACCAACCCTCGATCGTCACGCCATCCATCGCCGGAAAGAAGATCTCCTCGTATTCCATGCCGTATTCATTCGGCCACCTCAGGATCGGCGTGCGGGTTGAGTGTGCCATCAAATCGGCAAGGCCATTGATGAACTCTTTGGATTTGGCATCGGTCATGGTTGCACCCGTTTGCGTTTGATTGTTCGCAGCCGTCGCAACTGCGGACGAGGCGGCGATGACAGGGAGAGCGGCAAGCGCCACCCCGGCTTTCAGAAGCTGTCGGCGGTCGTTCGAGAGAGCGCCTTCCTGGTGAACAGAATTGTCGCGCTGGTTGCCCATGTGGGCCTCCTTGATGGTTGTTGAGAGGTCGATGTCCGCTGGGATTTGAGGCGAGGACATACTCGGTATTGCCCGCCCTATTCGCTCGTTATGGCTGCGGAGGGACAAACCCTTCCGTCATGACAACCGTGCCTTCGGTCGCCGCGACGCGGTACTTCCTCGCGGCCGTATATTCGGGAGAATTGTAGAAGCGCTGGGCGTCCGCCAGGCTTGGAAACTCGGCTATGGCCATGACCTTTTTCGGCTGGCCTTCCACAGCGGTCGCGTTGAGGTTGAAGACGATGATCTTGCCGCCGTATTTCGGAGCAAGCGGGCCCGCCTCTTCCATATATTTCCGGTAGCCCGCCTGATCCTTGACCGTGTAGTTGGCGATCATGTAGCCGGGCGCCTGCGTGTTCTGCGCGTAGCCTGTTGCCGCGAGAGCGATGGTGACGGCCGTGGCCGCAGCCGCGCCGATGGCGAGTTTCTTCATTGTATGATTCCTTGGCTTTGGGGGCTAGAATGAGCCGTCTGTCGACCTGGACAGACCCTCGTAAGCACTCAGTTCCTCAAGACGTCCTTCGAGGACCGGCTTGAATGCTGCAATGGCGTCACTGCCAGCCACGAACTGCCTCGGCGGATTCTCCATCCCGGCAAGTTTGACGAAGACAGCGCCGAGCTTGGCGGGATCACCTTGCTGTTTGCCGTCATAGCCCGACCACATGTCTTGGGCGGTGCCTTCAGCGGCGTAGTCCTCGATCGTGCTGGCGCTGTATTTGGCGTTCTGCACATCGAGGAGGTCCGTGCGGAAGAAGCCCGGCGCGACCACCACGATCTTGATGCCGAACTGTTCGACCTCCTGCGCCACCGAGAGGGAAAGGCCTTCGACCGCGAATTTGGCAGCGCTGTAGGCGCCGCAATGCTTGAAGCCCATTATGCCGGCAAGCGAACTGATGTTGATGATCCGGCCAGAGCGTTGTTTGCGCATGACCGGAAGGACCGCACGCATGACGTGGATGACGCCGTACAGATTGGTCGAGATCAGTCCCTCGATCTGGGCGGTGCTCAACTCCTCGAAATTGCCAAGCAGGCTGTAGCCGGCATTGTTGACCAGAACGTCGATCCGTCCAAAGGTCTTCATCGCCTCGTCAACCGCAGCCTTCGCCTGTGCTTCGCTGGCGACGTCCAACTGGAGATACACGAGCCTGTCGCCTGCGACATCGCTCAGCGCATTGCGGACCTTGTCGAGATTGCGGGCAGTCGCGATCACCCGATCGCCTGCCTTCAGTGCCGCCCTGGCGGTGGCGGCGCCAATACCGCTGCCGGCACCCGTGATGAACCAGACCTTGCTCATATCCAACTCCTTGTCTTTGATAGACAGGAGATAGACCGCGCAGCTTATCCTGATTAGACGCTATTATCTGCATGAACTTAGAAATGGGATTGATAAATGCGTCATCGCGATGACGCTAGTCGAAAACCACTACCCTTTGTAGCGGAGCGCTTCGACCAGGACGGCGAAGGCCGGGGTTTGTTGTCGTCTGCTTGGATAATAAAGGTGATAGCCGGAGAATGGCGGGCACCAATCCTCCAGGACACGGACCAGGCGTCCATCGGCAACATGCCGGGCGATTTGCGTTTCGAAGGTATAGACCAGCCCCAGTCCGCCGAGGGCTGCGTTTACCAGCATCTCGTTGTCGTTGATCACGAGCGACCCGCTGACCCGAACCTCAAGCTCGACGCCGTCGCGCTCGAACTCCCAGGCATAGAGCCCACCACCTGCGCCCTGCCGGTAGCTGACGCAATTGTGGTTGCTCAAATCACGCGGTGTTTGTGGAACCTCGCGAGTGGCAAAATAAGTTGGGGAGCCGACCACCGCCATGCGGATGTCGGCGCTCACCCGGACCGCAACCATATCCTTCTCGACCTGCTCGCCGACGCGGATGCCCGCGTCAAACCGACCGGCGACGATGTCGGTCAGCCCTTCATCGACATTGATCTCGACAGCGATGTCCGGATACTCCGGCAGGAGCTTCAGCAGGACGGGCCATAGCACCGTTCTTGCCGCATGGCGGAAGGTCGTGATGCGGATCGTGCCCGCAGGCTTGTCACGAAGGGCGGTGAGCTGAGCGATTTCATTGTCGATATGGTCGAATGCCGGACGCAGGCTGTGAAGCAGCCTTTCTCCTGCGTCGGTCAACGACAAGCTGCGTGTCGTTCGCGAGATCAATCTGACTTTGAGCCGCTCCTCGAGCATGCGGACGGCATAGCTGAGTGCCGACTGGGACAGGCCAAGCTTCGCGGCGGCACGTGTAAAGCTTCCCTCTTCGGCGACCGTGATAAACATGGCCAACTCGCTGAAGTCGCCTTTTCTCATTTATAAGTCCTGTTTCTGACTGCGCGCCGTTTATAGCGCCCAATCGGCATGTTCGTCCTCGGATATATTTGTTGGACGCCAAACCGATCGCGGCCGAAGCGCCCGGGATTGATGACGAAACAGGATTGGGTCGCCAGCCCGCGCGACACCGCCGGCGGTTCAACACCGAACCAGAAGTCCTTTCTTGTGCAGGGACTCAGTCGAAGGCGTCTCGCCTCGCGGTGGAGATCACGCGTTCAGCCGCTGGCTGACTACTTGGTCTTGGGCGGAGCCGTCGTCGCCTGCTCGCCCATCGCCTTGAGGTCGGCGGCTTCGCCTTCCTTCGACTTTTCGGGGACCTTGAACACCTGCCCCGGCCAGATGCGGTCAGGATCGCTGATCTGATCCTGGTTGGCGAGGTAGATGGTCGAGTAGCGAACGCCATGGCCGTAGACGCGCCGCGAAATCCGCCAAAGCGTATCGTTGCGGCGGATGATGACGGCACTGCTGGCATGCTCGAGCTTGGGCGCCACCGTCTCGGGCACATCGCCTGGCGGCGTTGCCGCAGCCACAACTCCCGCAGCGTCGGTGGCGGGAGCGGGCGTCCCGGCCGGAGCCCCGGTGGCCGGTGCAGCAGGAGCCGATGCGGATTCCGCCGGAGCGGCGCCTGCGACGGCAGGCGCGGCCGGCTTTGCTTCGGCGGGCGCCACGGCGGCGACAGAATCACCCGGCTCGCGCTCGAACGGTACGGCGGCGCGGGCCACAACTGTCACCCCGTCGGCATCGAGACCGTCGACATGGATGGTGTAGCTGCCGACCGGAATGTCGCGCGTCGCCTCGACCAGGAAATGACCGTCCCGCGACGTCTGCGCGTCACCGAGCAGGATGTCATTGGCATAGGCGCGCACCTTGCGGCCGGCATCGGCGAGACCGGCGACAAAGATCTTTTTGCCGTCGATCTCGACCGCTTCGACGACGATCTTGGGTTCGGCCACTGATCCGGCGGGCGGCGTAGCTGGTGCAGCCGGAGCGGGTGCTGCCGCAACCACGGCTGGCGCAGGAGCCGCCGGTGCGGCGGCCTGGTCGCCGGCGGCCGGTGCGGCCGGCTTTGTCTCGGGCGCCGGAACGGTCAGCAGTTCGGCCGGCTTGCCGGGCTCTTCGACCATGGCCAGCACCTGGCCCGCCGCATCCTTGGGAACCGAGACGACGGCGGTTTGCGCCGAGGCGGTCACGACATCGCCGGTGGTGGCGCGCAATGCAATTGTGTAGTCGCCGGGTTTCAGCGGATCGTCGAGCACGATGACAAAGGCGCCATCGGGGCCAGCGACCGTCGAGCCGAGCACGGTGGTGCCGTTGAGGATCTCAACCTTGGAATTGGGCGCCGCATTGCCGGCAATGACGATCGAGCCATTGCTCTCGACGCGCACCACATCGAAGGACGGCACGATCGGACCGGCCGCAGCGGGCGCCACCGCATCCGTTGAGGGCGCGGCTGGAGCCGCCGCATCCGTTGCCGGTGCGGCCGGGGCCGTTGCCTGAGGCGCCGCGCCGGGAACGGCCGGCACCGCCGCTGGCGGCAGCCGCGATTCCGTGCCGGGATCGGCTGGTTTCGGCGCCGCGGGCGGGGTCAGTGCTGCCACTTCCGCCGGCGGCGTGCGATTGAGATATGGGTCGAGTGCGCCCGATACATAGGCGGTTCCTGCGGCCGCAACGGTCCCACCCGCTGCGAACAAGAACGCCTTCAGTGGATTAATTGCCATATTTCCCTACCCCTTAGCCACCTAATGCCGGTCTAGCCTGTTTTGCCAAAGCCGACAAGAAAAAGCCCGCCCCGGGCTTGACCCCGCTTTCAGACCCAATCACCAATCATCAGTATGAACACGATTCGATCCGTCTGCGTCTATTGCGGCTCGTCTCCGGGCCGCGATGAAACCTATGCCAAGGCCGGTCACCTGCTTGGGCGCTCGATTGCGCGCTCCGGCCTCAGGCTGATTTACGGCGGCGGCACCAAAGGCATCATGGGCGCCGTCGCCGAGGGCGCCTTGCGTGCCGGCGGCAAGGTGACGGGCATCATTCCGCGCTTCCTGATCAACAAGGAGGCGACCGAAACCGCGCTTGACCGGCTCGACGAGCTGGTGATCACCGATAATATGCACGAACGCAAACATAAGATGTTCGAAAAATCCGACGCCTTTGTGGCGCTGCCGGGCGGCATCGGCACGGTCGAGGAGATCGTCGAGGTCATGACCTGGGGGCAGCTCGGCCATCACCGCAAGCCGATCGTGTTCGCCAATATCGGCGGATTCTGGGATCCGATGCTGGCGCTGCTCGACCACATGGCCGCTGAGGGCTTCATCCACACCGCGCAACGGGTCAAGCCGCTGGTGGTCAACGACCCCGAGGCAATCGTCGCCGCCATCATGGTGGCAGGCTCCTCCGTCGACGCCCCGACCGAGGGCATGCAGTCGGTGATCGACAAAATGTAGGGGAATAACGGAGTAGGGCAGTAAGGCGGTAGTGAATTGTCTGGAGTGATCCCCTACTGCCCTACTGCCCTACCCTCTTCCCCGGCTGCCTCCCGCAAGCCGGCTATCACCGCGCGGCGGTCGTGACGCCGCCAGGCAAGATGGATAGAAACCGTTCGCTCGAACCATGGCAGGTCGCGAAACACGATCCGCGATGGTGCGGCGGCACGCAGGCTGGCCTGCACCGTGGCCAGGCCAAGACCGGCGCTGACCAGGCCGAGCGAGGTCAACGGATCTGCCGTCTCATAAGCGATGTCGGGCAGAAAGCCGGCCTTGGCGCAAGCAGCCAGGAACTGGCCACGGTTGGTGTCGTCAGGTTGGCGCACGACGGTGATCCAGGTGCGGCCGTCGAGGTGGTGCGGCCTGATGTCCGACAACCCCACAAGCGGATCATCTTCGGGAATCGCCAGCACCAGCGGTTCATGGCGCAGCGCGATGGCGGCGATGTCCGGGTCATTGTCAGCCGGTGGCGAATAGACGAAACCAAGGTCGAGCGAGCGCTGCCTAAGCCCCTCCAGTTGCGCCGCCGACCGCAGGCTTCGTAGCTGAAGGTGAAAATCCGGCCGTTCGCGGCGGAACTGACGCAGCATCCCGGCGACAAGCCCGGCATGCACGGCGCCTTCGACATAGCCGATGGCGAGACGGCCGACGGCGCCGCTGGCCAGGTTGCGGCCAAACTCCTCCAATCGTCGCGCGTTGGACAGCAGCGAGCGCGCCTCGGTGAGGAAGGCGCGGCCCTCGGCGTTGAGATGGACCCGTTGCCTGGCTCTTTCAAACAGGGGAACGCCAAGCTGCTCCTCGAGCTGTATGATCTGCCGGCTGAGCGGCGATTGCGAAATATGCAGCATCTCGGCGGCGCGGCCGACATTGCCGGTTTCAGCGACGGTGACGAAATAGCGGAGCTGGCGCAGGTCGAACATTTTCTCCGAGGCCGTAAGTCCTTCAAGGTCTCAACTTTATCATATTCAGTCTTGGACAGTCTGGCTAGCCGCGGTGATAGTTGGGTCGTTCCCAACCAAAGGAGACCGCCATGCAGTTCTTTGCCCTTCTCACCCGCAACACCGAAAAGTTCAGCGATGCCGATTTCGCGCCGCTGCTGCCCGGCGAGGCCGAGCAGCGGCGCACGCTCTATGCAGAAGGCGCGGTGCGACAGGTGTGGAACCGCGGCGACATCCCGGGCAGCGGCATGATGTTCGAGGCCGGCAGCGACGCAGATGTGCGCCACCACCTCGCCACCTTGCCGCTGGTCAAGGCCGGCATGATGGACATTGCCGCCATCGTCCCGCTCAACCCTTATCCAGGCTTCGGCCCTAAGCGCTGACGGACGCAGGAGCCACGGCGGTCGGCCAAGCTTGCCGCCCGCTCTCCTTCCAAGACGTTCGCCGGATCCGGTGAGCAAGCTCGGCCTGTAGCGATTTCCGTTTGCGGCTCGCGGGCGAGTTGGCTATCGGGGACTATCGGCAGGGGGACAAACTTTGGAGAACAGATCCGAGACGCGAACAGATCTCGCTCCACGCGCCTCCGTCGTCATGACCGTCTACACCGACCAGCGTTTCCTCGACGCGGCGGTCGACAGTATCCTAGCCCAGGAGTTCCGCGATCTTGAGCTTGTGATCGTCGACGACGCGACGGGCGACGACGCGGTCTTCGAGGCACTGGCACGCCGTGATCCGCGCATACGGATCGTGACCAATCCCACCAATCTTGGCCCGGCCGCCGCCGCCAACCGCGGCATCGAGGCGGCCCGCGGCGACATTATCCTGCGTCTGGATTGCGATGACATTGCCGAGCCGACGCATGTCGGGCGGCTGGTGGCCGCGCTGGACGAGGACTCCGAGCTTGGCCTCGTCGGAAACGCCGTAACGCTGATCGACGAAGCCGACCGCGTCGTCAGCGGGCAGCTGATGCCCGAAACGGATCTTGCGATCCGGTGGACCATCCTGTTCCACAATCCATTCTATCATTCGTCCATGGCCTATCGCCGTAGCAGCTTCGAGGCCGTCGGGGGTTACAGGGCCGATCAGTGGATATCGCATGATCACTATCTGTGTTTTGCCCTGCTGCCTCTGTGCCGGGCGCGAAACCTTGCCGAGCCGCTGACGCGCTACCGGCTGAACACGCAAGGGTTGAGCACGAAGCACTCGAAGAACGCGCGCAACCGGACGCATCCGATCCGCGAGGCGCTTTGGGCCAAGCTCGGCCTGACCTACGATCTTTATGACGACGCCTTCGCGCGCGATATGACCGAATTCATCCGTGGGCATGAGATCGCCGTCGAGCGGCGCGCCGCCGCCTACTGCAAGCTGCTTGCCGTGCTTCGCGTCTTCCTCGCCGCCGCCCGGCCGTTCGAGCGGGCTGAGGATGCGGATGCCGCCAGGCAGCTGGCGCATGACCTCGTTGCCCGCATGCTGGCCAGTCCGCCGTTGCGGATACACGAGATGCTGAGGGTCTGTTCCCTGTGTCGGCCGCTCGACCGGCGTGCCGCGACCAGAGCGGCAATGAAGCGGCTGGCGGCTGGCCTGAAGGCCCGGTTGCGCGCGACCGGGAAATGGCTCGGCGAAGCCGCGAAAATAGAGTCTTCACCGGCGCCCTCGCCGGGTGTGCCGGCCCTGCCGCGGGAGACTGGCCAGGCGCGCGACATCGCCGAAAAGAGTGTCGAATTTGTCCTGATTGCCGAGGCGGGCATTCTCGAAGCGCAAGCCCTGTTGCTGTGCGAGAGCATACGATGTTTCGCCGGTGCCTATTCGCGGTGCCCGATAACGGTCGTGTCGCCAAGGAGCAGCCGTCGCCCATCCGTGTCGACGCTGCGCAAACTCGAGCAGATGGATGTCGAATATCTGCCGATCGAGATCGAGAGTTACTACCCGCAATATGGCACGTCGTATCGCATTCACGCGCTTGCTCACGTCGAACGTCGGCCGGGGCCGCCAATCATTGTGCAGCTCGACAGCGATACGATATTTGTCGCCGAGCCCGATTTTTCATTGGGCGCAAGTTCGGCCGCCGCGCGCCCTGTAGACGTCAAGGGAATGTGCACGACGGGTCCTGGCGACCCCTTCGACAGCTACTGGAGAAAGTTGTGCGCCCTTGTAGGCGTCGACTATGAACATCTGCCCATCGTGCACACAACGGTCGGTGGCCAGGCGGTGCGGGCGAGCTACAATGGCGGGCTTTTTGTAGCAAAAAGGGCGTGCGGGCTTTTCCAGCGCACCGAAGACATTTTCAGACAATTGGTGGCCGCGGATATGAAGTCGTGGGCTGACGGGCCAACCTACAACACCGGGACCGGGGTTCTGCACGGAGAGGCCACCGCCTATTGGGGTACAAGCCAGGCCGCCTTCTCGCTGGCGGCCGTCGCGGGAAATCACTCCGTGCGAATCTTGCCGGATACGCACAATTTTCCCCTCAACAACCTTGCAGGGCTGCCGGCACCCGACGCGGCGCGATTGGTCCACATCCACTATCATCACCTGTTCAGCGCCGGATCGGCAGAGGCAAATCCGATATTGGAGGGAACGCTGACCCTTCCGGCAGCAATTTCCGAATGGCTCCTGGCCCGGCTGCCGCTCCAGGAACACCCGCAGCCGACGGTCACGACACGTGACCTCACACTCGACCATGACGCACTTGTTCGCACCAACCACGACCTCAGCCTCCAACGCGACATGCTCGTCCGCGATCGAGACGCTCTCCGCGCAGAACGCGACGCGATCCTTGCGTCACGCAGTTGGCGGCTGACCGCACCGTTGCGTTGGGTGCGAGGCCCGTTCGTGCGCCGAAGATGACGGGCAAGATCGAAAGCGACGCCGGTGATCGGCAGACTGTGATCGACCGTCAAGAAACAGTCACACGCAAGCGGACGCGTCCGTGCTAGAAATCGCGGTGAGGCTGCCGCCGCGCGGCGCCATGTCCGAAAACTGCATCTGGTACTGCCCATGGATGTCGCTCTTGCCCCGGAAGGCACCGACCTGTCGCCTTACCTGCCCGACGAGCACGGGCTGTTCTTCATCTATCATTTCACCGCCGATGGCCTGCGCACCAAGGACCCGGCACAGGCGTGCTGGACCTGGCGCAGCTATCAGATCACCGACCTGCATGCACGCCAGGAGATCGGCGCTGAAAAAGCGTTGCCGGGGCCGGTGCGCGACGCCTTCCTTGCCCCCAGCCATGGCTGTCACATCGACTTCGAGGATGGTTGGCTCTATGGCGATCTGCCGGATCTCAAACACGACTTTTCGGAAGCGCGCGGGCTTGTCCATTTCCGCTTTGCCTTCAACGAGACGATGCTGGTTGGCGCTCGCAAGCAGCCGCTGGAATCGGTCGATGCCGTCCGCAAGGCGGTTGAGAATGGATCGCGGAAATTCCGCTCGCCGGCGGAGCTGATCGAGGCGGTCACGGGCCAGTCGCTCGACGGCATGTCGGTCGAGCTCGGCAAGCTGGGCGACACGCTCGACGGCATCGAGGACCGCGTCGTGCGCGATGCATGGCACAATGAGCGACAGGCGCTGGTCGAGGCGCGCCGGCAGCTGGTGGTGATCCATCGGCAGATGGCGACGATCACCAATCTGTTCCGGCATCTCGACCATTCGCATCGCAACGAGCTGCCTGACCCGATCAACGACATGGCGGCCAGGCTCTCGCAACGGGCGCATACGCTCTATCATGACGGCGAGCAGCTGCAGGCGCGCACAAGGCTGTTGCAGGACGAGCTGATGGCCAAGCTGACCATGCAGTCGAACCAGCTGCTCTATGTACTCTCTGTCATGACGGCGGTGCTGCTGCCGATGACCATCATCTCGGGCCTGTTCGGCATGAATGTCGGCGGGCTGCCTTTGGTCGACACGCCCATGGGTTTCTGGGTGGTGACCGCGGTGTCGGTGTTTATCGCGGCAGCCACCTATCTGTTCGTCAGGCGGCTTGGGCGGGGGTTGTAACAGCAGCCGGGTGACTGTTTATGCCGAAGCGCGAAGATCCTCGACAATCGTGCCGGCGGCACGGATTTCCGCCTCGTGGTCCGGGTCGCGCCAGGTCTCGGCAAGGCCGGCCGCATACCATTCCCGCATCGCCGGCAGATCGAGCAGTTGTGCCGGATAGGCCGCAGCCGCCCCCTCGAAGGTGAGCCCAAAGGACTGCGCCCGGAACGCCACCGGGGCAAAGAAGGCATCGACGGCGGTAAAATGCGCGCCGGCGAGAAACGGCCCGCCAAAACGGGCAAGGCCATCGTTCCATAGGTCGCCGAGGCGAAACAGATCCTGCTTCAGCGCATCGGACATCGGGAAAGGTTTGACGCGCACGCCGCAACTCATCGGGCACGCGCCGCGCAGTGCGGTGAAACTCGAATGCATTTCGGCGGCGGCCGAGCGCGCCCAGGCGCGCGCCTTGGCCTCGACGGGCCAGACGCCATGGTGACGCTCGGCCAGATACTCGACGATGGCAAGCGAATCCCAGACCGCCCAGCCATCGTCGACCAGGCTGTTGTCTATCAAGCAGGGCACCCGGCCGCTGGGTGAGAACGGCCGGTAGAGATCCCAGCTCGATCCGGTGGGAAATGGCGTCAGCCGCTCCTCGAACGGAATATCCAGCTCGCGCATGAGCACCCATGGCCGCAGCGACCATGAGGAATAGTTCTTGTTGGCGATGTGCAGCAGGTACATCGAAACTCCTTACCGGATAGAAGCCTTGCGCGCGTTCGTCAGCATCGACCAGGAATAGATCGCCAATGCCGCCCAGATGAGAGCAAAGGCGACGGCCTGGGTGGTGCCGAAAGGCTCGTTGAAGATCAGGACCGCGATCAGGAACACCATGGTCGGCGCGATGTATTGCATGATGCCGATGGTCGAGAGGCGCAGCAGCTTGGCACCGAAGGCGAACAGCAGCAGCGGCACCGATGTGACCGGACCGCAGCCGATCAGCAATGCCGTATCAGCACCGCTGCCGGACACGATGTGGTCCTGCCCGGTCGCGATCAGGTAGGCGATGTAACCGAGGGCCGGCACCGACAGCAAGAGCACTTCGAGCAGGAAACCCTGGCTCGGGCCGATCGGCAGCGTCTTGCGGAAGAAGCCGTAGGCGGCGAAGGAAAACGCCAGCGCCAGCGACACCCAGGGCAGCTTGCCGCCCTCGATGGTCAGCACCGTGACGGCGACTGCCGCCAGCACCACCGCCGCGATCTGCAACCGGTCGAGACGCTCGCCCAGCAGCAGCGCACCGACGACGACGTTGACCAGCGGGTTGATGTAATAGCCGAGCGCGGTCTCGACGGTGCGGTCGACGGCGATCGCCCAGACATAGATGCCCCAGTTGACCGAAATCAATGCCGCCGTCAGCGCGGCCATGGCGATGGTGCGGGGTGAGCGAAGCGCTGCCTTGAAATCCGCCGTACGGCCGGCCCAGACCAGTACGGCAGCGGCGATCGGCACAGACCAGACGATACGGTGGGCGATGACTTCGGCGAGCGGCAGGTGGGCGACCGCCTTCATATAGAAGGGCAGCAATCCCCACAGCAGATAGGCGCCCAGCGCCAAAAGAAAGCCGCGGCGGGCCTTTGAATCGGTGTCCAGGGCAGTTGCTTCAGTGGCCATGGGCCAACGCTATGGCCCAGCCACCTTGCCAAGACCATCACAAAGTTCTGATGGATCAACGGACTTTCGCTGATGGTTCAACCCTACTCCGCCGCCACCAGCCCGGCCATCTCGCGGTTCTTCATCAGCTTGTAGACGATGGAATCCATCAGCGCCTGGAACGAGGCGTCGATGATGTTTTCGGAAACGCCGACCGTCCACCAGCGCGCGCCGGTGCCGTCATGCGATTCGATCAGCACGCGGGTGATCGCCTCCGTGCCGCCATTGAGGATACGCACCTTGAAGTCGGCAAGCTCCATGTCGGCGATCTCGTTCTGGAATTTGCCGAGATCCTTGCGCAGGGCAATGTCGAGCGCGTTGACCGGGCCATGCCCCTCGGCCACCGACATCTTCTCCTCGCCGTCGACCAGCACTTTGACGATCGCTTCGGACACCGTCTTCAACTGGCCGTTGGCGTCGAAGCGGCGCTCGACCATGCAGCGGAACGAGGTGACGTTGAAGAACTCCGGCAGGCCGTGCAGCATCTTGCGCGCCAGAAGTTCGAAGCTGGCGTCAGCCCCTTCATAGGCATAGCCTTCGGCCTCGCGTTCCTTGACCACCGCAATCAGCGCATCGAGCCGGTGGTCGTCCTTCGGCACATCGATGCCGCGCCGCTTCAGTTCGGCGAGAAAATTGGCCTTGCCGCCCTGGTCCGAGACCATGACGCGGCGGCGGTTGCCGACCGCCTCCGGCGGCACGTGCTCATAGGTCGCGGGCTCCTTGGCCAGTGCGGAAGCATGGATGCCGGCCTTGGTGGCGAAGGCCGAGGCGCCGACATAGGGCGCCTGCGCTTCCGGTGCACGGTTCAAGAGCTCGTCGAAAGCGCGTGACAGCCTGGAGACGCCGGCGAGCGCTTCCGCCGAAATACCCGTCTCGAAGCGGGTGGAGAAGGCCGGCTTCAGCGCCAAGGTCGGCACGATCGAGATCAGGTTGGCGTTGCCGCAGCGCTCGCCGATGCCGTTGAGCGTTCCCTGGATCTGGCGCACGCCGGCCTCAACCGCGGCCAGCGAATTAGCGACCGCCTGGCCGGTGTCGTCATGGGCATGGATGCCGAGATTGCCGCCGGGGATGCCTGAGCCGATGACCTGCTCGACAATGGCGCGGACTTCCGACGGCTGCGTACCGCCATTGGTGTCGCACAGCACCACCCAGCGCGCGCCGGCATCAAAGGCCGTCCTGGCACAAGCCAGGGCGTAGTCGGGATTGGCCTTGAAGCCATCGAAGAAATGCTCGCAATCGACCATCGCCTCCTTGCCGGCGGCGATCGCCGCCTCGACGGATGCCTTGATGGCGTCGAGGTTCTCCTCGTTGGTGCAGCCGAGCGCGACGCGGACGTGGTAGTCCCAGCTCTTGGCGACGAAGCAGATGGCGTCCGACTTCGATTGCACAAGGGCTGCGAGGCCGGGATCGTTGGACGCCGACACCCCTGCCCGCTTGGTCATGCCGAAGGCGACGAATTTGGCGCTCGCCGTACGCTTCTCCTGGAAGAAGGCGGTGTCGGTCGGGTTGGCGCCGGGATAGCCGCCCTCGACATAGTCGAGGCCGAAAGCGTCGAGCAATTTTGCGATGGCGATCTTGTCCTCGACGGAAAAGTCGATGCCCGGCGTCTGCTGGCCGTCGCGCAAGGTGGTGTCGAAGAGATAGAGGCGCTCGCGGGTCATAGTCATTTGCCCGCAAACCTGTCCGTCGCCCGGATCAGCTGACCCAGGATGCCCGGCTCCGAATAGGCATGACCGGCGCCCTCGATCAGGTGAAAATCCGCCTTCGGCCAGGCCTTGTGCAGCGCCCAGGCATAGCGCGCCGGGCACGGCATGTCGTAGCGGCCATGGACGATGGTGCCGGGAATATCCCTCAGTTTCCAGGCATCGCGCAGCAACTGCCCCTCTTCCAGCCAGCCGGCATGGACGAAATAGTGGTTTTCGATACGGGCAAAGGCGACGGCATAGTCGTCCTGTCCGAAAGGCCCGCTGGTTTCGGGGTCGGGTAAAAGCGTGATCGTCTCGCCTTCCCACAGGCTCCAGGCGCGGGCTGCCTCGATCTGCGCCTTGCGGTCGCTGCCCACCAGCCGCTTGCGGTAAGCCGCCATCATGTCGCCGCGCTCGGCCTCCGGGATCGGCGCCAGGAACCGCTCCCATTTGTCCGGGAACATTTCGGAGACGCCGAACTGGTAATACCATTCGAGCTCCGCACGCGTCAGCGTGTAGATGCCGCGCACCACCAGTTCGCTGACGCGATCAGGATGGGTCTCGGCATAGGCAAGCGCCAGGGTCGAGCCCCAGGAACCGCCGAACACCAGCCATTTGTCGAAGCCGGCCATCTCACGCAGGCGTTCGATATCGGCGACCAGATGCCAGGTCGTGTTGGCTTCCAGGGAGGCGTTGGGCGTCGATTTTCCACAGCCGCGCTGGTCGAACAGGATGACGTCGTAAAGTTTTGGGTCGAACAGCCGGCGGTGTCTTGGCGAGATGGTGCCGCCTGGCCCGCCATGCAGGAACACCGCCGGCTTGGCGCCCCTGGTGCCGGAGCGTTCCCAATAGACCTGATGGCCGTCGCCGACATCGAGCATGCCGGACTCGAACGCCTCGATCTCGGGATAAAGGGTGCGCAATCGACTGCTCATAGCTGCAAACCTTTGGTCGGCCAGTCCGCCGTTTCGTGGTCGGGATGCTGGAAGGAGATGATCTGCTCCTGCCGGGCGTAGAAATCGGGGTCCTGGTGGACGGGCTGGTCGAAGATCGTCTCCACCCAGGGCAGCCGCGCGGCGTAGTTGACCTGGATTTGCGGGGCGAGATCGGAGCGGTCGTCGAAGGCGCCGATGGCGATCTCCAGTCCACCGGGCTGCCGATAGGTCAGCGGCGTGCCGCAGCGGGCGCAGAAGCCACGATCGATGTAGACCGACGACTGGAAATAGCTTGGCTCCTCATGGGTCCATTCGACGCCATCCTTGGGCACCGTCACCAGCGCACCGAAGAACGAGCCGAACTGCTTCTGGCACATGCGGCAATGGCAAATCGACGGCCGGCCGAGCGCCCCCTTGATGCGGAAGCGCACCGCGCCGCACTGGCAGCCGCCGGTTCTTGATGTCTCGGTCATGATCTTTCCTTCGGCGGCCATTGTTCGGTGTCGTGGTCCGGGTGCTGATAGGAGACGAGGTCGGCCAGATAGGGGGCTGACGACATGTCCGCCATTGTCTCCTCGCCCGGCAATTGCGGGATCGTGTCGACATAGGGCAGCTTTGCCTCGGTGCCCCACTGGATCAGCGGCACGATCTCCGCCGGATTGTCGAACGCACCGATGGCGAGGCCAACGCCGTCCGGCGCGGTGAAGGTCAGCGGCGTGCCGCAATCGGCGCAAAAGCCACGATCGACATGGCTGGACGAGCGGAAATATTTGGGCTCACCGCGCGTCCAGTCGAGCGTTGCGCCGCGCACCGAAACCAGCGGCGCATAGAACGAGCCGAACGCCTTCTGGCACATGCGGCAATGGCAGATCGAAGCGTCGCCAAGCGCGCCCTCCACGCGAAAGCGCACCGCGCCGCACTGGCAGCCGCCGGTATAGATCGGCCGGTTGTCGAGGCTCATCGCGGTTCACTCCGGCACATGGCAGACGGCTTCGACATTGTTGCCGTCGGGATCGAAGACGAAGGCGCCATAGTAGTTCGGGTGATAGTGCGGGCGCAGGCCCGGCCCGCCATTGTCCTTGCCGCCGGCGGCAAGTGCCGCCGCATGGAAGGCATCGACCTCGGCGCGGCTGCGCGCGGTGAAGGCGACGTGCTGGTGGTCTTTCGGCTTGTCCTTGCCGGAACTCAGCCAGAACACCGGCCGGTCGCGGCCATAGCCGCCGACCTTGGCGCCGCCGGTGTATTCCAGCGGCACCATATACAGCAGCGAGGCACCCAGCGGCGCCATCGCCCTGTCGTAGAAAGCCTTCGAAGCATCGAAATCGGCAACGGTGATACCGAGATGGTCGATCATGGAACGGACTCCCTTGCTGGTTCGCTCGCCAGCATTTCAGCACCGGCAAGGCCGGCTTCGATCACGATGTGCTGGCAGACATTGTCGATATCGCGAATGACGTCGTCGTTCCAGAAGCGCAGGATGGTCCAGCCTAGGGCTTCGAGCTTGGCAGTTCTCATGGCGTCGGATGCCGAAGCTTCAGCCTGAGCATGCTGAGAACCATCCAACTCGACGATCAGCTTCTTGCTAGAGCAGGAAAAATCGACGATGTAGCCGGCGATCGGCATCTGGCGTCGAAACGCCAGCCCCATGAGCCGATGTGCGCGAATCTCATTCCAGAGTTTCAGCTCGGCATCGGTCATAGCCTTGCGCATCTTGCGCGCGTTGTTGCGGTTGCCGACGGGCACTCGATAATGCGTCATCGCGGTTCGCCCCCCTCTGCCCTGCCGGGCATCTCCCCCGCAAGGGGGGAGATCGGCAGCTTCGCCGGAAACGCCCAATGATCAACGGAGACGATTGGCGAAAGCCGATGTGACATCCAATCTCCCCCCTTGAGGGGGAGATGTCCGGCAGGACAGAGGGGGGTGTTTCGCGCCACCCTCACCGTTTCACCTCCCACGTTGTCACGCGCTCTCCGGTGACGGGGTCCTTGCCGTCCTTCAATTGTACGCCATGTGCCAGCAGTTCGTCGCGGATGCGGTCGGCCTCGGCCCAGTTCTTCGACGCGATGAGCGCGAGGCGATTGGCGATCGCCTTGGCAACACCACCTTCATCAATGTCGGCCGAGGCGACATCGAAGCCGAGGAACAGCAGCGACGCCTTCAGCGAAGCCGCCACTTCGTTGCCGTCCACGGCCTCGCCGGCCAACTGCGTCAAGACCTGGAAAGCGGCGTACGTGGCGAGATCGTCCGACAACGCATCGATGACCTCCATCGGCAACTGCCCCGCGGCCGGCGCAAGATCCGCCGCCCGCTTCCATTTGCGCAGCATGTTTTCGGCCTCCTCCAGCTTGCGCACGGAAAAGTCGATCGGTTCGCGATAATGCGTCATCAGCATTGCCAGCCGCAGCACCTCGCCCGGCCATTTGCGGCCGCCAAAGGTCTCTGTCTCCAGCAACTCGTTGATCGAATAGAAATTGCCGAGGCTCTTCGACATCTTCTGGCCCTCGACCTGCAGGAAGCCGTTGTGCATCCAGATGTTGGCCATGACGTCGGTGCCATGGGCGCAACGCGACTGGGCGATCTCGTTCTCATGGTGCGGGAAGATCAGGTCGAGGCCGCCGCCATGGATGTCGAAGACCTCGCCGAGATAGGCGGCCGACATCGCCGAGCACTCGATGTGCCAGCCCGGCCGGCCCCTGCCCCACGGGCTGTTCCAGCCCGGCTCCTCCGGTGACGACAGCTTCCACAGCACGAAATCTTGCGGGCTTTTCTTGTGCGCGTCGACGGCGACCCGAGCACCGGCCTGCTGCTCGTCGAGATTGCGCTTCGACAATTGTCCGTAGTCCGGCATCGACGCGGTGTCGAACAGTACTTCACCCGCCGCGACATAGGCATGGCCGCGTCCAATCAGGCTTTGAATCAAGGTGATCATGTCGGCCTTGCCGTCAGTGCGGGGCTCGACGAATTCGGTGGCGCGCGGCTCGACCGTCGGCTCCAGGCAGCCGAGAACGGCCACATCCTTGTGGAACTGGTCGGCGGTCTTTTCGGTGACGCGCCGGATCGCTTCGTTGAGCGAGAGCGTGCCTGAACCGATCTCGCCGCCGAAGTCCCGCAAGGCGCGCGCGTTGATCTTGTCGTCGACGTCGGTGATGTTGCGCACATAGGTGACGTGCGTCTCGCCATAAAGATGGCGCAGCATGCGGAACAGCACGTCGAAGACGATCACCGGCCTGGCATTGCCGATATGCGCAAAGTCGTACACCGTCGGACCGCAGACATACATGCGCACATTGAGCGGATCGATCGGGACGAAATCCTCTTTCGTCCGCGTCAGCGTGTTGTAGAGGCGCAGGCCATGCGATGCGTCAGACATTCGTGCCTTCCCGGTTCGTTATGTTTTGACCGGAGCCGGGCGCCCGTCGAGGGCGCAAAACAGACTCCAGCCTGCTGGCCGGGGCGTTTGTCCAATCTGGGGAAGATGAGGCGAAAACGTCCGGACCAGCGCGAGGCTAGCCAATAATGCAAATGCCACAAATGGCGAAAGACGTTTTCATGGGCGGCTTTATCGCCTTGGCAGGTGTTGCCGTCAAGTCGCTAGTTTCGGCAAAAACGTCGTTGGATCACAGGTAAAGGCGCGCCGAAACATTTTATTAAACATGTCGGCACAGTGATGAAACATTCGTCGACTAGTTCAGCAGGCGTCACGATTTGGTCAGAATCGGCCATCAAACGGCAGACACGAAAATGTTACCTGGGAAGAGAGACATGCCCCGAACCAAGCAGGAATCCAACCGCGCCAAGCAACCGGCGTTGGCCAACCACTACCGCGCCATCGGCCCGGCCGCGATCGTCGCCGCCCTTCTCCATACCGCGAAGAAGAAAAAGCCGACGCAGAAGATCGTATCGCCTCGCGCTGCTTGAACTGGTGCGCGACCGGCCCCGAAGGCGCCGGCAACATAGCGCTGACATGCGTCTCTAAAGCTGACATGCGCCTCTAAAACAGCGTCATCTGACTGTCGTCCGCACCAGGCTTCTGGCGCCTGACCTTCCCGGGCTCCGGCCCGATCTCGCCCCTCTCCTGAATCTCCGGTCCGGTGTTGACGACCTTGTTAACGAGGTCGGACACGGGAATTGCCTCGAAGAAATCAGTCTGCGCCGGCCGCAACAAGTCGGCGACATCGCGTGGCTCGAGCGTGCGGCAATCCAGCCAGCGGGCAAAGTCGCTCGGATCGATCACCACCGGCATGCGGTCATGGATATGGGCGATGTCGGCATTGGCATTGACGGTCAGGATGGCGCCGGTGTCCATTTCCGAACCGCCCGGCTCGGCATAGGTCTCGATCAGTCCGGCAAAGGCGACCACCCCGCCATGCCTGGGCCGTATCCAATAAGGTTGGCCCTTCTTGCACCCGGTTTGCCGCCACTCATAGAAGCCGGAAGCCGGCACCAACGCACGGCGATGGCGCATGGCGGCCTTGAACGAGGCCTTTTCGGCGGCCCCTTCCGAGCGTGCGTTGAACAGCAGCGGAAACTCCCTGGTGTCCTTCACCCAGGTCGGGATCAGCCCCCAGCGCACCAGCATCGACTGGCGGTCCGGCAGATTGGAGCCGGGCGCCCGCGGAGTACCGGCGATTGCCACCAGGATCGGCTGCGTCGGCGCGATGTTGTAGCGCGCCGGGAAATCCTCAAGCCCCGCCACGCCCAGAAAGGCGGCGGTCCGATCCGGTGTCGCGGTCAAGGCAAAACGTCCGCACATGGTCGACTGGTACCCTTCGGCTGGTTCAGCTTGAAAGTGGCGATGGAACCGGCGTTGCGCAATCGCCAAAGCTTCCCCATGCTGGGCGGTCCACAACAGACCTGCCTTCAGATGAGCCTGATCGGGAATCCATGAACGAAGCGCGCAAGACACTTCCGGCCGTCTCGGTGGCCGTCGTGCGCGGCGACACCGTGCTCCTGGTCAAGCGGGCGCGGCAGCCATCGCAAGGGCTCTATGCCTTTCCGGGCGGCAAGGTCGAGACGGGCGAGACGCTCGAGGCCGCGGCAAAGCGCGAATTGCTGGAAGAAACCGGCCTGCACGCCACCGACTACCGCCCGCTTCGGGAAATCCACATCAACGGCAGGGATGACGGCCACCCGGTCGATTACCTTCTGACAGTGTTCGGAGCCGCCTATGCCGGCGGCGAGGCGGTGGCCAGCGACGACGCCGAGACAGCTGCCTTTTACACGCTTAGCGAGATGGCGGTGCTGCCGCTCGCAGGATCGGTGTTCGCGGTCGCCGAAGACTTGCTGGGCCTTGGCGCAAACGCCGGGCTGCCCTGAAAATCGCCTTGCGGGCGACAAATTGTTTCGCCACAAAGGCTTATGCCGCTTGGCCAAGAGGGCCTATGAACCGTCCATCCCTGCTCCTCGTCGTATGCCTGGCCGTCAGCTCGGCCGTCTCGGCGCGGCCGGCGCTCGGTGCCGAATCGCCGTTCGAGCCCGGGCTGATGCGGCTGGCGGAGGTTCTGGGATCGCTGCATTTCCTGCGCAATTTGTGCGGTGAGAAAGGCGACCAGTGGCGTGTCGAGATGCAGAAGCTGCTCGATTCGGAAAATCCGGACGCCGAGCGGCGCGCCCGCTTCATCGCCAGCTTCAATCGCGGCTACCGCTCCTTCGGCGGCACCTACACGCAGTGCACCCCCTCAGCCACCGAAGCCATCAGCCGTTATATGAAGGAAGGCGAGACGCTGTCGCGCGACATCGCCTCGCGTTATGGCAACTAGGCATTCCGACCTGCCCATCCACAGATATCCGGACCATCACCGGTGACGGCCGAAATATCCGGCTTGTGCCAAGTGACATCTTGGTGCAATCCTCATGTGGCACTTCTGCAACAGTCTTAACGAAACCTTACTCCGCGAATGCGGAATTAACTCAAACTGAAGGTTTTCGCCCCGCAGGCCGCCCTAATCGGCTAAGTTTGTCCCGAGTTGAACGCAGCTTCGCGCAAGGCAATCGGGCTTTGTAAAAAACGATCAAAAAAATGTCGTATTTACAAATACTTAATTGACCCTGCGTGTGAAATGAACAGATCAAGCCTGATCCGCATCGACGGATCGCCGCTTGAAAGGGTGGACATCGCATATGGAACATGGTGTCAACGACATCGACGCGCTGGTCAGGGAAGAGAAGCGCCTGACCGCCGTGGAAAGCCACAGCGAAGCCTGGGCGGAAGGTCTCTCCGCCGGCATAGAGCCCGAGATCATTGCCGAGGCAGCGCTGGAGACGGCGTTCGGCGAGATGTTGCGTGCCAATGGCGAGACCTCGGCGCTTGCTCTGCTCGACCGTATGCGTGAAAAGGTGATTGCTGGCGCCTTCGAACCTGAACGGCTGCGGCACTGAACCGACATCCGGTTCTTTGACGGCAGATTGCCGCTCGGGCGTCATGCCCGGAAGCAGGGAGAAACGGGCAGTGAGTTTTTCGATGTCAGGCAAGCCGGTTGGCTTGGTCCTCTACATCTGCTTCGCCGCTGGCTGTGCCGCGATTCCCCTGGTTCTCGTCAGCAGCCCCGCTTATGCGCTGAGCGAGATCAAGCGCGAAGAGCTCCCCGCACCAGTCACGCCGCCTGCGGACGACGACATGTCGCCGCCGGGAAGCACCGTGCCAATGCCCGACCCAGTAGGAACGCCGCCTCCAACCAGCAAACCGGCTGGCCCTGACGAAGCCGAGCCGGACAGCCCGCCGAGCGGCGGCGGCGTGACCAGGCCGCGCGTCGATCCGGAAACGCCTGTGCCCGAGGTCGTCTACGATCTCGGCAGGCTGCCGGAACCGGTACGGCGGATGCACGACCTGATAGTCGAAGCCTGCAAAGGCGGCGACATCGAAAAGCTGCGGCCTTTGATCGGCACGGGCGACAGCACGACACAATTGTCGCTGACCGATATAGACGGCGACGCCATCGCCTTCCTCAAGGGTCTCTCAGGCGATCCGGACGGCCAGGAGATCCTGGCCATCCTGGAAGAGGTGCTCAATGCCGGCTACGTCCACCTCGATGCCGGCAAGCCCGAAGAACTCTATGTGTGGCCGTATTTCTTCGCGCTGCCACTGGACAAGCTCGACGCCAAGCAACGGGTCGAACTTTTCAAGATCGTCACCGCCGGCGATTTCGACGACATGAAGCAGTTCGGCGCCTACATCTTCTACCGCGTCGGCATCACGCCCACCGGGCAATGGACATTCTTCGTCGCCGGCGATTGAGCCTTTTTGGCCCGCCTTGCGGGAGGTTGGGGCCTAGCGAGGCAATGCCTCGGAAAACTCCACCGCCTTGCCCTGGCCCGGCGCCACGATCTCGCCTTCCCACATGACGCGGCGGCCGCGAATGACGGTGCCGACCGGCCAGCCGGTCACTTGCTTGCCATCATAGGGCGTCCAGCCGGCTTTTGAGCCGGCCTGCGCATTGGTGATGATTTCCTGCCGCTTCATGTCGACGACGGTGAAATCGGCGTCGTAGCCGGCGGCGATCCGGCCCTTTCTCGCCATGCCGAAAATGCGCTGCGGACCGTGGCTGGACAGGTCGACAAAGCGCTGCAGCGTCAGCCGGCCGGCGTTGACATGGTCGAGCATGATCGGCACAAGCGTCTGCACACCGGTCATCCCCGACGGCGAGGCCGGATAGGGTTTGGCTTTCTCGGCCAGTGTGTGCGGTGCGTGGTCGGAGCCGAGCACGTCGACGATGCCTTGCGCAATGCCATGCCAGACGCCGTCGCGGTGTCTGATGTCGCGCACCGGCGGATTCATCTGGATCAACGTGCCGAGCCGCGCGTAATCGTCAGCCGAGAGGGTCAGGTGATGTGGCGTCGCCTCGCAGGTCGCGACATCCTTGTGCTGCTGGAGGAACAGAATCTCCTCGGCCGTCGAGATGTGCAGGACATGGATGCGCGCGCGAACAGTGCGCGCGATGCGCACCAGCCGCTCGGTGCAGCGCAAGGCGGCGACCTCATCGCGCCAGATCGGGTGCGATGACGGGTCGCCCACGATGCGTTCACCCAGACGCTCGCGCAGCCGGAACTCGTCCTCGGAGTGAAAGGCGGCACGGCGGCGCGTATTCCTCAGGATCGAGGCGACGCCTTCGTCGTCCTCGACCAGCAGGTCTCCGGTGGACGAACCCATGAAAACCTTGATCCCGGCCGCACCCGGCAGTCGCTCGAGCTCGCCGACGTCTTTCGCATTCTCGCGGGTGCCGCCAACCCAGAAGGCAAAATCGCAGTGCATGCGACCACTGCCGCGGCGGACCTTGTCGGCAAGCGCTGCCTCGCTGGTGGTCAGCGGATTGGTGTTGGGCATCTCGAACACGGCGGTGACGCCGCCAAGGACCGCCGCCCGCGAACCCGTCTCCAGATCTTCCTTGTGCTCAAGCCCGGGTTCCCGGAAATGCACCTGGCTGTCGACGACACCCGGCAGGATGTTCAAGCCGCGGCAGTCGATCGCCTCGCCGGCCGAGGCGTGGCCGAGATCGCCGATGGCAGCGATGCGCCCGTCCTTCACGCCGATGTCGCGAGCTCCTTCGCCGTCATGGTTGACCACAGTGCCGCCTGTCAGGATGAGGTCGTAGGTCATGGCCATGCTCTCTTGCGGGGGGAGTGCCAGCGGCTTACGTAAAGGCCGACCGTTTTGCAAGATCAGGCTGCTTTCGCCAATGCCCTTTGCCCAACTCAAAGACCGCGCGCTCATCTCCGTCTCGGGCCCCGATGCCGAGCATTTCTTGCAGAACATCCTAACCACCGATCTCGACATATTGACACCGGGCCAAGCAAAACCGGGCGCGCTGCTTTCGCCGCAAGGCAAGATCCTGTTCGATTTCCTGATCTCGCGTGCCGGCGAGAATGCATTCAGGCTCGAATGCCGTGCCGACATTTCAGATGATTTCATACGCCGGCTGACGCTCTACAAGCTGCGCGCCAAGGTCGAGATTGCCAAAGCGGATCAGGCGCTTGTCACCGTCGCATGGGGAGTTGAGTCAACCACCTCACAATCTGATTCAACGGCGGCCGACACGCGCTTTGCGAACGGCGCCGTCACGCGTTCCTATGGCCAAGCGGATGAGCGGAGCGACCTTGCCGCATGGCAGGCCTCCCGCATCGCCAGCGGGATTGCCGAATCCGGCAGCGACTACCAACTTGGAGACGCCTTCCCGCACGACGTGCTGCTGGACGAAACCGGCGGTGTCGGTTTCAAGAAGGGCTGCTATGTCGGCCAGGAGGTTGTCTCGCGCATGCAGCATCGCGGCACGGCCAGGCGGCGCGTGCTGATCGTCCAGGCTGGACTTCCCCTGCCCGCCGCGGGCACCGAACTGACAGTCGAGGGGCGGCCCGTCGGCACGCTTGGCTCGAACGCCGGCACGATCGGGCTCGCCATTGCCCGCATCGACAGGGTCAAGGCGGCGCTCGACGCCGGCCAGCCGATCATGGCGGGCGACGTGCCGGTTGTCGTGGCCATCCCCGCCTGGGCGAAGTTCAGCTTTCCGCAGGAAGCCGTCAGCGCGGAGGAGGCCTGATGGCGGCCGATCGCGTCGGCGCGCCGCCACGCGCCTGGCAGCGCATGCTGTCCGGCCGCCGGCTCGACCTGCTCGACCCCTCGCCGCTCGACATCGAGATTTCGGACATTGCGCATGGGCTCGCTCGCGTTGCCCGCTGGAACGGCCAGACCAGAGGCGAGCACGCCTTTTCGGTCGCCCAGCACTCGCTGCTGGTCGAGGCGCTGTTTTGCGACCTGGTGCCTGCGGCTTCGCCCGACGCCCGGCTGGCGGCGCTGCTGCACGACGCCCCCGAATATGTCATCGGCGACATGATTTCGCCGTTCAAATCGGTGATGGGCGGCAGCTACAAGGACTGTGAATTGCGATTGCAGCGCGCCATCCATCTGCGCTTCTCGCTGCCGCCGGAACCAGCCGCGGCACTGCGCAAGGAGATCAAACGCGCCGACCAGATCGCCGCCTATTTCGAAGCAACGTTGCTTGCCGGTTTTTCGACCGCCGAGGCGACCGAGTTCTTCGGCCGGCCGCGCGGTTTCAATGCCGATCGCTTCGATTTCACGCCACGATCGGTGACCTCAGCGCAAAATGCGTTCCTGAAGCGCTTTTCGGCAATCGAGAAGTCGCGCCACCAAGTTCCAGTACCCGCGATCGGCTGAAAAACGCTAAATTAACCGGGGGCGACCACACTAGCCCGTTCGATCACGATCCGCAGGCGCTCCTTATGCCCGTCGCTGATGCCAAGGATGGTTCGGCCGTCCCGGAACCGGGGGCCGAAGGCATGGATCGGCCGCGCTCCATTGAAGACGAACTGCGCGAACAGAACGAACGCTTTTCGGCTGCGGTCGAGAACATGTCGCATGGGCTGTGCATGTTCGACGCCGACGAGCGCATGATTATTTGCAACGTCAACTACATCAACATCTTCTGCCTCGACGCCGGGGTGATGCGGCCCGGCATCCGGTTCCTCGACATCCTGCGCCACAGCGTCGACATCGGTATCGCCTCGCAAAGCGCCGAAGAACTCTACGCCATCCGCAAGCCCTATATCGACCAGGCGAAAGCCTCGACCTACGAGGAGACGCTATCGGACGGTCGTATCATCAACATTTCGCATCGCCCGCTGGCTTCGGGCGGCTGGGTCTCGATCTACGAGGACATCACCGAACAGCGACGCGCAGAGCGGGATCTCAAGGAACAGCATCGCCGCTTCGACGCAGCACTTGCCAACATGTCGCAAGGCCTGCTGATGTATGACGCCGACGGCAGGCTGATCGTGCGCAACCAACGCATTCTGGAGCTCTATGGTGTCGGCGAGGCAGACCTTCCGCTGGGCATGGGTCTGCGCGAACTCCTTGAGCGGCTTGTACGCCTGGGTGTCTATCCGCCCATCGATATCGATGGCGAGGTCCTCAAAACTGAAGCCCGCCTGCAGATCGGCCAGACGCGATCGACCCCTCGTCAGCTTGCCGACGGACGAACGCTGATGATCGCGCGTCGGCCGATGAGTGGTGGCGGCTGGGTCGCCACGTTCGACGACGTCACCGAAAGCAGGCTGGTCGAAGAGCGCATGACCCATCTTGCGCATCACGACACGCTGACCGGACTGCCCAACCGCTCGATGCTTCGCGAACGGCTCGACCAAGCACTGGAGGATGCGACTTCACCGCTGGCGATCTTCTCTCTCGATCTCGACCGCTTCAAGGCCATCAACGACACCTTGGGGCATCCGGCCGGCGACTGGCTGCTAAAAGGCGTGGCCGAGAGGCTGCGGCGTTGCCTGCGCGATGAAACAGACATCGTCGCCCGTTTCGGCGGTGACGAGTTCGTCATCATCCAGTCCAACTTCAAAGACCTTGCCGATGCGGAAAAACTGGCGAAAGGTATCGTCGAGGCGATCGCAAAACCGTTTCGCGACAAGAGCCGGGAGATGCATGTCGGCATCAGCCTTGGCATCGCCGTTTTCCCCAACGACGGCAGGGATGCCGACACGCTGCTGAAGAACGCCGACACGGCGCTGTACAGGGCGAAGAGCGAAGGACGCAACCTGTACCGCTTCTTCGAGCCAGCAATGGACGCCACGGTGCAGGCGCGCCGGGCGCTTGAGGTCGACCTTGAGACAGCGCTCCCGCGCCACGAATTCGATCTCGATTTCCAGCCCATCATGAACATAGAATCCGGCGGGATCGTCGGCGCGGAAGCCTTGATGCGCTGGCATTCGCCGTCACGCGGCACGGTGGCGCCGGACAACTTCATTCCCGTCGCCGAGGAAACCGGGCTGATCGTGCCGCTTGGCGAGTGGGCATTGAGGAAAGCCTGCGTGGCGGCGGCAAGTTGGCCTTCCCTGCGCATCGCGGTCAATGTCTCTGCGGTGCAGCTCAAAAGCGGTGGCTTTGCCCGCAGCGTCATCTCGGCGCTGGCCTTCTCCAGCGTGCAAGCCAGCCGGCTGGAACTGGAAATCACCGAAACCGTCCTGATGGACGAGAGCGAGACCGTGCTGAAGACGCTGCGCCAATTGCGCGGGCTGGGCATCCGCATTGCGCTCGACGATTTCGGCACCGGCTATTCCTCGCTCGGCTATCTCAGGCGTTTTCCCGTCGACAAGATCAAGATCGACCGTTCGTTCATCCGCGACATCGGCAATCGCGACACAGCCGCGATCGTTCGCACCATCATCGGGCTGGGCGCCGAACTCGGCATCACGGTCACCGCCGAGGGTGTCGAGACCGAGATGCAGCTCGACATGCTGCGCCGCAACGGTTGCGTCGAGGCGCAAGGCTATCTGATCGGAGTTCCGTCAAAGGCAGCGGATATTCAGCGCCTGCTGGAATCAGCCTCGTTGCACAGCCAGACCGGCTGAACAGACCACCGTCAGCGCAATGTCTCGATGTATTTTTCGTGGAAGCTGACATAGCCCGGTTCGACCACCTTCAGATGGCGCTGGACCAGCGCATGAAACTCCGGCAGCTGATGAAACGGCACGCCGGGATAGGCGTGATGCTCGGCATGGAACGGCATGTTCCACGCCAGCTTGCGGACCAGCCAGTTGGTCAGCGTGGTCCTGGTGTTCTCCAGCATGTTGGCGACGAACGGACAGCGACCGTGCTCGGCCAGGAGATAGAGGCGCAAGAACGGTTGTCCGAGCAAGGCCGGCACGATCCAGACATAGACAAGCACCGTGAGCCGGAAATAGACGGCCAGCAGAATGACCACGGCATAGAAGGTCATCGTGGCGCGCGCCTCAATGCGCACCTTGGCGTGCCCCTTTGGCGGAACATAGCTCCCCCGATCCCGGTCCATCACATTGCCATAAAGCGTCTTGAGGTGGCCCCACCACGTCGGGATGCCGGAGACATGGACGAGGTATTGCCGCCATGTCTCCGGTTTGGGGAAAGCCAGTTCCGGATCATTGTCCGGGTCCTGGGTGTATCGGTGGTGGGCGAAATGGAAGTAGCGGAACCAGTCCGCCGGCAGTGCGATCACCAGGCTGCAGACCCGCGCCACGGCATCGTTCAGCCACTGCGTTTCGAAGGCCGTGCGATGAACCGTCTCGTGCAGCAGCGTGAACAGGAAAACGATCAGGATGCCTTGCGGCAGCATCAGCAGCGGCCAGAACGGCACCTTGGCGGCGATCAGCGATCCGATGACCACGATCGCACCCCAATGAGCGCCAAGCTGAACGAGACCTGAGACATCCGACTTGGCGGTCAGCCGATTGCGCTCTTCCTGCGTCAGAGATGCAATTACGTCGCGATGGTCCACTGGCGTCATCCGGAGTTCGAAAATGTCGATGTCGATGCTCATCGTATTGAACAAGAAAACTTTCTAAAAACGAGGAATTGTGCGATTTAGATAAGGTTACCTTATCTATCGGGCATCATGATCGCTTTTCCATCCTTGCGCGGGCTCCAGGCTTTCGAAGCGGCGGCGCGTTCCGGCAGCTTCGCCGCGGCAGCCGAAGAGCTGTCCATCTCGGCCGCCGCGGTCAGCCAGCTGATCCGGACCATCGAAGACCAGATGGGCCGCAAGCTGTTCAACCGGGTCAACCGCCGCGTCGTCCTCACCGACGCCGGCAGGGAAATACTGCCTCGGCTGACAACGGCATTCGGTGAGATCGGCAGCGTGTCACGCGAACTGGGCGGCGCCGAGTTCCGCTCCCGGCTCGTCGTGTCGGTCCCGCCATCCATGGCGATGGGCTGGCTGTCGTCGCGCCTGGCGGGCTTTGTCGCGGCCCACGGCGCTGTCGACATATCGCTCAGAGGCGAAGATGATCCGGTATCGTTCGACCGCGACCTGATCGACATCCGCCTTTCCTATGGCCGTTCGCACTATCGCGACCAGGCAACGGAAGACATCGCCAGGGATGCCGTCTACCCGGTTTGCGCGCCTGATCTCGTCGCGACGAACAGATCTCTGGACGCCACCGCCCTCACCGGCCTGCCGCTGATCCACACCGACTGGGGACCGACGGGCGCGTCGTTCCCGTCCTGGCGCAACTGGTTCGAGGCGATGGGCGTCGAGCCTGGCCGGGCAGCGCAACGCGGCCTTTCGGCCAATTCGTCGCGGGCCGCACTTGATCTTGCTATTTCCGGCCTTGGCGTGGCGCTGGCGCAAGGGGTCTATTGTGCCGAAGCACTGGAAGACGGCCGGCTGGTCAGGCCGCTGACCCAGGCGCTGGAGCTGCGCCAGCCTTATTGCCTGACAATCCCGGAACGCAGCGCAAGACGCGATGTGGTGGCGGCGTTTCGCCAGTGGCTGATCGAGGAATGCGTGCGCACGGTCAAATCGCCGGCCCTGACCGAGAAGAGTTGACGGCTCCCGCTCAGAGGTGCCCGCTCAATGCTGCGACCATGTCCTTGCTCGTCGCCACGGGAACGATCTCGAACTCCACCAGATCGGCCCATTCGATGACCCAGCGCTGCAGCAGCGTGACGTCATCGGCCTCCACCAGCAGGAAGCAGCGGCTCATGTCCGCCGCGATCCAGCTGTGGTGCACGAGCAGCTCGTCCGGCTTCAGGCGGCCGCGATCGCGGAAGCGGCGATAGATCTCCTTGCGATCGCAGCCGGTAAAATCCTCGATCACGATGAACAGCATCTTTTCCCCTCGGTGATTACCGGCCTGGCCGGTCCAGCCGCTCCAGGAACCACTGCGTCAGCCGCACCCAGACCTCGTCCTTTTCGCCGGAATCCTCCCAGCCATGGTCGAGGTTCGGATTGTCGTTGACCTCGATGACGAAGACGCCATCCTTGGTTTCCTTGAGGTCGACGCCATAGAGCCCATCACCGATGCAGCGCGCCGCCTTCACCGCCGTCTCGACGACATGCGCCGGGGTTTCCTTCAGCGTGAAGGTCTTGATGCCGCCCTGGTCGGGCTTGCCGTTGGCCTTGTGGTTCACGATCTGCCAGTGCTTCTTGGCCATTAGATAGTGGACGGCAAACAGTGGCTGGCCGCCGAGCACGCCGACGCGCCAGTCATATTCGGTCGGAATGAATTTCTGCGCGATCAGAAGATCGGAATCCTCAAGCCATTCCGTGGCGAGCGTCTTCAACTCCTCGAAGTCAGCGCATTTCTTGACGCCGCGCGAGAACGACGAATCGGGGATCTTCAACACCAGCGGAAAGCCGAGCGTCTGCGCCGCCAGTTCGAGATCCGAGCTGCCGGCGATCATTACGGTCGGCGGCACCGGCACCTTGTTGTAGGCCATCAGCTCGTTGAGATAGACCTTGTTGGTGCAGCGGATCATCGACAGTGGATCGTCGATCACCGGCATACCTTCCTGCTGGGCACGGCGGGCGAAACGATAGGTGTGGTTGGAGATCGAGGTGGTTTCGCGGATGAACAGCGCGTCGTAGTTGGCCAGCTTGGCGAGGTCCCGCTTGGTGATCGGCTCGATTTCGACGCCCATCTTTTCGGCGATCTTGGCCCAGTAGCGCAGCGACGAGATCTCCGACGGCGGCAATTCCTCATGCGGATCGACCAGCGTGGCGAAGGTGTAGCGCGCCGGCGTGCGGCCCTTGGTGTCGCGCCACTCGCGGCTGGTGTAGGTCTCCAGGCACTGGATGAAGCTTTTTTCTTCGTCCTCGGTCATCCGCGCCAGCGGATGGAAGCCGATCTTGCGGATCGAAGCCCATTCGGCGCTGTCCTTGATGTGGACTTCGAGCGCCGGTGCGCGGAACCAGTCGAACAACAGCTTGGCGAAACGGTCCCAGATTTTCGAGGGGCCGATGCCGAAGAAAATGCAGACCTTGGTTGGAAAGGCGCCACCGAGATCCTTGCGGCACTTGTTGAGTGCCAGTTCCAGTTCCGGCAATGCATGTTCGTACAGCTTGCGCTCCGACAGGTCGATCATCGTCTCGACGGTCGGAATGACCTTGTGACCGCGTGAGCCCGCCAGCAGCGAGGCGTAATAGCCTCGGCTCTGGTAGCCGTAATTGTTCGACAGGTTGATGACCTTCGGCCGCTGGCCGCGAAACAGCGACGGATGCGCAAGATAGTCACGGTTGGTGATGATCTTGTGCGGTGTCGCCACCTGGTCGAGATCGCTCTGCCGGCCGGTAAGGATGACCCAAGTCATTGTCTGTCGCGCTTTCCCAGAGTGATGGCGGCACGCAGTCCGTCGCGGCCGAACTGGGCCATGTTCATGAAGATGCCGTAGGGCACGGGAATGTTGGCGGCATCAAGGATGGTCTCCTGTCTTTCGTCCTCGACCCAGGGATCGTGGATCAGGATATGGTCGCCGTCATCGCCGATGGCCAGCACCCAGTGCGGGACCTTCTTGCCGAACATAAGGAACCCGCTGATCAGCACCAGCACCAGTTTTCCCTCCGCGATCGCGGCGCGAATGTCGTCGATGGTGAATGGACGGTAATTCACCGGGATGCCGTAAAGTTCCGCGCGGCGGCGAAAGTCGACCTGGGCCAGTTCCATCACCCGGCGCTTGTCCTCGCTGCGCACCGACTGCAGGAACAGCGCGCCGTAGAACGAAACATAGATCTCTGCCGCAAGCCCGCTTTCGTAGCCCGAGACAGCCAGGCCGAACGGTTCGCAGCCACCGGGTCCCGACATCATGAAGACCGTCGTCGCCTCGCGCCACAGTCGGATTTCCATGACCGGATCCGGCACGAAGCCGCGATCGAAATTGGCCATCGCCATCATCAGGCAGCATGGGCCGCAGGTGAATTCACAGGTCTGCTGGTAGAACGGCACCTTGGTGGCGATCGGAATGTCGCCGCGCAAGGTCTTTTCATAGCGAAGCGCTGTCTCGCCGTCCTCGTAGTAGCCGGATTCGCGGCCGATCTTGCGATAGCCGGCGTGCTCATAGATGCGGATGGCCCGGCTGTTGTCCTCGCGCACCTCGAGACGCAGCATCATGCGGCCGTGCTCGAAGGCGGCGTCTTCCGCGGATCCGAGCAGCATGCGGCCAACACCCAGCCCACCGAAGAAGGGACCGGTCGCGATCGAGTAGAGACGCGCCACGCCGCTACCCTTGCGAAACAGCACGATTGCATAGCCGGCCACGCGGCCATCGACTTCAGCGACCAGCGTCTCGGCGGTTTCGCGCTCGATGAACAGGCGGAAGGAGCGGCGGGAAATACGGTCGCTTTGGAAAACAGCTTTCTCGATGGCGGCGAGATCATCGACGTCAGACGCGCGGGCCGTGCGGATTTCGGCAGGCATGCGGCTTGAGAAAACCTCGATTGGTGGTGGGAAATGTCCTACTCGAAAACGCTCAAGACATCAGAAGAAATACCGATGGCCGTAAAGCGCTATCGCACCTCGAATAGGGCCGAATTGTGACAGATTCGGCAGCAGCCTGGCGATGCAAAACGCTTTGAACAGGATCACTATTCATGGATTGGCGTCGCCATCAAAGCGGCGCCTTTTCAACTGGCCAGGCCAGCCATAAGCTGGCCATAGGCGCTCTTTGCCACGACTGCCAATTGCTCGCGTGGCAGCGAACCGACGACGGCACAGCCATAGCCCTTGTCCAGCCAGTAGACGGCCTGGGGACCGTCTTGCGCCGACGCATAGGTTCCCTTCGCATTCTGCGCCGATTGCGCGGTGACAAACAGAGATATGCGCTCGCCCTTGTCGTCCTCGTAGAGCAGCATCGCGGCCTTGCTTTCTCCGGCCGGCAGCAACCGGCCACCGACCAGTTGGAAGCCGTTTGCCGTCAGGTCGGGCGCGACCAGCTTCAGCCCGACCCGGTTGGAAAGCCAGGTCTGCAGATGATCCTTGTCGCTGGCCGGCACCTCGACCGCATGCCGCTTTTCGGCGGCGAAGACGACATGGGCCGCGATAGCCTGTTCGGCCAGCCGATCTTCGGCCGGATTCTCCTGTCCGACGCCGTCGATGCCGGCAAGGTAGCCGCCAAGCCCGCCGGCGACCACAAGCATGGCCGCCGCGGCGGCAAGCCACCAGCGCGAGCGTGACGCCGCAGCCTTGACCGGCGTCTCGCCGAACACGACCTTGCGCAACCGCACGGGGACGGTTTCGTCCAGCACGCTGGCGAAGGCGGCGCGCAATGCCGTCCGATCGGCGGTGAAACGGGCGCTCCTGGCCTTCATCTCGGGATTGGCGTCGAGCCAGGCATCATAGGCGGCGCGCTCGTCTGCCGGCAGTTCGCCATCGATCGCCATGTGGATGTCACGTTCGGAGAAGTCGCGGCGGATCATTTCTCGACGATCCTTATTGCGCGACGGCGCGCCGTGTCGTCCAGCAGCCCGCGCAATTCCTCACGCCCGCGCGCAATGCGCGACATCAGCGTGCCTGCAGGGACCCCCAGAATGTTGGCGGCTTCGGCATAGGAAAACCCTTCGATGGCGACCATCACAAGAGCCGCACGGCGGTCGGGGCTGATCGCCTGCAATGCGTCGATGATCTCGCGCGAAGCGATGCTCTCCATTTGCTCGGCCGGCTGGGCCACCGCCTCGCCGGCTTCCAGCGGAAGCATCGTCGCCTCGCCGCGACGGTTCACCTTGCGCATCTGGTCGATGAACAAATGATGCATGATCGTAAACAGCCACCTCCTGGGGCTTTCTCCCGTCTGCCAGTTGTCGAGCCGGACAAGCGCCCGCTCTAGGCAATCCTGAACGAGATCGTCGGCAGCATCGCGGTCGCGCAAAAGCGAGCGTGCGTAGCGGCGCAGTCGCGGTATTTCGCCAAGGATTGCTGCCTTCTTTTCGTGCATGACCGCTGGTTCTGGGTCGCCCTTGTTGATCCGATATTGAACGCGCCTTCTCGGCGCGGCGCAAGCGGCCAGCGCGAAGCGGTCCGCCGCCCCGGTCACCCAAGCAATGAGATAACGAGATGACCGGCCGTTTTATTCCCACCAATCAGGGGAGAAGCCGAATTATCCTAAATCCGTCAGCAAGAAATCGCTGCCCTTGTAGAGCAGCGGAACATTGAGGGTCTTCGCACAAGCATAAGCGAAACAGTCACCGAAATTCAGATCGGCTTGATGCCCAATGGCCTTGCCATAGCGAGCGCTGGCATTGATGGCGTGGAGACCGATCTCTTCGCCGATCACCACATTTTCTCCGCCAATTTCCAAGGTGAATTGATCGACCAGATCGCGAGCCTTGAGGAGGGCCTCAGCCGTCGGTTTGCGGGAGCCGGAGGCTGCGCGCGCCAGCGCCTGTGTCGCTTCAAAACGCACCAATGGAGAAACGTAGGACCGGCCGGAAAAACCGGAAAGCCGCTTGATCAATTCCTCCCAACCCGGTTCCCGGTTGAGAATGGCGACGATCACCGACGCATCGACAAACATCAGTCTTCCCACATCTCGTCGGTGAACTTCTTCATGTCGAAGTCGGGATTTGGCAGCCCTATCTTGGTCGCCTCCGCCTGCAGCCTCGCCAGCCGGTCGAGCAGCGGCACCTTGGCGCGATTGCGCTCAAGTTCATGCACAAGTGCGGTCCTAACCGCCTCCGTCTTGCTCGGAGCGTTCGTCTCGCGCTGCAATTTGGCGGCCAGCGCATCTACTTCGTCGTCACGGATATAGAGCGGCATCTGAATATCTCCTAAGTGATATGCAGATATTCCATCTTGTATATTGGTTCAAGGAGCATCTTCATGTCCCTTTTGCCGCCCGCGTCAAAAGCCGCTGGTAGAACAGGCCGATGCCGATCAGCACGGCGCCAAGGCCGATGAAGGACAACGCCCGCAACACGCCTTCCAGCTCCGACATGTCGAAGACAAAGACCTTCAGCACGGCGACCGAGATCAGCACGGCCGAGGCAATGCGAAGCACCTGCGATTTCAGCCAGACGCCGGCTGTGAGCAGGACCACACCGATGACCAGCCAGAGTGCCGAGTAGGTGTAGGTTTCCAGCTGGCCGAGACCGCTCCACAGGCCAATGAACTCGCCCTTGAACAGACGCCTCACCGACAGAGTGGCGTAGGCGAAGGCAAGCACGGCCGCCACCAGCGCCAGCATCTGCGCATACCATTTCGGTCGCTTGTCCCTTGCATATAGGGCCAGCCCGCCGGCAGCGATGGCCGGCAGGAGATAGGCAAGGAACAACAGGTTGAAGACCGGGATCTGGCCTGTCGATTCGTCGGTGAACAGCGGGTTCAGCACCACGAAATGCCGAATGACGATGAAAGCCACCGAAACCACGCCCGCCGCCATCGAGCCATAGCGCAACACCGAGCTTGGCGAGCGCATGTCGATGGCGACCAGGATGGCGCCGGCGCCGATGGCGATCAGCGTGTAGATCGCCTGTTCAGCGAGCGTCATCGCACCCGTGTCGATGACGCCGCCATGCATGGCATGGCGCACCAGCATGGCGAGCGTGAGCAGCGCAAACAGTGCCGCCGCCGCTTCCATGGCGAGGCGTGGGCGGCCGTTGGTGGTGCGGGCAAGCTGCCAGGCGGCGAAACCGAAGGCGAGCGCCGGCACGCCGTAGCCCGGCAGCAGCCAGTTGAACACAGGCGTCGTCGACAGGAACTCGGCACCGACGATGGTCGGATCGAAGGCGACGCGGCCAAGCACGGCGATCACCGCGCCAACTGAAATCCAGCCGAGCACAGGATAGGAGCGCCAGCGTGTCGCCAGCGCCGGCACGATCGTCGCCGCGCCGAGCAGGATGGTGGTCCAGTCGGAATTGAACGCCATATGCAGCATCAGGAGGCCGGCGACGGCCGCACCGCCCAGGGCAAACGACACCGCCACGCCGCCCTTGAGAGGCGGCTCTTCGCTGCGTGCGATCCACTCGCCGCCGGCAGCGAAAACCACGACCAGCAGTGCCGCGACGGCGGCGTAGACAAAGTCGCGGTCGAGATTGCCGAAGGTGAACCAGAGCGCCAGCAGGACGACCAGCGGCACGATGACGCCCCACGCCGCCCACGAGGCCGCGCGGATCTGTGTCGCGGCGGCGAACCTGCGGGCGGCCCAGAAGCCGGCGCCTATGAAGACCAGGCCAAGCGCGATGCCGATGCGCAATGTCAGCGCGTTTGACATGGCCACGGGCAAGCCATCGACGCCCAGAGCACCGGCCGAAAAGTCGGAGGCGATCGAGGTCGGCGGGATGATGCCGAGATAGATCATCACCGTCACCAATCCTGCGGCATAGAGGAGCGGCAGCGCCAGTGGGCGATAGAGCGCGACGGCCACCATGGCGGCGATCAGCACGGCGCCCGGCAAGGCATCGCCGGCGGCGGCGAAGACCGGGTCGACCGACAGGCCGAGCGCCGAGAATGCGACGAACAGGCCAGGCACGATGGACGGCCAGTCGAAAGCCCTGGCCGGTCCGGCCTCGCCGCCACGACGGCCGAGCCAGACAAACGCAAGCACGGCCAGCGTGACGGCGTCGATGAACAGGATGGTGGAGAGGTTCGCGCCCGGCGCATCGGTCATGTAGAGGATGGTCCAGACACCGGTGCCGAAAAAGGCGGCCGCCATCAGCAACGTCCAGTCGCGCATGCGGGCGATGACGCCGGTGGCGGCAAGCACGATTGCGAGATAGCCGAACAAAGCCCAGGGATTGGGCGCCTGCGAGGCAACCAGCATCGGCGTCACCATGGCGCCGACGAGGCCAATGCCGGCTAGCGCCTGGCCATGGACCAGGGCTGCCGTAATGGTCGCCACGCCGATGGCGCCGAGCAGCGTGAAGGCGAGCGCCGGGCCGATGAAGCCGTAAATGCCATGGGCGGCATAGACGGTGCCGAACAGGATGAAGGCACCGGCCGCTGTCAGGATCGCTGGAATATAGGCGCCGGCAACGCCTTGCACCGGCACCTTGAAGCCGGTGCGGCGGATGAACTCGCCGCCAGCGACCAGCACCAGGCCGAGAACAGCGGCCATGGTCAGCCGCACGCCGGGGCCGAAAATGCCGGCCTCGATGGTGTAGCGGATCAGGAACAGGCCACCCAGCGCCAGCGCGAGGCCGCCGACCCAGACCGCCCAGCGGGTGCCGAGTGCCGTTTCGACATCTGACTGGCTGGCGGCTTTCGCTGCCGCAGCGGGCTCGGCACGTTCTGTTGCCTTCGGCGCCGCATCACTTGGCGCCCATGGCCCGGGCACGGCCTCGCCGGTCGGGATTTCTGCCTCCGTCACCGGAGCCTGCGCAGCGACCGCCTCGCTCACCGCCGGCAAGACGATATCGGCCGCGGCCGCAACGGCCGGAGCCACATCGGCGGGCGGCGCGCTGTCGGCCGCCGCCTGCTCGGACGGCTTGGCCGCAGGCGGCACAGCGCCCGAAAGGACAAAGCTGCGCAGCGCGCCAAGCTCGCGCTCGATCAGGCCGATGCGGTTCTGCTGGCGCGAAATGATGACGAACAAGGCGATGATGGCGACAAGGCCGATCAGGCTTTCAAACATGGCGGTTCCCCCAAACCAGGCCAGTTTTCACTGACGTTCAGTCTCACTGACATTCAAATGCGGCGGCCAAACGGCCTGAAAGTCAACGCGCCGCCAGATTGGCCGCGGGAAAGATCGAGCATGTTTCGGTGCCAAAAGCCAGCAGCTTGCCGCCGGCATCCTTCAGCGTCGCTTCCGACACCGCGAGCGTACGCCCCTTGTGGACGACCTTACCCTCGCAGATCACCTCGCCGGTCTTCGGTGTGATGGGCCGCGTCAAATTCACCTTGAACTCCGCGGTCGTATAGGCCTCACCCTTTTCGAGCAGCGTCTGCACGGCGCAACCCAATGCCGAATCGAGCAGCGTCGCCGCCCAGCCGCCATGCACGCTGCCCAGCGGGTTGAGGTGGCGCTCGTTGGGCACGCCTCGGAACACCGCACGTCCTTCCGACACTTCGGTCAGCGCGAAGTTGAGCTGGAAGGAGATCGGCGGCGCCGGATACTTGCCGTCGATGATACGCTGCAGCAGGTCCAGGCCGGTGTATTCGAGGATGTCGGCATGCGGAATCGTGCCGAGGCCGAGCGGTGAGACCCAGCCCGGATACAATTCGACCTCGCTCATGCTGCGTTCTCTCCGGCTATGGTCTTGCTGCGCGCGTGGTGTTTGCGCAGTGCGGCAAGGAAGCCGGCGCGAGCGTCGGGCGGCTCGATGCCGCGGGGCTCATAGACGTGGCGGGTGAAGAAGAAGCCGGTCAGCCGGAAGGCGTCGTCGACCGCCGCCGGATCGCCGCGCTGGCCTGAGCCGCGCTGCAGGAAGGCCGGCAGCGCCAGCATCTTGTCGCGCCATGGCAAGCCTGCTTCGCGCGATACTGCGCGTCCGGATTTGGGTGAGACATAGGCCAGGTCCTGCCGCGTGCCGGTGGCGGCGCATTGACTGAGATCGAGGCCAAAGCCGAGTTCGTCCAGCACCAGAAGCTCGAAGCGCGCCACCAGTTCGCCGGCAGCGTCGGCATCGTCGAGATGGACGATCATCACGGCAAGCGTTTCGTAGAGACCTTCATGAGAGTCGCGCTCGGGCAACAGACGCAGATGCGCGGCCATGGTCTGCAGCCCATAGACGGCCACCGCGCTGTCCATGAGCCGGGCGGCGTTCATCTCGATCGCCTCGGCCTGGAACGTGCCGAGATGCTCGTCGAGCCGCGCCCGCCACAACAGGTCGACGCGATTTCCGGGCTGGAGGACGGGCTGCTGCTTGCGCGAACGACCGCCACGCACGAGGCCGAGATGACGGCCATGCGCGCGTGTCATCACCTCGAGAATGGCGCTGGTTTCGCCATGCTTGCGGGTGCCGAGAATGATTCCCTCGTCTCGCCATTCCATTTCTAGAGCTTTTCACCGGTTGGATGGCGAAATCAAGGTATGGAGTTTGGCTCAACTGACAGATCGGTACAGCACAGTGCACAAAAAACCGCCCGCAGCGATAACGCTGCGGGTGGCTGGTGAGATCAATCGATCCGTTAGAACGAGCGCTGGAAGCGGAGAATGCCGCCGACGCTGCTCTTCTTGTTGGCCTTGGTCCAGTTGCTGAAGTCGGCGTCGTCGAACTTTCCAGCATTCAGGTAATCGACTTCGGCCGTGACCGTAAAGCCGGGCACAACGGTGTAGGCAAGGTTGGCGGCGACGCCAAGGTTCTTCCAGTCGTCATAGGAGATCTGGGCGTTGAACGCGGTCTTGTCGTTGAACTTGTAGGTGCCACCGCCCCAGACTGCCCAGTTGCCGCCCCACTGCTTGTAGAAGCCGCGACCTTTAGCGTTGATAGCGTTGGTCGGATCGTTGAGGTTGTCGTCCGTGCCGTAACCGCCGATGATGAACAGCGACAGTTCCTTGGTGACATTCACGTCCAAACGAACCTTGCCGGCCACTTCCTCGTAATTGCTGTCATAGGCGACGACGCCAGTGATCGCACCCCAGTCGCCCTTGTACTTCAAGCCGCCGACGACATGCGGAACATAGCTGTCGATGGTGCCTTTGCCGGCGCCTTCTTCGAGAGAGACCAATCCCGTGAGGCCGTTGCCTGCATCGAAGTAGTACTGAACGACGTTGCTCTCCTGCCCGCCATACGGAACCAGCGTATCCTGGATGACGTTGCCGGCATAGCCGATGAACGTATCGAAAGCCGTATCGTCCTTGCCGACGCGCAGGCCGCCGAGCTGAATCCAAGCGAAACGCAGCGAGGTAGACTTGTTGCGGCCTTGCCAGTCGTCCGCATTGGAGGCGGCCTGGTTGAGATAGTCGCCGCTGCTGTTGCCGTAGTTGAAGCGGGTCTCGGTGTAGGTCTTGAGGGTACCGAGCTCGGTCTCCTGACCGGTCCAGGTCTTCAGGGTGAAGCGGGTGTTCTTGTAGTAGGTCGAGTGCGTGTCGCCGGCGCTCTGGTGGTCCGGAACGTGGTTGACGCCATCGAACGTGCCGGCATCGCCGACGCCGATGTCATAACGGACATAGCCGCCGATGCGCAGGCAGGTTTCGGTGCCCGGGATGTAGAAGTAGCCGGCGCCGTAGACGTCGCAGATCTTGACGTATTCGGCCGGTTCCGGTTCGGCGACGACGACAGCGTCAGCCGCGCGCGCGCCACTGACCGCGATCAGTGCCGCGGCTGAGCCGAGAAGGAGGCTCTTGATGTTCATTTTCTGACTCTCCAGTCATAGTTTTAAATGGCTTCGGATTTGTGGCTGGCGGCAATGTTTTCCCGCCTCACCCCCACAACGAAAAAGGCGCGCACCGCTCGCCCTTTTCCGCGGCGAACATACCCATCGAGCTTCTGCCTTCAATGACGATTCCGGAAATAATCCCGTTTCCATCAACAGATTAATGCTGTGTTGCACAAATAACACTTACCGTATTTCCAGTTAGCACAATTGGCACAACGTCATATATTCAATATACTTTCAGATAATTTCGCGGCTAATTATCTCTTTGAGGCATCAAATTTCTACAATTGCCGCCTGCTCGCGAAATATGCGCCTATTTTCGGTGAAAACTGGCTGGATATTTCTTCAACCCCCGACCATTCGATGGCATCCGTCCGCCACTTGCGCTCTGGCGCTGAGCCGAAATGCAGGGCGACGCCTGCCCGGCCAGTTTTGCTTTTGCCGAGGCGATCGAACCTGCCGGAGCGCTGTCGCGCCGCTGATTATGACGGCAGCCAACCGATCAAGACGATTCCATGTGAGTTGGTCGCGCGCCAATCGAGGCGACTCGTCCTGTAGCGACAAGACAGCCGAGCGATGTCTGTCCGGCGGAAATATCGGAAATCTTTCAGAAACCGCTCGGGATTTTTGGCCGCGCCTTCGCCAATAAGAACGGGTCGGCCAGCGCGGTCGGTACGGACCTGCCGAACAATTCGGCTGGCTCGTCTCCAGATGCATGTCGACCGATCGGGCAGCCCGGCGACCTCTCGTGACCAACCTGCCCGCCGAGAGGACCAGACATGACTTCCGTTCCGAGCCTGGTGCGAAGGCACCAGCTGACCGCCTTCTTTTCGCTTGCGCTTGGCCTGACCTGGCTGGCGTTCATTCCCTTCTGGCTGTCGAGTGGCGACAGGATTCCCTGGTTCACCTTCGGTCCGATGGTCGCCGGCTTCTCCGTCGCGGCCCTGTCCGGCGGCTGGGGTTCGGTCAAGGCCATCCTCGCCTCGATGGTGAAATGGCGGGTTCACCCGTTCTGGTACCTGGTGGCATTCGGCCTGCCCTTCGGAGCACAGTTGATCTCGATCGTGATCAATCCGCTGTTCGGCGCGGCAGCACCGGCCTGGAGCAATATTCCGGCCCTCTCCGAGATGCTGCCGATCATAGCGCTATACGCAGTCTTCAGCGGCCCACTCGGGGAAGAGCCTGGCTGGCGCGGCTTCGCAACGCCACGTCTGCTCGCCAGCCATTCAGCACTGACCGGCAGCCTGATCCTCGGCGTGATCTGGGCTGTCTGGCACTTACCGCTCGGCCTGGTCGGCGACCTCAGCCTCTACAGCACGATCAATGTCGTGCTGGCGGGAATCGTGTTCACCTGGCTCTATCAGAACACCGGCAGCGTGCTGCTCGCCTTCATCATGCACGTAACGCACCAGAACAGCGTGCGCTTCCTCGGCAAGGTGTTCACCGGCGGCGACTATGTGCAGCAGCAGTGGATCGGCGTGGCCATCTGGGCGATCATCGCCGTCGCCATCGTCGCCTACTACGGTACCGAAAGCTTCGTTCGCCGGCCAAGGACGCAGCTTGCCGTGGCTGGCGCCTCCTAGGCGCGCAATGAGCGCGGTGTCCTAAGACGGGCGCCGCGCCTTTTGTCGGCGGCGCGGATGCGTATTGCCAGCGCTCGGTGAGCGGCCAAAGCCCGCCAACAGGGCGACATCACGTCATCCGCGCATGGTCGGCAAGCACTTCATCGATCCCCGGGATTAGCGCGGGAATTCGAGCCCCATTTCGCGATAGCGCTCGGGGTCGTCCCCCCAGTTCTCGCGCACCTTGACGAACAGGAACAGGTGCACCTTCTGTTCGAGGATGCCAGCGATCTCCATGCGCGCCGCCTGCCCGATGGCGCGGATGGTTTCGCCCTTGTGGCCGAGCACGATCTTCTTCTGGCTGTCGCGCTCGACATAGATGGTCTGGTCGATGCGCACCGAGCCATCCGGCTTTTCCTCCCATTTCTCGGTCTCGATATGCGAGGAATAGGGCAGTTCCTGATGCAGCCGCAGATAAAGCTTTTCGCGGGTGATCTCGGCCGCCAGCTGGCGCATCGGCAGGTCAGAGATCTGGTCTTCCGGATAATACCAGGGGCCGGCCGGCAAGGCTTCAGCCAGATAATCGAGCACGTCCTTGCAGCCGGAACCGGTCAGCGCCGAGACCATGAAGGTGCGCTTGAACGGCACTCTCTCATTCGCTGCCGCCGACAAGGCCAGCAGCGCCTCGTGCTTGACCCGGTCAACCTTGTTGAGGATCAGCACCATCGGCTGGCGGACATCCTTCAGCCGTTCGAGAATGGCATCGGCGTCGCCGCGGATGCCGCGCTCGGCGTCGATCAAAAGCAGCACGATATCGGCATCCTTGGCCCCGCCCCAGGCGGTGGTCACCATTGCCGTGTCGAGCCGCCGCTTGGGTTTGAAGATGCCGGGCGTGTCGACAAAGACGATCTGCGCATTGTCATGCGTGGCGATGCCGCGCACGATGGCTCGGGTCGTCTGCACCTTGTGGGTGACGATCGACACCTTGGCGCCGACCAGCTGGTTGACCAGCGTCGACTTGCCCGCATTGGGCGCGCCGATCAGCGCGACAAAGCCGGAGTGCGTGGCGGCGACCTCCGTTGCCGGAGAAGTGTCTTCGGTGGCGGTCATGCCGCGCTCCCTTCATCAGAGCGGTTCATCGTTTCACGGAAACGCCGAACCGCTCTATCTCCTTGTTTTGACGCAATTCCCTAAGGGAAAGCGCTATACACTTTTCCCGGAATTGCTCCAGAGCGCACGCACAAAGGACGCTCTAAAACTTTGACTCTACGCATCGTGCTTTCCAAAAAACGGCTCCGATTTTTGGGTCGATGGGCTGGCCCAGACGCCTTCACGCAACAGAAATGCCGAAGCCGCCGCTTCTTCCGCTGCCCTGCGGGAGCCGCCGGTGCCGGTGGAAGGCGCAAAGCCGCTGACTTGCAAGGACACCGTGAAGACCGGCTGGTGGTCGGGCCCTTCGCGCTTTTCGATCACATATTCGGGGCGCGCATCGCTGGTCTTGGCAATCCATTCCTGCAAATCGGATTTCGGATTGAGCGGCTTTGCCACAACCGTGCGCGAGCGCGGCTCCCAGTAGCGCAGGACGAAGCGCCGCGCGGCGTCGATGCCACCGTCAACATAAACCGCCGCGATCAGGGCTTCGACCGCATCCGCCAGATAGTTGCCGCCCGAGCCACGCGACCGCGTCTTTAAGGCAGCGTCGGCCCGAACCAGATCTTCCAGCTGCATTTCGATGCCGATCTCGGAGCATGTTTTCGCGTCGACCAGCGCATTGAAACGTGGCGCGATTTCACCTTCCGGCGCGTCGGGAAATTTTTCGAAAAGCATATCGGCGACGATAAGCCCAAGCACGCGATCGCCAAGGAATTCAAGACGCTGATTGTTGCTGGCCGCCTTGACCGCACTGGAGTGCGTCAATGCGGTCTCGAGCAAGCGGAGATCCTTGAAGACATGGCCGGTCTTGGCCTTCACCAAACCGGCCAGTGTTTCGCCTGTCGGGCGCTTCAAAGCCATCAATTGACGAAGTGGAACAGGCGCGAAGCGCGCATCAGCGACGGCCATTTCCAGATTTCGAGCGGGCTCGCCTTGCCGGCGATCGAGAAGAAAACAAGATTGGCGCGGCCAACCAGATTTTCCGCCGGGACGAAGCCGACGGTGAAGCGGCTGTCCGAGGAATTGTCACGGTTGTCGCCCATCATGAAATAGTGGCCGGGCGGCACGTTCCATTCACGGGTGTTGTCACCGATCGAATTGGGCGAGATGTCCAGCGTGTCATAGCTGACGCCGTTGGGCAGCGTTTCCCGGTAGACGTCGATCGGCCGAGGCTCTTCGGTGATGTCGGGATTGTCGATCTGGCCGGTTTTCACGCGCGGTACGCCGACGTCGTTGATGAACAGCTGGCCGTCCTTGACCTGGATCTTGTCGCCGGGCAGGCCGACCACGCGCTTGATGTAGTCGACGGACGGATCAGGTGGGAACTTGAACACCACCACGTCGCCGCGCTTCGGCTCGGAGCCCCAGATGCGGCCCGAAAAGATGTCGGGCCCGAAAGGCAGCGAGTAACGGGAATAGCCGTAGGACCATTTGGTGACGAACAGATAGTCGCCTTCCAGAAGCGTCGGGCGCATCGATCCCGACGGGATCGAAAAAGGCTGGAACAACAGCGTGCGGATGACCAGGGCGAGCAAAAGCGCCTGCACGATGACGCTGACGGTCTCGCCAAGGCCGCCGGATTTCTTCTCAGATTTATCAACCACGCTCATGTCGTCCTCGATTGTGCGTTGGATGGTATAGAGTCTCGGCGCGCGCTGGGCAACGTCGTGCCGGTCGTCAGATGCAATCAATGTGGCGCTTCTTCGACGGGCAACGCCTCGATGATCACAAAGGCTTGAGCGAGCGGGAAATCATCGGTGATGGTGAGGTGGATGGCCGCCCGATGGCCCTTAGGCAGGATTTTGTCCAGCCGCGCCCGTGCCCCTCCCGTCAGCGCCATGGTCGGCGCGCCGCTGGGCAGGTTGACGACACCCATGTCGCGCCAGAACACGCCCTGCGCCAGACCCGTGCCCAGCGCCTTGGCGCAGGCTTCCTTGGCGGCGAAGCGCTTGGCGTAGGATGCCGCTCGCGCCCGGCGGTTCTCGGAGCGGGCCTGCTCGAGATCGGTGTAGATTCTCTGGATGAAGCGCTGGCCGTGACGCTCCAGCGACTTTTCGATGCGTCTGATGTCGATCAGGTCACTGCCGATGCCGATGATCATCGTGCGGCGGAACCAATGCTTCCGCCCGGATGAGACGATTGCCCATGCCGGCTTGCGCGCTCGGCGAGGCGCTTGCGCCGTTGCTCACGGAAAGCGTTCATGCCCCAGCGCGTGACGCCATAGAACAAGAGACCGAACACCAGCCCGAGCGGGATCGCGCCGATCAGCATCGGCTCAAGCACAGGCTTCCACAATTGAGCGAAGGAAAGCTTGTGCAACATCTCGCCCAGATGCGCCGGCGGGCCATGCGCAGGCAGGCGGTCATGCAGGATCAGCTTGCCGGTTTCCCAGGAGGCGCCCCACAGCAGCGGAAAGGTCAGCGGGTTACCGAAGAAAACCGCTGCAAGGGCGGCCGCAACCAGATTGCCGGCAATCACCCAGCACAGGATGGCGGCAATGGCGAAATGAAAACCCACGGGAAAGAACGACGCGAAGACGCCGGCGGCGACGCCGGCCGCCACGGCGTGCGGTGTGGCCTTCAGCCGCAGGATGCGCTTGGAGAAATACTGAAGCGAGCGCGAAAACGATCGGCGCGGCCACAAATAGGTACGCACCCGCTCGAGAAGGCCATCAGGCTTGCGGCGTCGAAAAAGCACTCTATACCCGTTTCACAGCTCCCGCGCCGGCACTTTCAGCCGGGCGCAACAGCACTATCTTGCGCTTGACGATCCCCCGATGGCAATCGCCACGTTGATATAGCGACGCGCTGGCAGGAGAACAACCAACGCCGCCTGCGCGGCGTGCGCTTGCTGCCGCCCTTTCGGGATGGCATTCCTCGCATCGAACATTGGACAATCGCGGCGAATTTAAGGAACCGGCATTGTCGCATGGCCGAAAGGCGCGGCGGCTACGGCAGATATTCGCTGACCTCGACCAGATTGCCGTCCGGGTCGCGGAAATAGACCGACATCATCGGACCACGAGCCCCGACGCGTTCGACCGGTCCGAGTTCCACCACCACGCCATTGGCCGCGAGACGGGTGCTGACTTCGCCCAGCGGCCGGTCGGTGATCAGGCAGAAGTCGCCTGAGCCGGGCGTCGGCGCCTTCGCCTTCGGCTCGAAGGTGCGGCCGACCTCGTGCACATTGATCTTCTGGGTGCCGAAAGCCAGCGCTGTCGGCCGGCCGGGTGCATCGACGCGTTCAAAATCCAGCACGCGCTGATAAAAGGCGCAGGTCACGTCCAGCGAAGCGACCGTCAGCACGAAATGATCGATGCCTGCGATCATCGCCAATTTGTTTTCATGCATGTCGTCAACCCAAAACCGCTGCACACTTTTGGGCGACACGCATGGGTCAGATATTGCGGCTGCCGGGCTTGACCGCCGGTATGGCGGCAAGTTCCGGCGGCAGCCGGTCGGCCGGATAGGCGGGAACCTCATATTCGGCGAGCGCGATCAGCGGCACGCCGACATGGGTCTTGCCGGCCGAACGGTCGATGATGCAGGCGGCGGCAACCACGTCGGCGCCGAGCTCGCGCAGGCACTCGATGGTCTCGCGGATCGAGAGGCCGGTGGTGACGATATCCTCGACGATGACGACCCGCGCGCCGCTGGCGATCTCGAAGCGGCGCAGGCGAAACTCGCCCCCTTCCCGCTCGACCCAGATCGCCGGCACGCCGAGGTGGCGCGAGGTCTCGTAGGCCGGGATCAGCCCGCCGATCGCCGGACCGACGACGTAGTCGATCTTGCCCGGCACGCCAGCGCGGATCTTTTCGGCCAGCGCCTTGCACAACCGCTCGGTCTTGTCGGCATGCATGAACACGCGCGCCTTCTGCAGGAAGACCGGGCTTCTCAAGCCCGATGTCAAAATGAAATGCCCTTCGAGAACAGCACCCGCCTCGCGGAAAATCCCCAGCACTTCCTCGGTGTTCATTTCTGCCTGTCCCCACACAGTCGTGTCAGCCGTTGACGCGCCTTGCATCGCTGACGCTCGAATTGTCCTTGAGCTGCGACAGCAGCCGGTTGAGGTGCTTCAGATCCCAGACTTCGAGATCGATCAGCATTTCAGTGAAGTCGGGCGCGGTGCGCACCATCGACAGCGTGTGGATGTTGGCGTCGTTGGACGCAACGACCTGGGCGATATCGGCGAGCGAACCCGGCGCATTGATGGCGGTGACCGAGACGCGCGCCGGAAACCGTTCCTTGGTGCGCTCGTCAATGTCCCAGCGCACATCGATCCAGCGTTCGGGCTGGTCGTCGAAGGCCTGCAGCGCCGGCGACTGGATCGGATAGATGGTGATGCCGGTGCCCGGCTGGACGATGCCGACGATGCGGTCGCCAGGCACCGCCCCCTCCGGCGCAAAACGTACCGGCAGGTCGCCACGCACACCGCGGATCGGCACGGCGCCATCGCGCGGCTGGTCCTTGTCCTTGCGCGCCGCGCGGCCCGGAATCTGGAACAGCATGCCGGCGGCGTTGCGGATTTTCGACCAGCCCTCCTCGCGCTGCTTGGGCGCGGCGGTGGTTACACGCTCATCCTTGTAGTCGGGGAATACCGCCTTCATGACATCGGTGGAGGCAAGCTCGCCACGGCCGACCGAGGCCAGCACGTCCTCGATATCCTTGCGCGCCAGCCGGTGCAGCACCTGCTTCAGGCTCTCCTTGGTGAAGGTCTTGCCGGCGCGCTCGAAGGCGCGTTCGAGGATGCGAATGCCGAGACCCGAATACTGCTTGCGGATGGCATTCTTGGTGGCGCGGCGGATGGCCGAGCGCGCCTTGCCGGTGACGACGACCGATTCCCAGGCCGCCGGCGGCACCTGAGCCTTGGAGCGGATGATCTCGACCTCGTCGCCGTTCTTCAGTTCCGTCATCAGCGGCATGATGCGGCCGTTGACCTTGGCGCCGACGCAGGTGTCGCCGACATCGGTGTGCACCGCATAGGCGAAATCGATGGGCGTAGCACCTCGCGGCAGTGCAATCAGCATGCCTTTCGGCGTGAAGCAGAACACCTGGTCCTGGAACAGTTCCAATTTGGTGTTTTCGAGAAAATCTTCCGGATTGTCACCCTCGGCAAGCTGTTCGATGGTGCGCCGCAGCCAGGCATAGGCGTTGGTCTCCTTCGAGATCGCATGGGCGGCGCCGTTGGTCTTGCCGCCAGTGTCCTTGTAGATCGAATGCGCTGCGACGCCGTATTCAGCGATCTTGTTCATCTCGCGGGTTCGGATCTGCAGCTCGACGCGCTGACGCGACGGCCCGACGATGGTGGTGTGGATCGATCGGTAGTCGTTCTGCTTCGGCGTCGAGATGTAATCCTTGAAGCGGCCGGGCACCATCGACCAGGCGGTGTGGATGGCTCCGAGCGCGCGATAGCAATCCTCGACCGTATCGACGACGACGCGGAAGCCGAAGATGTCGGACAGCTGCTCGAAGGACAGGGCCTTGGCCTCCATCTTGCGGAACACCGACCAGGGCTTCTTCTGACGGCTTTTCACGCTGGCCTTGATCGCGTGCTTTTCGAACAGCGCGGACAGCGCCTTCTCGATTTCGGACAGCACATCCTTGTTGCGCTCGAAGATCTCGGCGAGCCGGGCAGTGACGGCGCGATAGGCTTCGGGATTGATGTAGCGGAAGGCGATCTCCTCCAGCTCCTCGCGCATGCCTTGCATGCCCATGCGCCCGGCCAGCGGCGCATAGATGTCCATCGTCTCCTCGGCGATGCGCAGGCGCTTGGCCTCCGGCATATGGTCGAGGGTGCGCATGTTGTGCAGACGGTCGGCAAGCTTGACCAGAAGGACGCGGACATCCTCCGAAATCGCCAGCAGAAGCTTGCGCAGGTTTTCCGCCTGCTCAGCCTTCTTCGACACGAGGTCGAGCTTCTTGAGCTTGGTCAGCCCCTCGACCAGCTTGCCCATTTCGGGCCCGAACAGCTCATCGATTTCGGCCCGGGTCGCCGTGGTGTCCTCGATGGTGTCGTGCAGCAGGGCGACCGCGATCGTCGCCTCGTCCATGTGCATTTCGGTGAGGATGGCGGCGACTTCGAGCGGGTGCGAGAAATAGGGATCGCCGGAAGCGCGCTTCTGGTGGCCATGCTTCTGCATGGCATAGACATAGGCCTTGTTGAGCAATGCCTCGTTGACGTCAGGCTTGTAGCGCTGGACGCGCTCGACAAGCTCATACTGACGCATCATGGGCGGGATCTCGCAGCGGTGAAATGAATCATGCGCCGCACTGCTGTACGGCGCATGCCATAGATAGCCACGAAACTGCCGATACGGAAGTGCCGGACGATTATTCCAGCGACCTCCAGAACGGAGGCTCGCTTAGTAGTCGTCGCTCTTTTCCGGGGGCACCAGGCCCTCGATGCCGGCCAGGAGATCTTCCTCGGTCATCCGGTCGAAGGTGATGTTCTCCTCGGCGTCATCGGCGTCGGTGGCAGCGACGGCGGCGCCGGTCTGGTCGGCAATCGCCTCGCCTTCCGCCTCGGGCTCGTCGACCTCGACGTGCTTCTGCAGCGAGTGGATCAGGTCTTCCTTGAGGTCGTCGGGCGACAGCGTCTCGTCGGCGATTTCGCGCAGCGCCACGACCGGGTTCTTGTCGTTGTCACGCGGCACGGTGATCGGCGCGCCCTGGCTGATCTGGCGGGCACGGTGGCCGGCAAGGAGCACCAGCTCGAAGCGGTTGTCGACCTTGTCGATGCAATCTTCAACGGTTACGCGGGCCATGGATTGCCCCTTTCATGCGATGGATTTGATGGAAATCAGGCGCGGTCCTTAACCCGAACGCCGCTAAAATACAAGCATCATGGCAATGGCGAGGTCGCAGGGCCTCCAATCTCTTCATTTAAACACCCGATCGGCAAAATCAGGCTGCATCCATGGGTTCGGCGCCCGATCACAATTGCTTGCAGTGCGCCAACACGCCCTTGGATTGCCGTGAAACTGGCGTTATCTCGGATAGCGCGAAGGTCAGCCGGTTTATTATGAGCCTGACCGATAGTCGCTATCGCATTTCGTTAGACGGCCGATTATTTCGAAAAGGACTATTTTCCATGTTCGACCCTCGTGAAAAAATCGCCCTATTCATCGACGGCGCCAATCTCTACGCGACGTCGCGCGCCCTCGGCTTCGACATCGACTATCGCAAGCTCCTGTCGAGCTTCCAGAAGCGCGGCTATCTGCTGCGCGCTTACTACTACACCGCGCTGGTCGAGGATCAGGAATACTCCTCGATCCGTCCGCTGATCGACTGGCTCGATTACAACGGCTTCAAGGTGGTCACCAAGCCGGCCAAGGAATTCACCGACTCGACCGGCCGCCGCAAGATCAAGGGCAATATGGACATCGAACTCACTGTCGATGCGCTGGAACTCGCCGATGTCGTCGACCATTACGTCATCTTTTCCGGCGACGGCGATTTCCGCACGCTGGTCGAGGCGCTGCAGCGGCGCGGCCGCAAGGTGTCGATCGTCTCGACCATGGCCTCTCAGCCGCCAATGATCAGCGACGATCTGCGCCGCCAGGCCGACCATTTCATCGACCTGACCACGTTGAAGAACGAGGTCGGTCGCGATCCGTCCGAGCGGCCGATGCGCCGGCCCGAGCCGGCCGAAGTCGACGAGGACGACTACTGAGGCCGGTCGCGTTGACCGCCCTTTCCATCTCCGAACCCGGCCGCGACTGCCCGCTCTGTCCGCGGCTGCATGATTTCATCGCCGAATGGCGGCAACACGAGCCATCCTGGTTCAACGCGCCGGTGCCGACTTTTTTGCCACCCGATGGCGACGACGCCGTCCGGCTTCTGATCGTCGGTCTGGCGCCCGGCCTGCGCGGCGCCAACCGCACCGGACGCCCCTTCACCGGCGACTATGCCGGCGACCTGCTGTACACGACGTTGATTTCGCACGGTTTTGCGCGCGGTGAGTTCAAGGCGCGGCCGGATGACGGCCTGGAGCTGGTCGGCACGGCGATCACCAATGCGGTGCGCTGCGTTCCGCCTGAGAACAAGCCTGTCGGCGCCGAGATTGCCACGTGCCGGACGTTCCTGGTGCCGACGATCGCCCGCTTTCCCAACCTGCGCGCCGTGCTGGCGCTGGGATCGATCGCGCACCAGTCGACGGTGCGTGCGCTGGGTGGGCGCGTCGCCGCCTATCCGTTCAAGCATGGCGGGCAGCTGCCGGCCGGGGGCATCACGCTGTTTTCGAGCTATCATTGCTCGCGCTACAACACCAACACAGGTGTGCTGACCGAGGCGATGTTCGTCAGCGTCTTCAGCGAGATCGCGGCCTTCCTGCAGAAATAGCGCCTCCCTTCAGAACCCCTCAAGCACGATCTTGCCCTTGGCCTTGCCGGTCTCGATCAGCGCGTGGGCGCGCTTCAGATTGGCGGCATTGATAGGACCGAAGGTCTCGCCCAGCGTCGTGCGGATGGTCCCGGCGTCGACAAGCCGGGCCAATTCGTTGAGGTGCTCTCCCTGCGCGGCCATGTCCTGCGTCTCGAACATCGAGCGGGTGAACATGAGCTCCCAATGCACAGAGACGCTCTTGCGCTTGAACGGATTGATGTCGAGCGATTTGGGATCGTCGATCAGTCCGAAACGGCCTTGCGGCGCGATCAATTCGGCGATCTCGGCCAGATGCCGATCAGTGTTGGTCGTCGAGAACACAAAGGCTGGTGCGCCGATGCCAAGGGCTGCGACTTCGGCGGCGAGCGGCCTGGAATGATCGACGACGTGATGAGCGCCGAGCCCAAGCGCCCAGTCGCGCGTCTCGGGCCGCGATGCGGTGGCGATCACCGTCAGATCGGTCAGTTGGCGCGCTAACTGCACCGCGATCGAACCGACGCCGCCGGCGCCACCAATGATCAGGATGGCCTTTGGCGCGCCCGCGACAGGCTTCCTGACATCGAGACGGTCGAACAGAGCCTCCCAGGCGGTGATCGCGGTCAGCGGCAGCGCCGCTGCCTGCGCATAGCCGAGCGATCCGGGCTTGCGGCCGACAAGGCGCTCATCGACAAGGTGGAATTCGGCATTGGTGCCTTGCGGTGCCAGGGCGCCGGAATAGAAGACATCGTCGCCCGCCTTGAACAGGCTGCCGTCCGGACCGGTCGCGACGACCCGGCCGGCAGCGTCCCAGCCGAGCACACGCCATGCTCCGGCCTCGGGTCTGGCGCTTTGCCGCACCTTGGTGTCGACCGGGTTGACCGAGATTGCCTTCACCTCGACCAGCAGGTCACGACCTTTCGGCTCGGGCTTGGGCAAATCGATATCGACCAGAGAGGTCTCATCGGTGATGGGGGCTGGGATTTGATAGCCGACGGCGCGCATTTTTTGGTCTCCGCGATTGCTGTTGAGCATTGTTCGGAGCAGAGATGCGGATTATGTGCCGCAAGCGCAAGAATGCACATATAAAGCACATAGTGTCGAAAAGGATACCGTCATGCCGCGCATTCGCCATGAGCGATTCGATTGCAGCCCCGGCTGCACCGTGGAGGGCACACTCCGCTACATCGACGGGAAGTGGAAAGGCGTCGTGCTCTACCATCTGTTCGAGGGTACGCTGCGCTTCAACGAGATACGCCGGCGCATTCCGAACTGCACGCAGCGCATGCTGACCAACCAGCTTCGCGAACTGGAAGCCGATGGGCTGATTGCGCGCAAGATCTATCCTGAAGTCCCGCCGAAGGTGGAGTACAGCCTGACGCCGCGCGGCAAAAGCCTGGAACCGGTGATCACCGCGCTCAAGGTCTGGGGCGATGCCAATGTCACGCTCGCGCCGCAGGTTTCCCAGGCCGCGGCATGAAGCGCCGGCGAGCGAGGTCCCTGGATGGGGTCACGGGGATCACTTGGCTTTACCAGATCACTTGGCTTCCGGAGCGATCGATCCCGATGATGGCGCGGACAGCGCGGCCAACACGGCCGGTCCACCCTGCAGCACATTCAGGTCGACATCGCCGTTGATGCCGTCGACGCGTCCCTTGTTGTGGTACTGCCAGTAGATCCAGTCGCCGCGATCCGGCTGCAGCAGCAATGAGCGCAGCCAGAGCGGCCGGGCGGGGATGCGCCCGGCATAGGCCTGCTCAGCCTCGTCGGTCAGATAGACAATCGCCGGCTTGCCGAACGCGGCCTCGACTGGAGCGAGGAACGCGGCAAGTTCTGCGCTCAGTTGCTCGGGTGTTGGCCGCTGCGGGCAATTGCCGCCGAACTCGATGTCGACGACCGGCGGCAGCAAGGGCTGGTCGTGCGGCACCACCGAGATGAAATTCTTCGCCTGGTCGGCACCAGGCCGGCAGAAGGTGAAGAAATGATAGGCGCCGACCGCAAGTCCGGCCGCGCGGGCCTCACGCAGATTGGTGTAGAAGGCATCGTCGACATGATCGCCACCTTCGGTCGCCTTGATGACGGCGAAGGCGACATCGTCGGCGGCAACGCGGCGCCAGTCGATCAGACCCTGGTGATGGGAGACGTCGATGCCTCTCACCGGATATTTGCCGCGGTCTGGCGAGAATGCCCTGAAATAAAGATAGCCGCCCGCAGCGATGAAACACACCAGGACCAGGCTGGCCAAGCCCCAAAGGACGATCCGGCTCTTCAAACGAATGGCCCCAACCTACCCCCGCTCTTTTAAGAGCCTGCCCTTCTCGCGCGACCAGTCGCGCTGCTTCTCGGTTTCGCGCTTGTCGTGCAGTTTCTTGCCGCGACCGACGGCGAGCAGCAGCTTGGCACGGCCCTGATCGTTGAAATAGATCTTCAGTGGCACCAGCGTCATGCCTTCGCGGTCGACACTCTGTGCCAGCTTGGCCATCTCACGCTTGTTGAGCAGGAGTTTGCGCCGCCGGCGCGGCTCGTGGTTGAAGCGGTTGGCCTGCAGATACTCCGGCAGGTAGGAATTGATCAGCCAGATCTCGCCGCCTTCGACCGAGGCATAGCTGTCCTGGATGTTGGCCTGGCCCTGGCGCAGCGACTTGACCTCGGTGCCGGTCAGCACCAAGCCGGTCTCGATCGTGTCGAGCACCTCATAGGAAAACCGCGCCTTGCGGTTTTCCGCAACGGTCTTGTTGTTGGGATCGGCTTTTCTGACTTGATTCATGATGTGGAGAGGTGGCGCCTCATCCCTAGTTTATCAAGCCGGCATGTTTCATCGCCGCATCGATCCTGTCGGCGGTCGACTGTTCGACCGTCATCAGCGGCGAACGCAGCACATTCTCGACCTTGCCCAGCTTCGACAGCGCATATTTTGCGCCGGAAACACCGGGCTCGAGGAAGATCGCCTTGTGCAGCGGCAGCAGGCGGTCCTGCAAGTCCAGCGCCTTGGCGCTGTCGCCGGAAAGCGTTGCTTCCTGGAATTCGGCGCAGAGCCGCGGCGCGACATTCGACGTCACCGAAATGCAGCCGACGCCGCCATGCGCGTTGAAGCCGAGCGCCGAAGCGTCCTCGCCCGAAAGCTGGATGAAATCCTTGCCGCACGTAGCGCGCTGCTCGGAAACCCGCTCGACCTTGCCGGTGGCATCCTTGACGCCGATGATGTTCTTGAAGTCGTGCACCAGCTGGCCCATCGTCTCCGGGCTCATGTCGATGACCGAGCGCGGCGGGATGTTGTAGATGATGATCGGCAGGCTGGTTGCCCTGGCGACGGCGGCGAAATGCGCGTAGAGGCCGCGCTGCGTCGGCTTGTTGTAATAGGGCGTGACGACGAGTGCGGCGTCGGCGCCGGCCTTCTCAGCATATTGCACCAACCCGACCGCTTCCTCTGTGTTGTTGGAGCCGGCGCCGGCGACGACCGGGGCGCGGCCCCTGGCCACCTCGATGCAGACCTTGACGACATGGCGGTGCTCGTCATGCGACAGCGTCGGCGACTCGCCGGTGGTGCCGACGGGGACCAGGCCCGTCGTGCCCTCGGCGATCTGCCAGTCGACGAACGCGCGAAAGGCTTTCTCGTCGAAACGCCCGCTCTTTTCGAACGGTGTCACGAGCGCAGTAAGCGAGCCTCTCAGCATGTCGTCCAACTCCTTGGCACTTTCATTGTTCATGCATATCGATGTCCTAAAACCGGTACCCACTTTTAGGCGACATGCATTGGTGTTTCGTCGTGCGCGCCTTCTAGCCGAAAGCGAAGCCGCGCACCATAGTCTCGACACTGTTGCGCGGCAAGCATTGCCATGGTGCCAGCAAGCGCAATTCGAACGACCGCGCTAACTCTTTGTTTACGGGCTCTTCACGACCTAAGTTTAGGCTTCGAGGCCTCTGCGCCTGCTGGTAGAATGCCAGGACAAGGAAAGACGTAAAAGACCATGCCGACCAGTCGGCCTCACCTCTTCGCGCTGCTTGGCGCCACGCTCGCGCTGATGCCGGGCATGGCGATCGGCGGCAGCGTCGATGTGCAGGTCACCTCGACCATCCCGATGCCAGACCTGCAGGCCGAGGCGCCACAGGATGCCTCGCCAAGCGTCGCCCTGTTGAAAAGCGGGCTGGATGCGCTGGCGGCTGGCGACATTCCCGGCGCCCGCGCCGTGCGTGATGCCCTTCCCGGCCACTCGCTCGACCAGCATATCCTTGCCTGGGCGATCGCGCTCTACGGCGGTGACAAGGTTCCGAGCGGCGATATTGCCGCCGCCGCGAAGATGCTGCCCAACTGGCCGGGCACCGTCGCCTTGCGCAAGAACAGCGAGCGCGCGCTCTATCGCGAGAACCCTGCCCCCGATACCGTCATTGCGGCGTTCGACGGCAGCCAGCCGCAGACATTCGAAGGCGTGAGGGTTCTCGCTCGCGCCTATGTGGCGTCGGGCAATGCCAAGGCGGCGCGTTCGGTGCTGTCGCCGTTCTGGCGCACCGCGATCCTGGAGGCCAAGGACGAGGCGGCGCTGCTCAAGGAATTCGGCAGCCTGATTCCGGCCGCCGACCATCGTTTTCGCATGGAGCGCATGTTCTATGCCGATCGGGCGAATTCGGCGCAGCGCGTCGCCGGCCTCGCCGGTGCCCAGCAGCTTGCCGATGCCTGGGCGGCGGCGGACAGAGGCGACAAGAACGCGCCGAAACTGCTCAAGGCAGTGCCGGCGGCGCAGCGTTCGGCCGGCTACTTCTTCGCGCAGGCCGAATACCTGCGCAAAAAAGAGAATTTTTCCGACGCCGCTGCTGTCGTGATGCAGGCACCGACCGATCGCGAAGCTTTGGTCGATCCGGACGCCTGGTGGGTCGAGCGCCGGGTGTTGTCGCGCGAACTGGTCGACCAGGGCGACATGAAGACGGCCTACCGGATCGTCGCCACGCATGCCGCCGAAAGTGCCACCAATGCGGCCGAGGCCGAGTTCCATGCTGGTTGGTATGCGCTGCGTGGCCTGAACGATCCAAAGCTTGCTGCAACACATTTTGCGCGCATCGCCGATCTCGCCCAGGGACCGATGACGCTGTCGCGCGCCTACTACTGGCTCGGCCGGGCGGCGGAAGTCGGCGGCCCGGGCAGCGCCAAGGACTATTTTGCACGCGCCGCTGCCTACGGCACGACATTTTACGGCCAGCTTGCCGCCGAACGCGTCGGCCGGCAGGCGCTCAACATCGCCTACCCGCAGCCCGATGCCGCCGACCGGCAGAATTTTGCCGGCCGCGAGGCCGTCAGCGCCATCAAGCGGCTGCAGGAGGCGGGCTACGACCGCTATGCCGATACACTCTATCGCGACCTTGCCGGGCAGTTGACCAGCCCGGGCGAACTGGCGCTGCTCGCGGTCTTGGCGGAAAAGCAAGGCAACCATTTCATGGCGCTGAAAGTCGGCAAGATCGCCGGGGCGCGCGGCATCGATGTCGGCGCGCTGTCGCATCCGCTCGGCGTCATTCCCGATTCGGCCAATATTTCCGGTTCGGGCAAGGCACTGGCCTATGCGATCGCCCGCCAGGAGAGCGAATTCAACATCGGCGCCGTGTCGAGCGCGGGCGCCCGCGGGCTGCTGCAGCTGATGCCGGGCACCGCCAAGCAATTGGCGAAGAAGGCCGGTTTGCAATTCTCGCAGACACGGCTGACCACCGACGCCGGTTACAACGCGACGCTTGGTTCGGCCTTCCTTGGCGAACAACTCGATCGCTTCAACGGCTCCTATGTTCTGACCTTCGCCGGCTACAATGCCGGTCCCAACCGGGCCAGCCAGTGGGTCGCGAAATACGGCGACCCGCGCGGCAAGGACATCGACGCCGTCGTCGACTGGATCGAGCGGATTCCCTACACGGAAACAAGAAGTTACGTGCAGCGCGTGATGGAGAATTACGAGGTCTACAAGATGCGTATTTCGGGCAAATACGACATCGTTGGAGATCTGGTGAACGGGCGCGGCTGACCGAAGCTGACCCCCCAAGAGGTAACTTCGCCGAACCTGTCGATTCTGCCCCTTGCGGATTGGCGACTCTCTCCACCTAGTCTCAATTTGACCCCACCTTCCCTCGCCTGTAGCAGTCGGAAGACGATCAGGCAGCCGGAAGGAATCGCGTCCAGATGTCGAGCAGTGAAGGTTTTTCCGACTTTTTCTACAACGCGCCGGACGGGCTAAAACTTCATGCGCGCGTTTATGGTGACGCGAATGCCGGTCCTTGGCCGGTGGTCTGCCTGCCCGGCCTGACCCGCAACGCCCGGGATTTTCATGAGCTTGCGCTCCATCTTTCAGCCCGAGTTGCGGTTCCGCGCAAGGTCGTTGCCTTCGATTACCGCGGGCGTGGGCAGTCCGCCTATGATGCCGATATCGGTCATTACAATGTCGGCGTCGAAGCCGGCGACATCCTTGCCGGGCTGGCGGCATTGGAAATAGAAGCGGCCGCCTTTATCGGAACATCACGCGGCGGGCTGATCATCCATGTGCTTGGCATGAAGCAGCCGGCTATCCTGAAAGCCATCGTTTTCAACGACATCGGGCCGGTGATCGAGGCGGCCGGTCTCGCCCATATCAAGTCCTATCTTGAACGGACACCGAACCCCAGAACCTTCGCCGACGCTGTGGCTGCCCAACGTAGCGTTCACGCCCAGGACTTTTCGGCGCTCACCGACGTGGATTGGGAGCGGATGGTATGGGCGCTCAACCGCGAAACGGATCAGGGCCTGTTGCCGGATTTCGACCCGAAGCTGGTCGACACCGTTGCGGGTCTCGATCTGACGCAGCCCTTGCCTGCCCTATGGCCGCAATTCGACGCGTTGGCCGCGATCCCATTGCTCACCATACGCGGCGCCAACTCGAGACTGCTGTCCTCAGACACGCTACGGCAGATGCAAGAGCATCATTCCATGATGGAGACGATCATTGTCGAGGGCCAGGGCCACGCCCCTTTCCTCGAAACCGGCGACTTGCCGGACGCCATCGCCGCTTTCCTTGATCGCGCCGAGCGACAGTACATCTGAAGCAACCCCCAAGACCAAACGAGGTCCTGGGGTCGTCACAACAGTATAGGGCGATCGCCCGCCTATTTGGCTTTTGAATTTTTCCGAGGCGCTTTCGGCGAGGCCGCGGCTGATTCGTCCCGCTGTTTCCGTGCTGTGGACGGGGATGAAGGCGTGGTCACAGGCGACGAAAACATGGAGCCTTCCCCACTGCTTGCCGGTTGCTCGCCGCGAGGTGTTTCCAGGACAACCACACAGCCATCGAGGTCATTGGTGGCCAGATGCGCATAACGCATGGTCATCGACAGCGTCTGGTGGCCGAGCCACATCTGAACACGGCGGATGTCGATGCCGCCCTGGACGAGACGCGAGGCACAGGTGTGTCGCAAGATATGCGGCACCACCTGATCGTCGGCGCCAAGGCCGACTTCGGCTTTGGCATCGTTCCAGATGGCACGGAACTGTGCCTGGCTGAGCTTGGTGAAGGGGCCTTTGGGCCGTCGGCCTTCGGTAGCCGGCAGCTTGATGACCTCCTTGACCCGCTCGGTCATTGGAATGGTGCGGCTGCGACCGGATTTGGTGATCCAGAAACTGACGCGATGCTCCTGGATGTCGTTCCAGATCAGCCCAAGCGCCTCACCGAGACGGCATCCTGTATCGACCAGGAAGACGGAAAGCCTGTAGGCATCCTCGCTGCGGCTCCTGATGGCGGCGAACAGCCTTGCCTCTTCGTCCCTCTCGAGGAAACGAATCCGTCCCGCCCGCTCCTTCTGGCGGCGGAACTCGGGCAGGCTGTGGATATCTCCCATCTTATGAGCCTTGCGCAGCAGTTTGCTAAGGGCAGCCATCTTTCGATTGATGGTTGCGTTGCTGTTGCCGCGCTGGCGCAAGGTACCAATAAGGTTGTCCAGGGTACTCTGGTCAAGGGCGCTGAATCGCTCCCCTAGGAGAAGCTCATCTATCTCGCCGATGAAAGAGCTGACATTGTATTTATGCCGCCCATCATCCCATAATATGTCCCGGTAAGCTAAAAAGAGCTCTCGAATCCTATACGACTTTACTTCTCTGATCTTGTTGTAACTGTATCGTATATTCGATTTTTGAGAAGAAAACATCGAAAAATGATCAGAAGGCTCACCCTCTTGAATCGCTTCGGTCGTCATCATTTGCCACACCCCCGAGTGGGATAGATCAGCCCTACCCGCTTGGAGGCGTCCTTTCAAGAGATTTGAATCACGCAGTTGTGATTTCATCCGCCCATCAGCGGATCCCACGAAATCACCCACGGACCCTATTCAGCTACCGCTACCCCCTGTTCCTTCTGTCTGCCTTGACCCAGTCACGAAACAAAAACAGCCCGGGCGTTTGTGCGCCCGGGCTGGATTTCACCTGTGTAGAACCAGCCCTTAGAACGAGCGCTGGAAGCGGAGGATACCGCCGACGCTGCTCTTCTTGTCGGCATGGGTCCAGTTGGAGAAGTCGGCGTCGTCGAACTTGCCTGCATTGAGGTAGTCGACTTCGGCCGTAACCGTGAAGCCGGGAACGACGTCGTAGGCGATGTTCGCGGCGACGCCGAGATTCTTCCAATCGTCATACGAGATCTGAGCGTTGAACGAGGTCTTCTCGTTGAACTTGTAGGTGCCACCGCCCCACACTGCCCAGTTGCCGCCCCACTGCTTGTACATACCGCGACCGCCAGCCGGGAAAGCCAAGGTCCCGTCGCTGAGGTTGTCGTCGGTGCCGTAACCGCCCATCACCCACAGCGTGATAGCGTCAGACGCTTTCACGTCCAAACGAACCTTGCCGGACACTTCTTCGTAGTTGCTGTCATAAGCGATGACGCCGGTGATAGCGCCCCAGCCCTGCGTCCACTTCACGCCGCCGACGACATGCGGAACATAGCTGTCGATCGTGTATGCGCCATAGCCTTCTTCGAGCGAGACCACGGCCGAGAAGCCGTTGCCAGCATCGAAGTAGTACTGGATGACGTTGGTGTCGAAGCCGCCGTAGGGAACCAGCGTATCCTGGATGACTTCGCCGGCGTAGCCGATGAACGTATCGAAGGCCGATTCGTCCTTACCGACGCGGAGACCACCGAGCTGGATCCAGGCGAAGTTCAGCGAAGCACCCGAGTTGCCGGCTTCGTTGATGTCCGGGCTCGTGTCGGACTGGGAGTTGTTGAAGTTGAAGCGGGTCTCGGTGTAGGTCTTCAAGGTGCCGAGCTCGGTTTCCTGGCCGGTCCAGGTCTTCAGCGAGAGACGGGCCCGCTTGCGCCAGGTGTCGTTGCTCTCACCGATGTCCATGTGATCTGCGCTTCTCGCGCCATCGAACGAGCCGACGTCGCCGCCGCCGATGTCGTAACGGACATAGCCGCCGATGCGCAGGCAGGTTTCGGTGCCGGGGATGTAGAAGTAGCCAGCGCCGTAGACGTCGCAGATCTTGACGTATTCAGCGGGCTCCGGCTCGG
>NZ_JBFUCU010000009.1:0-263541 GCF_056405075.1 Mesorhizobium sp. P2_A12
GGCGATACAGAACTCGAACGCCTGGCCGACTGCCCGCGTGAACATCTGGAGTTTCATCTTTGGTATCTAAAAGCCAAAGGCTGGATAGGAAGGATCGAAAACGGGACGTTCGCGATCACCGTGGAAGGCATCGACCGCACCCATACCGAACAACGTCGTGAGCCAACCATCAGGCTGCTGGAGCGTGCAGGCTAGATGCGTCCGGTGCTAGTTGTGATCGCCTTGGCAATCTGCTTCGTCATTTGGGATAGGCTGGCGAACGAAGGCCGATACCCGACGACGAACTTGTAAGTCACATCACGGCGCTCTACCTAGCACAACCCCTGCATGATGAATTTGTAGATCGGGCCGATTTCCTCATCGATCTCTTGGCCGGGAATGCCTTGGGTTTCGGCCGCTCGTTTCGCTTCCACAGTCATATCGATCACCATCAGCACCGGGTCGATGATCGGTTCGTCCTGTAAATGGTCCGATATCCAGTGGTAGAGGAAGTCACCGCCGCGCTTGCTCATTCTTCCCGAAAATCCTGCTTGTCGTGCAGGGTCGGCAATTGAGGAGAGATGAATTTCAAACGCTTGCACAGGAACCCACAACCCGTGATTCAATCAGCTCGCGCTAAAATAGTTCCCGAACATTTTTAGACGAATTGGATCTTACGAATCCGTAAGTCGCGCGCATGAGCCCAGCCTAATATGAGTGGCTCATGAACAAGCCGCATCCTACTTCCAACACCGAACCAGCCAATCGACCCTACGAGACCGAAACGTTTGCCGAAAAGCACGGATTAACGTTGAAAGCGGCGGAGGTGATATTGTTTGCGAACGGACCGTCGCGTGTGGCCTGTGACGCCGCAGCGAAGGCATTCCTAGCCGCTCTGGCAGCACGACGATCTCAATTCTAGATCTCGGTCCTGGCCAGCGCCATGCATTGGTGAGCCATTGCCTGAGAAAGCCCTTCCTGCTTGTCGAGCCAAGGGCCGAAATGACCCCGTGTCAATGACGCTTTGACAGCGAGCAGCCGCCGGCCGATCGCGAGCTTTTGGTCGATGGACATGTGCCCGCCTGGCACCGCCCGCGGTTCCGTCGGTTCGGCTGCCGTGTACGAGTTCGAAGGCGACATCAGGGCGAGATAGGCGCGATCGAGCTGGGCCTTGGTGGCGTCGGGCAGCTTCATGAATTGCCGAGTCGTCATCCCACAGCCTGCGGCCAACACCGCGATGTGACGCTTCAGCCCACGCAGCCGGTTGATGCGCTGCGACTGCCACATATTCGGCAACCGAAATACGCCGACTCCCTCGATCTCGATTTCGGTGAAGGGTGTCCGTGCCAGCATGCCGCGCCTCGCTGTGGAGTGCGCGGATATCGCATAAGCATCGACTTATACGCAAGCCAGTCACTCATCAGCGCCATAGCTATCGGCTCGCCTCCGTGTGCAGCGCAAAGAACCAGCGGATAGTCATATTCGTTTGGACGACGAGCATAAGCGCAGCGACTAGAGCCCACCAGGGCGCGTTTGCCACCGGCACGCGAGCCGCCCTACGCTTTTCATTCGTCTGACGCGACGACTAGATTCGCTGCACCAGAATCCCATCTGATGAGGATCCTGCCATGGCTTCTAGTGCAGCGTTGATCTGGTATCTGGCAATCGCCGCTCCGCATGGGGGAATAGTCATTCTGCCCGGCTCTTTCGACACCCGTGAACAATGCGCAGCCGCCATCTCCGATTATCAAAAACAGGCAACGCAGGCCGGTTGGTCGGTGCAGTGCGTGCCGGCCGCTTCACCCTTTGCCAGTAACGGGTCGGCGGAGTAGGAACTGGTAAGATCGGGGCGGATGCTGCTTCTGAAGCATGCGCTCGACGAGGAGCAGATTAAGGCTTTCGCGAGAGCGTTCGATCCCCAAATTTTCCATCTCGGTGGGCGGGCGGCGGAAGGGACGCTGTTCGGCGGACTTGCGGCCAGCGGCTGGCCTACCGCCGCGATCACCATGCGGTTGAACGTGGAGTCAGGCCTGCCGCTCGCCAACGGCATTATTGGCGCCGGAGGCGAGATCAACTGGCCGAACCCGACGCGCCCGGGTAACATTCTCCACGTCCAGAGCGCAGCATCGTCACCATCGTCAGCAAAACGCTCAACCAGCGCGGCGACGTTCTCCAGATCCTGACGGCCAAGCTAGTGGTTTATCGTCGGCCGGCGGCATGAACGACCAGCCATTGCAACCGAAGGGAGCATGACACGGGCTCCATCAGGGAGCGGATCACCGATGAGAAATTCGAGGTCGATGTCATTCGGGTTGCTAAGGGCGAGCGCGCCAAGCACTTCTACGCAGGTTTGGGTTGGAGAGGCGACGATACCCTAGTTGGCGAATCGGAAACTCTTTGATCGCCAAATATTCGACCGGACGGCTCGTTGCAGCCTTCCCGAGCGACCAGGAGGAAGCGGCCAAGCCCCCCGATGACTTGGCGTTATCCTCGACGCGCAATGCCGGTGACGGGGCCACATTGGCGCAAGGATCAAGGAGGCGTGGTCGCCGCGTCCTCGATGATTTTTGCCACCGCATCGGGATGCGAGATCATGACGACGTGCGATGCGCCCTTCACGACCACGACGCCCTTGGCGTGCGCCCGCTCGGCCATAAAGGCCTGAACTTGCGGAGGAATGGCAGTGTCGCTGTCGCCGTAAATGAACCACGACGGGATGGTCTTCCAGGCGGAGGTAGTCGCCGGTTCGCCGAAAGCGACGTCGGTGATCGGTCGCTGCGTTGCCGCTGCCAGTCTCGCCGCATCCTCGGGCAGATCCGGCGCGAACGCTTCGTGGAACTTGTCTTGCCGGACGTAGAGGTCATTGCCGCCGGCGAGGAGAGGCACTGGCTGCGCCAGCGTATCGGGTCCAAGCAAGGCTCCTGGAAACTTGGTGTCGAGCGCGCCGGCGCTTTCGCCTGCATCCGGCGCGAAAGCGGCGACATAGACTAGCGCCTTAACATTCGCCTCGCCCTCGGCGGCTTGGCTGATCACCATGCCGCCGTAGGAATGACCGACCAGCACAACGGGCGTCTTGATTGTATTGAGAAGAGAGCGGACATAATCGCCATCTCCCTTTACGCTGCGCAGAGGATTGGCGACAGCGACCACCGGGTAGCCATTCTTTTCAAGAATTGGCACGACGCCGTTCCAGCTCGATGCGTCGGCGAAGGCGCCATGCACAAGGATGATGGTCGGCTTATCCGATTGCGCGGACGCTATTGTTGCGAACGCCATACCAGCCAGGGCCAATCCAGCGATGTGCGTTTTCATGTCCTGCTCCTTTGTTGCTTCATGAGAAATGGTCGACGTCGATGACGGCTTGGGCGAACGCCAGCGGTGCTTCCTGCGGAAGATTGTGTCCGATGCCGCCGGAGATGGTGCGATGCTCGTATCGGCCGGTGAATTTCTTCGCGTAGGCCGAAGGCTCCGGATGTGGGGCACCGTTCGCATCTCCCTCGAGTGTAATGGTAGGCACGTCGATCGTAGGCGCCTGAGCGAGGCGCTTCTCCAGAACGTCGTATTTCGCTTCCCCGTCGGCCAAACCGAGTCGCCAGCGGTAACTATGGATCACGATGTCGACGTGGTCTGGATTCTCAAAGGCTGCAGCACTCCGTTCGAAAGTGGCGTCGTCGAAGCGCCAATCCGGCGAGGCGATCTGCCAGATCAGCTTGGAAAAATCGCGCCGGTATTTGTCATAGCCGGCGCGGCCGCGCTCGGTCGCAAAATAATATTGGTACCACCACTGCAGCTCGGCGGCCGGCGGCAGCGGCATCTGGTTGGCCGCCTGGCTGCCGATCAGATAGCCGCTCACCGAGACCAGCGCCTTGCAACGCTCCGGCCAAAGCGCCGCGACGATGTTGGCGGTGCGCGCACCCCAATCGAATCCGGCGATGATCGCCACCTGAATCTTCAGTGCGTCCATCAGCTTGACGGCGTCGACGGCAAGTGCCGCGGGCTGCCCGTTGCGGGGCACATTGCCGGACAGAAACCGCGTTGTGCCGTAGCCCCGCAAATGCGGTACGATGACGCGATAGCCTGCGGACACAAGCCGCGGCGCGACCTCAGCAAACGAGTGGATGTCATAGGGCCATCCATGAAGGAGGAGGACCGACGGACCCTCGGCAGGCCCAACCTCGGCATAGCCGATATTCAAGTCGTCGGCGTCGACCTGCTTGACCTTGAGCGAATTGCTCGCCTGCGAACCACTCGCGGCATTTGTTGCAAAGGTCCCGCTTGATCCTGATCGCGCCTCGGTGGTCGCAAAAAGCTCGGTGGCAGCGACAGCCATAGCTGCAACACGCAAAAAATGGCGACGTTGATGGCTGATCACTTCCAGCATGGTTGGTCACTCGTCAGAATCTGATTGGTCTTGTCCCGTTACGCTGACCATCCGAGTACCGCCGAAGCGGCGCTCAGAATGGAGACGATTTTCCCGCCGCGATCGTCAGGACGTGCGCAGCGTCTTGAACGACGCACGCATCTCTTCGACGAAGATTTGGGGCTGCTCCCAGGCGGCGAAATGGCAGCCAACGGGGAAGCGGCCGTAGTGGAGAAGCTTTGGATAGGCTGTCTTGGCCCAGCTCTCCGGCGCCTGGTAGATCTCGTTGGCGAAAGCGCTCACGGCGACCGGGATCCTGATGCCACGCGCGTCGAAGAAACCACCCTTCGCGACCCGCGCATTGTCCCAGTAGAGCCGTCCCGACGAGATTGCCGTGTTCGTCAGCCAGTAGAACGTGACGTTGTCCAGAAAGTCTTCCGGCGTGATGCCCTCGGGCTGCCCGACAAGGGAGCGGGCGATCAGGGCGTGACTGTCTGCGTCGTGGTCCAGCATCCAGGCGGCGAGACCGATGGGCGAGTCGACAATGCCGTAGAGCGTCTGTGGGCGTTGGTTCATCTCAATGGCATAGCCGAGCCCGTGCTGGTTGAAATAGATGAGCTGGTCGAAGGCGCGCTTCTCGTCGGGACCCAGCCCTGCCGGCGGCGTGCCGGTCCCAAGTGCCTTCGAGATTTCAGGTGGAAGCGTCGCCGCCATGTTGGTGTGGATGCCAAGCAGTCCCGGCGGCTCCAGTAGCGCCATGTTCTCGGTAACCGCATTGCCCCAGTCGCCGCCCTGCGCCACATATTTCTTGTAGCCGAGACGTTCCATAAGGGTTGCCCACGCCCTGGCGATGCGGACCGGCTCCCATCCTGGCGCTGTTGGCTTGCCGGAGAATCCGTAGCCGGGCAACGACGGAATCACGAGATCGAATGCGTCCGCCTCGATGCCGCCATGCGCTGTGGGGTCGGTGAGCGGTTCGATGATCTTCAACTGCTCGATAACCGAGCCCGGCCAGCCATGGGTCACGATCATCGGCAGCGCGTTTTTGTGCTTCGACTTCACGTGAATGAAGTGGATGTCGAGCCCATCGATCTCGGTGATGAAGTGCGGATACGCCATCATCCTGGCCTCGATCTTGCGCCAATCGTGATTGGCCCAATGCGCCTGAATCTGGCGCGCGACGTCGAGCTGCACGCCCTGCGACTGGTCCGGCACCGTCTCCCTGTCTGGCCAGCGCGTCGCCGCGACACGCCGCTTCAGATCAGCGAGATCGTCATCGGAAGCCTTGAACTGGAAGGGATGGATTGCAGCGGCCTCCGTTGCCGCTTTGGAGTTTGAGGAAAGCATGCTGATGGCTCCTATGGCAGCCGCGGTGATCAAGACTTCCCGCCGTGTTGGTGACAGCAAGTGCGCAGACATGGGACCCTCCTGTGCCAACCCAAAGTGCTCCGCTGCTGTCGTCGAAGCGAGTTAAGAGGCCCTAAGAGATGCAAATTTTTGCTAGCTGCCGCATTTGGGATTCTTACATCGATCGCTCGATGGAGACCGAGATGTCGCACCGTCGGCTGATTTGCGGGCATTCGGCTTGACGTAAAGCGCATGAAGGATCAGCAGGATGTCATGTCGGTGGTGGACCGTCTGGGCGCTTACTGCGCGGTCGCGCCCCGTAGCTCTGTCACGTCCTTCGCCGTGAGCTCAGATGCGGTGCTGCCAAACCGACTTGTCACATAGTTGACGACCGCCGCGATTTCCGCATCCGAATAAGTGCTGCCAAACGCCGGCATTGACATAGCGCCTGGCGTCCGGCGTCGCGTGCCGGAAATGACGATCTGCGCGACATTGGTCGCGGTCGGATCGTTGACTGCACGGCTGCCTGAGATGGTGGCGAAGGGAGACAAGGGACTTACGCCGGTCCAGCCGTGGCAGCTGGCGCAGGCCTGCCTGAAAACCTTTTGGCCGAGCGGATTTGCAAGGGCGTCACTCTCTTTAGGCGAAACTGATGCCGGTGGCGCGATGGTTGCCGGATCGGATGACCCAACTGCCGGTACGCTGCGCAGGTAGGTTACGATCGCTTGAATATCCTCGGTCTCCATTTGGCTGAAGCTGTGGTCGACAGCCTCACCCATTGGTCCCGATGCCGTGCCACGACCGGTGGCGTGACCTTTGGCGATATAGTCGAATATCTCTTGGTCGGTCCAGGAGCCGATGCCGGTGTCTTTATCCGACGTGATATTGTAGGCACGCCAACCGGCTGTGAAGGCGCCCTCGAATTTCCGTCGGTTATTAAGGGCAAAGGCCAGGTTGCGGGGCGTATGGCAGTCGCCGCAATGCGCGAGCGCTTCGACAAGGTAAGCGCCCCTGTTCCACTCGGCACTTCTCGAGGTATTTGGCGAAAAGCGCGTATCCGGATTGAACATCCACGACCAGAAAATCATTGCCCAACGCTGGTTGAATGGAAATACCAGAGTGTTGTCAGGGTTCTTTCTGTCGATTTCCGGCAGGCTCAATAGATAGGCCTTGATCGCTAGAACGTCGTCGTCGCTTATGAACGTGTACGACGGATAGGGCATGCCCGGATAGAGCCGGGCGCCGTCCTTGCGGATGCCGCGCTGAACGGCGTTCAGGAAATCCCGATCCGTATAGTTGCCAATACCGGTCGCTTTGTCGCCAGTGATGTTGGTCGAATAGAGCGTGCCGAATGGGAGCGGAAAAGCGAGGCCTCCTGCGTAGATCGGACCGTCCGGCGCGGTATGGCAGACCATGCAGTCGGCGGCCTTGGCGAGATACTCGCCGCGCGTGATGAGGTCGGCGCTGGCATGCTCAGTCGGGACGCCGGTTGGATTTGCTTCGTGATAGTCCGCGAGCGTCACCGTCGGACCACCGGTAAACGCCAGGGGTCCGGGAGAAAAGAAGAGCCACGCGAAGATGCCCAAGGCGATGACGGTTATAACGGCAACGATGACGACCACGACGCGCAGCATGGCGACTACCCCTTTAGCGCGATGGCGGCACGATCAATCGGCAACCTGCGAAGTGCGACGCCGGTTGCGGCATAGATTGCGTTGCGGAGCGCGGGCGGACCGCCGATTGTTCCTGTCTCGCCGATGCCGCCCGGCGCTTCACCGCTTCGCACAAGATGAACGTCGATCTTCGGAACCTCGTCGATCCGCAGCATCCGGTAGTCGTTGAAATTGGATTGCTGAACGCGTCCCTTCTCGATTGTGATTTCGCCATAGAGCGCAGCGGTCAAGCCGAAGATCAGCCCTCCCTCGAGCTGCGCAATGACGGTGTCCGGGTTGACGACGATGCCTGTATCGACAGCCGCCGTGACCCGACGAAGATATACTTGACCGTTCGGATCGACCTCCGCTTCGACGACTGTCGCAATCGAGGTGCCGAATGTCGGCTGGATGCTCACGCCGCGACCGACCCTCGGTGGTAGTAGCTGGCCCCAGGAGGATTTCTTGGCGACCAGATCCAGCACTGCCAGCATACGGGGCTTCTTGCCGAGCATTTGCCGGCGGAACGCAATTGGGTCCTTGCCCGCCTTGCGGGCGAGTTCGTCCATGAAGCACTCAATCCCGAAGACATTGTTGTTTGGACCGACACCGCGCCAGAAGCCGGTCGGCACGGCCGGCGGTTCGGCCCGAACGAATTCCACCTGTAGGTTGGGGATGTCGTAGGGCGTGTCGACAGCGCTATCGATCGCGTCGCCGTCGATGCCGTTCTTGAACGCCGGTGGCAGCCAGCGCGCTAGAATAGCCGAGCCGGCGACACGGTATCTCCACCCAACGATCCGGCCATCCGACAATGTCGCAACAATCTTGTCGCGATAGACGGGGCGATAGATGTCGTGCTGGATGTCCTCCTCGCGGGTCCAGACGATCTTCACCGGCCCCTCGACTTGCCGCGCAATGCGGACGGCTGTCACCACCATGTCGGGCTCGAGCCTGCGGCCGAAGCCACCACCGAGCAGGTGGTTGTTGACGATAACCTTCTCGACCGGAAGCCCGGTCGCCTTTGCTGCCTCGGACTGGACACGCGATGCAACCTGTGTCCCGGTCCAGATTTCGCAGGAATCAGTGGTAACATTTACCGTGCAGTTCAGCGGCTCCATCGTCGCGTGCGCTAGAAAAGGAAGCTCGAACTCACCCTCAAATCGGTCGCCAGTCGCCAGGCCATCGGCGATGTCACCGACAGATTTCACGACAACGCCGTATCGTTCGCTCGCGATGCGCAGATCATCCCAGATGTCCTTCGAGCTGAGGCCTGCGTAGGGACCTTCATCCCAGCTGATGGCCAGCGCCTCGAGGCCCTTCTTTGCGGCTCCCATGTGATCGCCTACGACCGCAACGAGATCGTCGAGCACGACCACCTTCCGTACACCCATGACCGCCCTCGCCGCGCGGTCGTCAACGCTGCCGACCTTGCCGCCAAACACCGGACACTGCGCGAGGGTTGCGAAGCTCATGCCAGGCAGCATCGCGTCAATGCCGTAGACCGCCTTGCCATTTACCTTGTCTGGCGTGTCCAGGCGTTTCAGCGGCTTGCCGATCAGCGTGAATGTGCTCGGATCCTTAAGCGACACATCCTCGGGCGGGGACTGCGGGGCGGCGGCATTCACCAGTTCGCCGTAGGGAAGTCGCTGCGCGGTGGCCGTGTGAACGACATAACCGTTCGATGTCGTGCAACTTGCAGGCTCGACTCCCCATTGATGTGCCGCGGCCTGCACCAGCATGGCACGCGCACGGGCGCCAGCGGTACGCAATGGCGTCCAGAAGGCGCGAATGGAGTTGGAATTGCCCGTTGCCTGTGTGCCCAGAAGAGGATTGCCGTACAGTTTGTCATTGGGCGGCGCATGTTCGACGGTGACCTGCGAGAAATCCGCGTCGAGCTCTTCGGCCAGGATCATGGCGATTGAGGTGTAGACGCCTTGCCCCATCTCGGCCTGAGGCATCACCAAGGTGGTCTTGCCTGTCGGGTCGATCCGAATGAAGGCGTTCGGTGCGAACTTTCCCTCCGTCACGTCGGGCGGCTGGACCGGCTCGTTCGCAGCGCGCGTGGGAAGGCGGAAGGCGACCAAGAATCCGCCCGCCAGGCCCCCAGCGAGCACCTGACGGCGGGAAAGCTTAAGCGAGCTGGTTCTTGCTGGCATCATTGCGTCACCCTAAGTCGTACTTTCCGAAGCGGCGTGCTTGATCGCCGCACGGATGCGCACATAGGTGCCGCAGCGGCAGATGTTTCCCGCCATCGCGGCGTCGATGTCCGAATCGTCTGGATTGGGTGTCTCGGCAAGCAGCGCGGCGGCCGACATGATCTGACCTGACTGGCAGTAACCACACTGAACCACCTCCAGATCGAGCCATGCCTTCTGTATCTTCGCGCCCTCCAGCGTCGCGCCGATTCCCTCGATTGTGGTGATGAGGCGACCGGCCAGGACGCCGACCGGCAACAGGCACGACCGAACCGGGCGGCCGTCCACATGCACGGTACAGGCGCCGCATTGCGCAATGCCGCAGCCGAATTTCGTGCCCGTCAAGCCGAGGACATCGCGCAACACCCAGAGCAGCGGAGTATCCTCTGCGACGTCGATATCATGCTTGGTCGCATTGACGCTTATCGAGAGAGCCATGGTGCGTTCCGATACCTCTGCCGCCGTAGCGCTCCATCGGCCATCTCGCATTGGGCCGGCGGTCCTAGCCAGCTACGCCGATGCGTCCAGTCACGTGAGTAAATCCTCACAAATCCCTGCTAATTTTCGCGCTCGACAACGCATGTGGCAGCTGCAAGCAGATCCATCTCTGGCTATCCAACCTTGTCGAGGAATTCATCGACCGCCTTGCCGATGCGCCTGAGCCGGAGAATCTCGGCCACCGTCAGATCCGGATAGGCAACGTACCAGCCTTCCGCCGTGATCTGGTGCTTGACGAGGTAATCCTTCGCTCCTGGGCTGCGAATGCCCGGCCAGCCGTCCCAAGCGGAGTCGATGATGTCCAGATAGTCGGGAATCTTGGCCACGAAGTCATCGATATAGGCGTCCCAATCGCCGTCATAGGCCGTGGCGAAGAGCAGCCGTGTGTCGTTGTCGAAGAATACGAAGCGCATGGTGTGGAGTGTGCCAACCTTGTCCGCGCCTTGCGAGAGATTGCCCCCCAACAACCGTAGAAATGCGCGAAGCCGCTGGGCACCACCAGGTGCGAGCGGGACGATGATCGTCAGCTCCGACACTTTGCCCAGACGGGCGCCGACGCGGCCGGCGCTCTCTATCGGCGGCGGCAAATCCGAGGTCTGCGATTTCAGCTCTTGAAGCGCATTTTCAAGCGCCTTCTTGCCGATCTCCGGTGCGTCGGCGAACAGTTCCCGGAACTGCTGTATCTTTTTCAAGACGTCATGGTCGTGTTCTAACTCGGCCTGTCCCGAAGGTTTGGGTGCTGTAGCGGTAGCCATTTGAATCTCCTATGTTCTCCTGCCTACTTTAGCTCCAATTGAAACTGACCCATGAGTGCTGCCGGGACCAGTAAAGTCCTGCGAATCGCGCCAAATTGTTGCTAATGAGATGCTGGGGCGGCGTGCGTCGGATCAGGTATGCTTCATCTTGAAGAAGCCAGATCCGGGATCAGAGCCTGCGCCCACGTAGCGTTCTGCTGATGAACTTTGACAGTAATGGAAACGGTCTCGGGGTCGGCCCACGAGCGGCTCGCAAAAAGCTGACGACCCGATCAGCGACACGCTGTCCTGAATCGTTCCGTCAATCAGAAGAAATCCTGCCAGCTGGCACCAGACGATGGCCACCCTCCTCCTTTCGATTCCATCTTCAATTCCAGAGGTGGTGCGCCGCAGATCTACACCTGTCGCAATTGCAGTTCTGAAAACGCGAGTGACCTATATGACGCGGCTACGACCGCCTCCCCGCCTGGTCAGTGCTGCATATGCAAATCCGTAAGCTCGGACGACGGCATCAGATTGCCGGTGAGATTCGTCATAATCCATAGCGACCCGGCAATCACAAGGACGACGATGAGAACACCGAATGCGAGCGCAAGCACGTTGTTGGTGTTGTCAGGGGCCGTCGTGATGTGCAGGAAGAAGACCAGATGAACTCCCATCTGGGCGATGGCGAGGACGACAAGTCCCAGGGCAACGCCCGGTCCCCACAGGAGCGACGTGTTGGCAACCCAGAAGGACGTGGCCGTCAGAACTACGGCCAGGAGCATTCCGGTCGTGTAGATGAGAGAGCCGGATACCTCGACGGGTACCTCGGCAGGTGCCGGCTTGTCTCCCGGTGCGCGATCGTAGCGGGCTTCCGTCATGGAGCGACTCCCATCAGATAAACGACCGTAAACAGCCCAACCCAGATGATGTCGAGTGCGTGCCAGAAGAGGGCAAAGCAGAGCAGCCTCCGCTGTACATTGGCGCGGAAGTCTTTGACCGCCACCTGCACCACCATGACCACTAACCAAATCAGCCCGGCAGTGACATGCAGCCCGTGGCAACCGACAAGCGCAAAGAAAGCGGAAAGGAACGCGCTGTGTTGCGGGGTCGCTCCCTGGGCAATCATACCGGCGAATTCACGCAGTTCTAGCCCAAGGAACGCGGCCCCCAGCACGAATGTCGCGAGAGCGCCCAAATAGGTGGCGGCATGACGCCGCGAGCCGATTGCCAGCGACATCAGTCCGCACGTGTAACTCGAAGCAAGAAGGCAACCGGTTTGGATCGCGAGGATGACTTGATTGAATAGTTGGGCGCCAGTCGGCCCACCTGCGGTGGCGTGTACGAGGATTTCATATGCCGCAAATAATGCCGAGAACATGACGATGTCGCTCAGCAGGAAAATCCAGAAGCCGTAGGCAACCACAATCCGCTTGGAGGCGGGGCCAGCTTCGCTGGCAGGAGCAAATGCCTCTTGATTCACTTCGTGGATGGCGACAGCGACGCTCATAGGACGGCCTCCGCCCGGTTGGCGTGATCGAACTGAGCAATCGTCTCAGCAGGTATCCCGAACTCCTCGTTTTCGCGGAATGCGAATGCGAGGAATGCGACAAACACGCCGACTAGGCCCACAACGGCCATCCACCAGATGTGCCAGATCAGGGCGAAGCCGGTGACCACTGCAAAGAAGGCGTTGACGAATCCGACCGGACTGTTCGTCGGCATCTCGATCCGCTCGTAGTTGCGCGCTTGTGTTGGCTGATGATGGTCCGCGCCCGCGAGCGCCTTCGCAGCCCAGTAGGCGTCTCTCTCGGTGACGCGAGGCAGGACTGCAAAGTTCCAGGCCGGCGGCGGCGATGGCGTTGACCATTCGAGCGTGCGGCCGTTCCAGGGATCTCCCGTGACGTCGCGGAGCTCTTCACGATGACGAATCGACACGACGAACTGGATGATCTGGCAGCCGATTCCCGCGAAAATGATGATTGCACCGGCCTCGGCGACAAACAGCCAAGGCTGCCATGAGACAACATCGTAGTGCTGCAGGCGCCGCGTCATGCCCATCAGGCCGACCACGTAGAGGGGCATGAAAGCGAGGTGGAAGCCGATGAACCAGCACCAGAACGCACGTCGGCCCCAGCGTTCGTCCAGCATGAAGCCGAACGCCTTGGGGAACCAATATACGTAGCCGGCGAAGGCACCGAACACGACGCCCGGGATGATGACATGGTGAAAGTGGGCGACCAGGAAGAGACTGTTGTGCACCTGCCAATCGACTGGGGGCACAGCCAGCAGCACGCCGGTCAGGCCGCCCAGGACGAACGTCACCATGAAGCCGAGGGTCCACAGGACCGGCACTGAAAAGCGGATGCGACCGCCATACATGGTGAACAGCCAGTTGAAGATTTTGACCCCGGTCGGCACGCCGATGATCATGCTCGCGACGCCGAAGACCGCATTGACGCTTGCGCTGGCTCCCATTGTGAAGAAGTGATGCAGCCAGACCATCATGGAGAGAACGCAGATCGCCATGGTCGCAGCAACCATCGAGCGGTAGCCGAACAGCGGCTTCCCCGAGAACGTCGCGCTCACCTCCGAGAAGATTCCGAACGCCGGTAGGACGAGGATGTAGACTTCGGGGTGGCCCCACATCCAGAACAGGTTCACGTACATCATTGGATTGCCGCCGGCATCGAGCGAAAAAAAGTGGAAGCCGAGGTAACGGTCGAGCAGCAGCATCGCGAACGTGGCGGTCAAGATTGGAAAGACCGCGACAATCATCAGGTTCGAAGCGAGCGCGGTCCAGCAAAACACCGGCATGCGCATGTAGCCCATTCCCGGTGCCCGCGTTTTGAGAATAGTGGTGACGAAATTTATCCCTGTCAGGAGCGTCCCAATGCCGGAAATCTGCAGCGACCAGAGGTAATAGTCGACGCCGACGCCGGGCGAGAACTGCAATTCGCTAAGCGGAGGATAAGCGACCCAACCCGTCTTCGCGAACTCACCGATCACCAGCGAGAGGTTGATCAAAAGGATGCCTGATGCGGTGAGCCACAGGCTCACCGAGTTCAATGTCGGGAAGGCCACGTCGCGGATACCGAGTTGCAGAGGAACTGCGAAATTCATCAATCCGATCACGAGCGGCATCGCCACGAAGAAGATCATTATCGTGCCGTGCGCCGTGAATATCTGGTCGAAATGCTCCGGCGGTAGGTAGCCTTGCGCACCGCCGGCCGCGACCGCCTGCTGGGTTCGCATCATGATCGCATCAGCGAAGCCGCGTACCAGCATAAGCAGCGCCAGCACGAGATACATGACGCCGATGCGCTTATGGTCGACGGATGTGATCCACTCGCGCCACAGATAAGGCACGTAACCCTTCAGAGAGACCCATCCAAGTACGAAGACGATGACCAGGCCCACTACACCTGCCGTAACCATGATGATCGGTTCGTTGAAAGGGATTGCGTCCCATGTGAGCTTGCCAAGGAGGTTCACTTTTCTGCCCTCTGTGAAGTCGGGAGAACCAACCGCGATGCCTGTTGGTGTGTTGACGGGGAGCTCACGATGCCTTCAAACAGATCGGGAGCGACGCCGCGATAGCTGAAGGGAGTGACCGCTTTGCTCGGCTTGGCCAGGTCCGCATAGGTCTGCGCGTCGAGCACAGGGCCTGTGGTGCGCGTGTCGCCCACCCATTGTGCAAATCTCTCGGCGGGAACCACATCGACCTTGAAGTACATGTCGGAAAATCCCGCGCCGCTATAATTTGCTGACAGTCCCCGATACGTTCCAGTCTGATCGGCCTGTAAATTGAGGCGCGTCGCCATCCCGGCCATCGTGTAGATCTGGCCGCCCAGCTGCGGCACGAAAAAGCTGTTCATCACGCCCGACGAGGTCAGCTCAAAGCTGATCGGCGTGCCAACGGGGATCGTCAGGTGATTGACGGTCGCGACGCCCTCATCGGGGTAAATGAAGAGCCATTTCCAATCGAGCGAGACGACCTGAATCCTGACAGGCTTGACCGCTGAGGCGATCGGCTTCGGCGGATCGAGGTCATATGAGCTGAGCCAGGTGACGCCGCCTACCAAAAATACGGTCATGATCGGGATCGACCAAACGAGCAGCTCCAGGCGACCGGAATAAACGAAATCCGGCATGTAGCGCGCACGTTTGTTGGACGAGCGAAACCAATAGGCTGTGCCGAGTGTAGCGAGGATCGTGGGGATTACGATCGCCAGCATGATTCCAGTTGAATTGAGCATAATGAGCCGCTCGGCCGCGGCGATGGGCCCTTTCGGATCGAGCACGCCGCCGGAGCACCCGCCGAGTACGGGCGCGGTGCCAAGTAAAGCGATTGGCGCGCCACGCCGCATATCAGATCCCCTCGGGGTTTGTTCGGACGGAGCAGCGCGTGACGCCGACAAGCGCGGCAAACACAGCGAGCACCATCACGCGCGGCTTCATCAACGCGATGAAGCCCGGCAGCCGCTCCGCCAGACTCGGTGGTGAAACCAGCCGGAGGCGCGATAAGGGAATCGCGGTGGTCTTCATGTTCGCTATCTCGCATCGCAGCGGGTGTCGCGGCTTTGTCGATAGCTACCGCGCCATGGCCTGAAAGCGTGAGTAAAGGCTGCCAAATCCTTGCAAACTTTTCATAAGGCATAGGGGGTGCCCGCATGAGTAAAAGCTGGCAAAGAACAGCAAATCGATGCGAAGCATGACGATGCCCGATGACGATTGCCATCAAGACTCATCTCAGAAGTCCGGGGGGTGCCTTCTTCCACGGCATGCCGCGGCGACCCATCTCGAATCCTTTCTCGTACAGCGCGCGCATGTACTTGTTGTCGAATGGGCTCTTCGCTTCGACGGTGAAATCGGTCGGGATGTCTATGAAGTTGTAGTCGATGCCGTCGCGCTTGGCGATTGCATAGAGCCGATAGAGATCACCGATTCCTTGCGTCTTGATCAACGAAGACACCGCTTTTTCGGCAATATCCGGCAGGGTACCCTTGACGATGCTTGGCTCCGGCGTCGTGCGCCCGTTGCGGATTATGTAGAGCCGCGCCTTGACCCTGGTGTGGAAAGTCCGGTTGACTTCGCCCAGCGTGAGACCGGCTGGCATCAGGAAGAGCTCCATGGTTGTGCCACCATCCACATGCATCTCGTGGTACCTTTTGCCCGCAGCCGTCACCTCCACGTCGACCGGCGGAAAGATACCGGGAATGGACGTGGACGCCAGGATGACCTCCCTGAAGAGTTGCAAACGGTCTGGCCGATGGCTCGCAGCGATTGCGCCCATGTCCCAGATTACAGCCCGGTCCGCATCGAGGTTGGTGGTTCCGATGAACAGCCGCCGCCCCTTGGAGGATTCGCGGGCTACCAGGTCGAGCATGTCCTCGGTGATGTACTTGTCGAGCATCTTGGCGAGCGGCGCGTTGGTTGAAAGAGCGCCGATGGCCAATGCGCGAAGAATTGTGTGCTTGGCGTAGATTTTGGAGTCTGTGATGGTGGTGAATCCCTCCTTGATCTGCTCGTCGTAAGCTGGACCGAGGAAGGCGAATGGCGCAATCAACGCGCCGGCACTGATACCGGTCACGATGTCGAACTTGGGCCGGTTTCCGGCCTTGGTCCAGCCGGCAAGAATTCCTGCCCCGAACGCGCCGCTGCCGCCGCCACCTGAGAGCGTAAGCGCGTTGAGCTCATTCAGATTAATGGATCGGTTGGTTCTGGCCACCTTCACTCGCTGCTTGTGGAATAGGGCAAGCCGTTCGGCCGGGTAGCTTGCGTAGAGATCACCCCACACGCGGATGTCGCTCGGATATCCGCTCACCCGAGCCGTTGCCATGTCCTTCGTGGGAACGCCATCGCGCGAATGCACTGCGATGCAGGCCGTAAGCTGTGTCGCGCACAGGCAAAAGACGATGGGCCTCAGCAAAGCCTTCAGTCGGTTGAAGTCTCGCATCGCCGCGCCTCGCTAGTTTCCTCGTGCTTGGTCTCTGTTCAGGCAACGGTTTCTGCTTGATCGCGGCTCGTACCGAGTCCGGCAACAACCAGCCTCTCAACCGCTGGCGGCGGCAAAAATCTCGGTGTGGCGGGCGACGCGCTCAATCGTCGCTGGACCGTGGAGCGGCAGATCGAGCGCCTGCCAGGTCTCCACGAGCGCCGTGGCGAGTTCAGCTATGAGTTCGTCGGTGTGAAACGGTGTCGCGGTAATCCTGAGCCGCTCGGTGCCTCGGGCCACAGTTGGGTAGTTGATCGGCTGGATATAGATGCCATGCCTTTCGAGCAGGCAGTCGCTTGCCGCTTTGCAGGCTTCCGGGTCTCCCACCAGAATGGGAATAATATGCGTCTCCGACGGCATGACCGGCAGGCGGGCGGCGGCGAGGCGCTCGCGCGTGATCGCGACCTGACGCTGCTGCGCCTGGCGCTCGGCGGACGAGGCCTTGAGATGCCTGATCGAAGCGACAGCCGCGGCGGCGAGCCCCGGCGGTAATGCGGTAGTGAAGATGAAGCCGGGCGCGCAGGAGCGCACCGCATCGACCACTTCGCGCGGGCCGGCTATGTATCCGCCCAAGACCCCAAAGCCTTTTGCCAGTGTGCCTTCGATCACGTCGATGCGATCCATCACGCCGTCGCGCTCGCAGATGCCGGCGCCCCGCGCCCCATACATGCCGACTGCGTGCACCTCGTCGATATACGTCATCGCGCCGTAGGTTTCGGCCAGGTTGGCGATCGCCTCGACGGGCGCCACGTCGCCGTCCATCGAGTAGACCGACTCGAAGACGATCAGCTTTGGCCGCTCCGTTCCGGCCGTCCTCAGCAGGCTCTCGAGGTGCGCCAGGTCGTTGTGTCGCCACACCTGCTTCTGCCCACCGGCGCGGCGCACACCCTCGATCATCGAGGCATGGTTCATTTGGTCTGAAAGGATCAGACAGTTGGGCAGCAGTTTTGCGATGGTTGAAATCGAAGCCTCATTCGACACGAAGCCCGAGGTGAAGGCCAACGCCGCATCCTTTTGGTGAAGCTCAGCGAGCTCAGCTTCGAGTTCGACGAGCGGGTGGTTGGTGCCCGATATGTTGCGTGTGCCGCCGGCACCGACGCCCATGCTGTCGGCCGCATCCTTGAGCGCGGAGATGACCTTCGGATGGTGGCCCATGCCGAGATAGTCATTCGAACACCAGACGACGATTTCGCGCGAGTTACCGTTGCGGTGCATGAGGGCACGCGGGAAACGCCCGACCTGACGCTCGAGATCTGCGAAAACGCGATAGCGCCGTTCGGCCCTTAGAGCGTTGAGTGCGCTTTCGAAATGCGATTTGTAATCAAACATCCCATGCTCCCGTCGGGTTCACCGGAACTCTGTGGCTACAGCCGCCGGTTTGCTTCGAAAAGACGCTAATGCGAGCCGACTACAATGCTCAATCGCTGGCATTGGAACCGGGACATGTCGCGCTTTTGCGCCCGGCATCCACGCGATGGCACGCGACGGGTGAGTGTTCGCCGAGATCATCAGATGAACTCCGTGAAAAGACCGACACCGACCAGCACGCAGGCCCCGCCAGCGACACGGATGAGAGAACCTAAGGCCGCGCGCTGCATCAGCACCGCATGAGCAATGCCGGTGGCATGTAGTGAGACCGTGGCAAGCGCAAATCCCGCCATATATTCGATGCCGCCGACATTCTCGGCAACTTCAGTCCCGTGGGCATGGCCGTGCAGAAAGGCAAAGGCACCAATGATCGCGGCGCCGGCGGCGACAGGCAAATCGATCGCCAGCGCAACCAGGAGCCCGAGCGCAACAACCGAGGCGACAATTCCTGGCTCTACGAAGGGTACGGGCACGTGTGCCATGCCAAGAGCCCCGCCGACGAGCATTACGCCGACGAAAGTCACCGGCCAGACCCAAAGGGCGCGGCCGCCCTTGACTGCCGCCCAAAGGCCGACCGCGACCATCACCGTGATATGGTCCAGTCCCGAAACCGGGTGTGCGATGCCGGCAGCGAAAGAGGCTGTCGAGCCAACGCCAACATGGGCGAAAGCGGGTGTTGCGATGGCCGCGACCAGTGCGGCAAGCGAAAGAACTCTCTTCATGTTGTTCCCTTTCAACGGATGGGACCGTCGCAACCTTTGCGCGGTCTAAACCTCGCCTCCCCTTGAACATCGCGGATCATGACGATGTCGTGGGGGCAAATGACTAACCGTCGGCCGAGTTCTCGACCACTACGTCACTGATCTGTACGATCGGTGTCCGGTCGGTGAAGTTGCGGATGTCTCCCAAGAGCTCCTGGGCGTGTGGGCCAAACGACGATTGGTACACCTCAACCGAATCGCACATCAGGTGGCACATGGCGACATAGGCGGCCGGGGCGTCCGCCGCCTCGCCCGCCAATCCTTTGTCGATCGCGTAGTACTTCAGGGCCGCACCCATCCTGCTCTTGATCAGCGGCAGGTGCTTGTCGCGATAGTAGTCGTGATCGAACCGTACACCTGAACTGCTGGGATACATCACGCTGACTTTGACCATCGCTTCTCTCCTCGCTCTCGTTTGTCATGCAGGCACTCTGGCGTTGAACGCTTCGGCAGCTCGCTTGCATCTGGGGTTTCTTCGGCATCCGCGCCGATGATCTGCATCTGCTTGATCGCCCGGCGGGTCGGGCGGTTCGCGACGTTCACGCGCGCGAGTTCGAGGGCCCGCCGGCGGTCGTTACCGCTGCCCGCGTAGAGTTCGGCGGCGTGGTCCGCGAAAGCGAGCAGGTGCTTGCCAAGAAGCGCATCGAAGCCGAGCCGCGCGGCGGCGAGCTGGACGTCGGCCTCTTCGAATCTCTCTTGCGCGATCAGCACGTCGGCAAGACGCCACCGGACCTCCGGATCGCGGCTTGAAAGCGCCGGGAGGAGCAGCGCTTCCGCCTCACTAGTTTGGTCTTGGCTCGCATAGATCTCCGCCAGATGCACACGCGCCTTCACATAGCCCGGCAAGTAAGCGATCGCTCGCCGATACCAAAGTTCGGCAAGCTCGGTATCCGGTTCGGGCGCAAGTTCTCCCCATAGCATGCCGAGCTGAAAGCAGACCCACGCCAGTGGGAACGGCGAAACATCGCCGTACGAGAAAAACGCCTGCCGATAGACCGTGTCCGCCTCGGCGAAGCGTTCGAGGTCGGCAAGCAAGGCGCCCAGAGGAACCAGATCCTGGAGCCGACCGCTGGTCGCAGCGAGTTCGCGTCGCGCGGCGAGCACAGCATCAATCTCCACGCCACAGGCCTGATCGATCGTCAACGATTGGTGCTCGACGGCCTCGCTCGGCCCTCCCATCAACCTGGCACGCGTGAGATGGCCCCGTGCATCGGCAAAGCGATGGGCTGTCGACGCGACCTCGGCTTGAACAAGCGCTGCGCGAAACGAACCATCGACGCGTGCAAATTGTGAGGCGAGCGTCTCCAGACGGTCGAGTGCATCCAGATCGCCGAAAAATTGCGCTACCAGAAGCTCCTTCTCGACAACCGCCTCGGCAGCGCCTGGGAGGCGCGCATCTTGTGCGAAACGCGCCCATGCGCCACGGCGCTCGCTCTCCAGATTGATCGCGGCGATCTTGCCATCGGTCGCGCATGGGCAGGGACGATCAATCTCCATAATCGTGCTCATGCCGCTGACGCAAAACGGTGCTTAAGACTGTCGAGGCCAGTCCTGACCAACGTCGTCACTCTGGTCCTGACGGCGATGTCGGGTTGATTGTTGGCCAGGTACTGCACGCGCCATTCCGCGATGCAGCCGCTTCCCTTCGACCGGACTTCGATCGTGCCCTCGTAGTGCGAGGCGGCAATCCCGGCGACCAGTGCGTAGCGGTAGATCCGTTTTGGGTTATCCGCTTCTGTCAGTCGCTCGACGACTTCCCCACCATCTCGTGTTTCGATCCTGCGAAGTTGACCCAATCCATCGCCGATCAAATGGACGCTCGCGACCAGCGGATGCCAGTCGAGGTTGAACTGCCCGATCACGGCCCATACGTCGTCAGGCGCCGCGCCAAGCTCGACGGAATCCGAGACGGTCTGGATTTCTGCGTTGGGCGTCGCGAAATACGGGAACACTTTCATCCCGGGCTTGGTCGCACCGGTGGCACCCCCCAGAAGGAACTCGCGATCGTGGTTGACCAGCCAACTGAGCAGGATGTCGATTGAGTTTGCGTCGACCGTACGGCCACCTCCCGTTTGATGGGGCCGGCCGGCGATCGTGCTCTTCTCGATCTCGAGGTGGCTCTCGTCGGTGATCGGCTTGGCTACATCGAACAACAGAAAATCGTCGAGGAAGACATTCGCGTTGGCGGCGAGTTCTTCTGGCGACCAATCGGACTTGCCGTCTCGCATGTCCCAGTTGGCAAAGCTGTCCTTCAGGCGCTGCAGGAACAGCGGCTGCAGCTCCTTGGAGATCGCGAATGGCGTCTGCTGATTCCACAGATCGCGTATGTCGTCGACCCCGAACAGCGCGGGGTTGTTGAGCCGTACGTTCGTCTGCTCGGGGCGCCCGATCCAGTCGATACGTGCGGGTGGATGTCCGATGCGGCCGGGCGGCTCCGTGGGGACTGTCTCGGCGATCACACCGAACAACGAGCCTTTCTTCGGATCGAGCACGCGGCGTGTATCGAATTCGACGACCATGCAGAGCACGTTGTTGTGCTGCAACAGATTGGGAACCTTCTCAAGCGTCGCGGCGATCCAGGCGAGATAGAACGGGTCGGAGCGCAGCCCCGCGAACACGCGGAAATCGCCCTCCGGCGTTGACCGTCCCTTCTCATCGTTCACCGTGACCGGCAGCTCGCGGCCGTCGGGCAGAATGCAGACGCCACGCTGTATCACCTTGCCCGCGGCATCACGATCCAGGAGCTCGAACCGGAAGGTGAAGCGGAACTGCTCGTCTGCAGGCTGAAATTTCGCGGCAGTGCCACGACCTGTCACGCTGACCCGGCGAACAGCGATCGCATAGTCAATGACATTGGAGAAGACGGCGCTTTCACCAGCGGAGGGAAAGACGCACATCGCAAGAACGGTGCGCGCCGGATCCTTCGGACTCGTGAAGGCGAAGAGGTCGGTGATGTCGGCAGCCGGCTCGCCAATCTGCCGCGGACCATCAACATGATCGGACATCGTCTGTCTCCTCTCACAGTCCCTTCAAGCGGCAACGCGGATCAGCTTTTTGTTCACGAATTCACCGATGCCGAGATGCGACAGCTCGCGGCCATACCCGGAATTCTTTACGCCGCCGAATGGCAGCTCGGGCGCGGTCCCAGTCACCTCATTGATGAAGACCATCCCGGAATCGACGCGGCGCGCGATGCGTTTTCCACGTTCGATATCGCCGGTCATCACCGTCGCCCCGAGACCGAACGGCGAGTCATTGGCCAGTGCCACCGCCTCGTTTTCGTTCTTCACGGAAAAAACCATCGCGACCGGGGCGAAGAACTCCTGCCGGAATGCGGGATTGTCCGGCTTCACATCGACAAGGATGGTGGGCTCAAGGAAAAATCCGCGCCGATCGAGCTTCTTTCCGCCGAGCAGCACCTTCGCACCACCTTTGACGGCGGCGTCGATCTGCGTCAGCACGTTGGCAAGGGCGTTTGCCGTGCAGAGTGGTCCGAGCGACGTTTCGGAATCCATGGGATCGCCTGGCTTCAGGCCTGCAAGTCCGCTCTTGAACCCGGCAAGGAACGCGTCGGCGACCCTCTCATGCACAATGAAGCGCTTGGCCGCGATGCAGGTCTGGCCAGTGTTTTGCGCGCGGCCCCACACAGCCCATTTCACTGCTGCGTCGAGGTCGGCATCGTCCAGCACGATGAAGGGGTCGCTGCCCCCGAGCTCCATCGTGCTCTTCTTGAGCGCCTGGCCGGCCTCGGAGGCGACTGCCGAACCCGCACGTTCGCTGCCGGTCAACGCCACGCCCATGATGCGGCTATCCGCGATTATCTTGGCTGACTGTTCGTTGGTGGCGAAGACGTTGGTCCAGACGCCTTCCGGCGCGCCGGCATCGCGGAAGAGCTTCTCGAAGGCCAGTGCGCATTGCGGCACGTTCGGCGCATGTTTGCAGATGACGGTGTTGCCCAGCATGAGGTTCGGCGCAGCAACGCGGGCGAGCTGATAATACGGGTAATTCCAGGGCTCGACACAAAAGAGAACGCCGAGTGGCGCGCTCTCGATGACGGCTTCGCCTTTGCTCACGGCGATGGTTTCGGGCGCCAGGAAGGCTCCCGCGTTGTCTGCGAAGTAGTCGAGGATCGCAGCACAGATTTCAACTTCGGATTGCGCCTCCCGGAACAGCTTGCCCATCTCCAGCGAGCTGAGCTTTGCGTATTCGTCGGCGTTGTTGCGCAGGAGAGATGCCGCCTTCCTGACGACGGCCTCGCGATCCGCGAGCGATCTGCGGCTCCAGTCCTTCGCATACGTCTTCTCCGCCTTTGCTATTATCGATTCGATTTCGCCGTCGGAGTGCAGAGGGAATGCCTGAGCCAGTTCTTCTGTGTATGGATTGATCGATTGGTATTGCATGGGGACGCTCCTCCTTCCTTAGGGTCGCAGAGGTTCAGGCACCTGGTTCGCGAGCCAGTGCAAGGCGCTGATGCTCGGCATGAAGAAATACTCGCCGCCCTTGAGCACGTTGAACGTCTGGATACCGTGGATGCGGCGTCTGACAGGCTCCTTCGGAATCGTGAAGGTCGCCCCTTCCTCCTGCTGCCCGATGATCGGGTCACGCTCGTCGCCGGCGCCGATGAAGTTGCCGTCGTTGATCCACTCCTGTTGAAGGAATTCCAGCGTGGCCATCGCCTTGGCGCTGATCAACAGAAAGACGGCGCCGCGCGGGATCGTGTCAGCCGCTTGTGAGACGTCGTTGGGATCGTAGGGGGGGCCGTAGGTCGTGCCACGTCTGATGATGCGATGGATGTTGACGTCGGTCAGGCGTGTGAGTTCCGTGTCGCGAGGGTTCATGCGCCGGATATGGCTTCCGAACGGCACCTGCCGGCCATGTTTGTCGTTCGCGTAGTCGAAGTCATTGTTCTGCAGCGGGTCCGCGCCCAGCGTGGGATTGTCGACGTCCGGCGCCAGCGTCAGTGGCGCGCCGCTGCGCCAGCGTCCGACAAGCTTTGCGGCGACCAATTCCCGTTCCTCCTCGGTGCTTCCATTCGCTTGAAGGAACCGATTGAAAGCTCCAACACGCGATTGATACTTGCGAAACGCCAGATAGGTGCCGTTGCGGCCGAGTATGTCCGGCTGCGGCATGGGCAAGGGGATGCCGGCCTCACCGGGATAACCGAGAATGAATTCGCCCGCCTTGATGAGCGGCCCCTGCCCGGGCAGCGGATCGAGGCCGCTGCCTTCGATCGCTGGCTGATCGATGCCGTCCTTGTAGCCCAGCGGATTGAGGTCGCCGGGCTGGGCGCCGAAGTGCTGCATCGCGAGAACGGTGACGCCGGAAAGGCCCTCATATTGCTCGCGCGCGATGGCGAGGGCGCGCTGATGATTTTCCTCAGAGTCGCTGAACGCGCTCACACCGATATGGGCTTGGCCCAAGCGGAACGACGCCTCCCAATTTCGTGGGTCACTAATCCCAACGTCGCCGAGCTGTTGCGCCCGCGCCGACATCCCGGCGCGGAATGCCTCGGGGAAACTCTCCAGCGCGTCTTGAGGAACACCGATCGCCTGAAGGCCGGCATAGCTGATCGCTATCGACAGCCAGGTGCGGCGCGCTTGCCACCAATTGGCCGCGGAATCCACATGGGGAGTAAGCCGGCGAAGGACTTCGCGGCCGGATCGAGCATCGTCCACGTGCAAGAGTACGTGCGTGCCGAAATAGGGTGCCGGCCGTGGCCGAAGCACGGTCGCCTGGATTTCATGCAAGTCGAGCGTTGGCGCACGCGTCGAACCATTCTCGCTCGTGGTTTCCGTTGCGGACAACATGGTCGCATCCTTTTCTTGGGTCCGGGCCGATTCCGGCCCGACCGACCGCTGCGATTAGCCGACCTTGTCGAGCAGTTCCTCGACGGCGTCGCCGACCTTTTCGAGCCGTCGGGTTTCCGCCGCGGTCAGATCCGGACTGTTGACGTACCAGGCCTCGGCCGCGATCTGGTGCTTGGCGATCCAGTCCGCCGCCGCCGACGGGTTACGCATTCCTGGGAACCCCTCGAAATTGCACAGCCACAGATCCATGGCATTCGGAATCTTCGCCGCGAAGTCCTCGATGTAGGGGTCAAAATCGCCGTCATAGGCCGTCGCGAAGAGCAACTTCGCGTCGTTGTCCACGAACACGAAGCGCATGTCGTGAACCGTGCCCACCGCGTCCGCCGCCCGGAAGTTCCCTTCCAGCAACTGCAGCAGGCCTCGAAGCCGCTTCGCTCCGCCTTTCACGAACGGAAGGAGCACGGTGAGCTCCGAGACCTTGCCCTGACGGGCGCCGATACGGCCGGCGGTTTGCGCCCGCCCCGGCGCTGACAGCTCTTCCGTGAGCATGGTGAGCCCGTTCTTCAGCGCGGCTCGGCCTATTTCAGGCGCGTCGGCGTAAAGCTCGCGCAACTTCTGAAGTTTTTGCTCGACGCTCTGGTCCTGTTTCGGTTTAGTCAATGTTTGCGTTACCATATCGGCATACTCCTTCCGTGCTGTTGCCTGATGCTGCCCTGTTGGCTTCACCCAACCTTGTCGAGGAACGCCTCCACAGCCGCACCGACCTTCTCGAGCCTCCGCGTTTCCGTCACCGTCAGGTTCGGGCTCGCGACGTACCAGGCTTCAGCGGGGATTTGGCGCTCGGCAATCCAGTCTTTCACCTTCGGGCTGTGAATCCCGGGCCAGCCTTCCCAGCACGAAAAGAAAACGTCCATTTCGTTGGGGATCTTCGCTACGAAATCCTCGATGTAGACGTCCCAGTCGCCGTCGTAGGCAGTGGCGAAGAGCAGCTTTGTGTCGTTGTCCAGAAACACGAAACGCATGTCGTGGACTGTGCCAACCCGGTCCGTGTCGTCGAAGTTGCCGTTCCGCAGTTGCAGCACGGCGCGCAGTCGGGCTGCTCCGCCTGGTGCGAACGGGGCGATCACGGTCAACTCCGAGACCTTGCCCTGACGGACCCCGGTCCGACCGGCGCTTTCCATCCGCGATCGCGGCTGCGACGCCGTCGACGACAAGGCCTGGAGCGTGTTCTCCAGCGCCGTCTTCGCGAACTGCGGAGCTTCGGCGTAGAGTTGCCGCAGCTGTTGCATCCTGTCTTCGACGGTCTGGTTCTGTTTCGGTTTTGCCTGGGTTTGCGTTGCCATGTTCATATTTCCTTTCGATGGTTGGCCAGTGTTTGCGTCGCCATGGCGGTATGTTCCTTTCGGTTCCCTGCCTGCGATGGGCTTCTAGTTGACCCTCATGTGCATCCGGCGCCAATAAAGCGGGGCAAATCGTGCCAAATCGTTGCGAAGGTGCCTGCGGTTCCGCGCTCGTCGAATCAGGCGCCATCAACAGGCGGCTGGCATTTTTCATGCCCGATAGGTAGGATTTCTCCTGGGCGGAGAGACCGGGCGCACGTGATGCCGCGCTGCCGGTCAGCCGAACTCGACCTGGCCGACGCCGGAGTCTGACAGATAGTGTCGCATTCGTTGACCATCGCGTACTCAGACAGCGGCTCTCAGATTTTGTGGGAGAGCGGCGAATGCGTCTTCCGCCGTGGCTGGCGGCTAGACGATCACGGCCAGCGGCGCGAGGTGTTGATCGTCCTCGCTGCCGCGGAGCATCCGGCCCGCTCGGGCCGTGATCGCCTCATCCACGAATACGAACTCAGGGATCAGCTTGAAAGGACATGGGCGGCGCGCCCATTGGAACTCATACATGACGCCGGTCGGACCGTGCTGGTGCTGGAGGATGCAGGCGGCGAGCCGCTCGACCGGGTAATCGGCGCTCCCGTGGAGGTGGGGCGCTTCTTACGCCTGGCGGTCGGTATTGCCGTGGCCCTCGGCAAGCTCCACCAGCGCGGGCTCGTCCACAAGGACATCAAGCCGGCCAATATCCTGGTCAACGGCGCGACTGGCGACGTGCGGCTGACCGGCTTCGGCATCGCCTCACGCCTCGCGCGCGAGCGCCAGTCGCCTCACCCTCCCGAGACGATCGCCGGCACGCTCGCCTACATGGCGCCCGAACAGACCGGACGGATGAATCGGTCAATCGATTCCCGCAGCGACCTCTACGCCCTCGGAGTGGTATTCTACCAAATGCTGGTCGGCGAGCTCCCGTTCACGGCGCGCGAACCAATTGAGCTCGTCCATTGCCACGTCGCGCGCCAGCCTGTGCCACCGCATGAACGCTCGGCCCACATCCCTCGGGCTGTCTCGGCGTTGGTGATGAAGCTCTTAGCGAAAGTCTCGGAAGAGCGTTACCAGACGGCCGCCGGCGTCGAAGCGGATCTTCGCTATTGCCTGAACGAATGGCAAAAGCAGGGTGATACTCAGGACTTCCTACTCGGCACACGAGATGCGTCGGATCGCTTCTTGATCCCGGAGACGTTATATGGACGTGAGCGGGACGTCGAGCAGCTGCTGTCGGCATTCGATCGTGTGGTCGCGAGCGGACGCCCAGGGCTGATGCTCGTCTCTGGCTACTCTGGCGTCGGCAAATCTTCGGTCGTGAACGAACTGCACAAGGCGCTGCTCCCGCCACGGGGCCTGTTCGCGTCGGGCAAGTTCGATCAAAACAAGCGCGACATTCCGTACGCGACTTTCGCCCAGGCCTTCCAGCGGCTGGTCGGGATGATCTTGGTCGAGCCCGAGGCAGAGCTTGCACGCTATCGCGAGGCAATCCTGGCCGCCGTCGAACCATACGGCCAGTTCATCATCAACCTGATCCCCGAGCTCGAATTGGTGATCGGCAATCAGCCGCCGATCGCGGAGCTCGCGCCGCAAGACGCGCAGGGCGTGTTCGAGCGGGTGCTGCGGCGCTTCATCGGCGTGTTCGCTCGACCGGAGCACCCGCTGGCCCTGTTCCTCGACGACCTGCAGTGGCTCGACACGGCAACGCTGGACGTGCTGCAGCACTTGTTGTTGCAGGAAGAGGTCAACTCTCTGTTCCTCGTCGGGGCCTACCGCGACAACGAGGTAGGTCCGGAGCACCCACTCCTGCGTCGCCTGGACGCGATTCGCGAGGCCGGAGTGCCGGTCAGCGAAATCCAGCTTGCACCCCTCGCTTTGTCCGACGTGCGCGCGCTTGTCGCCGACACGCTTCACGAGAACGACGTCCTTCCTCTGGCTGAGCTCGTGCACGACAAGACGGCCGGCAATCCGCTCTTCGCGACCCAATTTCTCACCGCGCTCGCAGACGACGGCCTCATCGCCTTCGAGACCGGCACGCAGCGCTGGTTTTGGGATGGGTCGCGCATCGCGGCGCGCACCTTCACCGACAACGTCGTGGCGCTGATGATCGAAAAGATCACGCGGCTGCCCGCGCCGTGTCGCGAGGCGATGCAGGCTATGGCGTGCATCGGCAACACCGCGCGCGTGGACGCGCTGGCTGCGGCACTGGACGCGAGCGTGTCCCACGTCCACGCTGCCGTCAGTCACGCGGTCGCCGCCGGTCTGGTGGCGCTGCAGAGCGGGGCATACACCTTCCTCCACGATCGAATTCAGGAGGCCTCCTACTCACTCATCGCGGAGGCCGAGCGCCCAAGCGCACACCTCCGCGCGGGCCGGCGCCTTCTCGCCCGAACGCCGCCCGAAAAGCTCGACGAAAACGTCTTCGAGATCGTCAATCAGCTCAATCGCGGCATCCAGCTCGTCAGCGATCGCGATGAGCTCGATCGCATCGCGGAGCTTAACGCGAAGGCGGGTCAGCGTGCGAAGGCCGCGACCGCGTACGTCACAGCGCTCGCCTTCTTGCGCAACGGCACCGCCGTGCTCGGTGAAGCGGGATGGCAGCGGCGCCGTGCGCTGGCATTCACGCTCGCCTTCGAACTGGGCGAGTGTGAGTTTTTGACGGGCGATCTGGAGCAAGCCGAAGCGCGGCTTTCGGCGCTGGTCGCGCGCGCCGAAGGAGTGATCGAGCTAGCTGCCGTCGCATGCCTACGCATCATGCTGAACGTCACGCGAGCTGAGCCCGCGCGCTCGGTTGAGGTCTGCCTCGAGTACCTCGAACACGAGGGCATCCATTTCACGCCTCACCCGTCGCGCGAGGACGTCGAAAGCGAGCTCGAACGCATGTGGCGCGCGCTTGGCAGCCGCTCCATCGAAGACCTCGCGCTGCTGCCTGAGACCACGGACGCGGCCACGCTCGCCATGCTGGACGTGCTGGCTGCCGCAGCCTCCCCAGCCTGGTTCTCGGATCAGTTGCTGCCTGCGTTGCTCGCCGCGCGCATCGCCAACATATCCATCGAACACGGCAACGGCCCGGCCTCGAGCTTCGGCTACGCGATGCTGGGCATGAAGCTGGGTCCGTTCTCCGGCGATTACCGCAAGGCTTACCGCTTTGGAAAGTTGGCGCTTGATCTAGCCGAGCGCGGCGCGAACCCGCGTACTCTGGCGCGCGTGCTGTTCGGTTACACGATGTTCGTGCGGCCTTGGGCCGACAATCTCGATGGTTGCCGCGCGCTTCTGAACCGGGGGTTCGAGGCAGCAGAGCGCGCGGGAGACCTGACTTACGCAACTTATCTTCTGTGCAACGTCGAAGAGTTGATGCTGATCGACGGCTCGCCGCTCGAGGACACGGAGGCCGCCTGCAGGCGCGCCCTCGGTTACGCGCGCAAGCTCAACTTCGACTTCGCCGTGCTGGCGATTCAGACGCAATTGGGTCTGACGCGAATGCTACAGGGAGACTCGACGCTATTCGGTTCGTTCGACAGCCCCGAATTCGACCAACAAGCCTTCGAGCGCACATACGGCGAGCTACCGGCGCTCGCCCTACCCATGTGCTGGTACTGGATCCGTCGCCAGCAGGCGCAGTTTCTCGCAGGCGACCCGAAGGGCTCCGTGACTGCCGCAGAGGCCGCCGAGCCGTTGCTATGGGTCGCGGACGTGTACTTCGAGTTCGCGGAGCATCATTTTTATGGGGCTCTTGCGCGTGCCGAGTGCCTGGATAGCGCCGACGACGCCGCTCGACCGAAGTTGCGCGAAGGGCTCGAGGCGAATCTAAGGAGGTTGGCTGTGTTCGGCGAAAACTCGCCGGTCACGTTGGGCAGCCGCGCCACGCTGGCCGCGGCAGAGTTCGCGCGCGTCGACGGCCGAGAACGGGAAGCGATGGACCTTTACGAGGAGGCCATTCGCTCTGCACGCACGGCCGGCTTCGTCCACATCGAAGCTTTGAGCTTTGAGCTCGCGGCGCGCTTCTACGCCGCCCGCGGCTTCGAAACGATCGCGTCGAGTCATCGGCGCGAGGCACGCGCCGCCTACCTGAGCTGGGGCGCGCATGGCAAGGTAAGGCAGCTCGATCAACTCCATCCGTGGCTGAGACAAGATGAGCGCGCGCCGGACCAAACCGGTACGATCAATGTCCCGGTCGAACAGCTCGATCTCGCGACCGTAATAGAAATCTCCCAAGTACTCTCCGGCGAGGTAGTGCTTGAAAAGCTCATTGACAGGCTCATGCGTGCGGCGATCAAGCACGCCGGCGCTGATCGAGGCCTCCTGATCTGCCCGCGAACTTACGAGCTGATGATATACGCGGAAGCAACTGCGCATGGCGAGGATGTAGCCATTCACGTACGGGAACGTGACGGTGCGGGCAAACTGCCGGAGTCACTTATTCGGTATATCCTGCGCACGAGTGAGATCGTGGTTCTCGATGATGCATCGGCACAGAATCCGTTTTCTGCCGATCCCTACATCGTTCAGCGTCGCGCCCGTTCCATTCTATGTCTCCCAATGATCAACCAGGGAAGGTTGGTCGGCATTCTCTACTTTGAAAACAATCTGGCACCTCAGGTTTTCACGCAAGATCGCCTCACTGTTTTGAAGGTACTTGCCTCGCAAGCGGCAATCTCGCTCGAGAATATGGGACTTTATCGGGCTCTTGCAGATCGAGAAGCCAAGCTTCGGCGTCTGGTCGACGCAAACATCATCGGCATCTTCGTTGCCGACCTTGAAGGTGGGATTGTCGAGGCCAACGACGCGTTTCTGCGTATCATTGGCTACGACCGTGAGGACTTGGTCTTGGGTCGCGTACGCTGGAACGAGCTGACCCCACCGGAATGGCGCGAACGCGACATACGCACGGCGGCAGAACTGAACTCGACTGGAACAGTTCAACCATTCGAGAAGGAATATATTCGACAGGACGGCAGCCGTGTCCCCGTGCTCATTGGCGCCGCGCTGTTCAAAGAGGGAGGAAGCGAGTGCGTTGCGTTCGTGCTCGACCTCACCGAGCGGAAGCGCGCCGAAGGCGCGCTAAAGCAAAGTGAGGGGCGCTATCAGAATCTCTTCCAAGCGATGGCGGTGTCGTTCTTCGAACTGGATTACACCAGCAGCAGGCAAATATTGCGCGCGTTGAGAGATGCGGGAGTCCACGATTTCAGGGTCCACTTCAAGGAAAATCCACATCTGATCCGTGAGATCATGCGCGTGACGCGTGTCATCGATGTCAATGATCAGACGGTTTCGTTGTTCGGGAGAGGAAACAAGGAGGAGTTGCTGACGAGCGTCGGGGCGTTCTGGCCGGAAGAAAGCCTCGATGACTATGTGGAATCGGTCCTAGCTACCATTGAGGGCAACGATGAGTTCTCGACCGAGACACGCGTGCGCAGGCTCGATGGCACGATCTTCGATGCGCGGTTCACACTGCGATATGCAACTGAAGACAAGACCAAGGGCCTTGCCGGCGTCATTGACATTACCGAGCGCAGGCGAGCGGAAGAGGCGTTGCGCGAAAGCGAGCGGAATTTGCGCGCAGCAATTGACGGGATACCAGGTTTCGTTGCGATCTTGGCCCCGAATGGTGAGACTGAGGCCGTCAATCGCCAAATCCTTGAGTATTACGGCCAATCAGTCGAAGAGTTGAGGAGCTGGGGCACAAGCGGTGTCATACATCCCGAGGATCTCCCGTACGTCAAAGAAATTATGGCGAGATCGATCGCCTCAGGAGCACCTTTTGAATTCGAACATCGCGCTCGTCGTTTCGATGGGGAATTTCGGTGGTTGTTTGCCCGCGGCGTTCCATTCCGCGATGGCTCCGGGCGTGTCACGCGCTGGTATTGTCTACTGACGGATATAGAGGAACTAAAGCGTGCCGAAGGGGCGCTGAAGGAGAGCGAAGCGAAGTTCCGGGCAGCCATTGACGGGATAGCCGGACTAGTAGCGATCATGGCGCCGAGCGGCGAACTCGAATCCGCCAACCGCCCAATCATCGAGTATTTTGGCCGGTCTCTCGAAGTGCTGAAGGACTGGGGTACAGGCGATGCAGTCCATCCTGAAGACCTTGCCCGTGTCCTTGAATCTTTTAGGACGTCATTCGCCGCCGGCACTCCCTTCCATCAAGAACTACGCCTGCGACGCTTTGACGGCGAATATCGGTGGTTTGAAAATCGCGGGGCCCCAATTCGCGACGAGTCCGGGCGTATCACGCGCTGGTACTGTCTGCTGACGGACATCGAAGATCGCATACAGGCGCTAGCGCGATTGCAGCAGATGCAATCGGATTTCGCCCATATCAATCGCGTGAGCACGATGGGAGAATTGGCTGCCTCGCTGTCTCACGAAATCCTGCATCCCATTGCTACGGCGCGCAACAATGCCCGTGCAGGGATGCGATTTCTGGAATTGGACCCGCCGAATCTGGATGAAGCCATGCAAGCGCTCGGCTGTGTCGTCAGGGATGCCGACAGGGCGAGAGATATCGTCGGCCGCATGCGTGACCAGATCAAGAAAGCACCTCCGCGGAGGGAGCGTTTTGAGCTTGGTAAGGCGGTCGACGAGGCGATTGCCATGGTGCGTGGCGTGATCGCCCGGAGCAAAATTGCACTCAGCACCAACCGGATGGATGGGCTGGTTGCTGTTGAGGGAGATCGTGTTCAACTGCAACAAGTCGTAGTGAACCTGATCCTGAACGCGGTTGATGCAATGAGCTCGGACGAGAAAGGACCGAGAGAACTATCGATCAGCATCGAGGAGAGTCAGGCGGACGGCGGCGTCCTCGTCCAAGTCCGGGATTCGGGCCCCGGCATTGCTCCGGCGATGATCGAGCGAGTGTTCGAGCCCTTCTACACTACAAAGACGAGCGGAGTTGGAATGGGGCTGTCGATCTGCCGGTCTATCGTCAGTGCCCATGGGGGCCGGCTGTGGGCGGCGGCGAACGCTCCTCGCGGTGCCGTATTTCAGTTTACGCTGCCGCCCTCGGGAGAGAACTCATGAACCTCCCGCAGCCGGCTTACCGCTTACAGCCAGGCGAAGGCATCGTTCGAGATCTTCGTCATCCACCGGTTTGCTAAGGTAAGAAACCGCCCCATCTTTCAGGACCCGATCTCGGTCGGTCTCGTCGGGGTAGGCAGTTACGAGGATTGTTGGGGTCTTGTACCCCATCTTGACCAGGTAACCGTAGAGCTCAATGCCAGTCATTGCAGGCATGTTGATGTCGGCAACAAGGCACGCAGTTTCTGAGACGGCGCGCGATGCCAAGAAATCGGCAGCTGACGGAAATTCTTCTACGGCGTAGCCCAGCAACATAATCAGTTTTCGCATCGATTCGCGGAAGGGCTGGTCGTCGTCGACGATCGATATCAATGCGCGGTTTGACATTGCGGCTTCCAGGTACTTTTCCCTTGCTCACCGTGTCGACGCCGGATCACTCACTCGCATACCCGGAATGTCTGCTGTAGTTTCTCACAAAGCAATGCCGCCGCGTCTAAGCGATGGCTTAGGCGCTTCGCCTATTTGCCGAGGCAACAAGCGCTGTTCACACGAGCGGATAATTCGTAGGGTGAAGCCGTGCAGTGGGAAGCAAGCGCTCTTTCGCTCAAGGTCCGGGATGAGTGACGCAAAATCCAGTGTCTCGGTTATTGACGATGATGGTGAATTTCGCGACTCGGTTGTGCGTCTGTTGCGAACGATCGGGCTCGAGACCCGCCAATTTTCGTCTGTTTCCGAATTTCTCAAGGCCGATCTGGCGGATGGCCCAACGTGCCTGGTGCTTGACGTGAGATTGCCGGGGGGGCAGAGCGGCCTCGAGCTTCAGCGTGAGCTGAACGCCGCGAAACGGCAAGTCCCGATCATCTTCATGACAGCACACGCGGACGTGCCCATGAGCGTGCAGGCGATGAAGGGCGGTGCCATAGAGTTTCTCACCAAGCCGTTCCGTGATCAGGATCTTCTTGATGCTGTCGAGGCTGGTCTCGCCCGCGATGGTGTCCGTCTGGAACGCGATAAGGCCTTGCGTGCGCTCAGAGAGCGTTTCGACACCCTCAGTTCCCGCGAACGCGAAGTCATGGTCCGGGTCGCCGCAGGCCGGGTAAACAAACAAATCGCCAACGATATCGGTATCGCAGAATCCACCGTGAAGGTGCATCGCACCCATCTAATGCGGAAGATGAAGGCACGCTCACTTCCCGAGCTCAGCCGAATGGCAGATATGCTCAAGGCGGTGCCGGAAGAGTTCCAACGCTTCTGACCTTCTGGCGACGAATGCCGGACCCGGAGCATGGACGCGCGGTCGGCGTTTCGCTCTAAGCGATAGCTTAGCTCCGCCAACCACAAGCGAAAGCCGCTCTCCCTACGGGCAATAGAGCGCGGCGGCTGAAATCGCCAGACTGCGTCATAAGGTGATCTTTGGGGCTAGCCCTTCGGAGCGAATGCGAGGTTGCAATGGACACGTCACGATCGATGACAGCGTTTGAACGCTTGCCCTTGCGCAAAACGGCAGCGTTGACGCAGTTCCCCCACGAGCCGCGACTCGGCGTATGGCCCGCGGCCGAAGTTCTGGACGCGGACAACTTCCCCTTTGCGGGGCGAGCCCGGCCGGTTGCTATCGCGCCGCCCGACGTTTCATTTGGCCCGTTCCGCTGCCTCCCCTCGCAGTTCCTCCTGCTGGAAGGCGACAAGCAGGTCCCCCTTGGTAGTCGCGCCCTGGAGATTCTGATTGTTCTTCTGGAGCGCCCCGGCGAGTTGATCACAAAGCAAGAGTTGATGGCTCGCGTTTGGCCCAACGTCTTTGTCGAGCCTGCGAATCTCACCGTCCATATTTCTGCATTACGTCGCACGCTGCGGGACGGACAAAACGGAAATCGGTTCATCATCAATATTCCAGGGCGGGGCTACAGCTTCGTCGCCTCGGTCGGATACAACACCAAAACTGAGCGCGAGGCGCCGTCCCGCGGCACGCAGTGACCGCTGTCGTTGCACTCCACAGCCCAGCAGGACTCAGCAGGACTATTGTCGACATGTCACTCCCTTCAGCTGACGAGAAGAGCGTTGCCGCCGAGACGGCCGAAAGATCAACGGCACCTGTCTTGAAGGCAGAAGTCGCCGGCCCCCCTCAGGCCGGCGTGCAACCGGAGTCTATGAGGCGGTCAGACGTGAGCCCGGCACCGGTGCCGACGGTCCCTCGGTCCGAAGAGCCAGTGGTGGCGCCTCCTGTCGTCAAGATAGCGTCGAAATCTTCCAAGACTGCCGCCATTGTGGTCGCGCTTAGCGTAGCCGGCATCGTCGGCCTTTCGCTTTGGTACCTGGCACAGCCTCAGCCGCTTCTCGTGCAGGGCGAGGCAGACGCGACCCGCATCGACATTGCCGCGCGCGTCGACGGCCGTGTGGAGCAGCGGCCGGTATCGCGAGCCGACAACGTCGTCGCAAGACAGGTGCTCCTTACGATCGAGAATCCGGAGTTGATGATGAAGCTCCAGGAGGCCGAGGCGGCGAAAATGGTTGCCGCGGCCGATCTGGCGCGGATTGAGGTGGGAACAAGGACCGAGGTGATTGCAGAGCGCAAGGCGGCTGTAGCCGCGGCCCAGGCGAGCCTGACGCTCGGGCAGCAGACTTACGACCGGGTGAAACAGATCACCCAGGGCGGTTACGAATCCGTGGCCAGGCTCGACGAGGCGACGGCGTCGCTGGACGTTGCAACGCGCACGCTGGAGCAGGCCAAGCTCGCCTATGACGCGGCAGTGGCCGGCTACACGCCGGAGGAGCGCGGAGTCGCGCAAGCCGCGGTGGCAAAAGCGGACGCGGCGATCTCCACGCTGCAGGCCGAAGTGGCGGAGATGACCGTCAAGGCGCCGATTGGCGGGCAGGTCTACCAGATCAGCGCGGAACTCGGCGAGTACGTCTCGCCGGGCATTCCGCTGCTGTCGCTCGTTGACTTGAGCGACGTCTGGTTGCGCTTCGACCTGCGTGAGGACCTGGTCAAGGGATTGAAGGTCGGCGACCGCTTCAGCGTTAGGGTTCCCGCGCTCGGCGACAGGCCGGTCACCGTTGAGGTCCGCACGATCGCGACCCGCGGCGAGTATGCCGGCTGGCGGGCGACCCGTGCTACCGGCGACTTCGATCTCAGGACCTTCGAGGTCCGCGCTTATCCGGTCGACAGGATCCCCGATCTTAGGCCGGGCATGAGCGCCTATGCGGACTGGGCTGCGGTGCACTGATGGCTAACGCGCGCCCCGGCGTCGTCGACGTAGCCGTCCGCGAGGTCATCTGGATCTGGCGCGACAAGGTGGCGTTACTGCTTGTCCTTGGCATTCCGTTGATTGCCTTTGCGCTACTGGCCGCCACTTTCAGCAATGCGGTGATCCGCAACCTCAGGGTCGACATTGTCGACCAGGACCGCTCGAAGACGTCGGAGACATTCATTCAGGCAATTGGCTCGGCGCCAGGTGTGACGGTGGCGGAGCGCTCGTCGGATCTCAACAGCGCCATGCACGCGATCCGCTCGGGTAAGGCCATTGCGGCAGTTTACATCCCTGAGAACCTGGAGCGCGACGTAATCGACGGGCGACGGCCGCAGCTTGTCATCTTCTTCAACAAACAGTTTTTCACGCCGGGCAATGTCGCTTCGAGCGGGTTGCAGGCAGCCATTTCCGCAGCCGTGGCCGACCTGCCGCCCGCGGCCAGGCGTCCCGGCTTCACCCCCGGCCCGCTGGTGGTGGAACAATATCTGCTCAGCAATCCCGCCTTGAACTACGCTCAGTTTCTGCTCAGGTCGATCCTGCCGACCGTGCTGCACATCGTAATCGCGATCGCCGGGGGCTATGCCGTCGGATCCGAGTTCGGCTCGCGCAGCGTGCGCGAGTGGCTAGCCACGGCGGACGGCAGTCCGCTCACCGCGCTGGTCGGCAAGCTCGCGCCCTATCTAGGCATTTTCCTTGTCATGATGGTCGTCGGTCTCGGCATTATCCACGGCTTCTTCGAGATACCTTTCCGTGGCGACCCCGGCATGATGGGAGCCGCCGCCTGTCTCCTGATCGTCGGATATCTGGCGCTGGGCGCGCTCCTGCAGCTCCTCGTGAAGAACCTTGCCTTCGGCCTCACGCTGACTGGCATTATTTGCTCGCCAGCATTCGGTTTTGCCGGCGTCGGCTTTCCAGTGCTGGCCATGAACGGCTTTTCGCGCGGATGGGGCACGATGCTGCCGCTGCGCTGGTACATCCAGGTCCTGTTCGACCAGGCCGCACGAGGCGTGCCTGTGCGCGACTCGGTGGAGCCCTTCATCATGCTCGCCGGTTTGGCGATCCTCTACTTCGGCCTCTCCTGGGTGCGGCTGTACGCCCTGTCGCGCGGCCCGATCCCTGAGCCCGTGCAAGCGCCTTCGATGAGAACACCCGCCGGGCGCGGCATATCAGGAGCATTTGCCGACGAGTATAAACGCGTGCTGGGCAACAGGGCCGCTTTCGGGTTGATCGTGCTGGCACCGATCATCTACGGCGTCTTCTACCCTCAGCCCTACGTGGGACAGCTTGTCAAGGATGTGCCTGTCGCGGTTGTCGACGACGACAATTCCGACGTCAGCCGCACGATCATACAGGCGCTCGATGCGGACGAGGCGACAGAAGTCGCTCTGCGGCCGACCACACTCGAGGAAGCGCAAGCCGCATTGGCGCGGCGCGAGGTGTTCGGCATACTGGGTATACCGGCCGGCACCGAGCGCGAAGTGTTGAAAGGCGACCGAGCAGGCCTGCCCGCGTTCGTCGATTCGACCTACTTCCTGCTCTACAACCGGACATTCCAAGGCATTCAGGAGGCGGTCGGCGCCGTCCGGGCAGACCTCGCTGCACGCAGCGCGCGACCGGAGGGCAGCCTCTACCGTGCCGCGCTGGCGCAAATCTCGCCGGTCGAGGTATTGGCGCAGCCACTGTTCAATCCGACAGGAGGCTACGGGAGCTACGTCGTTCCGGCGGCGTTTCTGCTCATCCTGCAGCAAACACTGCTGATGGGCGCGGCAACAATCGGCGGGGCGGCCTTTCGGGATGGTGGCGCGCAAGCGCGCCGCCAAAGGCGCGCGCCCGCCGCCGTGCTTGGCCACAGCCTTGCCCACCTGCTGCTGGCGTTGCCGGGCTTTGCACTCTTCCTTGTCGTGCTGCCACGCTTCTACGGCTTCTCGGCGAGCGACAAGGTCCTCGATCTGCTTGTCCTTACCATTCCTTTCATCCTGTCGGTCAGCTTTCTCGGCCAGTTCATCGGCACCTGGTTCAAGCGGCCGGAGAACGCGGTGCTGATCCTGATAGCCGTCAGCCTGCCGATTTTCTTCCTGGTCGGGGTGGCATGGCCGCTAGAGGCCATTCCGCCGTTGCTCAGGTCGGCCAGCGCTGTTTTGCCGAGCACCCCGGGCATTGACGGTCTGGTGCGCGTAAACCAGATGGGTGCGGCTCTCGGCGACGTGTCGCACGACTGGATGCGCCTTTGGATCCTCACCGGAGTCTACGCGCTGCTGACAATCGTCGCAGCGCTGATCGTCACAATGTGGAGAGCGTCGCATGCCGACTGATACCAAAGGCCGGTCGATCATGGTGGCGTATGCCACGGCGGCGATCTCGTCGCTGCTGTCGTCCGGCGCGCTCAGCCAGGAGGGCATGCAGCAGTCACTGGTGCGAGGCATGGTGCGCCAGACCGAAATCCGCATCGCCCCAGACAGTACCGGGCGACTGGCCGCAATCGCCGCCAAGCCGGGCGACCACGTCCATCGCGGCGATCTGCTCGCGACGCTCGACAATCCGGAGCTGGCCGCATCGGTCGGTGAGGCCAAATCGGCGGCGGCAAGCGCCAAGGCGGAGCGCGACAGGGTCTATTCCGGCGTGCGGAAGGAGGAGGTCGATATCGCCAACCAGGCCGTTCAAACGGCAGGGGCCAATCTGGTGCTCGCGAAACAGCAATACGAACGCGCCGAGAAACTTGCTGGCAAGGACTTTGCGAGCAAACAGCAGCTCGACGAAAGCACGGCTTCGCTTGCCAAGACGCAGGCCGATCTCGAGTTGAAGCGCGCACAGGCGGCCGAGGCGAGTGCTGGACCAACAGCCGAGGAGCGGGCGGTCGCCGACGCCAAGGTTGCACTGGCCGAAGCGACGGTCGCTGAGCTTCAGGCGAAGCTGGAGAAGACGGTGCTCACTGCCCCGCTCGACGGGAAAGTTGGCATCCGCGTCGCCGAGCCCGGCGAGATCATCGGCCCGGGAAAGCCGGTGATGACACTGGAAGCAGACGGTCAAATCTGGTTTGCCTTCACTTTGCGCGAGGACGCTCTTCACGGTTTGACCACTGGTATGACCTTAGCGCTGTCTGTTCAGGATGGCCAAAAAATAGATGCCCGGGTGACGGAGCTGCGTCCCCTGGGCGAGTTCGCAACCTGGCGCGCCGCCCGTGCCGTCGGCGATCACGACCTGAATGCCTTTCGCGTCCGGCTCGAGCCGACCGGCGGAACTGACAGTCTCGAAGCCGGAATGACAGTTTGGCTGGCTGAACAGCGGTAGGTACCAAAGGAGTCGAGGTCGATGTCGAGCTATGGCGACGTCGCTCAGGTGATCGCCGACCCGATCGTGCAGACAGGCGCGCTCGCCGCTGTTGGGGCGGTGATTACTCGGGTGTTGCTCCGCAATCACCCCAAACGCCACCTCATCGGCCAACTCGCCTTGTTTGCCGCTCTCTCCATCCTGCTGATGTCCCATGGCGTCGTTCCGTACGAGCCGGGGCCACAGGCCGCGTCCGGCTTGCAGCGCTTTTTCCTGGGACTGGCCAAGGTCATATGGTGGATCAGCGCAGCATGGTCGTTGATCAGCCTCGTCCGTGTTTTCCTGATTTTCGAGGGTCGGACCCGCGAAGGTCGGCTCCTGCAGGACCTCATTGTCGGCGTGATCTACGTCGGCGCCCTGCTTTCCGTCATTGCATACGTCTTCAATGCTCCCGTGGGTACTCTCATTGCCACGTCAGGCGCCGTCGCGATCATCCTTGGCCTCGCCCTGCAAAGCACCTTGAGCGATGTCTTCTCGGGCATCGCACTCAATCTGGCCAGGCCCTACGGGATCGGTGACTGGCTGGCCCTCGGCAATTCGATCGAAGGCAAGGTCGTCGAGACCAACTGGCGAGCGACGCATCTGCTTACCGCCGCGAATGACCTCGTCATCGTTCCCAACAGCGATCTCGCGAAGGCGAGGCTAACCAACCTCAGCAGTCCCGAGCCCAGCCACGGCGTGAAGCTCACTATACGCTTCCGGCCGACGACAGCGCCGTCCGCCATGGTCGAGGTGATGCGTTCGGTACTGCTGAGCAGCAACGCTATCCTGACGGTTCCCCAGCCTGCCATCCAGGTAACGTCCCTCGACGCGAACGCAACCGAGCTGGAGGTAACGTTCAGCGTCGCCGACGTCTCCGCAGTAGGCACCGCGAAAACCGAGATATTTGATTTGACTTATCGCCACTCAAAGGCTGCCGGATTGGCTCTTGCACCGACTACGGAGGGCACTGTCTCCATCGCCGCGTCGGCGCCAGGCGCGATGCCCGCAGGGTTGCGCGCGACGCAGTTGCGGCTACTCGATGCCGTTCCGCTGTTTGCCCACCTGACCGAGGATGAAAAGGAAACCCTCGCTTCGACGATGACACGCCGCACCTTTCGCAAAGATGACGTGCTGGTCGAGCAAGGAAGCGTACTGAAATCTCTGATGATCGTGCGCAGCGGTGTAGCAGTTGTCACGCGACAGAGCACGGACGGAACGGCGACAGTTGAACTGGCAAGACTGGCGCCGGGCGACTTCTTCGGTGAGGGTGGTCTGCTGACCGGCATGGGCGAGCCAGGGTCCATCACGGCGCTGACCTCCGTCGTCGTCTACGAGATTACCCAAGACGGGCTAGAGCCGCTCATGCGGGATCGACCGGCCATTGCAGATGAGCTCGGCTCGCTTCTGTCGAGAAGGACCGCCGTGGAACGGTTCAAATTCGATCAGCTCAACGGCGCTTCGGGACCGAAATCGGTCACCCCGCTGATCGCCCGTATCAGGCATTTATTCAATCTTTGAGCGGCTGCCTTATATACAGCACGAGACCCCAACAAGCGCGGGGGCTTGGAGCGCACGATGCGCGATTGTGAAAGCCAACTGCGGGTCTTCCACATACGCTGCAGCCGCTAAACCTAGGCTTAGCTGAGGCGACGTATCGGCTATTGCGCACCACCCTCGTGCAATAGCGCGCTGTGCTCAACAGGATCAAGTTCGTCACAAGACTTGCCACGAATGGGTTTCCAAAGCACGCGAGTTCGCGATGCGCGTATCAGGATCCGCTGCAATTTTCGGACGCTTGCCCGAGCTCCACGAGCCAGTGCCAACAGTATCCAGTTACCGCCATGAAAGGAGCGTCTCATGTCCGAATATGCGTCAAAACACACCCGTCGCAGCGTGCTGACATCGACTGCCGCCGCGGGACTAGCCCTGCTGATGACCAGCAAAACGAACACCGCGGAAGCCGCAAGCAGCGAGGACTCGAGCTCGATACACCCGTTCCGTGCAGACATTCCCGAAGAGGCTCTTGATGACCTGCGTTGCCGGATCCTTGCAACGCGGTGGGCCGATCGCGAAACGGTAGACGACCAGTCTCAAGGCACGCAACTTGCGACGGTTCAGGAACTCGCGCGCTACTGGGCGAGCGACTACGACTGGCGCCGGTTCGAAGCCAAGCTCAACGCACTGCCCAATTTCATCACCGAGATCGATGGACTGGACATTCATTTCATCCACGTGCGGTCGCGCCATGGCAACGCGCTGCCGCTGATCGTCACGCATGGCTGGCCCGGCTCGATCGTCGAGCAACTGAAGATCATCGATCCGCTCGTCAATCCTACTGCGCATGGCGGCAACGCGTCCGATGCCTTTCACATCGTCATTCCATCCATGCCGGGCTATGGCTTCTCCGCCCGGCCGACGACGACAGGCTGGAACCCGGACCGCATCGGGCGCGCATGGGATACACTGATGAAGCGGCTGGGATACTCCCGCTACGTCCATCAGGGCGGGGACTGGGGCGCGCGCATTTCGGAGATTATGGGGCATCAGGCGCCGGAAGGACTGCTTGGCATCCACATGAATCTGCTCCTCACCTTCCCGCCGGAAACCACGCGGGCCATTGGCGCCGGTGATCCTCCGCCGGCAGGGCTCTCCAAGGAAGAGCTGGCTACCTTCAATCAGCGCAAAGCCATTCAGCCCATCGGCTATTTCATTGAGCAGGCGCGGCGCCCGCAGACTATCGGCAATGCCCTCGCCGATTCGCCCATCGGTCTGGCATCCTGGCTGCTCGATCATGACCCGCGCAGCTACGGGCTGCTCGCAGCTGCCGTTGCCGGCACGTCGGACGGCGCGATCACGCGCGATGACGTCCTCGACAATATCACCCTCTACTGGCTGACGAATACCGGCTCTTCGGCAGCGCGGCTCTATTGGGAAGCGGCGCGCGCCCCTGTGATGGGACCGGTGCACATTCCGGCAGCCTATACGGTCTTTCCGGGCGAACTCTATCGGGTCCCGAGAAGCTGGGTCGAATACACGTTCAAGAACCTGATCTACTACAATCAGGTCGATCGTGGCGGCCACTTCGCCGCGTGGGAAGAGCCGGAGCTCTTTGCCTCCGAAGTGCGCGCCGCCTTCCGCTCGTTCCAGAAACCAACCTGAGCCAGGCGGCAGCGCGCGCTGTCTGCAACGTGCGCTGCCCACTGACTGGCATTTCGCACCTGGCCCCGAAACTCGAAGGCTTTACGATGACTTATCTAGACAAGGCAGACGGACTTCGCGGCACTTCCCAGGAATTTGCCCCGTCCACCGACGCTAGCGACATCGAGCAGCAGCTCATCGATGCCACTTTCAACCTTGCGGAGCATGAATATCGGGGCTGCTCGTCGGATACCCCGGCTGGGCGATCGACCTTCCTCGTGAGCTGGGACATACGCGTGCGCGCGATCGACGGCGCTCGATGCGAATTCACAAACCGCGTGCGCTCAAGTCCCAGTGAGGATTTTCTGGCATTGCTCGCGCGGCAAGGCATTCCCTTCGATCAATTCCGCGCTCAGCGCCAGCAGGCCTCCATCGAGCATCTGAAGAACGAAACGCCGCTATTTGCGGCAAGCATCGAACGCGCGGCGCTGGAAGCATAACGTCTCTCGCATGCGGTCGAATGGAGGACGATCTTGACCACACCGAATTACGAGAAGGAGGTCACCGCACTGTTGGTGATCGACCCTTACAACGATTTCATTTCAGAGGGCGGAAAGGTCTGGGGCCGCATCCGAGGCGTGGCCGAGGCGAATAACTGCGTGACGCACATGCTGAAAATCCTCGATAGCGCACGGCAGGCGGACCTCAAGGTCTTCTACGTGATGCACCGTCGCTACCGGCCCGGCGACTATGAAACCTGGAATTACATAGCGCCGGTACAGAGAGCGGCGTTTCGCAGCAAGGTCTTCGAGTACGGCACGTGGGGCGGCGAAATCCGGCCCGACTTTGCGCGACGAGATGGCGAGGTTCTGGTCTCCGAGCACTGGTGCTCGAGCGGCTTCGCCAATACCGACCTCGATCTTCAACTGAAGAAGTACGGCATCCAGAAGCTCATTGTTATCGGCCTCATCGCACACACCTGTGTCGAGGCTACCGTGCGGTTCGCCGCGGAGCTTGGATATGAGGTTACGGTAGTGAGGGACGCAACGGCTGACTACTCGGATGTCGAGATGCACGCGGCGCTTGACGTCAACATGCCGAACTACGCAGCGATCCTCGCTACAAAAGAGGTCATCGAACTCATCCCTTCTTCATGAACGCAAGCGAGGCGCCGATGGAAATGGATATGGAAACGCTCAAGCTGTGCCGGGAAGGCGCTTTGCTGCTGGTTGAGATCAACGCGCCGCCAATGAACCTTCTGGGGCCGCAGTTGGTCGGCGACTTGGTCACGCTCATCCTTCAGGCGGAGACGGACACGACCTGCCGTGTATTGGTGTTCAAGAGCGCCAATCCCGACTATTTCATCTCCCATGTGGACGTGACCCGAATTAAAGAGCTTCGTGCTCAGACATCGAGATTGTCCGAAGAGCCCTCGCTCGGTCTGCTGTTTCGTCGACTGAGCACGAGCCGCCTCGTAACCATTGCTCAGATTGAAGGACGCGTCCGCGGTGCGGGCAGCGAGTTCGTTCTGGCGTGCGACATGCGCTTTGCCGCACGCGAGACTGCAGTATTCGGCCAGTTGGAGCAGGCTTTCGGCTTCGTTCCGGGCGCCGGCGGCGTACAACATCTGACCCGCCTGCTCGGGCGCGGGCGCGCGCTCGAGGTCCTGCTGAGCGCCGACGACTATGATGCCGTTCTCGCCGAAAGGTACGGCTGGATCAATCGTGCCCTGCCAAGCCACGCTCTCGACGACTTCGTCCGCTCGCTGGCTAATCGCATCGCCAGGTTTCCGGCGGGCGGTCAGGCAGCACTCAAGGACCGGATCAACGCTATCACTCTAGCGCCCGTCGAGGAATTCCGCCGCGACTCGGATCTGTTCATCGAAGCGGCGGGCCTGGATGAAACGCAATCCCTCATCAAGTCTGCATTCAATAGCGGATTTCAGACCGCGGACGGCGAAATGGGCCTCGGGCGAATGCTCGCCGGGTTGGGCGAGGGCTGACCCTTCTCGTTGCTAAACGGAGAAAAGAACATGAAGTGGCTGTTTCCAATCATGACCGTCGCGGCCTTATCAGTGGCGGCACGGGCTTCTGCCGCGCCAAGCCTAACGCAGGACCAGTTTAACAGACGCGCTGCTCGCGACTGCTCTGCCGACAGGCATTGGAAGCAGCGGGTGTTGTCTTTACCTCTGGAGACCCGTCGCTAACCAATCTCTCTGAAGGTGAGGCCGACGTAATCGGATCCAATGAGATGTAGCTGCAGTCCGGCAAAAAAGCTGGCTGTAAGCGCAAGGCGATGAAGAACGTTTTGGGCAGCAATATTTCGTACCGCCGCCTTGGTGTACAACCCGCGCCACGTACTTCATTGCCTACGCCAAGGCCAAGGTTAGAGTGGGATTCATGAGGAAGCAGATCTATCGGCACAAAAGCCGAGATGACCCGGCTCTCGCGATCGAGTAGCCGGGCCAAGGTCTTAGATCAGTAGTCGTTATTGTCGCCGTTATCATCCTGGATGATGATAGGGTGTTGCCGGTGATGATGGCGGCGCTCGACCGAGCTCGTGATGACGACCGTATTGCGGTGGTGATGCCGGCGCCAGGCGCGCTCGCCATTGTCGTAAAACGCCTGCTCGCCATGATGGCGGTGATGGAGACGCTGCCCGTCCCGATAGATGACCACACCGTCGTTGTTGTTATTGTCGTTCCAATAATGGCGGTGATGTCGGTGGGTCTGGATGACGATGCCTTCGTCTGCGGAAGCGACCGCCGGCAGAGCCAAGCAAAGTGCCAACGCGCTCAGAATCATGACTTTCATTTCGCATTCTCCAAAAAGATGTGTTGCCCTTCGCGGGGTAAACATGGCGCGACCGCTTTGGTTCCGGGGCTATGGGTCCGCGTGCGCAAGCGCGCGAGGCAAAAGTGATTTTGTGGTCAGCGCCAAGCGGGATACTTTGCGGCATCAACGAAAGAGGAGATGACGATGAACACGCAGCCTGCGTGTGGCCTCTGCCAAGCGCACCGCTTCGGCCATCTTGAGCGCGTGCTCCGCGACCTCTTCCGGCGTCATGCGCTTATGGCTGGCGGCTTTCGCGTGCGGTTTTCATTGAAACATTCATCCTGCAAAAATCAGATTTCTTACGCTTTTGCTGAGTTGCATCCCGAAGCGGTCTAAGCGGGTAGCCACTGACGCGAGCTAGACCCCGTTGGGGTGGCCACGCAAGCGGGGGTCGGCATTGTCATTAGCTGCCGGCCTTTCCAGGCGCGCGCGGTGGGTGTCGATGTCCATCGCAGCCTCCGCAGAGCAAAGAGCGGCGCGTGCCCTGCGAGTGGCCCGTTCATCGGACAGCGGATCGCACGTGCAACAGCGGCGCCGGTCTTTCACACTATCTAGGGGCGAAGCTGCCTCTAAACACTGATATAAGTTTCTGCGGCTTTTTATTCCACCCGACACGCGGAGCGCATGGCCTAATAGAAGGCGGCTGAGCGGGCAGCGTCAAGGATTCTCGGGCGGCGCGCGCCAGAGCAATGTGAACATTAGGTATGAGGGAGGCTTTGGGCGTCGTGCAGCAGTCGCTCGAGCCTTACTATCGTGTCGCGAACTAAATCATGAGCGCGGCTGCTTTCACCAAGGCGCATGGCCGCCTCGCATTCGCTTAGCGCGGCGACGGCCTGCTGAATCTCAAGCTTTAGATCATCGATCTTTTTGCCCATTAGCGATCATAATCCCTCCGGTCCGGAGCGGCAAATGGTTGCCAGGATGGTAGGTGAACCGGCCAAGCCAGGGTAATGCCGAACCGCAAAGCGCGACCGGGTAGTCACTTCTTCTCCTTCAAATCCTCGGCTTCGTCCTTCAACTTCGGCCAGTCCGCGCCGTGCTTGCGTAGCAGCCCGCGCGCCTGGTTGGGCGACAAGTCCGTAACTTCGGTAAGGTGCTCAACTTCAAGTTCTGCACCCTTCATAATCCGGCTCGTTTCGGTCGATTTCTTTTTGGCCATCTCTGCCTCCTCCTCTCTCGCGAAAGGAACGAGCACGGAACGGCGTTGTTCCAGTTTGAAGGTCGTTTCATTGTCCGGCTGCAGGTCTGGCCGCAACACATAGAACTCAGCCCAGCTAAGGCGCCGGCCGCGGTAAGGCTTCGAGCTTTCGGTGACGGCGTCGGCGCTTGTCGAGCGGGCAAGATCCCTTGCGGTTTTCATTGAAAATTCTTCCCACCACAAAACAAAATTTATACAGGTTTAGCGGAACTAAACCCCGGAGCGGTTGCAGCCCCCTCGTGCCCTAAGAGCGACGACCGGCTACCCCATAGGGGCTCAATTACTCATCCACCCGCCGCACGGATGGCAGCGATGTGGTGTACAAATCGCCATCTTCTGTTTTTGTCACCACGACGAAGCGGCCTTCATCGAGCGCGCCCTCATGCAGTAAGCCGAAGATGCGGCAGTGATACCAGGCTGTCTTGCCGCCCATCTTACGGACGGGGTACATGGCGTCGAACGGTTCGATCGAAATTACGGTCATGTGTGATTGATGCTTTCATGATGTTCTCTCCTCTGGTTTCTAGAAATCGTAGTTTCTTCGTCGTTTCCTCGTCAGTCCCCAAAGAAGAAACTTCGAAAAATTATCGTGTTCTATCAATACGATAGAGAGGATTAGGGAGTTTCTTCGTTTCTTCGGTGGGGTGTGTATGTGGAACGGCCTAAAAACCACAGACATGCTATGCCAAGAAGAAACGAAGAAACTAAGAAGATACTACCTATCAGTTTGATTTTATTACACTTTTCGCTTCGAGTTTCTTCTTAAAGCGCACCGAGGAAACCGGAAGAAACACGAAGAAACTACCCACGCCAACGAAGCCTCCGGCTTTTGCGTCCTCCACCTAGCGGGGTGTTTTCGATGACGATCACCCGGCCTGACTCTGTAAGATCGTCCAGCACCTCCTGGCGCATGACTCGGCTGAAGCGTTTAGGCATACGGTCGATCACCACACCCGGCGAGACGCCCTTGTCGCCACCCTTCTCGATGATACCTGCAACCAGCTTGAATACTGCCTCGCGGTCGTTGTCGGACACGTACTGCTCGACCGATGCCAGCATTTCACCAACGCAGTGTCGGGCCAGACCCAGCGCCCATTCCCATTTCGGGAGGTCGATAAGCGCCCTTGTAGCTTTGCCGTGGGCATCGCGTTTTTTGGACGCAACCGCCACGATAAGGGCTAACTTGGTGGCGTGTTCAGCCAAACGGCTGATGAATGGCGCCGCGAGTTCACTTGCATCTCGCGCCGCCAATCGAGCCTCTTCAATAAGGTGCTTCAATCCGGCTTCAGCCTCGCCCGTCCATTGCACGATGGTCGGGTCTAGCGGCTTTTTGCCCCCTTCCTTTGCATTGTCGTCGAGGATCGCGCCGATGCGGCGCCTGGCATCGACACGAGGCTGTATGCCTGCAAGCGGGAGAAGGCGATCGATCAAGGTTGCCGGCACTGTGCGGACGTCCCTGGTGGGGTCGACCGTGTCTGGCCAATCCTCGCCGACGTTGAATAGCAACATGCGAGGCAACAAACCGTCCTCTGCACTGGCGTTGGACAACGCCGACCAGAACTGGCCCGGTGTCGCCGTGCCGTAGATGTTCAGGTTAGGATTGTAGACTTTTACCGCCCGAACCTTGGCGTATTCAGCGCCCGCAAAATTGGTATTTGATGCGGAAAAGTAGTCTCGCAAATCGACCGAGACGGCGCGCTTATGCTCGCCGGCTCTCTTGTCGAGAATGTCCCGCATGAAGCCGCCGAACTCATCCATGAAGCAGACAAGCGACGGCCAGCGCTCCAAAGCGGAACGAAGGCCGGATGCGGACATGATGCGTTCCGGCCCGAAATACTGATCGAGGTAGCCATCAGCCGCTTCGCCCAGCCGCTTTATCTGGCTGCGCGAATGATCCTTGCCGTAGCCAGACGGCGCCAGTGCTACGATGTAGCAGTTCGCGCGCGTATCGCGTTGTCCTGTGGAATAGCGCCGCCCTATGAGCGCCGCTAGAAACGCCAGCACTCCGCCGAGGGCAAGCTCTCGAGAAGGCGTCGGTGATGACGACACAATCCAGTCAATGAGGTCTTCGACCAGCCCGCCAGGATGCGTGAAGGATTCCAATTTTGAGTCAGTGCGCAGTATCGCCGGGAACGATCTCGAGTGAGCGCGGGCCTCGTCTGGTTCGTCATCATTCGCGGCAACAGGCAGGGTAGAAGGCTGTCCAAAGCGAACGGTTACGGGCGTCCGGGTTTCCCATCCAAGCGTGGCGGGATCCACGCCTAGCCGTTCGCAAAGCCAAAGGGCTGCATCCTTCGTAGTGGCAGCTCCACCGTACTCGACAACCAAGTTGATGGCTGTCTCCGGCTGCTCACGTCCGAAGTCACGGATACCATCTGGGTGGATGCTGATGTCTTCCTGAAGGGGGCGGTCTAATTCCTTGCTTGTGACCCGCCATGCGCCGGTCCCGGCTTCGCGCGTGGCGCCGTTGAACAGGGTTGGAACCCACGAGTCCGGCCTAGCTAGAGCTGCGGAATTGACTCGTGTCCAGAACGAGTCGCAGCCTGACTGCTTGACGGAGGGCTGCTCGGCCTTCCTAATCGGCTCCCCAACACTGGCCAGTATGGCGTCGGCGTCGGCCAGAAAGGCGTCGATATCTTCGGGCGCGATGACGGGTAGGTCAGCCATTGGAACAGAGAGGGGATCGCCGTTCGACCACACGTATGGCGACTGCGTGTCTGGATGGATGCCGAAGGCAACGATCTGCTGCCCTGCGCCCATAATCTCGACCTGGTGCTTTTCGCTATTGATGATGTATTCAGCCGTCGCAGCCTTCTCCCGCGGCATGGCGGCTCGGGATATAAACATGGCTTTCGGCGGCTTGCCCACGCGGCATGGCGCATGCATGGCGCCGGGGATTTCCAAGAAGCGGGCGATCAGTTTCTCGGCTGTAGCGAGATCCGGAGCGTCAATGTCGACGGCGACAAGATCGCCCGTCAATATGCCGGTGTTGGTGTGGTCAGTGTATTTGCGGCTGTAGCCTTCAACCTGAGATGCCTGGATTTTTAGGCGGCTCCACCGCTTGATATGCGGACGCTTCCCATTAACCGGGATGATGTGGTAGCCGTTCTCAATAAGGCTGCAGCGAAGATCGACAAGCGAGTTGGATTTAGTGGCTGTTGCGGTCATGGATGGCGATTCCCTCGCGATAGGCGACGCTTGCAGCGCGCGAAATTTCATCGGCCAGTTCTCGTGCAAACGTCGCGACGCGGGCGTTCGGCGCATACGAAAGGTAACGACTGTCTTCGGTCTTGATGAGCCGCAGACCGTAGAGTCGGCAGTCCGGCGTCAATTGCAGGTCGAAATGCGCAATAGTCCGCCCCACGCCTGGTGGCGCGGGTCTGATTTCTAGGATTTGCAAGTTGATGATCTCGTTTCCTGGAGAGCCGGCGTTGGTTCGCCGGTGGGTTTTTATATGACGCGCGTATGCTAGAGCCGAGAGGCTTCCCGCTGCTCACGGCGCCTGGCGTGCTCCGCGCGAATGGCGGCCAGTTCGGCATCGAGTTCGGCGAGGGACATTTCCGCAATGGTCTTCATGCGGCGGCCCTCTCCTGCTCTGCAATCCAATTGGCCAGCGTGCTCTTCCGAGCACAGACGGTTTCACCTAGCCGGAATGACGGCAAGCCGCCCTTACTGACCAAGTGATAGATTGCCCGCCGCGGGAAGCCGAGATGTCTGGCGATGGCGTCGGCGCCGCGAAGGATATCTGCGGCAAGATTGTCGTTTGAATGGTCCATAGTTCTCCCCTGTTCCAACGTCTTGAGACGTGGAAATCCACACGCGCCGAGGCACGCTCCAAAACTGAATTATGAAGGTGGGTTAGGGCCGCCGTTCGGTTTGGCGGGATACGCTCAGTCGCCGCGACAAGCACGGTCTTATTAAGCATATAAGAATCTCACTAAATTTGAGCAAGTGTTGCAAATTAAAATAGTTTGTTGCGGCGTGTTGCAAAATAATTCCGTGTTGCATAAAAACCGATGGTCAAATACCGTCACCCTTCAAAGGAGACGAACATGGCCACAATCCGCAAGCGCGAACTCCCCTCCGGCAAGATAGTCTGGCAGGCCGACTACCGCGATGGCGGCGGTAGGCGGCGGCACAAGCAGTTTGCCACGAGGAAGGCTGCTGACGACTTCCTGCTGACTGCCCGCGGCCAGGTGCGTGCCGGAACGCATGTGGCGGATAGCGCAAGCATCACTGTCGACAAAGCCGCAAAGCTCTGGCTAGCGCAGGCGGAGAAGAATGGCAGGGAACGCGCAACGGTAGCGCGGTATAAGTCGACCTACGAGTTGTACGTAAAACCAAGATTCGGCGCGACGAAACTGGCCGCTCTGTCCGCCCCTTCAATTCAAACCTTTATCGATGATCTAACTGGCACCATGTCGGCTTCATCGTTGGCGAAGGTGCACGGCGCCCTCACCTCAATTTTCAAGCACGCAGTCTCGCGCGGTCACGCGGCTACAAACCCTGCCCGCGATATACAGATGCCTTCTGCCACGCGCGACAAGCGCCGGCTAGATATGCCAACCAAGGATGAACTTCGCGCCATCCTGAAGCATACTCCAGCGCGGTGGATCCCCTTCATTCGGGTTGCAATGCTGACGGGCATGCGAGCGAGCGAACTGCGCGGCATCCAATGGCGAGACGTCGACCTAGAGTCCGGCGCGATTCATGTGCGGCGCCGTGTCGATCGCTACAATGAATTCGGGCCACCAAAGTCTGACGCTGGCACGCGCGATATACCGATCTCTGATAGCACTGTCTCGATGCTCAAAGCATGGCGCAAAGAGTGCCCGAAAGGCGAACACGATCTGGTGTTCCCAAATGGCGAGGGCAACATTGAAGGCCACGCCAATCTTTTGCACCGCGTCTTCTGGCCAGCGCAGATTACGGCAGGCGTCACAGTCGAGACCAAGGTGAAGAACGAAGACGGTAAGCCTGTCCTCGATGCCAAGTACAGCTTGCACGCCTTGCGCCATGCTGCTGCCGCGCTGTTCATCGAACAGGGCTTCCCGCCGAAGAAAGTTCAGTCGCTCATGGGGCACGCATCGCTAGCCATGACTTACGACGTATACGGATATTTGTTCAAAACCGAAGACGACGACCGCGCAAAAATTGCCGAAATGGAGACTGCTCTGTTAGGTTGATTCCGCGTATTCCCACACAGTCCATGCAACATATGTGCAACACGGAAACGAATAACGCAATATAATCAATGTTCAATAGCGGTTTTGTAAACCGAAGGTCGGCGGTTCGATTCCGTCCGGGGGCACCAAGGCCAATTTCAGCCTTTGATATTGCTAGCTTTTTTGCCTCTTTTTGTCCCACTTTTCCCAACCGCCTCTTTCGGTGGGACAAGTTTGTCCTTTTTTTGTTCCCGCAGGAGCTTGTGAATTGCCCTACCCGCGATCCGTTTCCGGCTGGCACTTCTCGTGTAGAGCGTGGTCTGCTGCTTCGACGTCCAGCCGAAGATTGCCATCAGATCCTCGTCGGTGGCGCCGTTCTCCGCGGCCAGCGTGGCACCGGCTTTCCGTAGCCCGTGCATCGAGCATTGCGGCAGCCCGGCCTGATCGCACCAATCCCGCATCTTGTTGCCTAGACTGTTGACGGTGAACGGCGCCTTCCATTCGGAGACAAGGAACGTCATCTCACCGCACGGGCTGGCGTCGATGGTGTCCTGCAGGGCCTGCAGGATAGGGATCTCGACGACAACTCCGGACGATCGCTTCGTCTTGCCGGGACGGATGGTCAGCCATCCGTCCTTGACGTGCTGGCGACCGACGACGGCGATATCGGCGAGACGGAGGCCGGTGTACATGCCGAGATGCAGTGCCAGCCTCGCCTTCGAGCCAATCGGATGCCGCGCCTCGAACCGTTCGACCTCCTCCATCGTCCAGGCATGAAACCCCTCGCCGACGTTGAGACGCTTGATTCCTGACGCCGGATTGATCTTGATCAGCTCGTTCTCAACAGCCCAACCGAAAAGGGCGGACAGCGTTTTGGCGACCTCGTTCTGTGCGCCAGGTGTCGACTTCAGGCTGTCACGCATTTCGAGGACGTGCTTGCGCTCCATCATCGCAAAGGGAAGATCGCCGCGGCGCTTCCCCTTGTGGTCGCTGTCGCAGATCTCCTCGATCAGCCGCAAGCGGCGGCTCAACAGCGTCGGGTTGACGCGCTTGCCGATCCGGGCGCGATACTGCCCGAGCAGCCATTGCAGGGTTCCTTCAACGGCATCGCCACGCCCCGCCGGGGTTCCCGGCTTCGCGACCTCGGGCTTGTAAGAGACATTGAGGCGCGCGCACGCGACCTCCTCGTCGAACTCTTTCGATCCCGGCTCCTCGGTCAACCGGACCTTGGAGCGGCCGGACGCACGAAAATACAGGCGCACGTTCCCGTGCCTGTCCCTGTCGATAGAGACTCCCTTTGGCAATTCCTTCGGCATCAATCCCAAGGGTTGTCGCCTTTCCCGCCCCCGTCAAGGGGCTTCGCCGGCTCCGAGCGATGCGGGAGTGCGCGGAAAGCCTGCTCGACCTCGGAGACATCCCATACGAGACGGCCCTCGATCACGCGGGCATCCGGCATTCTCCCGTCGTGCACGAGGCGATCGAACAGCGTCGCGCTGATCCCGACCAGGGCGGCGGCCTGCTCCCTGTTCACTCCGAACGGGATCAGCGTGGGCGGCAATATCTGCATTCGGCCCGCCATCAGTCGAATCCTTCAAGCCAGAGCCGGTAGGCCCCGTCGATCTGTCGGAAGTTGGCGGCCTTACCTTCATCATAATCGAAGTCGACGCGGCTCGAGACGCCGCACTGCGCCTTCAGCCAGGCTGCGGCCTCGTCTGCCGACGCGATCGTGGTGCCAAACTTCTTCGCGACGAACGTCCAAAACCCCTTTTCACCGCATATGATCCCGGCCTGGCGGGCGAGTGCTCCGCCCTTGCGCGGCGGTTCGGCCGGTGTCTCGGTAGGCGTGTTATCTTTTGCCGCCTCGTTTGAGGCCGGCGCGGCGCGGCCGTCGACTGTGTATTCATAGTCACCGACGCGGAAGGTGACCTCTGAAGGCCCGTGGATATCGATGACGAGATCATCGCCCTCGATCGAGATCTCCCAGCCTTCGCCGGCGGCCTGCTTGCCGAGCAGCTGCTCGATGGCGAGCTCGATCGGGAGCTTGTAGCGATGAACGAGCACTGGGGTCATGGCAGCAGAGCCCTTCCGGCATCGGTCAGCCAACCGGACCGGAGCGAGACACCGCATTCGATCAGGCCATGCGCCTCGGCACGCTCACAGGCGGCATAGGCGACCTTCTCAGGTACGCCGGTCTGGCGCGCCAACACCTCGTAGGGCCATCCTTCTGCCCAGTTGCTGTCCCTCGCGGTGCGATAAGCCTGGACGACCATCACATCGGTGATATCGCTTCGCTTCCACTTCTTCACAGCCCGACCTCCTCGAGGAATGTATCCAGCCCGGCCGGCTTGTCCGGCGCCAGCAAGGGCGCCTTGATGTGGGCATCCCAGTGCGTGCCGAGATTGAAGGAGATGCGGTCTCGGATCGCCCGCATTCGAACGATCTTCAGTTCGTCGGCGGTGCGAGCAATGCGCCGATCCCACTTCCTGATCGCGCGCCAGTAGCCGCGATGCTCCTTGCGGACCGCTTCCGGCAGCATCCGGAAGCACTTGCCGCAGATGATCTCCCCGCCCTCGCCGGGCTTGAACGCGCGCCGACAGCGTGGGTTGATGCAGCCTACTCGGTCGGACACGGGTCGCCCTCCCATGTCTGCGAATTGTCGGGCAGGCCGAAAAGGCTATCGCCGACCTCGATCAACGGGAATTCACCGCCGGCGCGGATCTTGACGACGATGGCGTCAGGGACATCCTGGAACGGTTCGTCGAACCACCACTGCCGGCGGCCGTCGACGATCTGCTGGTGCAGCTTCTCGCCGGCGCGGAGGCGGGTGAGGACGGCTTCACGCATGGAGATCGCCCCACCTGATGATGACGCCCTCGAACTGTTCCATGCCCGGGTGGTTTTCGCGCCAGAAGGCGCGCATGTCCGCCCATGAGGTGAAGCCGTCGCGATGAGCGAAGTCCTGCATGGCGGCATCGGAAAACAGCACGATGCCGTTGACCCTGACCACGCCATGATCGGCAAAGTTCAGCAGTACCAGGTCGACAGATACACACGTCGACCTGGCGATCAGCTTGCACTGCTTCGTCCGCATGCCGGTGTAGAGCTGCAGCTGCTCGCCTGGGCGGGCATGACGCTTTCGATCGGCACGGATCGTCTGCCGTTTGGTGCCGGCCTGGATTGGCGCCACGAAGCGTGGCTTGAAGGAATAGGCGACCATCAGGTTCGACCCGCCTCCCATGCCGAGATGCAGACCGGCGCCACGGCGCGGGCGAGATCTCGCGTCGCCTCGGCGTAGACCCGGATCTCGAACTGAGCGTGAGGATCAAGCCGGAGGTCGAGGAAGCCTAGCAGGTTCCGGAGGTCGATCTTCGCGAACATGTGGCTGTAGGTGTTGACCGGCAGCACCGATCGGGCCAGTTCGCGCGGCCAGCCCTTGTCGAGCAGCTCGCGGTACAGCGCGAAGAACTGTTCGCAGTGCTGGCGCAACATGGAGGCCTCGACGCGCCGGTCGACCATGTCCTTGCCGTTGGTCTCATCGATGTCGCGGGCCTGCTTGCTCGACGCGGATTGCACGCCGATCTGGGCGGGGTCCGGCACATAGAAGACCTCCGGCAGTTCCCGGTACCGCGCCGACAACTCGTTGAACGACCAGGTCCTGTGGCGGTGCCACTGCCGGAAAACGAAGATCGGCGCCTTGACCTCGAACTGGAACTCGACGGCCTCAAACGGCGAGGTGTGCTTGTGCTTCCAGAGGTAGCGGATCAGCTTGGCGTCGCTGCCCTCATCCTCGCCGGCGCGCCAAGCGGCGTCATAACTGACACGAGCCGCCCGGGTGACGGAGAGATCGCTTCCCATATGGTCGACCAGACGGACGAACCCGTGATCGAGGACGTCGATCCTATCCATTGCTCTTCTCCAGGTTGGAAATTTCACGATCGAGGTACCAGCGCGCCTTTTTCAGATCCTGAAGGACGGCGTCCTTCTTGCCGGCGCGCGAGATGTATTTGACGGTGTTGCCGAGGCAGAAGCCGAGTCCCCACGCTTCGATGACCTTGATGGCCTCATAGGGGTTGTCGGCACCGCCATAGTGGGCCGGGTGATCGACGGCTTCGGACTGGCGAGGACGCGTGATCGGATTGGGGGCCATCAGTTGGCCTCCATCACGGTGGCCAGCGCCGGCACCTGCGACGTCACCTCAGAGCGCGTCGCCCAGCGGAGATTGGTCTCAGCGTTGTCGAGTGTGTTGCCATTCCGATGGATGACATCGGCGTTCGAAAACGGCTCCGGTCCCCGAAAGGCCCGACAGACCAGCCGGTGCACCTTGTAGGTCTTGCCTCGGAAACGCAGGATCATGCGAGGGCGGCTGGCGTCCCTCGCCGTTGTGCCGAACCAAGCATGGCCGCCATAGCGTCGGGTGCCACCGTATGGCATCTCTTTCGTGTACGGCAGCACGCGGACGCGCCCAAGGCTGCTGACCTCAAGCCCATTGACGATCGACGGCAACCACCTCTCGATGTCGGACATCAGAAGGGCACCTCGTCGTCAAGCTCTTCGCGCCGGCCACCACCGCCACCGACGCTACCGCCCTTCCCTCCGTTTCCAAACCCGCCTTCGCTCGACCGACCGCCTCCGCCGCTCGACCGGCTGTACCCGCCGCTGTCCTCCCGCCGATCGCCGCCACCCTCGCTCTTCGTATCGAGCATCTGAAGTTCACCGCGGAACTTCTGCAGGATGATTTCGGTGGTGTAGCGGTCCGCTCCGGATTGATCCTGCCACTTCCGGGTCTGCAGCTGGCCCTCGACGTAGACCTTCATCCCCTTCTTGAGATATTGTTCCGCGACCTTGGCGATGTTCTCGTTGAAAATCACCACGTTATGCCATTCAGTTTTCTCCTTGCGCTCGCCGGAATTCTTGTCCCGCCAGGACTCCGAGGTGGCGATGCGGATATTGACGACCGGATCGCCGGAGTTGAGGCGGCGGATTTCTGGGTCGGCGCCCAAATTGCCCACAAGAATCACCTTATTGACGCTGCCGGCCATCTACTTGTCCTTCCGATCTCTGGGTTTTCCGACCCGCTGGACGCCTGCTCGGCAGTCGGCATCGTATTGCTCCGTGGTCCGCGTCGGCGGCGACGGCGTCGCCTTGTCGTCCATCGACGGGGTCGGCGGTTCTTCCGGTTCTGCCATCACGCACCTATCTCTTTGAGGGCTTGTTCTCTGGCCGCGTTCAGTTCGGCCATTGCGTCGTGCGAGCCGCCAGGGCTGTCGGGATGGCGTGCCTTCGCCAGAGAGCGATAGCGGCTCTCCACGCCGGCGGCGGTGGTCGGCACGGTGCCATCGACTTTGAACACTTCTCGCCACGGGCGGCGCGCACCAGGCGCAGGCAGGGCCGTGAAGCCTGCGAACATCTCGGCGACCGACGACACGCCGTAGCGCTCAATCGCTCTCGTGGCCTCGATATGAGCCGCAATGGCGGCAATGTTCTGCGCTACCTTGGTGTAGGTGTCGCACGGCATGCAATGCGGCTTGCCCTGAAGCTGGAAATAGAGGGCAACGCCTGGGTCCGCCGGTTCGGACTGTCCGGAGCGCGGCATGCCATCAAGTCGCGTTTCAAGGTTCGTGCTGATCACCGGATATCGTGCGCCCAGCCGGTCGAGTTCGTCCTGCAAGCGCGATAGGGCGTCTGCGACCGTCAGGGCCTTCGTCTCACGATAGCGACCGTTGTCGCGTTTGGTGTTGAACTTGCCTGGGACGCGAACGCCGGCGGGCTTGCGCGGGCGACCGGCAGGCCATTGGAGCGGATAGGCTGAAACGCTCATAGCTGCACCAGCGGTCTGGCGTTGTGCTCGACGCCATCGAGCATCCGGCCTGAGTGCTTCTTTCCCAGCCGCCAGACATCCGGTTCGTCATCCCGATGCATCTCCTCGCTGTTGCGAGGCGTGATGCGGCCGAAATCCCAATGCGCGGGCTTACCCCAAGATTCGTCGAAATAGGTCGCGACCTCCTCGGTTCGCGTCTGCCGCCGGTCTGAGCATTCGCCGGGTGCCCACTCGCCGTTCTGCTTGTGGTGGTAGGCGACGCCGGCGGCGGCGCACTGATTGCGAAGGCTGCGGAGCCAGTCAGGATGCGTCGGGCGCGCTTTGTGGCCGCCCTGATCGGTCTCGCCGCCTGTGATCACCCAATCGATGGCGCTCTGCTCGCGAGGCAACAGCCCATTGAATGAGCCGATCGGCAGGTATTCGGCTATATGGATCGGTCCCAACAGCGGCTCGCACGAGAGGAATGCGAAGACCGGTTTCAATTCCGCTTTGGCCTCAAGGAGGCGCGGGATGTTGAGGTCCGCGCGCTCCTGATCCTCGACCGTCGTGCCGATCGCGGCGTTTCGCGGCCAAGCCATGTCGAAGGCCGCACCGTACATGCGAACGATGTTCTGCGGCCGCTTCGTCAGCAGCAACCAGACAAGTTGCGGCGTCGCGCGGATGAGTTCGAACAGATCGGTGCGCCACGCCGTCTGGATCTGATTGTCGAACACGTCGGCGAGGCTGGAGCAGAACACGAACGGCCGAGTTCCGACCTCCATCGCCTTCCGGTTCCACTTGATCGGTTGATGCCAATTGCCGATCGAGGTCCGGACGCGCGTGCCTACACCTTGACCAGGTGCACCCCACTTGACCTTGCCGTAACGCTTGTCCATCAGCGCCTCGGCATAGCAACCGTCGCACGCCGGCGAGACCTTCGTGCAGCCGATCCACGGATTGAAGGTGTGGTCGCACCATGAAATTGCGGTGATCTCACCCATTGGCCGCCTCCGATGCGCGCTTCTTCAGCAGGTAGCCGTAGCCGGCGCCTGACAGGATGTTGTGGCCGTGGGCGCGCAGCTCGCGGACGTAGCGGTAGACGGTCCGCTCGGAGCATTCGGCTTGCTGTGCCAGCGCATCGGCGGTCACGACGCCCTGCTCCATCGCGTCGAGCAGCTGCTCCATCTTGGCTTCGCGGAGGCCAGGCATCACACGTCGTCCACGTTGACGACAATGATCTTGTCCGGAGGAACCATCTCGGCCAGCTCCGACACAGGATCGATCCGCTCGTGTTCGGCGATCGTCATCTTCGGAACGGTGATCGTGAGGCCGTAGCGCTTCTCCCATGTGTCGCGCCACGCGAACACATTTTCAGGATTGACCTGCTCGGCTTCGGTGATCGCTTCCTGAAGCTCAGGGTGAAGGTTCAGGACGACAGGTGTCGCCTCGCGACTGATGCGGGGGATCTGATGCGTATAGACGCTCTCGCCCGTCATCCAGTTGAGCACTTCATAGACGCCGCCGATCTCGCCCATGAGGCGGCCGGTGACGGTCGATAGAACGTCGCGCGTGGGGAAAGCTTGCTCAGTCATGACTCTTCCTGCTCCATTGAGTGAAGGCGACCATCGCGGCGCCAAGCGCGGCCGCGATGGTGTCGCCGGTGAATCTGATGCTCTGCCAGTCGGTCCAGTCGCCGTTGCAGACCACTGCATTGTTGGGCTGGCCGTTGAAATCGGCGTTGTCGCAGAGGATCTCGACCGAGCTGCCCTCGCCGACACGCAGACGCTCTACGATCCGCCAGTTTCGGCCATCCTGCTCAAAGCGGTTGTTTGCCTCGAGGAGTTCTTGGCATCGCTTCTCAGCGGCAACTGCTCGCGAGACCTGCTGAATGCCAATGTCGAGGTTCTCCTCGGCCTCATCCTTCCATGTGACGCGCCACAGCGGCCCGGAGCAGTTCGGACAGCGATCACCGGGGTTGTCCCGCGCCGTGACCGTCCCGTCGTGCGTATTGAGATTCGCCTGGATCAGCCTGAAACGGCATTTCGGGCAGCGCCAAACGCCGGGCACATAGATCTCGGCATCGCCCATCAGAAGCTTCCCCCGATGGTCTTGCGCCAGGCATCCGGATCGACGACTTCAACCTGTGCCCGTGGCTGTTGCGGTTGGGGATCGGATGTCCGCTTCACCCATTCCAGGCGCGCGGTGTGGACCGTGTCTTCCTTCGTGGGATCGGTCGGCATGTCCGATTTATGCAGGATCCAGTCGAGATATTTGGTCGGCACCTCGGACCAGCGCTTGCCGTAGTGCTCGCCGAAACCGACCTTCATCAGCGTGACCGGCTTCGTCGACATGTCGATCAGCATCTCGGGCGTGTAGAGCTTCAGGAGGTCAAGGAGAATGTGGGCGGTGATCCAAGTGTCAGGGCCGGCGCGATGCGACGGCTCCGTCCGGGGGTCGTCGAGACAGAGGCCGCGCTCGTAGCGGATCGATCCGTTGCCGTGCGACTGCATCTCCGGCCAGGCGGTACGCGCCGCCTTGAAGGTGCAGATCCAAGGCAAGTTGTGACCGCGAATGAACCGGCTGTCGAACGCGGCGTTGTGTGCGCAGAGGATATCGGCGCCGGCGACTATCTCAGCACGCGCCTGATCAGGGTCCATACCCCCCCCCTGCTACCGCATCGGTGATGTGGTGAACTGCCATCGCCGGGAAGCTGATCGGCATGCCCGGGTTGACCAGCCGCGATATCGGCCCGCGCTCGATCGCCCAGCCGTCAGGGAACAGGCGGACATCGGTCCAACCTACCTCCACCATCTCGGCGGGATCGTCGATGCCGGTGGTTTCGGTGTCGACGACGCGGATGAGGGTGAGCGGGTCAGCCACGCGCGCCTCCCGTCTGGTTCGCGAGGTCCGCACGCGCCGCGACATCCATCAGCACCAGAAGAAGCGCGGTCTGCTCACGCTTTGCGCCGGCGTCTTTCAGACTCTGCGCCAGCGCGCCGTTGATCAGCGCGAGCTTCTTCAGCGCCAGCACTTCGATTGGGCTGATCTCGATCGAGGCCATCACCCGATCGCCTTCTCGACGTAGGCGACGGCCTCACGAACCGTGAAGATGGTTTCGGCGTCGGCATCGGCGATCTCGATGTTGAACTCCTCCTCGAAGCACATGACGAGCTCGACGAGGTCGAGGCTGTCGGCGCCGAGGTCTTCGATGAACGACGCCTGATCGACCACCTTGTCGGTGTCGATGCTGAGATGGTCGACGATGATTGTCTTCACGCGGTCTGCGATGGTCATGGGGATTTCCTCGGTTGTCAGAAGGGCAGGTCTTCCGCTGGCGCCGCCTCGAGCGGTGCAGGGATATCGATCTCAACCGGGACAGGCGCCGGTTCGACGATTGCCGGCTCGGGCGGATCGAGCCGGTGAACCTTGGTGGCCTCGTACGTCGCGTATTCACCGCTGGGATGCTTCACCCAGACCATTGTGTCGCAGACAGCCTTGACGTGGCCGCCAGCCTCGTTGCCGAGGCTATCCATTGCGGCGATGAATTCCCCCACATCAAAGCGCGGTGCGATCATGGTGAGCCGCGCAGAGTCAACAACCGCGCCGCTGCCGATATCGACAAATACGTGACCATCGTCGCTCTGATCGTACCGAACCGTCGTCTCGATCGACACGCGGTCGCCTTTGCGAAACTTCACCATCAAATTCTCTCCTCGTTGGTCGGCATGCCATTCAGGAACGCCGTCTGGTCTGGCGGTGGTGGCTCTCGGACCGGCTCCGGCGCCACCACCTGGGCGGCGAAGCCGATCACGGCCGTCGCCAGTGCGCGCAGCGAATGGCTGTCCGTCACCGCATGAGGGTCACCCTCGATGACGAGCCGCGCGATCTCGGTAGCGCCGGTGAAACTCAGCGGCGCCACAATGGCGCGTCCGCTGGCATCGACGAGCATGACGTCGCCGACCTTGAATGTCGCGTCGATCGGCCCAGTGCGGCTCGGCATCTTCATAGTGCCGGGCTTGGTGACCGAGACGACCTTGCGGCCATTCGCGAACGTGGCGACGTCGGAAGCATGGATTTCGACGGTCATGCCCGGATGTCCGTGTGGGTGTGCACGATGGTCGGTTGCTCCGGCACCGCACGCGGGACCAGCCGACCGATCTTGGCCGGTGGTGATGCGGCAACATCCTTGCCGCCCTCCAGGATGGCGCCGGCGGCATCAAACGCCGTGATCGCAACCCGGGTCTGCCGGAGCCGTTCCGTCAACTCCGCGATATCCCGCTCCAACCTGACCTCTTCGGCGCGAAAACGGTCCAGCGTGCTGGTGACCGAGTTCGCGCTGCGGTCGAGAATCGAAACCGCCATCTCCGGTTCAAGTTCGGCGTCGGTCAGCGCGACGTCGCGCCTGGCCTTCCTAGGGTTCCACATGTCTCAATCCTCCTCCGTGCTGCCGGGCTCCGGCGCCTCGGCGTCTTCCTCGGCGACGAAGCCGTCGAGCCAGGCCTGGCGCTCCGCCTCCCTGCCCTCCGCCTTGAAGTCGACCGGGATCGCCTTCTTGCTCATGTTGCGGCGGTAGGCGGCGCGACCCATGCGGGTCGCCTTCGCGATGGGGTCGCCGTCGTCCGGCTCAGCAGGGGTGGGCTTGCCGGACGACGGCTGCTGCCCGGAAGCGGCCTGGGGGGTGGAGGCCTTTCCGGGTTTGTCGGAGCCGGCCGGAGAAGAACCGGCATCCGATTTCGGCGCTGCTTTGTCGGCAGCGGGTTTCTTTGTGGTGGCGTCATCGCCGGCGAGCTGATCGAGCTTGCCCTTCAGGCCGGTGGGTTGATCGCCGGTCTTCTTTACCGCCGGGAAGACCTCGTCGACGTCTGTCTCCCTGTTCTTGACGCCCTGGTACATCGCGTAAAGGTCCGCGAGTTCCTCAAGGCCGATCTCCTCGAGGCCGGCGACACCAACCGCGGCGAACACCCGCTCCGGGGCGACGCCGATGCCGGCGAGCGCCTTCATGGCCTCCTCGCGGCGCTCCACCAGCGTGGTGACGTCACCTCTGATGACGTTTTCCGCGTGATCGAAGGCCTGCCGCCAGACCGCCTTGGGGACGCCCTTCAGGATGGCCTCGCGCATGGCGATCGAGGCCGCCGCATTACCGGCGGTCATGATCATGTCCTGGCTGTATAGGCCGCCGTCACGCTTCGAGATGTTCTTGCGGGTCCGTGCGGTGCGTTTCAGGCCGGTTTCGAGGTCGTGGAAGACGCCTTCCGATTCGACGTACTTCTCGATCTTGTCGACGTGGACGACGCGGGAGGCGCAGTGGGCATTACCCCAACTGCTCGCGATGATCTCGGCGAGCCGGATCGAGGGACCCCGGATGGTCTTGCCGTCACGCGGCACCGCATAGACGCATTCCTTGGCAGTCTGCTCGTCAAGCATGACGAGCTCGGTGATGTTGCGCATCACATTGGCGACCGAACGCGGGAACGCCCTGGCCGTGATGACGTCCTGGTTGAGTTCCGCCATTGCCAGCTGGACGGCGAGGCTCTGATTGCCTCCCATGCCTGGCGGCAGCGTGGTGAGTTCGCCGGTGCCGCGGTCGACGGTTTCGACGGCCTTCGATTGGGTGTTCATCGTATCGGTTCTCCTGTTGGCCGCCGGCGATCAGCCGCGGAATGAAGTCTTCTGGTCTTGGAAAATCTCGACGCCAGGCAACGGCGCCGTGTTCTTGTTGGCGCGGACGTAGGCCCTGACGAACTTGTCGATGTCGTCGATCGACATGTACGGCCGCAGCTTCTCCAGCGGGATCTTCGACGGCTCCGTGATGCGGTGCGTCCATGTCGCCTTGGCCGACACGGTACCCACTTCGGTACGAGTGGGGCCGCTGCCGGCGGTGACGGCTTCGTTGACAAGAACAGCCGCCTTGTGTTCGGCGTCGACGGCTTCCTGCATGAGGACATCTCCGAGGACGCTATGGCTCGATGCTGCGGCTTCCTCGAGCTTGCGCTTCGCCTCTTCCTGGGCGAGCTTGGCGACCTCGGCCGCTGCCACCCTCGCCTCTTCCCGCTTTTTCGCGTCATACTTGCCGACGATGGTTTCGAACGCCGACTGGATCGTCTCCGGGCGTACCGTGATGGTGTCGAAGAACCGATTGGTTTCGGTGACCTCGTCGCGCAACGGCTTCGTCGTCGCCAGCTTCGTTTCGCCGAGCCGCTTCGCAAGCTTTCTCGCTTCGATGCCCAGCGCGATCAGTGGATCACGCTCGCTGTCGTTGCTGATGACCCCGTCCGTCAGCGCGTTCTTGGCGGCGGTGGCACGCTTTGCGAGATCCTCGACCTCGTCGAGCACCGGCTTGAAGCGGTCGCGCAGGATGTCGGCTGTCGTCGCCAGATTGTGGCCGGGCCCGACGACAGATGGGGCGCTAGAAACTTCCATTGAGATCTCTCCGTGGTTTGACGCGCAGCACGCGCGATTGCGATGCGTTCCGGAAGGAGGTCCGCGCTGAGACCTCCCAGTTGGCGGTCAGGCCGATCTCGGCGTTGCCGAGGGCACGGATGATGATGGGGCGAAGGCTGTCGGCTAGTTTCGTCGCCGCGCTCGCGGCTTCCTTGCAGGCGCGGTATTCGGCCACTGCTGTGTCGATGGAGTCGTCTCCGCTGAGATCGCGCCGCTCCGGCATGCTATCGCGGTAGACGTCCATGACGACGTCACCATCACGCTGCCAGTCCGGATCGGGTTCCTCGCCGCTCGCCACCATCGTCCAGAACTCGTCGACCTTGGTGATGATGCGGTTCCACAGCCGGAGGTGGATCGGGATATCGATGATGTGCAGCTGGAAGGTGCCGCGCCAAGTGATCACCACCAGCGCAACGCAGGCCCATGCGCAGCCGGTCAGCTGGGCCTCGGTGATCGCCTGGACGGCGATCCAGGTCGGCGGCACCACATCGCCGGTATCGGGATCAAGCCAGAACTGTTTGAATGCCTCCTCCGAGGCGGATTTTATCTGGCAGTTCCCGGTACCGGCGCGGTCCGGCCGCTCCAGGAAGGCGTCCGGGGTGGCGCCGATGCGCCGGGCGGGATCACGGTAGTACGCGCGGTCGTTCTCGTAGGTCACCGTCCAATCCGGGAAACGCTTCCGGATCATGGCGACGACAACGGGCTCCATCAGGTTGCCGCGTTCCATCGCCTCGGTCTCTCCGTCGTCGGGGGAAAGACGGCCGGTCTTCTCCATGAAGAGCGCATAGGGCGAGACATATGGGTGCACACCCAAGAGCGAAGCTGCGACACTGGCCGTCACGTCTTTCTGACGCGCGGCTAACCATGAGACTCGATCCGCCGGGCGAATGATTTCAATCGACATGGTTGCCCTCTTCGTGAGGGAGCCATGCCCACGATCGGCCGGCCAAAATGCCGTTGATCGTTTTCTGGGTGACGCCGAATTGCCGGGAAAGCTCCGCAGTCGATCTAGATGAGCGAAGGGAACGAATTGCCGTCACCTGGTCGGCGGTGAGTTTCGACATCCCGTGACGGTCACCCCGATTGGTGGTGCCGTGGGAAAACTTGTCATGCTGGTTCGCGAGCGGCGTCTTCCAAGACAGATGCTCCGGGTGCACGCAGCCCTCATCGCCCTTGCCGCAACTATGCGCAGCGTGGTGCTCTGGCGTCGGTGGCTCGCCATGAGCCAGAGTGCACATGACGCGGCTGGCGAGCGCCGGTTTGCCGTTCCACCATGTCTGTCCGTAGCCCCCATTTGTAGAGAAAGGCCAGGTCAAGCACTCGGCGCCCTTGTGGCCTACGTGCGACAGCAGCCATTCGACGGTCGCATTCATCGCCGTGCCGCCGGCGAGCGGGTCGCCGTGGCGATACCAGCGCAGGTAATGAGACCGGCAGAGACCGCGAAACTTGACATGCAGCGGTCGATCGCATCCGGGCATAGTGCAGGTGCTCACGGCATCGACCTCCCCGGCCGGTGCTCGTAACGGATCTCGAAGCCGGAACGGATCGGCGCCGGCCGCCAGTGGCCAAGCGTGACCGCCAGAGCGAGGAGCGCGGCGGTGACGGCGCCGAGGCTGAGGATGGTCACGATAATCATGACGCGCCCTCGCTGGCGCGCAGCGCTGGCTGTGCCTCATTGTAGGCGGTGTAGAGGGCGGCAAGCGCCTTCCCCTCCTTTGTCTCGTAGCCGTAGTCGCCCGGTGCACCGAACGCGATGCGAACCTCGCGGATGCGCTCGTTAATCGCTTCCAGCGCCTGATGTAGGGCCGGCGCCGCCGCCAGGAGGTAGGCTGTGGCAAAACGCTGGTCGGCGCCGCCCCATATCGCGGCAAGCTTCTTGTCGTCCGGCGCCGCGATGTAGATGTTCGGCAACCCGTTGCCGCCGCCGGCTTTCGACGTCACGACATGGTAGGGACCGGCTGGCCACGTCAGGGGAGCGGCGGCAATGTCGTTCATCGCAGCACCATCACGAGCGACAGGACGACGAGCGCCGCCAGGAAATCCAGCGTTGCTGATGCCGATTATGGCGACATCACAGTCACCAGCTCCGGCGCAGCCTGGACGATCGACAACGGTGTTGTGACCAACGCCAAGCTCGCCACCACGGCGCAGGCGATCGGCAAGCAGACGGTCTGGATTCCTGCCTCGGCGATGACGCCGGCAACCACGAACGGACCGGCGGCGGGCCAGGTTGAGACCTCTTCGAACAAGGTGAATTTCTCCGTCCTCGACTTCGACGCCACCACGGCCGAACAGGCGTGGTTCGACATCGCCATGCCGAAGGGCTGGGATGAGGGCACGGTTACATTCCAGGCATGGTGGACCACCTCGGCGACCGACACCGACGGTGTCGCGATCTCGCTGGCGGGCGTGGCTCGGTCCGACAATGAGGCGCTCGATACCGCGGTTGGAACGCCTGTTGTTGTCACCGACGATGCGCAATCTGGCGCGCTCGAACTTTTGGTGACGGCCGAGAGCTCAGCGGTGACCATCGCGGGCTCTCCGGCCGAGGGCGACCTCTGTCTCTTCCGGGTGCAGCGTGTCGTGTCGGACGGCAACGACGACATGAGCGAAGACATGCGCCTGATCGGCATCAAGCTGTTCTACACCACGAACGCCGCCAACGATGCTTAGGGTCAATCAACTGATCGGTTTCGGATCAGGCCGACACCAACTTGCTATCGCTGGAACGCCCGTCCTCTCCGCCACCGAAGATGCCGCATACACAGGCTTCACGGCTACGGCCAGCGGCGGCACGACGCCATATGTTTATTCGTTGGTTGGCTCTTGGCCGGCGGGACTTTCGATCAACTCATCGAGCGGCGCCGTTTCCGGCACGCCGACGCTTCAAGGCACTTATGCCAGCCTGTCGGTGCGCGTGACTGATGCCGCTCTGGCCACTGCCGATCTGCCGACGTTCACAATCACTGTGGCCGTCGCCGCCGCTACCCGCCAGGCCATGGTTCCCGGCGGCTACATCAACAGCAATGGCCCGCGTCAATCGATGACGCCATTCGGCTACATCAACGAGGCCTGATCGATGACCGCTTACTACGTTCGATCTGGTGCCGCTGGTGCCGGAACCGGAGCCGACTGGGCCAACGCCTACACCACGCTTGCGGCGGCATTTTCCGGCAAGGCTGCCGGCGACGTGTTCTATGTGTCGGAAGACCATGCCGAGACACAGGCGTCAGCCATAACGCTGACGCCGCCAGGAACCATCGCCAACCCAACGCAAGTGATCTGCGTGAACCACAGTGGCACGGTTCCGCCCGTCTCTGCCGATCTTAGAGCAACGGCGACCATCACCACAACCGGCACCAGCGCGATCAATTTCGCCGGCAGCACAGGAGCATGGTACAAGGGCATCATCTTCAATTGCTCGACCGGCGCCGGTTCGCCAACAATGAGTGTTGGGAGCACCGCCAGCGGGCTCTTCATTTTCGAAGACTGTTCACTGCGGCTGGTAGCTACTGGAGCAGCAGGCAGCATATCTCTGGGCAACGGCGCATTCAACGGCATCTATATCGAACTGAGGAACACGACCGCCTCCTTTGCCGCCACAGGGCAGGGCATAAGGCTGCAAAGTTCCGTGATCTTCAGATGGATGAATACGGCATCGGCATTGCTTGGGACGATACCGACAACCCTGATCGATTGGATCAGCGCGCGGGCTGGCGACATCATCCTGCGTGGCGTCGATCTCAGCGCGGCCGGATCGGGCAAGACCATTATCGGCAATACGGCGTCAGGCAATTGTCGCGCGCAACTGATCGACTGCAAGCTCAATGCTAGCGTGACGAAATTCGCCACGCCAACGACGCCTGCCTTGGAAATGGACGCCTATCGCTCGGGTTCCTCTGGCGTGAACTACAACGTCAACAGCACCCAATACGCCGGAAGCCTTGATGAAGAACTGACCATCGTCCGCACCGGCGGCGCTTCGGACGGCACGACACCGCTGGCATGGAAGATCGTCACATCCGCGAATACGACTTGGTTCACGCCCTTTGAAAGCCCGTGGATCCCTGTCTGGAACGACACCACCGGATCATCGGTGACAGCTACCCTACAATGCATCTGGGGCGGTGGCGCCGTTCCATTCGATGATGAAATCTGGCTGGAGATCCAAGAGCTGGGAGACGCCTCGTCGCCTCTGGCATCGTTCGTCAACGATAGTAAGGCAGATGTGCTCGCCGCTCATGCCGGGCAAACGGCCGGCTCCGGAACCTGGGGCGGATCAACGACAAAGTTCGAACTGTCTAAAGCCTTCACGGCACAGCAAAAGGGCTGGATCTACGTTCGCGTGAAAGCGGCGAAAGCGTCGTCAACGTTCTATATCGATCCGAAGGTGACGTTGACCTAGGCGCCCTGCCCAGCGCCAGATCAGCAGAACTGCTGCGATCGAGACGTAGCCGTCGATAGCGTAATGCCAGCCAAAATAGACCGATCCGAACATGATCAGCGCCGCGTAGAGCCAGGCGACGGCGCCGACCCAGCGGTTGAGGCTCCAGAGGAAAAGCGCGTTCAAGGTGACCATTGCGACGTGGAAACTTGGCATGGCCGAGATGCCGCTGCCGACCACCGTCTGTTTGCTGGTGTAGGACTCATAGAGATAGTCGGTGATCTGAAGCATGTCGGGCCCGGCATTGCTGGCCTTCAAAGACTCCATGAGATCCTCGAAAAGATCAGGGTCGAACAGGCGATCGTAGAATACTGGCCCGGCCGAGGAGCCTGCCAACCGGACCACGACGCCGAGCAACAGCGCTGTCGCCATCAGCGCGGTGAAATATCGCTGGCGCGCAGCGGCATTCTCCAGCCACGCGGCAACGATGACGATGACGGCCACGAGTACGATCCAAAGCTGCGAGTAAAAGGAATAGAGCAGCCGATCCAACAGCCAGGGAAGCGGAACAGATCGCGCCTCGCGCCACGGATCGCCAAAATGAATGGTGGCGTCGACACGGGCGAACAAAGGGTCAGCGAAGAACGTCACCAAGCCGGAAAAGTCGTGCTTGTAGGCCGTGAACGCCGCAAGGCAAAGCATGAAGATGCCGATCGTTATCAGCGCTCCGGCACCCCGAGACCTAATCTTGTCACGCACGAAGCCGATGGGCGAGCTCGGCCGGTTGATGACGCCAGCGAATGCCAGTCCGAGGAACATCATCAACGGCATCAGCAGATAATAGATCCGCATCCTGGTGTCGCCGAAGGCCGCCAGGAATGATGTTGGAAACAGTAACGCGGCGGTGCCGGCATAGGCCAGACAGACGCCGGCAAGTTTTGCAGCCGGCGTGAAGCGCTGCGCTCGTACCGCTATGTCAGGCGCCATTTCCATTTTCGCACCGGCTTCTGTTTGACAATTGGCAGAGGCGGCGGATCGCCCGTTATGGCCGGCTTTGGTGGGCTAAGGGTCATCCATTCAACGACCTTGACTGAGCCGCCAGCTAAGGCAGCGCCAATCGCCACGATCAAAAGTGTTCTCAGAAACCCCAACCCGGCAAGTCTCCCCACGCCCGGCAGGAGAATGCTCCTGAAAATCTAAAAACTCAACTTCCGCGATCACGCAACCTGCCCGCGAGGGCGGAAAGGAACTGCAATGGCCGACAAACCGACCGTGACGGAGAAGATTGCCGCTGCTGTGCCGACGCCGCTTCCGCAATGGAGGCGCATTTTGATGCGGGCCTGGAGCGTGCGCCTCAACGCGGCAGTCATCGTACTGACCGGGCTTGAGGTCGCCGTCCCGTATCTCGACGGCATCCTGCCCATCCCTCGCAACCTTTTCGGCGGCCTCGCCGGCCTCGTGTCCATGGCGGCGATCTATGCCCGCATTGTCCAGCAGAACAATCTCAGGGGAACGCAGCCATGACGAATAGCACCAACAGGAAGGCTGGTGGCGCTGCCGCCGTTGCCGCTGGCATCGCCTTGGCTGCATCCATCGCGGCACCACAGGAAGGCTACATGGCCTATGCCTATCGTGATCCGGTCGGGGTTCTCACGTACTGCTATGGCGAGACGGAGAACGCCAAGGATGCCGTCGGCCGCAAGTTCTCCGAGGCCGAGTGCCGGGCGCTCCTGCAGCGGCGTATGGCCCACTACGAGCAGGGCAACGCCAAATGTGTGCCAGGCTATGAAAACCTCGATGTCTTCGTGCAGGCGGCGTTCAACGACTTCTCCTACAATCTTGGCAACGGCGCCTTCTGCAATGGTTCGATCGCTGCCTTTCTGCGGGCCGGCAACGTCAAGGCGGCCTGCCTGAAAATCACAGCCTATGACAAGGCGCGTGTTCACGGCGTCCTGAAGCCGCTCCCCGGCCTGACCAAGCGCCGAGCTCTGGAGCAGATGTATTGCCTGAAGGGCTCGCATTGATGGGCGAGGTCAAGACCCAGCCTGTCAAGGCCACTCTGGTCGAAAGCATCGTCGCGGAGAGCGCCCCGGCCGGTGCCATCAAATTCTACGAAACGGCCGAGCACCAACCGGCCGGCTTCCATTTCCAGTGCCCTTGCGGCTGCCGATCGGTCGGCGGCGTCAAGGTGGCTGGACCTGGCGCGTGGACTTGGAATGGGAGCCGCGACAAACCGACTGTGCGAGCCTCGGTCCTTCTCCACAATGTCGACATGAGCAATCACTGGCATGGCTACCTGACAGACGGTGTTTGGGAGAGCTGCTGATGATCGAATACCGCTGCACCTGGTGGGAATTCACCGGCCGTCATTCGCCAGACGATGGCAATGGGATCATGCATGCGATCTACCGCAAGCTCGATACCGGTGAAGAGACCGATGATCTTCCGGTCGGTGCCTTACTCGTTTCCGAATCGGGTCCGAAAGGGCCAGACGGGCTCTCGGTCGCCTGCATCGTGCCCTACAGCAACGAAGGCGTGATCAACAGCACGACCTGGTGGCACATCGACAGCCGCGCCAACAACTGCACCAAGCCTGACGACAAAGAGCATCGCTGCTGGGTGAGGCACGGCACGCTTGGCGGCGAGATCCATGTCGACAAGAACGGCTACACCTGCTCGGCCGGCGCTGGATCGATCGGGGTTCCCGGCTTCCACGGCTTCCTGCACCGTGGCGTTTTAAGGGACGCCTAATGATCGCCCTCGCCGAAATCCCCTATGTTGGGCCGTTCCTCGCCTTCGCGACATCACGCTTCGGCCTTCCGCTGGTCGTCGCCGGCGGCATCGTCGGCTACTACGAGGGCGTGCCGATCGGGCCGCTGCGCGACATCCCCTACGCCGGGCCGGCGCTTGCCGGCTTCGTCGACGGCCGTGTCGATCGAGAATATGCCGCCGGCCAGCTCAACGAACGTCTCGTCTGGCAAGAGAAACAGCGCCGTGCCGAGATCGCCGCAGCCGCGAAGGCAAAGGTCAAACAGGCAGAAATCGATACAGCGGCCCAAGAGCTCGCCGACGAGCAGAACGCTGACACCGTGCGTATCGCCGACCTCGAAGACCGCATCCGGCAACAGAAGGACGAAGACAATGGCCCGAAAGCGGCTGGTGATACTGCTGGCGCTTGCAAGCCTGGGCGCGGCATCCCCGCCCGGCTGTCGATCGGTATCGACGCCTTTGGTCGTTGACCAGCCGAAACAGCATGTCGATCCGAGCGTGATGCGCGAATGCGATACGGTCGTCAACGTCCCGCACCGCTTCATTCCTGATGACGAGGTGAGCCGCCTGTGGGCGAAGGACCGGGCGATATCCGGTGAATGCCGGCGGCTGAATCATGCCAAAGCCACGACCATCAACGCGCTGGTCAGATAACTGCAACCACGAAAGGAGCATCATCCCCATGTCTCTCTCAGCAATCCTGATCTTGATCCTCATATTGATCCTGGTCGGCGCTTTACCCACGTGGCCCTACTCGGCGTCGTGGGGTCCGGCGCCCGGTAGCCTTGTCGGCGTGATCCTGATCGTGGTGCTCATCCTGATGCTTCTCGGTAGAATTTGATTTTCGCAGTGCATGGGCGTGGGGAAATAAATGGCGGATGACATGGCAAACGGAACCGAGGATGCGCATCGACAATACCCAGATCCCTTTCAGGGGGCGATGGGTGAGCGTGTCACCAACATGGGCCGACGCATCAACGATGTCGAAGTCGAGATGCGCACCGGCTTCAACCAGATCAACCAGTCAATCGCAGCGCTGTCGAACAATCTGGCCGAGCGCAACAAGACGCAATGGCCGGTCATCTTCCTCGCCATCGGGGTGGCGTCGAGCGTGCTGGGCTACTTCGTCACCCAGGCATTGACGCCGATCCGGGATGCAAATCTCGACATGAAGGCGGCGATTGTCGAGACACAGAAAAGCATCCAGACGCTCGCCGCCAACACCGTCTCCCAGCAAGAGATGAAATGGCGCACAGATCGGGGCGCCGAAGACCGTCTTCGCACGGAGAGTGCCATTGTGGATCTGCGATCGGGCACCGTCACCCGCGCCGAATGGATGGAACGAAACCGCGCCTATGACCAGCAAGCCGCAGACTTCAATCGCCGGCTGGATGAGCTGCGGCAGGACTTCGGCTCCGTCTATGGCACTCGCGACGTCATCCAAGAGATGAAACGGGAGCTTGACGATCTGCGCCGAAAGCCGCCGCCCGCCTAACCCTCGGCGCCCGGCGGTTCCGGGCTACTCCCAAGACTGGCCCGGTGCTTCGGCATCGGGCCTTTTTCTGCGTCTGGGGCTGCGCTATATCGGCTCGATGAGCGATAAACCGGGACCACTTTACGTTGTCAGCATCTACGATAAGCCGCACTGGCGCACGCTGCTGTCCACAAGGAACAAAGCCGAAGCGGAATCGCTCGAGCAATCGATGGTCGCGGATGGCGTCAAGGCGCGCATTGAGACGATCGAACAGCACCGGCGGTAGCATGTTCAAGCTGCCCGAAATCACCTATCCGCTGTCGATCGACACCATCGGCAAGATGCTGGCGACGGGCCACGAGGCGACGATCCACTGCCAGACGCCGGGCTGCCGCCATGAGAGCCGGCTCAACCTGGTCGCGCTCGGCCATCGCATCGGGTTCGATCATTCGTGCCTGGTGCAGGACATCGGGCGGTATTTCTCTTGCCAGAAGTGCCGCGCCGCCGGACGTGACCACAAGCGCATAGGCATGATCGTCCATCCGCTGACGGTCGATCACAGCGAATGGCCGAGGGAACGGCAGATCGAGCGCGAGAGGTCGGTCAGGGCGCGGCCAGAATAGTGGGACAGCCAGCCCGAAAAACATAATGAAATCGCGCAATGCCGGACTGCCCACTTTTCAGCAAGTCATTGAAATCCCACGTTTCAGGAATTCCGTCCGGGGGCACCAGTTTCCCGCGGTCTGCCAATTAATTCAATGCCTTAGGCATCACCGCTTTGGGCCGCCGTTCTCGCAGCAGCACCTCGATCAAGGCCTGCGCCCCATTGGTGGCCCGACTTGTGGCGTGTAGTCCACGTGCCAATGCGGCCCGCCGGTTGCATCTCCTTCCAGGATGACGTGTGCACCCCAATTTTGCAGCGCGCGCTGCACTTCCGCTTGCTCGTGAGGATTTCCATGTGGAATGGAAATATCGCGGGCGCGGTCATCCAGATGGTTGCTAACCGTAGCCCCGCGTCCGCGGGCGCGGTGTATTATCTGTTCGAACGCCTCGGTGGTTTGTGATCGGGTAGCGCGAGGATGTTGAACGACCCACGCGTCCATCTCGGTAATATGCTGGGCTTGACGATATACCCTCAGGAACTGCGCCCGGTTCGAAAGCCGCCGATCCGCCATCAATTCGGCTTGTCGGCGGACTGTCCGCACTCCGCCGGTAGCATGTATGGCCATGTGGGGAAATTGCCGCTGGAGTTCTCGAATTAGCCCCGCAAGGGTCGTCGGCGGCGAGACACGTTCCCATGTTTCGAGGCTCGGCCGTTGAACACCGTGTCGAATATGGCCGCCGCCAAAATCGGGACGAACCTCAACCGGCGCACGGGTTGACCCGCCATGGAGAAGAGTTCCCGAAATTCTAAGCATTGATGAAATGGCAGCACTGTTTGACTGCTGCTTATGCTAGCATTTTGCGACGGGATCAGCGAGCGGTTTCAGGAATGACCGAGAGCGCTCGCGCTCCAAAATATTCGAATTGCCCCGCTTCTATGCCGCGTTCGCGACCTGGGCGGATGCTTTCACTCTGGTGAACGTGTTGCGCACCCTGACCGATCTGTAGACGTAGGCGACCCATAGTCCGACCAGGACAAACGAGGTTATGGACGTAGCAAGCGCTTCTCCGGTGACCACTTGTCCAACCGGGACGCCGAAAACCGTGGAAACCCAGATCGCGTCCAGGATGAATACCACCGGGATTGCTAGCCATTGGGTGAGGAAGAGCTGCTTGAACCTTAGGCTCCGCCTCAGCATGGCAACGAGCACGACCACTTGAAGCACCAGAAATGCCAGCACCAGCCCAACCTCGCCGTAGACCACCATGGGTCCGTTCGGCACCAGCATAAGCTGGTTGTAACCATCGCTCGAGGAACCCAATGTGGCGAGCGTACGCAATGGAGCCATGGCCTGACCAATCGCGAGAAGCATCAGCCACCCTCCAATTCCGACGAGTTCCGCCGGATTCTGGACGGGCTTGTAGGCAGATCGAACCGCGAAGAAGACAGGCACTCCGATCAACAACAGAAGTATTGCCCAATGCCAGATGGAAAACTGCATTCACCCCCCCCCAGAAATACACTCATGGGTTGTAGCAGATTTCAGATTCGACTCAAGGGGATTGAGCCGCGGCTTGGTCCAAAAATCGATTCTGCTGCCTGCTCCTGACAATCAGACCGCAATCGCCGCCACCAGAATCCGGTTCTGCCGGCGTATCGCGGCGCGCAATTCCGATATCCTCGCCTCGTCGCGTTTCACGAACTCGATGAACATCATGTTCATGTTGTTGAAGATCAGTTCGCCGAGTGCTGCCCCGTCGATGTCCTGCCGCACCAAGCCGAGCGCCTGCAGGCGGGCGATCAGCGCGCGGATCTGTTCGGTCAGTGAACGGTCGAGCGCGGTGTAGGCCTGGCCGAACGGGCTGTCTGGAAGTTGCGTCGAGATCGCCATTGCCTGCCGCCACATCTCCTTGCTGAGATAGTGCAGCGAGTGTTCGATATAGATGCCGATCAGCGTGTCCAGCGCATCGCCGACATTGGCCGGCGGCTTGGCGACGACGCCGTGCCCGGCATTCAGCACCTCGTTGACTTCCAGCGAGACGATGGCGCCGAGGATGTCGCCCTTGTTCTGGTAGTAATTGTAGATTGTGCCGACCGAGACTTCGGCCTGCGCGGCGATCGCCTCGATCTTGGCGCCTTCATAGCCGGCCTCGCGGAAAAGCTCTGCCGCCGCCTCGATGATGCGTCTGTGCCGGTCCGCCTTTTGTCTTGCCCGCAATCCGCTCATATCAGCCTCTTGCCACGGAAACAGAATTGACCCAATTTTAGAATTGGTTCAATTTTTTGCAAGAAGCCACAAAGGCAAGGGAGAACACTCGATGTCCGCAAAATCCGCATCCCGGAATCCGCTTTCCATCCTCAAGAGCCACCTACACGCAGCGTGCGCCGCCACGGCGCTGCTGCTCGGCGCCGGCAGCTTCGCCCAAGCCGCCGATCTCAACGCGCTGATCTGGTGCGATCATTCCGATCCCGCACTTCTGCAGCCCTTCGAGGAGGCCAACAACGTCAAAGTCAACGTCAAGGAGTTCGAGGGCACCGGCGCCGGGCTCGCCATCGTCGAGCAATCGCAGCCGGGCGACTGGGACGTGATGGTGATCGACTCGATCGACGTGCCGCGCGGCGTCGAAAAGGGCCTGTTCGAGCCGCTGCCCGACGACAAGCTGCCCCTGGCCGACATGTTTCCCCAGGTGAAGATGGACGGCTCCACCGTGGTCGGCGGCAAGCGCTACGGCATCACCGAAAAGTTCGGCTACAACACGATCGGCTACAACAAGACCAAGGTCGACCCGGCCGACATGCAGTCGATGGCGGCGCTGACCGGCGACAAATACAAGGGCAAGGTCGCCATCTACGATTATTATCTGCCGGTCATCGGCATGGCCGCACTCGCCATCGGCAAGAAGACGGCTGATCTGACCGAAGCCGACCTGCCCGCCCTCAAGGACGAGCTTCTCAAGATGAAGGCCAATGCCAAGCTGGTCGGCGAGGTAACCGCCAGCCAGACGGCGCTGGCGACCGGCGAAGTCGATATCCTGGTCGGCGGCGGCGAATGGGTGACGGCCGGGCTGGCCAAGGAGAACCCGGCGCTGGACTTCTCGATCCCCAAGGAAGGTGCTGTGCTGTGGTCGCAGTCGCTGGCCATGTTCAAGGATTCCAAGAACAAGGACATGGCGCTGAAATTCATCCAGTACATCATGAGCCCGGAGGGCCAGGCGCGGCTCGCCACCTCATCCTGCTACTGGGGCATGCCGGCAAACACCAAGGCGGCGTTGACCGACGAGCAGAAGAAGATCCTCCGCTTCGACGAGCAGCCGGGCTTCCTTGCACGCGCCCAGGCCTATCCGGCGCCAAACGCCGACCTCGACAAGAAGATGCAGGACATGTGGACCGAAATGCTGCAGGCGAAATGAGCTGATACCGCCGATGACCGCCGCAAACGACGGGCGTGCCCCGCCACGGGGTGGCCGCGCCCTGCCCTGGGCGCTGGTCACGCCGGCACTCGGCTGGACGCTTTTGTTCTTCGTGCTGCCTTTCATCGCCATGGGGCTGTCCAGCCTGACGGCGCATGAGGGCGGCGGCTTCACGGTGTCCAACTACAGCCAGTTCTTCACCAACCCTTCCTACTGGCAGGCGATGGTGAATTCGCTCGAGGTGACGGCGATCGTCACAGTCGTCTCGGTGCTGCTCGCCTACCCCTTCGCCTGGATCCTGGCCGAACAGGTGCCGGAACGCTGGCAAAGGCTGGCGCTGATGCTGGCCGTGCTGCCGTTCTGGACGTCCTATGTCGTGCGCTCCTATTCCTGGCTGCTGGTACTGGCGCAGAACGGCGTCATCAACCGGGCGCTGACGGGCATCGGCGTGGTCGCCGAGCCCCTGCAACTCGCCAACACGCGTTTCGCCACCGTCACCGGCTTCGTGCATTTCTTCGTCATGCTTTTGACGCTGACGATCTTCGCCAACCTGAAGCAGTTGAGCCCGAGCTATCGCAAGGCGGCCGCCGATCTCGGCGCCGGGCCGGTGCGCACCTTCCTGCATGTCGTCCTGCCGCTGACCTTGCCCGGCATCATGGTCGGCGCCTTCCTCACCTTCGTGCTGTGCATCGGCGACTACATCACGCCGCAGATCCTGGGCGGTAACAACGAGCTTCTGATGCCGCAGCTGGTGATGATGCAGATCGGCCGCCGTGGCGACTTTCCGCTGGCGTCGGCGCTGTCGATCATCCTGATGGCGGTCGTCACCATTGCCTATTTGGCCTGCGCCCGCTGGCTGAAGATCGAGCGGGCCTGATGCACCGGATTGTCCGCATCGTATCCTGGCTCTACGCGCTTGCCGTCTATGGCTTCATCTTCCTTCCGGTGGTCGTGCTGGTGCTGTTCTCGCTCCAGTCGACCTCCTTTCCGATCCCACCCTTCACCGGCCCGTCGCTGCGCTGGTACGACGCGGTTCTGTCGGACACGCGGCTGACTTCGGCGCTGGTCAATTCGCTGCTGGTTGCCTCGATTTCGTCGCTGGCCGCCGTCACGCTCGGCTTCCTTTCCGCCTGGGGCTTTGCCCGCTTCGTCCTGCCCGGCTCCGGCCTGCTGCGCGGGCTGATCACGCTGCCCCTGACGGTCAGCTATCTCATCATCGGCATGGGGCTGCTGGTGCTGTTCAACTGGGCCGGCGTGCCGAAATCGCTGCTTGCCGCCGGCATCGGCCATGTCGTGATCAACCTGCCGCTGTGCTTTGCCATCATCTACAGCCAGATGGGCGACCACCAGATAAACATCGAACGCGCCGCGCGCGACCTCGGCGCGCCGGAATGGAAGGTGCTGCTGCTGATCACAGTGCCGGTCATGGCACCGGCCATCTTCGCCGGCTTCTTCCTGTCGATGACCTTCTCATGGGATGAGTTCGTCATCTCCTTCCTTTTGACCCGCTTCGACACGACCTTGCCGGTCGAGATATGGAACCTGCTGCGTTCCGGCCTTAATCCCAAGACCAACGCCGTCGGCTCGCTGGTCTTTGCCGTCTCGATCGTGCTGGTCGTGCTGTTCGAACTGACATTGCTGCGCAGGAGAAGAGCATGACCGCGCCTTTGGTCGACATAGACTCAATCTCGCATCGCTTCGGCCAACAGACGGTGCTCAAGAACGTTTCGCTCAGGATCGAACCGGGCAGCTACACCATCCTGCTCGGACCCTCAGGCTCGGGCAAGACGACGCTGCTGTCCATTCTCGGCGGCTTCGTCACCCCGAGCGAAGGCAAGGTGTTCATCCGCGGTGTGGACTGCACCTCGGTGCCGCCGGCCAGGCGCCCAACGACGACAGTGTTCCAGGACTACGCTCTGTTCCCGCATATGAGCGTCGGCAGCAATGTCGGCTTCGGCCTGCGCATGCAGGGCGTCGATGGCGCGACGCGAGCCGCCCGGGCGCGCGATGCGCTGGCGCTGGTTGGACTGGCCTCTTCCTTCGACAAGAGACCGCACCAGCTCTCCGGCGGCCAGCGACAGCGCGTGGCACTGGCACGTGCGCTGGTGATCGAACCGGCGGTGCTTTTGCTCGACGAGCCGCTCGGCGCGCTCGATCTGAAATTGCGCCGCCAGATGCAGGACGAGTTGAAGGCGATCCAGAAGCGCGTCGGCACCGCCTTCATCCACGTCACGCACGACCAGGAAGAGGCGATGGCGCTGGCGGACCACTGCGTGGTGATGAATGACGGGCGCATCGAGGACGAAGGGCCGCCTGAACGCGTGTATGCCAGGCCGGCGACGCGCTTTTCCGCCACCTTCATGGGCGAAAGCACGATCCTGGCCGGCACGGTCACGGAGGCCAGCGACAGGACAAGCACTGTCGCGACGCCGGTCGGGCCGGTTTCACTGCCGAGCGCCCTGCCTCAGGGCTCGGCTGTCGGCCTCGCCATACGGCCGGAGCATCTCATCCTGGGCGCGGCCGGCGGCGGTGTCAGGCTTGGCAGGGCTGAGGTCAGCGACGTCGTCTTCCAGGGCAGCTTCAAGCGCGTGCTGGCGGCTTCCATCGAAGACCCTTCGCTGCATTTCATCGCCAGGCTTCCGGCCTCAGCGGCAGTCCAGCCGGGCGACACGGTTGCGGTTTCGTGCGATACCGACCAGATCATCCTGTTGACGGACTGAATATGGGAACGCTTCCGGTCATCGGTGCTCCAGACTGGTACGAGACCATCCGCATGAGCGATGGCGTGACGCTGATCCATGAGCCGTGGATCAAGCCGTTCTTCCGCTGCAACATGTGGCATGTGCGCGGCCGCGACCGTGACCTTCTCTTCGACACCGGCCTCGGTCATTTCAGCCTCAGGCGCCATGTGCCATTGGTGACGGAGCGAAAGGTGACCTGCGTCGCCAGCCACACGCATTTCGATCATATCGGCTGCCATCACGAATTTCCCGACCGCTGCGTGCACGCGGCCGAGGCGGAAATCCTCGCCGATCCGCGCAACGAATGGACGGCCGCCGGCACTTATGCGACCGACGAGATGTTCGACGGTATGCCGCAAGGCTGGAACACGGCGAACTACCGCGTCATGCCTGCCCCGGCCGACCGCCTGCTCGCCCATGGCGACGTCGTCGATCTCGGCGACCGTGCCTTCGAGGTGATCCACACGCCAGGCCATTCACCCGGAGGCATCGCGCTCCACGAGAGGAAGACCGGCATCCTGCTTTCCGGCGACATCATCTATGACGGCCCGCTGATCGACGACGTCTACCACTCCGATATCTCCGACTACATGGCGTCGCTGCTCGCCATGCGCGACCTCGATGTCGCGGTCGTGCATGGCGGCCATTTTCCGAGCTTCGGCAAGGTGCGCTACCGCCAGCTTGTCGACGAGTATCTGGCGCAGAAGCGGCAGGCCGGCTGCCATCTGCGGCAGCCCTAGGAAACGAGTTAGCGCATCAATTCGAAATGTCGCGGAAACGACTGATGCAGCAACATCAGCATCGTCTTCCTCAGCACATCGGAATTGCCCGCCGGCGGGTTGAGATGATCCCAGATCCATGCCCCATGGACGAGATAGTTGAGGCTTTCAGCCAATGTATCGGGGTCGACATCGGTGTAGCCGCCGCTGCGCTTGATTTCGACGAGCAGGTCGCGCGCCTCGGCATTGTAGCTGAGATCGCTGGGCAGGCCGATCTCGTTGTAGATCTGCATGCTCTTGCGGTCACTGGAGAACACGACAAAGACAGAGACCCATTTCGGATGCTGCCGCGCGAATCTTTGCGCACATTCGACCGCGCCCATCAGCCGCTCGACCGGCGACAGGCCGGGCACGCGCACCAGCGTCGCCCACAATTCATCGTACTGATCGCTGAGATACTGCAGCACGGCGCGAAACAGGTTCTCCTTGCTGCGAAAATGGAAAACCACCAGTGCGTTGGAGGATCCGACATGCTCGGCGATGCGCTGCATCGTGACGCTCGCCAGGCCTTCGTCGGCGATGAGATCGATGGTGGCGTCGATGATGCGCTGGATGCTGGCTTCGCCGCGCTCGCGCCGGCGATCCCTGGGGGCCGGCTCTAGCCGATTGTCGCCAGCCTCGGCGACCATTGCCTTCGCGGCTGCCTTGCGTTGCGCCATTTCTGTCCAGCCTTTCAAACCTTGCGGCGGAGTTTTCCAGCCCCGCGCGCCGGCTCACCATAACCGAAGCCGGAGATCAAGCACCAGCGCGGCAAGGGCCACATGGCTCTCACAGCAACGGTCGCGTTTCGGCGTTTGTGTACCACTGTCCCTGAGCCGTCTCATAGGCCAGCGCCGCCCGGAAGACATCGGCGTCGCAATAGGTGCGGCCGACAATCTGGATGCCGGTCGGCACGCCATTCGTCGCGCGGCCCGACGGCATGGACAGAACCGGGCAACGGCTCAGCATGTTGAACGGTGTCGTCATCACCCAGCCAAGCGAAGGGTTCACCTGCTTTCCGTTGATCTCGACGGCGTCCCTGGTGTGGTCGAACTCCGCCGGCACAGAGGGGAGCGCATTGGTCGGACAGATCAGCACATCATATGTCTCCAGCAACGGCCCGAGCGTCTGGTACATCCTGGCCGCCACGTCGAGGGTTGCGACAAAATCCGTGGCCTTCGACTTTTGCCCATCTTCGGCAAATTGCCGTGCATAGCTGGTCATATCCCCGCCGTGCTGCTTGAGAAGTTGCGCCAGCGAAGCGCCGAAGAGGTGCTCCAGATAGGCAATGCCGGCCTTGAGCACCTCGTCGCCCCAGCCCAGATCCACCTCCTCCACGGTGGCGCCAAGTGAGCGGAACACGTCGCAGGCGGCGAGTGTGTTTTTGCGCACCTCCGCATCCACTTCGAAGGACCCGAGGTCCATCGAGAGAGCAATCTTCCAGCCCTTGATCGGCTTGTAGTCGAGCGGCAGGCGCAATTTCGGACGCAGCGTGGCGATGTCGAGAGGGCTTGGTCCCGCCATGACATTCTGCAGCAGGATCGCATCCCCGACGTTTCGCGCCAGCGGCCCGGTGTGGCAGTAGAAGTCGAGATTGAACGGCGGCTCGTCCGGGTTGCGGCCATAAGGCGGCTTGAAGCCCACGAGACCGCAAGCGGACGCCGGAATGCGGATCGACCCGGCAATGTCCGAACCGGTGGCGATCGCCGATGTCCCCGAGGCCAGCGTTGCCGCCGCACCGCCGGACGAACCACCCGGCGTGAAGTCGGGGTTCCACGGATTGCGCGTGACGCCCCAGCGCCTCGACCAGGTAAAGCCGGCGCAGCTGAATTCGGGCGTTGCCGTGCGCGCATGGACAATGCCTCCGGCCTTGATGATGCGCTCGTTCATCGTCGAAGTGTGGCCACCAATGGCATCCTTCGACAGCAGCGAGCCGTGCGATGTCGGCTTGCCCTTGATGTAGCTCTCGTCCTTGATGCCGATCGGCAGGCCCTCGAGCGCGCCAGTCCTGGCGCCCCTGGCGTATTTCGCTTCGGCTTTCTTGGCCAGCTCCATCGCCTCGTCGAAATGCGTGAAGGTGAAGCAGTTGATCGCCGGTTTCGTCGCTTCGGCCCGGTCGATGGTCGCCTGCATCAATTCGACGGGCGAAAGCTTCTTCGCCTTGAACAGCCGCAGCGCCTCGCTGGCCGGCATGTAGCAAAGGTCGAGATCAGTCATGGGAAGTCTCCTGCGATCGCCGGATCGCCTTTGGCATGGACGGGAGGTGGCCGCGCCGCGATATCGCGGGCATGAACTGTCCCTTGGCAGCGAATTCGGCCGGAACGTTCACTTCCGGCGCGTTCTTCATGTCGTCGGGCATGAAGGCTTCCGAGCCCTTGATGCCGTTCGAATAGCGCGCGAAGGCAGAGATCAGTGCAGCGTTCTGCGGGTCCATGATGAAGTTCTGGAAGAGCTTGGCGTTCTCGACATTCCTGGCGTCCTTGAGGACAGCGACGTTGTCCATCCAGATCGGGTAGCCCTCCTTGGGATAGCCATAGACGATCTTGTCGTTCTGCAACCGCTGGCGGAGCGAAATGCCGTTCCAGTTGACGCCGGCGGCGATGTCGCCCTTGCCGAGGCCGTCGACGGCGCCATAGTCGAAGGACAGCCATTTCGCCTTGGCCTCGACCAGCTTGTCGCGCACCTTTTTCAGCACAGCCTTGTCGTCGGTGCAGTATCGGCCGCCTTCGTAGGCGATGGCGAGGAACATGACGTCACCCATTTCGGGAACGACATTGATCTTGCCGACGAGCTCGGGCGGCGGATCGAGGAAGATCGCGGACGTGTTCACATCACCCGAATAGACCGACTTGTTCACCGACACGCCTGTCGTACCCCACTGCCACGGAACAGTGTATTTGCGGCCCGGATCAAAGGGGACATCGACCCATTTGGGATCGACGTTTTTGAAATTCTCCATCTGGTCCGGGCGCGATTCAAGCAGCAGCCCCTCGCTGATCCAGATCGGGACGACGCTTGCCGAAGGCACGACGATGTCGAAACCGGCACCGCCCTGGCGGATCTTGGCGAGTGCTGTGTCGTTGGAATCGAAGTCGGTGACGGTGACCTTGATCTTGTAGGTCTCCTCGAATTTCTTGATGAGATCGGGGTTGGTGTAGTTGCCCCAATTGTAGATGTTGAGCTCGCCCTCGGCGCGGGCGGCACCCGTCACGGCCAGCAGCGACAGCCCGATCGCCGTCGCGGTCAGTTTCCAGTTCATGCTCCATGCTCCCATTGTTGGGACCGTCGGCGTTGCCGCCTCAGGTCCGTTTCCTGCTGATGAAAAAGAAGGCCGTGACGATGCCGATCGACAGCACGAGGAAGGCCGTCGAGATCGCATTGACTTCCGGCGTGACGGTACGCCGGAGCTGGCCGAGCATGTAGGTGGGCAGCGTGTCCTGGCCGCCCGATTTCACGAATTCGGTGATGACGACGTCATCCAGCGAGACGACGAAGGCGAGCATCAGTCCGGCGAGAATGCCCGGCCAGAGCAATGGCAATGTCACGTGCAGGAATGTCTTCCACTTCGTTGCGTAGAGATCGGCCGCCGCCGTCTCCAGCGCCAGGTCCATGCTTTCAAGCCGCGCCCGGATCGGCAGATAGGCGAACGGGATGCAGAAAGCGGTGTGCGCGGAGACGAGGTAGCCTAGCCCGGAATAGCCGGTCCAGATCTTGATGCGCGAGAAGACGATCAGCAGCGCCACCGCGGTGACGATCTCCGGCACCATCAGCGGCTGGTTGATGAAGGCGTATTTGAGGGTCAATCCCGGATACGGTTTGGTCCTGGTCGTCGCCAACGCCGCCATCGTGGCGGTGATTGTCGCCAGCACGGCGGCGACAGCGGCGATCTGGAACGAGCGGATCGACGCCTCGATGACCAGCCCATTGTTCCAGGCGATGTGGAACCAGCGCAGCGAAAAGCCTTTCCAGATCACAATGGAATCATTGTCGTTGAAGGCGTAGACCACCAGCGTGGCGATCGGCAGGTAAAGCAGGAAGAAACACAGCATCGCCACGCTGACGAAGCCGTTCTGCCGCCGCACGTCGAAGCGATTAGCCATGGGCGCCATCCGACCTGGTCGTGTTGCGGACATAGAGCAGCAGCGCCACCATGACGATCGCCATCAGGGTGATCGATAGCGCCGCACCAAGCGGCCAGTTTCTGCCCTGGCCAAACTGCAGCTCGATCAGGTTGCCGATCATCAGATTGGTGCCGCCGCCGAGCACCCTCGGCGTCACATAGGCGCCGAGCGAGGGGATAAAGACGAGGATCGAGCCGGCGACGATGCCCGGCGTGACCAGCGGGATGATTATGCGCCTCAAAACCTCGAACCGCGTTGCGTAGAGGTCGTAGCCCGCCTCAACAAGGCGGAAGTCGATCTTCTCCATGCTGGCGTACAGCGGCAGCACCATCAGCGGCAGGAACACGTAGACCATGCCGGCCAGGACGGCGAAATTGGTGTACATGAGCTGCACAGGATGGTCGGTGATCCCAAGCAGTTGCAGCACCGAATTGATGATGCCGTCATTGCGCAGCACCTGCTGCATGGCGAAGGTGCGGATCAGAAGGTTGGTCCAGAACGGGATGGTGATCAGGAACAGCCAGATGTCGCGCCGGTGATCCGGCCGCGTGGCAATGAAATAGGCGGTGGGAAAGCCGAGGATCAGGGTCAGCACGGTGGTTGCCAGCGACAGCGACACCGAGCGCCAGAAGATCGACAGATATGCGGTGGCCAACGACAGCGTGTCGTCGAAGACATCACGCTCGAACAACACGCTCACCCAGGCATCGGTCGAGAACTGCCATTTCACATCGCCGTAATTGCCTGGCGTGAGGAAGGAATAGACGACCACGATCAGCAGTGGCCCGAGGGCCGCGAGGAAGACGATCAGCAGCGCCGGGGTGGAAAGCAGCCAGCGTGACCTGATGTCGTCACGTTCGGCCTTTTCGGCTACCTCTATCGCGGTCGCCATGGCCCTAGTCCTTCAGCACTTGGGCAGCATCGTCGCCGATCGATATGCCGACCTTGTCGCCGTTTTCGAAGCCGCAGCTGGCGCTGCGCGAGTTCTGCTGGCGCACCATGAAGACTCCGCCTTCTTCCAGCCGGACATGGATGTGCGTGTCGGTGCCGAAATAGACGATGGTCTCGATCGTACCGGTCAGGTCGCCGCGGCCTTTGACGAGTTTGGCATGCTCAGGCCGGACCATCAGCGTTGCGTTGCCGCCTGCGCGGAAACCCGCGGCGGCGGTCGCGCAGATCTTCGCACCCGAGCGCAAGGCAATCCGCGCCCGGCCATTGCCCGCACTTTCGACCATGCCGGTCAGGAAGTTCGTCTCGCCGATGAAGTCGGCGACGAACCGTTCCGCCGGGTGGTCATAGACGTCCCAGGGCGTGCCGACCTGCAGGATGTTTCCCGCCGACATCACGGCGATGCGGTCCGACATCGTCAGCGCTTCCTCCTGGTCGTGGGTGACGAAGATGAAGGTGATGCCCGTTTCGTGCTGCAGCCGCTTCAGTTCGATCTGCATTTCCTTGCGCAGCTTGTGGTCGAGCGCCGACAGGGGTTCATCGAGCAGCAGCACTTTCGGCTGTGGTGCCAGTGCACGGGCCAGCGCCACACGCTGTTGCTGGCCGCCGGAGATCTGGCTGGTGCGCCGATTTTTGAGCTCCTGCATGTGCACGAGCTTCAACATCGTGTCGACACGCGCCTCGATCTCGGCATTCGGCTTGCCAAGCATCTTCAGGCCAAAGCCGATGTTGTCGGCGACCGTCATGTGCGGGAACAGGGCATAAGACTGGAAGACGGTGTTGACCGGCCGCTTGAAAGGCGGCAGCGGCGCGATGTCCTGGCCATAGAGCAGGATTTCGCCGTCAGTCGGATAGTCGAAGCCGGCGATCAGGCGCAGCAGCGTCGTCTTTCCACAGCCGGACGGGCCGAGCAGCGTGAAGAATTCATTTTCGCGGATCGCGACGGAGACGTTGTCGAGTGCTCTGACCTGGTCCTGACCGGTTCCCCGAAAGATCCTGGTGACGCCCTTCGCCTCAACGGCGGGCCGTATGGCTGTCAAGATATTCCCCTCTCCTCCGTGGTCATTCACCAGCGCAAAACCGGCTGACCAACTTGATCCTCACCGATAGGAATAACTATGACTAAACATACAGTCAATATCTTTTTGCAGTCGCGAGCAGGGCATCGACCGTTGAGGATGCCGCCGATGCGCCGGTAAACCCATCATGATATGCTCAAGGACGAGGCCATTGATGAATTGGGGCAAGTCGTGGCGTGACCGCTGCGGCCTGCAGGGTTTGGATCAAGGTCATGCGCCTGTTTCTGGCAGCCGTGCTGCTGATGACCATGTCGCTCTTCTCCCCTGCGCGCGGCGAGGAGCGTATTGCGCTGGTTGTCGCCAATCCGGTCTAGGAAGGCGTCACGCCCTGGTCGCGGCGATCTGTTGGCGAAACCACTCGAACGTCCGCTCGATGCCCTCACGGTAGCCGGTCTTTGCTTCCCAACCAGGAAGGACATGCCTCGCCAAAGTCAGATCCGGACATCGGTTGGTTGGATCCTGGGGAACCGGAGGCTGGTGCTCGATGCGGCTGCCAGGGACAAGCGAGCTGACGAATTCAGCGATGCGCAGAACCGAAACCTCGTGATTGTTGCCGATGTTCAGCGGACCCCGGTGCGAGATGCTGTCGCGCCAGAAGAAACGTTCCAGTCCCTCGACGATGTCGTCGACATAACCCCAGCTGCGCGATTGGGAGCCGTCGCCGTAAACCGTCAGGACCCCTGTCGTCAGAGCCTGGATGACAAAGTTCGAAATGGCGCGGCCGTCGTCCATGCGGGTTCGCGGCCCATAGGTGTTGAAAATCCTGACGACACGAACATCAAGCCCGCTGACGCGCTGCTGCTCGAACAGCAATGCCTCGGTGCAGCGCTTGCTCTCATCATAGGCGGCCCTGGGACCCGTGCAGTCGACCGATCCCCTGTAACTCTCGGGTTGCGGCGAAACATTGGGATCGCCGTAAATTTCCGAAGTCGAGGCAAAGCAGAAACGACCGCCGGGCTTGAGCAGCATCAGAAGATTGAGCGCGCCGCCTATGTTGGCCTTGATCGTGCGTATCGGCTCGCGCATGTACCATATTGGCGAAGCGGGCGACGCCAGATGGATGATCTCGTCAAACCGCTCACCGGATGAAAAGCTGTCGGCGTCGGCAATCTGAAGGCTGAAACGCGGGTCGGTGACATGCGCAATGTTGTCTCGCGTCCCGGTCCATAGATTGTCGACGACGACCAGCCTTTCCAGGTCGTTTCGCCGCAGCAGACGGTCGATCAGATGCGAGCCTAAGAAACCGCAGCCACCTGAAACCAACACGCTGCGCGACATGGAAAATTCCCCCTCCAGACACCCGGCCAGTCAACGCGCCGCAGGGCTTGTTTCCCAAGAACGACGGATAGTTGGCTTGCGCCACCGGTCCAAAGCCTATCCGCCAATCGAGGCTCTCATCTACGTCGCGAAGGGCCGCAGGCGCAACGAGCAAGCTTGGCGCACGCCATCGATCCGCGGCGGCCCACCGGCCTCGGCTTCAGGGAGAAACAACATGTCTTCGGGAGTTACAGCGCCCGTTGCGGGCATGGCGTTCCGGCTGCGTCGCCGCAGCGCGACGCCGTGGGCTGAGGCCGAAAGCTCGTCTCTTCGGACTGGCGCACCAGTGCGGCGAAGACAAGAGCGAAACTTCCCAGCATCAGGAAGACGATGATAAGGCGTGCTACCGGCAATATGTCGGCCTCTACTGGCTAGGCCCCCGCCACCATCCACTGTCGGCTAACATGACCGATGCGGCTTTACGATAGTTTAACCCTCGTCTTAACCATCACATTCGCGTTGCCTTTGACATTTTGCGCGAACGGCAGGCCGAATCTCGCCGCTTTGCGATCGCCCGCCGGCCGGAACAACGGCTCTCTTTGCAGACGTACCCTGCCCATGCTACCCCGACGCTGGCGCGGCCCCGGTAACCGGCTGCCGCGGTCGTCATCGGGGAGCCATGAGCCAAACCGCCAGCCGCATCGCCTTCGTCTCGTCCGACACCGCTGACGCCAAGACGGCGCTGGAAAGCCTGTCGGCGCGCTATGGACAGTCCACCATCGAGGATGCCGGGATCGTCGTCGCCCTTGGCGGCGACGGCTTCCTGCTGCAGACCCTGCGTGACACGATGGGGACGGGCAAGAAGGTCTACGGCATGAACCGTGGCACCATCGGTTTCCTGATGAACGAATACCGCTCCGGTGGCCTCACCGAGCGTCTCGCGGCCGCCGTCGCCGAAACGATCCGCCCGCTGGAGATGCTGGCGGAGACCTCGGAAGGCGAAACGGTTTCGGCGCTGGCGATCAACGAGGTGGCGCTTTGGCGCCAATCCTATCAGACGGCCAAGATCCGCATCACCGTCGACGAGCAGGTACGGCTCGAGGAACTGAGCTGCGACGGCGTGATGATCGCGACGCCTGCCGGGTCCACCGCCTACAATCTTTCCGCGCATGGGCCGATCCTGCCGCTCGACGCGCCGCTGCTGGCGCTGACCCCGGTCAGCCCGTTTCGCCCGCGCCGCTGGCGCGGCGCATTGCTCTCCAACAAGGCGACCGTGCGCTTCGACATCCTCGAGCCGGAAAAGCGGCCGGTGAACGCCGCCGCCGACCATACCGAGGTCAAGGCGGTGACCTCGGTCACGGTGCGGGAATCACCAACCGCGACGGCAACGTTGCTGTTCGATCCCAATCATTCCTGGAACGAACGCATTCTCGCCGAGCAGTTCCGCTACTGAGCCGGCGCAGCGATCAACGCCTCGATTAAGCATTGCGATTAAGGTTACAACTTCACAATCGTGCCATTCCTGCCCGTTTCTGTTGACAAATCGTGGGCTTGCGCCTAATCGCAATACCAATCTTGCAGGCGCGTGGCGCTTGCCGCGACACACATGCTGTTGCGCTTCCCCGAACCAGCCAAAGACAACAACACTTGTCCTCAGACACCACGACCGCTCCAGAAGCGTTGACCTTTTCAGACCTAGGCCTGTCGCCGAAGGTCCTTTCCGCGGTCACCGATGCCGGCTACACCCAGCCGACGCCGATCCAGGCCGGTGCCATCCCGCACGCCTTGCTAGGCAAGGATATTTTGGGCATCGCCCAGACCGGCACCGGCAAGACGGCCTCCTTCGTGCTGCCAATGCTGACCCGCCTCGAAAAAGGCCGGGCCCGCGCCCGCATGCCGCGCACGCTGATCCTGGAGCCGACCCGCGAGCTCGCCGCACAGGTCGAGGAAAATTTCATCAGATACGGCAAGAACCACAAGCTCAACATCGCGCTGTTGATCGGCGGTGTTTCGTTCGACGAACAGGACAAGAAGCTGGAGCGCGGCGCCGACGTGCTGATCGCGACGCCCGGCCGCCTGCTCGACCACCGCGAGCGTGGCAAGCTGTTGCTCAACGGCGTCGAGATCCTCGTCATCGACGAAGCGGACCGTATGCTCGACATGGGCTTCATCCCCGACATCGAGCGCATCTGCGAGATGATCCCGTTCACCAGGCAGACGCTGTTCTTCTCGGCGACGATGCCGCCTGAGATCACCAAGCTCACCGAGAAATTCCTGCACGCGCCAGTGCGCGTCGAGGTCTCGAAGGCCGCGTCGGCCGCCACCAACATCATCCAGCGCCTGGTCAAATCCGGCTCCAAGCCGTGGGACAAGCGCGAGACGCTGCGCAACCTGATCAAGGCCGAGGACGCGGAGCTGAAGAACGCCATCATCTTCTGTAACCGAAAGGTCGAGGTGTCGGAGCTGTTCCGCTCGCTGCTGAAGTATGATTTCGACGCCGGCGCGCTGCATGGCGACATGGACCAGCGTGCGCGCATGCAGATGCTGGCCAATTTCCGCGATGGCAAGCTGCGCTATCTCGTTGCTTCCGACGTCGCCGCACGTGGCCTCGACATCCCCGACGTCAGCCACGTCTTCAACTACGACGTGCCGATCCATGCCGAAGACTATGTCCATCGCATCGGCCGCACCGGCCGTGCCGGGCGCTCAGGCAAATCCTTCACCATCGCGACCAAGTCGGACACCAAGTATATCGACGCCATCGAGCGGTTGATCGGCAACAAGATCGAGTGGCATGATGGCGACCTGTCGACGGTGGTCGCCAGCGAAGGGGGCGAGGACGATGCTCCGCGCCGTGGCAAGGGCGCGCCTCGCCGTGCCGGCCGCAAGGATGACGATCGCAAGGACAGGGGCGAGCGCAAGAGGGGCGGCGAACGTCGCTCCAAACACAGTGAGGAAGACGCCCCGGCCGTCATTGCGCAGCAGCAGGAACAGCCTGATGTGCCAGAGACCGCGGTCGCCGACATCGGCGAACGGCGTGCACGCAAGGAAGCGATCCGCTCGGAAAACATCGAGCGCAAATCATCCGATCGCAACGAACCGCGCGCTCCGGAACGTGGCGACACCAGGCCGCAGCGCGACAGCAACCGCCCTGCCCGCCACCGCCAGGAAGACAACGACACCACTGTCGGCTTCGGCGACGACATGCCGGCCTTCATGCGGATCGTCGCCAAGGTCTGATCCCCAATCGCATTCGAAGGCAAACCGGCCATCGGCTTGCCTTCACGGTAAGCTCGTAGAGCGGTTCACCGTTTCACTGAAACCCCGAACCGCTCTATCTCTCTGTTTTGACGCATTCCGGACGGAAGACGTTTTCGCATGTGCTGGAATTGCTCCGAGCCTGGCTCGCCCGTTACATCGGGCCAGGCATCATCTTGGTCGGCTTCTCCAGCATCGGAAACTCGGCCTTGTTGCATTTCACCTTCGGGTTCGTCGGACTGAACAGGCCGTTCGGATTGTCCACGAACCAGGCGTGAAGATCGTAGTGGACGAACTCCCTCGGGATGAGCGGATAGTGTCCCTCCATCGGGCCCATGAAGGTTTGGCCAAACAGCTTCGGCGGCGCTTTGATGTCCGGCGTCAGCGGCACCAGCCATTCCGCCCCGACAAGGCGCAGGCCTTTTTTAGTCGGTTCGTAGATCAGCACGTTGGGGTGCATCGGATCGAGTTTTTGGCCGACGCTGGGGACGTTGACGAAATGGATACCCATGGCGCCTTTCGGGTAATCCATCGTGCCCGGTATCTTTTCTCCGCTGAAGTAGACGCAGCCGACTGTCGACAGATAGAGGTCGCGGACGGCGGCGGTGTAGTCCTCATATTTGGCAAGCGACTTCTTCAAGGCCTCTATGTCGGCCTTGCCGGCATCCTCGGCCCGAGCCGTGGCGACGCCCAACCATGCGCCCACAAGACTGGTTAAAGCGAGGACGCCGCAGCGCCCAAGGCTGGCTGTTCTTGTCATGCATTCCTCCCAGATTTTCTGAATCTGGCCGTGCAAGACCGAGGCGGGAAAAAATGCTGATTGCGCGGCCAGTTGTATCCGCCTCATCCCCTCCGGAACAGGGTCGATGCTATTCCTTTCCGTGGCTGCGGGAAACTAGTTAGTTAGAACTAGCTAATTCGCTGAGCGCCAATCTGCGCCGGCATCCGCTCAAACAAAAACGGCCCCATATATGGGGCCGTTTTGCATTCGCTTGCCGGACAGATCAGGTGAGCGGCGACAGCTGGATCTCGACGCGGCGGTTCTGGGCGCGGCCTTCGGCCGTCGCATTGGATGCGATCGGCCGTGTCTTGCCGAAACCGGTGACGGCGAAGCGGCGCTGATCGACACCCTGACCGGACAGGTAGTTGGCAACCGCCAGCGCGCGCCGCTGCGACAGATCGAAATTGTGCTGGTCCCCACCGGTCGAATCGGTGTGGCCGAAAACGTCGACCGTGGTCTGCTTGAACTTCTTCAGCACCAGCGCGACCGAATTCAGCACCTGGTAGAAGCCGGGCTTCACAGCATCCTGATCCGTGTTGAAGGTGATGTCGGAGGGCATGTTGAGGATGATCTGGTCGCCGCTGCGGGTGACGCTGACACCGGTGCCCTGAAGCTGCCGGCGCAGTTCGGCCTCGTTCTGGTCCATGGTGGCGCCGATGGCACCACCGGCAAGCGCGCCGATACCCGCGCCGATCAGTGCGTTGCGGCGGTCGTTGCCGCCGGCAAGGAGGCCGAGGCTGGCACCTGCCAAGGCGCCAAGACCGGCTCCCGCGGCGGTGTTGGAAATCTTCTGGTCGCCCGTGTACGGATCGGTGGTGGTGCAGGCGCTCACAAGCAAAGCCGTCGCCACAACGACGAGCACAGTCTTTTTCATAGGATCGTCCCTCTCCAGGTCACGCCACGGCGATGGCGCCAAATCAGCCCTTCCCGCGACTTGTAACATGAAATGCGGCGAAAAGCGGAACGGCAAAAGCTACCGCAACGGCTTTTCCCCGACGCCGATTGGCCGGTCGCCCCATGGCGGGCTACCAGAGATTCTTGCCGTCGATGACGACCACTTCGACCTTGTCCAGATCGAAATCGTCGAACAGCCGCGAATTGACACTGATCTTGGGATTGTCGAAATCAGGCTCGCCGGTCGACCAATCCGGCGTTTCTGTGAAGGTGCCGCAGCCGCATGTGGCGCAAAAACCGTGCTTTACGGTTTTTGACCCCCATTGGTAGACGGAAACGTTCTCCGGCGGGCTGGTGAGCTTGAATTGCGACGGAACGTAATAGGCCCAGAGCGAGCCGCGTTTCGAGCAGAACGAGCAGGTGCATTGCGTCACCGTCTGCGGCGCCTGGGAAACCTCGAATGTCGTCCCCTTGCAATGACAGCTTGCCTTGATGGTCATCAACTCCTCCTGTCGCCCGCCGCCTCGTGCGGCAAAGGCAGCATAAAGAGGCGCTCCTGACAACTCTCTGTCAGCAGAGGCGCCAGACGGCGCGCCGTCTGAACCTTCCATTCTAAATCCAGACCAGAAGGCCTAGAAGGACGACGGCGGCACGAACAGGCAGATGGTCTTGCCGGCATCGAGCCCGGCTTCATGGGCGCACCAATGGAATTCGCCGTCGGGCGAATCCTTGATTCGTCTGTCGCTGTAGGCCAACACCTCCCCGGTGTCCTTGATGACATAACCTTCCGGGCGCTCGCTGATCGAGGTTTGCGACACCTCGTGGCAATCGTAATTGGCGCAGCAGGCGAACGGATAGCTCCAGCCTTGCGGCTTCGCCGCGGTCGGCCTGGCATCATGCGCCAACGCCGGCGAGGACAGCATTGCTATCATTGGAATTGCAAGCAGGGAAAACAGGAGTCGACCGGCCGGTCGGACGGCTTTGGCCGATCTGGGTGTGGCAGACATGGAAACGTTCCTTTCAAACGAGCCATCAAGCGTTTCGCTTGCCCGTTCCCTGAACGTGTCTTCCCAGCGGCCAGATCGTCAGCTAGCAGATATGCCGCGCCCAGCCATAAATGCTTTTGTCTCCCTCAATGCGGTGATGGTGAGCGCAAATGTGAGTCGGCGCAAGAAATTGCTACGTGGCCGACCGACGCCTATTCGTCGTCAGACCCGGCAATCACGTGCTCTTGATATTGCGGCAGGTCGTCGGTGATGGTGAACCAGCCCGCCTTGGAGCCCACGAAGATATGGGCGGACGGGCGGATGGACGGATCGTCGGCAAGGGTTCCCATCGCCACGTGGACAAAAGCCCCCTCGCGAACGAGCGAATACAGCAATGATCCGCACAACCCGCAATGCGCATCATGGCCGCTTTGATCGCCGAAGATCAGAAGCTTGTCCTCGCCTTCGCTCAAGGCAAATTTTTCGCGCTCGATACCGGCGAACGGCTTGAAGGCCGAACCCGTGGTTCGTCGGCAATTGGAACAGTGGCAGTTGGCAGCGTAAACAAACTCGTCCCGAACGGCGTATTGCACAGCGCCGCACAGACATTTTCCGACAAGCTTGCGAGCCATTGTCCTATCCAGGTCTATGTAGGGCCGCGGTTCTGGAGCCCTGCTCCATCCCGATGGAATCGGGATGGAATTCATGCTCCAAGGACTAGGTCACCGACTCATAAAGCGCATCCAGATTTTGGCTGAAGCGAGTTTGACGAGAGCAAGGTAGTTTTCGCTTCAACGGCAACCACATATTCCCGATCGTCGACCGGTTCGGCACCGGCTACGTCACCATGGATCAGGTGCGCCAGCACTACGCCGATCCCGGAAAGTTCAACGGCTACGCCTGACGCGCCGAAGCCTCCTACCCTCCAACGATTTCGCTGATCTGCACGATGGGCGCGATGTCTGTATAGTTGGCGACGTCCGCGACGATCTCCGCGCGGTGGGGACCGAACGCCTCCTGGAATGTCCCCAGGGTCGGCGAGTAGATGTGGCACGCCGCGACGAACTCCGGCGCGCTTCCAGGTTCGCGACCCGCAAGGCCCTTATCGATCTCGTAGCGCAGGCAGGCATCGCCGAGCCGTTCCTGGATCAGTGGCATGTGGTGGGTGCGGTAGTAGTCGTGATCGAACTTCGAGCCGCGATCGGCCGGATAGTAGACGCTCATCTTGATCATGGTCGGGCTCCTGCCTGAACGCCTCTCCGAGCGTCCGAGGGGGACTTTCTAGCTCACCGACTCGTAAAGCGCATCCAGATTTTGGCTGAAACGAGTTTGACGAGAGCAAGGTAGTTTTCGCTGTGCTTTTCGAAGCGGGTGGCGACGGCACGGAAGTGCTTGAGCTTGCTGAAGAAGCGTTCGACGAGGTTGCGGTAGCGATAGGGGAAGGCGCTGAACGGCGGGCGGCGTTTGCGGCCGGGCATCGGCTTGATGTTGGCCCATGCGCCGCGCGCGGCCATCTCGAGGCGCAAGGCATCACTGTCGTAGGCGCGATCGGCGAGCAGCAGGTCGCCGCCGCCGAGCGTATCGAGCATGTCGGCGGCGCTCCTGCCATCGTGTGCTTGTCCGGGCGTCAGCTTGAGCGCGATCGGCAGGCCGCGCGCGTCGCGTGGATCTTGGTGGTCAGTCCACCGCGCGAGCGCCCCATGCATCTGTCGTCAGGCTCACGCCCCGGGGGCGGTATCCAGCGCGCCCCCTTTTTACCGTTGGCACCATGCTGGTGAACCCGGATCGACGAGCTGTCGATCATCTGCACATCGCCATCGTAAGCCCTTGATACGGCATCGAAGATGCCGGTCCCATACGCCCGCCTTGCGCCATCTGACGAAGCGGTTGTAGCAGGTCGTATACGGGCCGTAGCGCTCGGGAATGTCCGCCCACGGCGAGCCGGTCCGAAGACGCCAGTAAATCCCGTTCAGAACACGCCGGTCGTCAACCCGAGGCACCCCGCGCGGCTTGCTCGGTAGCAGCGGCTCGATCACCGACCACTCGAAATCCGTCAACTCGTAGCGAAGCTGGCCCATCAGCAGCTCCCTTCAAGAAGCTTGAATCAGAACCTTGCAGCCACCGCCAGCAGTTCATGAGTGCGTGACCTAATCCAGATCCACCACCGCTTCACCCGCACCGCCTTCGATGCGCTGCGACAAGGAGGCTTCCATGAAATCGTCGAGGTCGCCATCGAGCACGCTTGACGGGCTGGTGCTCTCGACGCCGGTGCGGAGATCCTTCACCAGCTGATAGGGTTGCAGCACATAAGAGCGGATCTGGTGACCCCAGCCGATATCGCTCTTCGACGCTTCGGTGGCGTTGGCAACCGCCTCGCGCTTCTTCAGCTCTTCCTCGTAGAGGCGCGAGCGCAACATCTCCCAGGCCTTGGCCTTGTTCTTGTGCTGCGACCGTTCGGCCTGGCAGGCGACCGCGATGCCGGTGGCAAGGTGGGTGATGCGTACCGCCGAATCCGTGGTGTTGACGTGCTGACCGCCCGAGCCGGACGAGCGGTAGGTGTCGATGCGGACATCGGATTCGGACACGTCGATCTCGATCGTGTCGTCGATGACAGGATAGACCCAGATGCTGGCGAACGACGTATGCCGGCGCGCATTGCTGTCATAGGGGGAAATGCGCACCAGGCGATGAACGCCCGATTCCGTCTTCAGCCAGCCATAGGCGTTGTGGCCCTTAATCAGCAGCGTGGCGGACTTGATGCCGGCCTCTTCGCCGTCATGCACTTCCAGCACCTCGACCTTGAAGCGGCGCCGCTCGGCCCAGCGTGTGTACATACGCAAGAGCATCGAGGCCCAATCCTGGCTTTCGGTACCGCCCGCGCCGGCATGGACTTCAAGATACGTGTCGTTGGCGTCGGCCTCGCCCGACAGCAGCGTCTCGACCTGGCGGGCTTTCGCTTCGCCCTGCATCGAACGGAGCGCGGCTTCCGCCTCGGCGATGACGCCCTCGTCGCCCTCTTCCTCACCGAGTTCGATCAGCCCGATATTGTCATCCAGCGCCTGCGTCAGGCCTTTCACCGAGGCGATACCTTCCTCGAGGCCCTGCCGTTCGCGCATCAGCTTCTGCGCTTCCAGCGGTTCGTTCCAGAGGCTGGCGTCCTCGGCGCGCACGTTGAGGTATTCAAGCCGCTTTATGGCCTGATCCCAGTCAAAGATGCCTCCTCAGCAGGGTAATCGCCTGCCTGATCTCGTCGACAATATTCTGCGTTTCCGCGCGCATGGCTGGCTGTTCTGTCCTGTTTGATGAAATCGGTCGGCGCGATACATAGGGAGGCCGCCGCCGGCTGTAAAGCAAAATGGGCCGGCGCAAGGCCAGCCCATCCGCTCATGAAAATCGTCAGTAAAGGCCGCCGCCGCCGGACTGGATGGCCTGGTTGGCCTGCGGCGACAGTGCACCGCCGGTGGCATTGGAGCCGTCGGCGCCCATGCCGATCACCCAATAGCTGTCGGCGGGCCCGGTACCCGGCTTGAAGGCTTCGATGATGGTGCCGGGATCGCCCGAAGCGGCACGCATGCCGGTCTTGCGATTGATGGCGATCAGATTCATGCCTTCGGGCACCTTGAAGTCGACATTGGGCGTGCCATCCAGCGCCACCCGCATGAAGTCCTTGAAGATAGGTGCCGCGAGACCACCACCGGTAGCGCCATGGCCAAGGCCGCGCGGCGTGTCGTAGCCCATGTAGAGGCCGACGACGAGGTTGGGCGTAAAACCGATGAACCAGGCGTCCTTTTCGTCGTTCGTCGTCCCGGTCTTGCCGGCAATGTGGCGGCCGAGTTCGCCGATGGTGGCGCCGGTGCCGCGCTGCACGACACCTTCCATCATCGAGGTGATCTGATAGGCGGTCATCGGATCGAGCACCTGCTCGGAATTGTCGACCAGTTCCGGTTCCGGCTGGTTCTGCCATTCGGGCGCATTGCAGCCCTGGCAGCCACGTTCGTCCTGCTTGAACACCGTCTTGCCGTAGCGGTCCTGGATGCGGTCGATCAGCGATGGCTTGATCGACTTGCCGCCGTTGGCCATGATCGAGTAGGCCGACACCATGCGCATCACGGTCGTTTCGCCGGAGCCCAGCGCCATCGGCAGATACGGCGCCAGATGGTCGTAGACACCAAAGCGCTCGGCATACTCGACGACCAGCTTCATGCCCATATCGTTGGCAAGCCGCACCGTCATCAAATTGCGCGACTTCTCGATGCCGGAGCGCAATGTCGCCGGACCAGCAACGGTGCCGTCATAGTTCTTCGGCGTCCAGGTCGTGTTGCCGCTCTGGATCGTGATCGGCCCGTCCATGATCACCGAGGCCGGCGTATAGCCATTGTCGAGCGCGGCCGAATAGACGATCGGCTTGAACGAGGAGCCTGGCTGGCGCATGGCTTGCGTCGCGCGGTTGAATTCGGACTGGGCGTAGGAGAAGCCGCCGACCATGGCCAGCACGCGGCCGGTATGCGGATCCATGGCGATCAGGCCGCCCTCCACCTCGGGAACCTGGCGCAGGCTGTAGGCGCCATCGGCGCCATCGTTCTTCTGCACGAAGATGACGTCGCCCGGTTTCAACACGTCCGCCGGCGACTTGGCCTTGACGGTCTTGCCGTCGACCAGATGGCGCATGGCGAAACCCATGTCGTCCTTGCTGACGGTGCCTTCGACGCGTTCCTTGACGATCTCGCCCGACGCCTGGCGCGCCGGCTGAAGGCCGATCGACAGGCCGGTCTCCGAACTGTCTAGCACTACGGCCAGCGACCATTCGGGGACATCCTCCAGCCCCTTGACGTTGCCCAGCGGCACGCCCCAGTCGCCGGACACGTCGATGGTCGTCACCGGTCCGCGATAACCGCGCAGCGTGTCGTATTTCATCAACCCGTTCTGCATCGCCTTGCGGGCAATGAGCTGAACCTTCGGATCAAGCGTGGTGCGGACGGAAAGGCCGCCTTCGTAAAGCGCATTCTCGCCGTAACGGGCGATGATCTGGCGGCGCACCTCTTCAGTGAAGTACTCGCCGGCGAAAAGATAGGTGCCGTTGCGGCGCGGCGTCACGCCTAGTGGCTCGGCCTTGGCCTTGGCGCCTTCCTCACGCGTCACGTAGCCATTCTCGACCATCTGGTCGATGACCCAGTTGCGGCGCTCCAGCGCGCGATCGGCATGCTTGAAGGGATGGTAGTTGTTCGGCCCCTTCGGCAGCGAAGCCAAATAGGCGGCCTCGGCCACGGTCAGCTCGTTGACCGACTTGTCGAAATAGGTCAGCGCCGCACCGGCGACGCCATAGGCGCCGAAGCCGAAGAAGATTTCGTTGAGGTAGAGCTCGAGAATACGATCCTTGGGATAGGCCTGCTCGATGCGGAAGGCGAGGATCATCTCCTTGATCTTGCGCTCATAGGTCTGGTCCGAGGACAACAGGAAGTTCTTCGCCACCTGCTGGGTGATCGTCGAGGCGCCGACCTGGCGCTTGCCTGAGCCAAAATTCTGCAGGTTGACAATGATGGCGCGGCCAAGGCCGGTCACGTCGATGCCGGGGTGATTGTAGAAGTTCTTGTCTTCGGCGGACAAGAAGGCCGCCTTGACACGATCCGGTATGGCCTGGATCGGCAGATACAGGCGTCGCTCACGGGCATATTCGGCCATCAGCGCGCCGTCCGACGCGTGGATGCGGGTGGTCACCGGCGGCTCGTATTTGGCCAGCACCTCGTAGTCGGGCAGGTCCTTCGACAAATGGCCGATATAGATCGCAACGCCCGCCGCGACCAGAAGGGCCAGCGTCGTGCCGATGCCGAAAAAATAGCCAATGAGACGAATCATACCCGCTCCAGTCCTTGGTTCGGGAATTTCCTAAACGAAGCCGCCTTCCGCGCAAGCTTTCGAGCCGGTCCCAATCCGCAATCGAAAACTCATGTCGCCACCATGTGGACAAAATACGGCAATGCCTGAATTCGTGACCGCAGGCCGCAAATAAAGGCAACAGCTGTTGTCGCCGCGCAACGCTGCCTCGGGTTCCGGGCGACGCGGAGCATGTCAGCCTCCGGTTCCGGCTCCGGTCTTGGCTGACGCGAAAAGTGCGACGGCATTGGTTATACTCTGAGCCGCCTTGCCGCGCCAGTCGGCGTTGAGCAGCTGCGCCTCGTCCTTGGCATTCGAGAGATAACCCAGTTCGACCAGCACGGATGGCACGTCGGGTGCTTTCAGCACCTTGAACCCCGCCGAACGCTGCGGATTGTTGATGAGGCCGACGCTGGTCGAAAGCTGGCCGACCAGGGTGTGGGCGAAGCTCATCGAGAAATTGTGCGTTTCGCGGCGGATCAGGTCGATCAGGATGTCGGTGACTTCCTTGCTGTCGTTCTTGATTTCCATGCCGGCGAACTGGTCGGAGAGATTTTCGCGGTCGGCAAGCGCCTGCGCCTCGGGATCCGAAGCCTTGTCGGAAACGGTGTAGACGGTGGCGCCGCGAATGCCCTTGACGCTGATTGTGTCGGCATGAATGGAAATCAGCAGATCGGCCTCGTGCTGCCGGGCAATGCGCACGCGATCATCCAGCCGCAGGAACTCGTCGGTATCGCGCGTCATGAACACGTCATAGTTACCGACGGCCGCCAGCTTGTCGCGTAACTCGGTGGCGAAGGCGAGCGTGACGTTCTTCTCGATGGTGCCGTTCAGGCCCTCGGCGCCGCCGTCGATGCCGCCATGGCCTGGATCGATGACGACGGTGAAGCGATGGCCCGGATTGGACACCGGTCCGGTGCCGACCCGCCCGCCCTTGTCGGTCGAAACTGTCGATCCGGTGGTCAACGCCTGATTGGCAAGTGCCGCGTCGAACTCGCGTGCGGAGGCTGCCGAGATGTCGATGGCGATGCGGTAGCCGGTCCCGTCCTCGTTCTTGAGCACATCGAGCTTGTCGACGGCGAACGGTCCCTTGCCGGTGAGGATCAGCCGCGAAACGCCCTCGCCGAGCGCGCCCAGGCGCACGCCCCTGACCAGGCCGCGCGCCTTCAAGTCCTTGGCGTTAATGGCGAATCGCGTATTCGCAAGATCGATGACAAGACGATTGGGACCGCGCAACAGGAACCATTTGACATCAGGTTCGCGGTCGAAATCCATGACGATGCGCATCTTGGTGGCATCGCCCGCCATCTTGTAGCCTTTTGCCACCAGCGGTGCTTCGGCGGCATTGGCAACGGAGGACGAGGCGGAAGAGATCACCAGCAACAGCACGAGGCAGAAGGCAACGATGATCCGGCCGCCAACACGACATCCCTTGTCTGTGAAGTCTGCCAGTCCCATCTCTCTTCCAGTCGCTCCCGGTTTGGCGCCAGGCGCCCGTCGTTTCGTCGAAGTGCCGGTAAGGCCGCGAACTCGATTAACGATTGGTATCCAGAGAAGGTTAACCAAGCCTTTTCATGCAAGGGTCGCAGCCTGTCTTACGTAACGGAACTGCTTTTTGCCGGCATCGGAAATCGGGGTTGCCTTCCACCCCGCCAAATCATAAAAGCGATACTGGATCACTGCAATCCTGGAACCGCCCTCCTCCGCAGCTTCCTGCTACAGGGTCAGATGAAAGGCGGCTCCTTTCGCTTCATGCGAAAAGGGTTCAGGTGATCGCGACGAAATTTCGCAGGTGTGCGCCCGTGGCGGGGGAATCGCCTGCGTGAGGAAAACGGCCGGGTTTGTTCCCGCGCCGGCTCTGTAAGAGCAAACAAGCTGGTCCGGTTTGTCCGGGCTTTGGTTCAAAAGGTTCTGCTGGTGACGATGGCTTCAAGCGCAATCATGGAAAGGTCCGCATCAAACCGCGCCATTATGGCTGCGGGCGGCACCGCCATGGCGCTCAAGCGGCGGCCGGCGGACGTTCAATTATCCGGCACCCACACTCCAGACACGCAGCAGCGGGCTTTGCCCCGCAAGCTGCGGCTGACGGCTGCCGGGGGGAAACGAAATAATGCCCAACAAAATGCTGATAGACGCCTCCCACCCGGAGGAAACACGCGTTGTCGTCGTTCGCGGTAACCGTATCGAAGAATTCGACTTTGAATCCCAGGACAAGAAGCAGCTCAAAGGAAACATCTACCTAGCCCGCGTAACGCGCGTAGAGCCCTCCCTTCAGGCAGCCTTTGTCGAATATGGCGGCAACCGTCACGGTTTCCTCGCCTTCAGTGAAATACACCCCGACTACTACCAGATTCCGGTCGCCGACCGTCAGGCACTGCTGCGCGCCGAAGCGCAGGAGGCCGAAGATGAGGAGGACGAGGATGGCGACGGCGATGATCGCCAGAGCCGCGATCGCGGGCGGCGCGGACGCCGGCGCGGTGGCAAGAGCCGCGACCGTGGTGAACACAGGCGCGATGCAAGCGCGGCCGGCGAGAGCGAAGGCTCCGTCGAGGCAAGCGAAGGCGACGACAATGGCGATGTCGTTGTCGAGGAGATCTCTCACACTTCGGAGATCATCGAACACGCGGCCGATGCGTCCGAACATGTTGATGCGTCCGAACATGTCGATACGTCCGAACATGCCGACACGTCCGAACATGCCGATGCGTCTGGGCAAGACGAAGGTTCTGCCGAGCAGGACGAAACCGAAACGCGCGACGGCGGCCCGACGTCGATCGCCGCCTCGGTCGAAGCCGATGTGATTTCCGAAGCCGTCCCGCAAGCAGAAGGCAGCGAAGCGACGTCAGGCGACAATGATCGCGGCATGCTTGAGGAGGTTCAATCCTCGCACCCGGACGACCACGAGGTCGAATCGGTCGGCGCCGAGGATGCGTTGGAAGAAGTGCGCAACCGCCGCAAGCCGGTGCGCCGCCAGTACAAGATCCAGGAAGTGATCAAGCGCCGGCAGATCCTGCTGGTGCAGGTCGTCAAGGAAGAGCGCGGCAACAAGGGTGCTGCCCTCACCACCTACCTGTCGCTCGCCGGCCGCTATTCGGTGCTGATGCCGAACACGGCGCGCGGCGGGGGCATTTCGCGCAAGATCACCAGCGCGGTCGACCGCAAGCGCCTCAAGGAGGTCGTTGCCGATCTCGAAGTGCCGCAGGGCATGGGCGTCATCCTGCGCACCGCCGGCGAGAGCCGCACCAAGGCCGAGATCAAGCGCGACTACGAGTATCTGATGCGGCTTTGGGAAAATGTCCGCAGTCTCACCTTGCAATCGACGGCCCCTGCCCTGGTCTATGAGGAAGGCAGCCTGATCAAGCGTTCGGTGCGCGACCTCTACAACAAGGATATCGACGAGATCCTCGTCTCCGGCGAGGAAGGCTACCGCGAAGCCAAGGACTTCATGCGCATGCTGATGCCGAGCCACGCCAAGGTGGTTCAGCCGTTCCGCGACACGACGCCGATCTTCGTGCGCAATGGCATTGAGGCACAGCTCGACCGCATGCTGCAGCCGCAAGTAACGCTGAAGAGCGGCGGCTACATCATCATCAACCAGACCGAGGCGCTGGTCGCCATCGACGTCAATTCGGGCCGTTCCACCAAGGAGCACTCGATCGAGGACACCGCGCTCCACACCAACCTGGAAGCGGCCGAGGAAGTCGCCCGCCAGCTCAGGCTGCGCGATCTCGCCGGCCTGATCGTCATCGACTTCATCGACATGGAGGAGAACCGCAACAACCGCTCCGTCGAGAAGCGGTTGAAGGATCACCTCAAGAACGACCGTGCGCGCATCCAGGTCGGCCGCATCTCGCATTTCGGCCTGATGGAGATGTCACGCCAGCGCATCCGCGCCAGCGTGCTGGAATCGACCATGAAGCCCTGCCCGCATTGCGGCGGCACCGGCCATGTGCGGTCCGATTCGTCGGTCGCGCTGATGGTGGTGCGGGCGATCGAGGAATTCCTGCTCAAGGATTCGCGCAGCCACATCACGGTGCGGACGCCGGCGGCGACCGCACTCTACGTGCTCAATCACAAGCGCGGCACGCTGGTGGAACTGGAAAGCCGCTTCGGCCTGACCATCACCGTCGAGGCCGACGATTCCGTAGGCGCGCAGCATTATGCGATCTTCCGCGGCGCACTGGCGGAAAAGCCGGAAGGCTTTGTCGAGGTGCGCAGCCTGCCGGCCTATGTCGAGCCGGATGAGCCCGAGGACGAGATCGTCGTCATCGAGGAAGACGACGAGGTGCCGGTGCAGGCTGAGCAGCCACGCCAGCAGCAGCCGCAGCAACAACAGCCACGGCCTGCTGCCGGTGGCGAAGACGGCGAAGGCCGCGACCGCAAGCGCCGCAAGCGCCGGCGGCGTCGTGGCGGCAAGGACCGCGACCGCGAACACGGCACACCTGCGGACGGGTCTTCCGTCTCCGCACCGGCCGCTGAGTTCTCCGGCTCGGCAGCCACTGCCAGCGACAGCGACGCGGAAACAGACGACGACGCTCCTCTCGGTGTGGCCGAAACGTCCGAGACGGTTGAGGCTTCGGATGAAGGCCAGGGCAAGAAGCGCCGGCGCGGCAAGCGCGGCGGCAAGCGCAATCGCCGCGAAGACGGTGAAGGCGAGGTCGAGGCAAGCGCTGGCGAGACGCTCGATGTGTCAGATAGCGACGTAGCGGAAAGCGTGACGGTCTCCAGTGAGTCGGTAGTTGCCGAACCGGCCGAAGAGCCAGTGGCGCTTGCTCCGGCCAATGACGACGCGCCGAGCACGGAAAAGCCGAAGAAGCCACGTCGTGCCGCCAAGCCGAAGAAGGCCGCGGCCGAGGTCGTCGCCGAGGAGCCGGCTGCTGCCGAAGCGGTCGCGGCAGCACCGGCCGAGACGCCGGCCACGGCGTCCGACGAGGCAGCGGCAGTGACTGTCGAGGAGACGCCGAAGGTCCGCCCGTCACGGCGCAAGCCGGCGGCCGTGGATGCGCCGGTCGTGCCGGTGGTGTCTTCGACCGTTGCCGACGAACCGGCGGCCAAGACCGAGGATAAGCCGAAGCGCGCCGGATGGTGGCAGCGGAAGGGCTTTTTCTAAGCCTTTCAGCCGCTTGACTTGATTTCTTGACAAAAAAATCCCGCGCCAATCGAAAGACGGCGCGGGATTTTTCATATCTGGCGTTCCGGCTGGTCGCGAGGACGGGAAAGCCATTCAAAGTGTGAAACCGCCGGCGCAGAGAGTATCGTCGACGGAAACCGAAGTGCCTGCTGACCTTACACCACGACGAAATCGGCGTTGGTCAGCGCCAGGTTCGCGGCCAGTGTGGCGAAATGGGTTGAGCCGCCGGCGGCACTGCCGTTGCTGTCATAGGTGAGCCAGCCGGTGTCGGTCTCGTAGATGATGTGGTCGTTGCCGTCGGCGGCAAGGCCAGTTGTGTTCTTGACGAACTGGTCGGCCGTCAGCGTGCCGTTGCCGCCAAGCGCGGCAAAGATGGCATTGTCGACCCGGATGGTGTCGTCGACCACCGAGAAGTCGGTGATGCGGTCGACATTGGTCGAGGCATTGAGCGCCGTGGTGAAGACGAAGATGTCCTGGCCGCTGCTGCCGGATATCGTGTCGTTGCCGCCCCTGCCGTCCAGTACGTTGTTACTGGAATTGCCGGTCAGCGTGTTGGTCAGGCTGTTGCCGGTGGCGTTGATCGAGGCCGCGCTGCGCAGTGCGACGTTCTCGATGTTGCCGGTGAAGTGGTTGCCATCGCCAAGGTTGATCGAAATAAAGCCATTGACGGTGTCGGTGCCATTGGCGCCGGCGGTGCTTTCACTGACGATATCGCCGGCATTGTCGACATAGTAGCCATCATTGCCCTGAGCCCCGATCATCGTGTCGGCGCCACCTTTGCCGTCCAGCACATTGTTGCCGGAGTTGCCGGTCAGCGTGTTGGCCAGGCTGTTGCCGGTGGCGTTGATCGAGGCCGCACTGAGCAGTGCGACGTTCTCGATATTGCCGGTGAAGTGGTTGCCGTCGCTGAGGTTGATCGAGATGTAGCCGTTGACGGTATCGATGCCGTTGGCGCCGGCGGTGCTCTCACTGACGATATCGCCCGCATTGTCGACATAGTAGCTGTCGTTGCCCTGAGCGCCTCTCATCGTGTCGGCGCCACCCATTCCATCCAGCACATTGTTGCCGGAATTGCCGGTCAGCGTGTTGGCCAGGCTGTTGCCGGTGGCGTTGATCGCGACCGCACCGAGCAGCGCGACATTCTCGATATTGCCCTTGAAGTGGGCGGCATCGCCAAGGTTGATCGAGATGTAGCCATTGACGGTATCGGTGCCATTGGCACCAGCAGTGCTCTCATCGACGATGTCCCCGGCATTGTCGACGAAGTAGGTGTCGTTGCCTTGCGCTCCGCTCATCGTATCGGCACCACCTAGCCCGTCGATGACGTTGTTGCCGGAGTTGCCGGTGATCACATTGGCGATCGAGTTACCAGTACCGTTGATATTGCCCGAACCTCTCAGCGCCAGGTTTTCGATCTCCTGGCCGGAAAGGTTGAAGGAGACGTAGCTCTGTACATTGTCGGTGCCCTGGCCATTGGCCTCGATCACGTGGTCGCCGGCATTGTCGACAAAGTAGGTGTCGTTGCCAGCGCCGCCGATCATCAGATCGGCGCCGGCATCGCCGCTGATCGTATCATTGCCGCCCAGGCCCGACAGCGTGTCGTTGCCGTCGCCGCCATTGATGTGGTCAGCGAGGACATTGCTGCCTTGCCAGATATCCTCGGCGGCAGTGCCGACAAAGATGGTAGGATCGAAGATTTGAGCACGAATGCAGCCGCTGCTGCCGTCGCCGGCATCAAGGGACTCCCAGGTGACCACGACGCGGCCATCGGCCAGCGCCGTGATATCGGGGCCACCCTGATCGCCCGTTGTCGTGGAATTGACGATGAAGTCGCTGCCGGCCGCCGAACCGTCGGTATTGCAGATGCGGGCGCGTATGCAGCTGCCGCTACCATCGCCGTCGAAGGACTGCCAGGCGACCACGAAGCGGCCATCGGCCAGCGCCGTGATCGCCGGGCTAACCTGAAAGTTCGTTGTCGTCGAATTAACGATGAAGTCGTTGCCGGCCGCCGAACCGTCGGCATTGTGGACGCGGGCGCGGATGCACAGGCCGGTGCCGTTGCCGGGGTCACGGGACGTCCAGGTGGTCACGAAGCGGCCATCGGCCAGCGCCGTGATCGTGGGGGTAACCTGATCGTTTGTTGCCGTCGAATTGACGATGAAGTCATTGCCGGCCGCCGAACCGTTGGCATTGTAGACGCGGGCGCGAATGCAAGTGCCATCGCCGTCGCCCTCGTTATAGGCATACCAGGTGGCCACGAAGCCGCCATCAGCCAGCGCCGTGATATCGGGGGTACGCTGATCGCCTGATGTCGTCGAATTGACGATGAAGTCGTTGCCGGCCGCTGAACCGTCGGCGTTGTAGACGCGGGCGCGGATGGAAGTGCCGTTGCCGATGCCGTATTCATCGGACTGCCAGGTGGCCACGAAGCGGCCATCGGCTAGCGCCGTGATCGCGGGGCTATGCTGATCGAATATTGTCGTCGAATTGACGATGAAGTCGCTACCGGCCGCTGAACCGTCGGCATTGTAGATGTGGGCGCGGATACCGCTGCTGTCGCCGGTGTCGTAGGACTGCCAAGTGGCCACGAAGCGGCCGTCGGCCAGCGCCGTGATATCGGGGGTACGCTGATCGCCTGGTGTCGTCGAATTGACGATGAAGTCGTTGCTAGCCGCTGAACCGTCAGCATTGTAGATGCGGGCGCGGATGCAAGCGCCATTTCCGTCGCCGGTATCATAGGACTGCCAGGTGGCCACGAAGCGGCCATCGGCTAGCGCCGTGATCGTTGGGCTAACCTGACCCCCCGTTGCCGTCGAATTGACGATGAATTCCTGTCCTATGCGTCCGATGGGCATGACTCGTTCTCTTTCGCTGCAGACAGGGTTTAAAAACAAAAAACTGCGTCAGGGGACCCGTCTTGTTCAAGGACTGGTGCTACCCATTTGCAGTCGTCCCCAACAAGAACGGACGACATTACTGTGGTCAAGGCAATTTTTGCAGATTTACCCGGCGGGCATGAAGTTTATCAGTCGAGCGGCATTTCCGTGAACAATAGACCGCTCTACGGCGCGAAGATCGACCAGTTCATCATCCTGGCCAGCTTTTCCAGCGCGATCGAGCCCAGCTTGGAATTGCCGTTGGCGTTGAGGCCGGGCGACCAGACGGCGAGCGAGGCTACGCCCGGCACGATGCCCAGTATGCCGCCGCCGACGCCGCTCTTGCCGGGAATGCCGACGCGGAAGGCAAAGTCGCCCGAGCCGTCATAGTGGCCGCAGGTCAGCATCATGGCGCCGATGCGGCGCGCCCGCTCGGCCGACACCACGCTATGTCCGGTCGCCGGATTCTTGCCGCCATTGGCGAGGAAGCGGCCGGCGAGCGCCAATTGCCGGCAGCTCATGGCGATGGCGCAGTGGTGGAAATAGACACCCAGCGCCAGCTCCGGCGCATGGTTGAGATTGCCGAAGGATTTCATGTAGTTGGCAAGCGCGAAGTTGCGATAGCCGGTGGCCCGTTCGGAGGCCGCGACCTCGCGGTCGATGATGATTGTCTCGTCATCGGCCAGGAACTGGATGAAGCGCAGGATTTCGCCGATAGCCTCGCGCGGTTGGTGGCCGGCAAGCAGGATGTCGGAAACGACGATGGCGCCGGCATTGATGAACGGATTGCGCGGAATACCGTTCTCATGCTCGAGTTGGACGATCGAGTTGAACGGATTGCCCGACGGCTCGCGTCCGACCCGCTGCCACAGCGCATCGCCGACATTGCCGAGCGCCAGCGTCAAGGTGAACACTTTCGAGATGCTCTGGATCGAAAAGGCCTGATCGGCGTCACCCGCCATCAGCACGCGGCCGTCATTGGTAACGGCGGCAATGCCGAACTTCTTGGGGTCGACCTTGCCGAGCTGCGGAATGTAGGTGGCAACAGCGCCGCGATCGGTGCGTTCGGCCATTTCGGCGGCGACTTCGGCGAGCGCCTGTTCGAGTTCTGGCATGGTGCTACCTCAACCAGCGTTCAATGCGCGCCATCGCCTCGACCATGTCGTCGTGGCTGCCGGCATAGGAGAAACGCATCGTGCGGTGCCCCGCCTGGGTGTCGAAGTCGCGGCCTGGCGTCGCCGCGACATGCGCCTGCGCCAGCATCTTTCGTGCGAAGGCCATGCTGTCGTTGGTGTGCCTGGTGACATCGCAAAAGGCATAGAAGGCGCCGTCCATCGGTGCCGCCAGCGGAAAGCCGAGTTCCGGCAGGCGTTTCATCAACAGCTCGCGATTCCAGGCGTAGCGGCCTTTCACCGCTTCCAGCTCCTCAGTCGCCTTGAACGCCTCGATCGCGGCGATCTGCGACAGTTCCGGCGGCGAGATGTAGAGGCTTTGGGCGACGCGCTCGACCGGCCGCACCAGTTCTTCGGGCAACACCATCCAGCCGATGCGCCAGCCGGTCATGCAGTAATATTTCGAGAACGAGTTGATCACCGTCACGTCGCCGCCATAGGCAAGTGAGGTGGTGTCGGGGGCGGCATAGGCCAGCCGATGATAGATTTCATCTGATATCACGGCGATGCCGAGTTCCTGCGCGGTCCTAACAAGGGCCGCCAGTTCATCGGCCGGAATGACCGCGCCGGTCGGATTGGCCGGGCTTGCAAACAGCACGCCTTTCAGAGGCTTTTCACGATGCGCGGTTTCGAGATGACCGGCATGCAGGTAGGCGGCGTCGCCGAGTTCGATCTCGACCACGTCGATGCCGAGCGCGGCCATGATGTTGCGATAAGCGGGATAGCCGGGCGCGGCGATGGCGACGCGGTCGCCCGGATCGAACATCGCCAGGAAGGCAAGGTTGAAGGCGGCCGACGATCCGGTGGTCACCGCGATCCGGCTCGGTGGAATATCGAGGCCATAGTGATCGGCGTAGTGCTCGGCGATCGCCTTGCGCAATGCGGCGAGGCCGAGCGTGTCGGTGTAGCCGATGCGTCCGTCCTGCAAGGCCTTGGCCGCGGCCGCGCGAACGCCGATCGGCGCAGGGTCGGAGGGCTGGCCAACGGCCATGGAAACAACCGGCACACCCTGGGCCTTCAGGCGGTTTGCCTCGGCCAGAATGTCCATGGCATGGAACGGCTCGACATTGCCACGACGTGAGAGCGAAACGACCATTTAACCAGTATTCCCGATGGTTGAAGGCGCCAAACTCGGGCGCATGCGCCGCACAAATGCCCGATTGATGTGAGGATCACAAGTTGAGGAAGTTTCCGGCGCCGACTTTTCATCTTTCGCCCGCTCGTCTACCAGTGGAACCGTCATGTTGAGCCGACCCAGATCGACGATTGCCCGGACAGCGCGCGTCTTTGCGACGCTTTCGCTTGGCGTTGCCGTCGCGTTGGCGGATTCGGTCAGCGCCTTCGCCCAGAACGTGCCTGTGGTCCGCGACGCAGAGATCGAGGCGCTGGTGCGCGACTATGCGCGGCCGATCTTCAAGGCGGCTGGGCTGGCAAACGACGGCATCGACATCGTGCTGGTCAACGACCAGAGTTTCAACGCCTTCGTCACCGGGCGCCGGCTGTTCATCAACACCGGCGCGCTGATGACGGCCGAGACACCCAACGAGATCATCGGCGTCATTGCCCACGAAGCCGGCCATATCGCCGGCGGCCACCAGCAGAAGCTGCGCGAACAGCTCGAACGTGCCAAGACGATGGCCATCATCGCCACATTGCTAGGCGCCGGCGCCATGGTCGCCGGTGCCACCACCAACAGCCGCGGCCTTGCCGGCGCCGGCATGGGCATGGCGGCGGGCGGCGGCGAGATGGCGCAGCGAAGCATCCTCGCCTATCAGCGCACCGAGGAGATAACCGCCGACCGCTCGGCGATCACCTATCTCAACGCCACCGGGCAGTCCGGCATGGGCATGCTGAAGACGTTCCACCGTTTCCAGACGGCGCTGTCGCTGTCGGGCGCCCAGGTCGATCCCTACCGGATCAGCCATCCGATGCCGCAGGACCGTATCGCCAATCTCGAAGTGCTGGTGAAACAGAGCCCCAATGTCGACAAGGTCGACCCGCCGGCGCTGCAGCAGCGGCACGACATGATGCGCATGAAGATCGCCGTCTATATGGAAGGCCAGGCGGGGTTGGCGCGGCTGATGCGCAAGATGCCCGGCAGCCTTGCCGCACAATATGGCGAAGCCGAGTCGACGTACCTGTTCGGCAACATCGCCACCGCGCTCGCCAAGACCAATGCACTGATCAAGGCGCAGCCGAAGAATGCATATTTCCAGGAACTGCGAGGCGACATCCTGATGAAGGCGAACAAGCCCAAGGATGCCGCGGATGCCTATGCCAAGGCGGTCAGCCTCGACCCGGCGCGGTCGGGGTTGCTGCCTGTCTCCCTTGGTCAGGCGCTGATGGCCGTCGGTACGCCTGAATCCCTCAAGAAAGCCGTCGTGCAGATCAACAATGGTCTACAGCGAGACAAGGAAAATGCCGCCGGCTACCGCTACCTTGCGCAGGCCTATGGCGAACTGGGAGACATACCGGGCGCAGAACTTGCCACCGCCGAAGGTCATTTCTATTCCGGCAACTATAAGGATGCTAAGATCTTCGCCATGCGGGCACAGCAGCAGATGAAGCGCGGCGAACCGCGCTGGCTTCGAGCCCAGGACATCATAAACTACGCACCATCGACCAAGATCAAGTGAACCTTCCGGCAGCATGCTGCGACACAGTCAGACGAACCGGGCCGGAAAAACAGGTAGAAGGAACAGGAACGATGAAAAAGGCACTGCTGCTGGGCACCACGGGGGCCGTGGCCGCCCTGGCCATGCTGGCTTTCGGATTCGTGGCCGGAAACCCACAGATTGCCAAGGCCGGTACGGCGCAGCCGGCCCAGACGGCAGAGGCCGACACCAAGATCGACCGCACCGAGGTCGAAGGCATCATCCGCGACTATCTGTTGAAGAACCCGGAAGTGCTTCTGGAGGTTCAGGACGCGCTCGAAGCCAAGCAGAAGGAAGAGCAGCGCATCGCCCATATGGGTGTCATCAAGGATGCCAAGGACCAGATCTTCAACTCGGCCTTCGACGGCGTCGTCGGCAACCCGAACGGCAAGGTCACCATCGTCGAGTTCTACGACTACAATTGCGGCTTCTGCAAACGCGCCATCGACGACATGCGGGCGCTGACCAAGTCCGATCCGGACCTGCGCTTCGTGCTCAAGGAATTCCCGATCCTCGGACCGGATTCGCAGAAGGCGAGCGTGGTTTCGATGGCGTTCCACCTGATGAAGCCGGAAAAGTATGGCGAGTTCCACAACGCACTGCTCGGCGGCCAGGGACGCGCCACCGAGGCGGCGGCGATCAAGATCGCGCTTTCGCTCGGCGCCGACGAAGCGACGCTGCGCGAGAAGATGAAGGACCCGTCGATCAACGAGGCCTTCTCCAAGACCTACGATCTTGCCAACAAGCTGGCGATCACCGGAACGCCGTCCTATGTGGTCGGCAACGAGGTGGTGTTCGGGGCGCTTGGACAGGAAGTGCTTGCTGAAAAGATCGAGGCGGCGAAAGCCGCGCTCTGATCTTGCTCACGAGCGCATTCTCACGGGCACATTCCGCGCGTTGTGGACAGTGAAAGAACGCACTTGCGCTCTTTTCGCAGGCGTCTATGCCCATTATAGAGGGCCCAGCGCGCCGGCTTGATGTCGGCGCCGGGAAAGGTCGGCTTTTTTGAAAACGGTTTTCGTCCTGAACGGTCCCAATCTCAACGCGCTCGGCAAGCGCGAGCCGGGCATCTATGGCGGCAAGACGCTTGCCGCGATCGCCGAGGACTGCAAACAGGCCGGCACAGCACTTGGGCTCGAGATCGATTTCCGCCAGTCGAATCACGAGGGTGACCTTGTCGACTGGATTCAGGAAGCTGGCGACAAGGCCGCCGGCATCGTCATCAATCCAGGCGCCTACAGCCACACTTCGATCGCTATCCACGACGCCATCCGCGCCATCGCGCCGCTGCCCGTCGCTGAAGTCCATCTTTCCAACATCCATGCGCGGGAACCATTCCGCCACGTGTCCATGGTCGCGCCGGTTGCCGTCGGCATGATCTGTGGCTTTGGGCCGCTCGGCTACACGCTGGCCCTGCAGGCGCTGGCCGCACGCCTATGACCGGCCAACAAACAGAAGGCTCGAAAATGTCGATAAAGAAGACCGGTGTTGACCAGCAGCTGATCCGCGATCTGGCGGGCATACTGAACGACACCAACCTCACCGAGATCGAGGTTGAACTGGGCGACCTGAAGGTGCGTGTCTCGCGGCAGGCCCCGGCCGTGCACGCGATCGCGGCACCGCAGCCGGCCTATGCGCCATCATCCGCCCAGCCCATTGCCGCGGCAACCCCGGCAGTGGTCGACGTGGCGAAGAACGCGATCACCTCGCCGATGGTCGGCACCGCCTATCTGGCGCCATCGCCCGACGCGAAGGCGTTCATCGAAGTCGGCCAAAAGGTCAAGGAAGGCCAGACGCTGCTGATCATCGAGGCGATGAAGACGATGAACCAGATTCCTTCGCCGCGCTCCGGCACGGTGACGGCGATCCTGTTCGAGGATGCGACGCCGGTCGAATACGGCATGCCGCTCGTCGTGATCGAGTAGAGCGGGCCGGATGTTCCAGAAGATCCTCATCGCCAATCGCGGCGAAATCGCGCTTCGGGTGCTGCGCGCCTGCAAAGAACTCGGCATCCAGACGGTGGTGGTGCATTCGACCGCCGACGCCGATGCCATGCATGTGCGGCTCGCCGACGAAAGCGTCTGCATCGGGCCGCCGCCATCGCGCGACAGCTACCTCAACATCCATCAGATCGTCGCGGCCTGCGAGATCACTGGCGCAGATGCGGTGCATCCGGGCTATGGCTTCCTGTCGGAAAACGCCAAGTTCGCGGACATCCTGGCCGCCCACAACATCACCTTCATCGGCCCGTCCGGCGACCATATCCGCATCATGGGCGACAAGATCGAGGCCAAGCGCACCGCAAAACGGCTCGGCATTCCGGTGGTGCCCGGTTCGGACGGTGCGGTCACCGATGAAAAAGAGGCCAAGCGCATTGCCGGCGAGATCGGCTATCCCGTGATCATCAAGGCGTCGGCCGGCGGCGGCGGACGCGGCATGAAGGTGGCGCATACCGAAGCCGACCTCGAGGTCGCCCTGCAGACGGCGCGCTCGGAGGCCGGTGCCGCCTTCGGCGACGATGCCGTCTACATCGAGAAGTACCTGGAAAAGCCGCGCCACATCGAGGTGCAGGTGTTCGGTGACGGTTTTGGCCGCGGCGTGCATTTCGGCGAGCGCGATTGTTCGCTGCAGCGGCGGCACCAGAAGGTCTGGGAAGAGGCGCCCTCGCCGGCCCTCAATGCCGAGGAGCGTGCGCGCATCGGCGGCGTCTGCGCCAAGGCGATCGCCGACCTCGGCTATTCCGGCGCCGGCACGATCGAGTTCCTCTACGAGAATGGCGAGTTCTACTTCATCGAGATGAACACGCGCCTGCAGGTCGAGCATCCGGTGACCGAAGCGATCACCGGCATCGACCTCGTGCATGAGCAGATCCGCGTGGCGTCTGGCGGCGGACTTTCGGTCAAGCAGGAAGACATCAAGTTCAACGGCCACGCCATCGAATGCCGTATCAACGCCGAGGATCCGCGCACCTTCACCCCCTCGCCCGGCACGATCACCCACTTCCATACGCCGGGCGGTCTCGGCATCCGCGTCGATTCCGGCGTCTATTCCGGCTACAAGATCCCGCCTTACTACGACAGCCTGATCGGCAAGCTGATCGTGCATGGGCGCAACCGCGTCGAGTGCATGATGCGGCTGCGCCGCGCGCTGGATGAATTCGTTGTCGACGGCATCAAGACGACGTTGCCGCTGTTTCGCGATCTCGTCGGCAATGCCGACATCGCCAATGGCGACTATGACATCCACTGGCTGGAAAAATATCTGGCCAAGGAAGAGTAGTCCGGGGACGCGATGACCCGCCCCTTCGCGCCCGGCTATCGCATCCCGACCGACCTTTTGCTCAAGGCCTACGCCTCGGGCGTGTTCCCGATGGCCGAAAGTGCCAGCGATCCGGAGGTGTTCTGGGTGCGGCCGGAAACGCGCGGCATCATCCCGCTTGATGGTTTTCACACGCCGAAAAGCCTCAGGAAAACGATCAAGAAGCATCCTTTCGACATCCGTTTCGATTTCGATTTCGAGGCGACGATCGACGGCTGCGCCGAAAGGCGCGAGGAGCGCCGCTCGACCTGGATCAATGCGCCGATCCGCGAAGCCTATGTGCAGTTGCACCGGATAGGGCATTGTCATTCGGTCGAGGCATGGCACGAGGACCGGCTGGTTGGCGGCCTCTACGGCGTATCCCTTGGCCGGGTGTTCTTTGGCGAAAGCATGTTCGCCAGGGAGACGGACGCGTCCAAGACCTGCCTTTATTATCTCGTCGAGCGGTTGAAGGCGCGCGGCTTCGCTCTGCTTGATACGCAGTTCACCACCGAGCACCTCAAGCGCTTCGGCGCGGTCGACGTGCCGCGCGGCAAATACGAGAAAATGCTGGCCGACGCGCTGAAGGGCGAGGCCGTATTCTACCCCTGACGATCGAGCCTCTTACTTCCGGCCGCGGCTTCCAGCGGAGTCTGCGAATGGAACATCATCTTCCAGCCGTTGACGCGATGGACGTAGCCGGTGCTGACCAGCGCCGCGTAGGGCTCGCCGTTCTCGCGCCTCGCATGCGCCTCGTAGGTCAGCATGACAATGTCGCTGCCCGGCTCGATTATTCCCTTCAGCTCGATATCGAGATCGCGCCAACGGTTGGGTTTGGTCGCGGTCTTCGCGAGATCTGCATTGTCCATCGCCTTGGCCATCTGCGGAAACGCCACCAGGCATTCGGTGTCGGCATTGGCCGCGTAGTAGGCCGCGTCGCCCGTCCAGAACCCCTTTTCGAGTTCGAGCAATTCCGCCTTGCCGGCGGTGATCCGCTTGCTGTCTGACATCGGAATATCCTCCATGCGCATGAATGCGCGGTCGTCCGTGGTCCAACGCATGGTGGCCACGACGGTTCCAGAGGATCAGTTGGCTTCGGTGGTATCCGGTTCCGTGGTATTCGGTTCCGTGGTATCCGGTTCCGTAATAGCCGGGTCCGTGGCATCGGGCTGTACCACGTCCGGAGTGGCGGCAGGCTTCGGCTTGGCCGCGGCAGGCTTCGACGCGTCGGCTTTGGTCGCGTCCGCCTTGGCGGCGTCGGGCGCCGGCACATCCGACTTCTGCTTGCACTCCTTTAGCCATACGTCATAGACCGCATGCTCGACGGCGTTGAGGCCAGGGCTCTCGGCAAACATCCAGCCGGTGAAGATGCGGCGGATCTTTCGGTCGAGTGTGATCTCGTCGACCTCGACGAAGGAATCGGTCTTCGGCTCTTCGGTCTGCGGCCGCGAATAGCAGACGCGCGGCGTCACCTGCAAAGCACCGAACTGCACCGTCTCGTCGATATAGACATCGAAGGTGATGATGCGGCCGGTGATCTTGTCGATGCCGGCAAACTCGGCGACGGGATTGGTGACCCGGTCCGATCCGGCTGCGGCCGCCGGCGCCGGTGCAGCGGGTGCCGGTTCAGGCGAAGCGGCAAAGGCCGCGGTGTTGACGGCAAGACTGGCGGCTAGCGCAAGGCCGCCCGTCGATATTCGGTTGGAAAAGCTCATCTAGGGATACCGGTGGTTCGCGGCCGGGTGATTCTGTCGATCGCCAAGGCTAGTCGCCGTTTTCTGATCAGCAAGCAGCTAAACACCAATTGTGGCGATAAAGGATCGGCCCGCACCTTGCGCAGTTACAAGTCGGAGGCCGTTACGATCCGGGTGTCCAGGCGTCGTAGTCGCCGGTGACCTGAGGGCGATGCTGATTGGTCAGCACCGAGCCTTTCGGGCGGTAGGCCGCCGGGGTGCCGGTCAGATTGGGCTGATGCGGCTTCTGCCAGTCGCGCGGCTTGTAGGCCTCGCTGGCCGGAGCGACATCGACACGGTGATGCATCCAGCCATGCCAGCCGGGCGGTATTGCGGAGGCTTCGGAATAGTTGCGGTAGATGACCCAGCGGCGCGTGCGGCCTTCCGAATCGATGCCGCCTTCGTAGTAGACATTGCCCGTCTCGTCCTGGCCGACCTTCTTGCCATACCGCCAGGTGTGCAGGCGCGTTCCCAGCGTCTGGCTGTTCCACCAGGTGAAAAACTGCGTAAGGAAAGTCTTCATCTCAGAACCCTCGCGCCGGCAGCGCCCGTTTCCTGCTTATGGCGTCAGGCCTTCGGGAAGGCAAGGGTTTTGCCGCAGGGAGGACGCAAATGGCTTGCCGGGAACCCGACACAAGCCCGTGATCCTCTCGACCGCAAGATGCACGCTTGCCAAGCCTTTGCGGTCTTTCTAAAGCTTTGCGCGCCCAAGCCGGTATCCAACCAGCGGCAGGCCGACGGAGGTGACGATTGGGCGCGGAAATACCGACCACCGACATTCGTATCAGCGCCGACACGATTCGCCGCCACAAGGGCGGCACACCGATTGTCTGCCTCACCGCTTACACCTATCCCATCGCCCGCTTGCTCGACGACCATGTCGACCTGCTCCTGGTCGGCGACAGCGTCGCCATGGTGCTGCACGGCCACGAGACGACGCTAGGCGCTTCGCTCGAGATGATGATCGCGCATGGGCAAGCGGTGATGCGCGGCGCGGCCAAGGCCTGCGTCGTCGTCGACATGCCGGCCGGCACCTATGAGGATTCGGCGGCGCTAGCCGTTGCTTCGGCGCGGCGGATGATCGACGAAACCGGCTGCCAGGCGGTCAAGCTGGAAGGCGGCGTCGATATGGCCCGGCAGATCGCCGCAATCGTTGCTGCCGGCATTCCGGTCATGGGACATATCGGCCTGCAGCCGCAATCTGTCGAGAAAGACGGCGGCTACAAGATCAAAGGGCGCACCAAGGCGGCCGTTGCGGCTTTGGTTCGCGACGCACTCGCGGTCGAAAGCGCCGGGGCGTTCTCGGTGGTCATCGAAGGCACGGTCGAGGCCGTTGCCGCCGACATCACCCGCCGCATCACCATTCCAACCATCGGCATCGGCGCCAGCGGCGACTGCGACGGCCAGATCCTGGTCATTGACGACATGGTCGGGTTGACCGTCGACCGGGTGCCTAAGTTCGTCAAGGAATATGCTGATTTGCGCAGCGTCATCTCGCATGCCGCCGAACGCTACGCGGCGGAGGTGCGCAGCCGGACATTTCCAGGCCCCGGCCATGTCTTTTCGGCGACAAAGCACGGGGATGACGCATGAGCCGGCCCGTCGTCGTCGACAGCGTTGCCGCACTGCGCTCGCAGATCCACGGCTGGCGACGCGACGGCCTTAGTGTCGCAATGGTGCCGACCATGGGCGCGCTGCATGACGGGCACATCTCGCTGGTCAGGATCGCACTCGAAAAGGCCGATCGCTGCGTCGTGTCGATCTTCGTCAATCCGACGCAGTTCGCGCCGACGGAAGACCTTGACAAGTACCCGCGCCAGCTCGCCCACGACCTCGATCGGCTGAAGGTGGCCAAAGCCGACCTTGCCTTCACACCGACAGTTGGCGAGATGTATCCCGCCGGCTTTGCCACCAAAATCTCGGTCGGCGGCCCCTCCGCCGGGCTCGAATCGGACTTTCGGCCGACGTTTTTCAACGGTGTCGCCACCGTCGTGGCAAAGCTCTTCCTGCAGGCAACGCCCGACTGCGCGATCTTTGGCGAGAAGGACTACCAGCAGCTTTGCGTCGTCAGGCAGCTCTGCCGCGACCTCGACCTGCCGGTCGAGATCATCGGCGCACCGACGATACGCGACGCACATGGTCTCGCCATGTCGTCACGCAACGCCTATCTCGGCGAAGCCGAACTCAAGATCGCCCGCCAACTCAATGTGATATTACGCGACACGGCGGTGGCTTTGACGGCAGGTGCCGACCAAGGCGACGCAACCGCCGAGGCCAGTCGTGCCCTGGTCGCGGCCGGCTTCCGCAAGGTCGACTATGTCGAGGCCCGTGAAAGCCTGACGCTGGCGCCATGGCGTCGCGATCATGAAGGGCGCGTGCTTGCGGCTGCCTGGCTCGGCAAGACGAGGCTGATCGACAATGTGGACGTTCGCTCCACCTAGAGCAGTTCACCGTTTCACGGAAACGGCGAACGGCTCTAACTCTTTGTTTTGACGCAATTCCGGACCACACTTTTCCTGGAATTGCTCTAGCGCGGCGGTTTGCTGCCGCGCGCCTACCTCTCTCCCATTCGTCCGCTGGTCCTGACGAACAGTTGCCCCACAAGAATCCCAACAATTCCGGCTGATGCCTTGACAACTGCATCGGCAAACTGCGCGTGGCGACCGGGATCAATGATCTGAAGCAGTTCCAGGACGCCGGCGGTCACAACCACGAAGATCGCAGCTTGATACAGACGGTTGGGGAAGCCGAGCGCCAGGACGAAGCCCAAGAGCACATTAGCCAAGGCGCGCTCAACGTTCGCCTCGGCTATGTGTGGCCGCATCTGGATCGGCGACAGGGTTGAGAAAATGATGATGGCGAGCAGCACCAGCGCTGCAATGCGGGACAGTTTGGTCATGTTCGTGCATATCCGTCGTGAGCCGGCGCAGCAAACGCCGAGATGACGCATGGCCGTATGCGGAACCGATGACGGCCAGCAATGCCGGTGGAGCGTGATGTCGGCGCAGGTCGGCCCGGCTCCTGGGCCGGAGCCATGCCGGCGAACCTGCGAAGATCGCGAGCCATCTGATCGCCGCCTATTCCTCGGTCGGCATGTGCAGATACATCGACTGGATGCCGACCCGGCCCGGCCCGGTGAAGCGGTTGACGATGAAATTCATGTTGGCGCCGAAGAAGCCGCTCGACAGGCGATCAATCTTGGTTTCCATCCTGACCGAGACATCCTTGAACAGCCAGCCGCCCGGCTCGATGTCGATGGTTTCGCCGGCGGCGAGCGTTTTCTCGAAGACATTGCCGTAGCCGTGCAGCCAGACGATGCCATCGCCCGCATCGCCGCGAAAGCGGTCGATGAAGAAGCCGCTCTGGCCAAACAGCATCGTCGCCAGGCCGCGCACGCGCTCGAAAGTGTACTCGACATTGCCGGTGGCGGCGAGAAACTGGTGCTCGCGTACCTGAATCTCGTCGCCACGCCTGAGGTGGATCGGCACGATATGGCCAGGCCCATCGCGGCTGAAGGCAATGATCCCTGCCCCGGACGCTTCGGTGACGAAGATCTGCATGCCGGCCATCATGCGCTTCAGCGCACCCTTCAGCGATTTCAGGCCAATGTTGATGGTCGAGTTCTTCCACAGCAGGATGTGATGCTCGAAATAGACCGGCATGCGCGTCACATCGACCGAAAGCACGGGCACCAATTCGCCGGCGATATGATAAGTGACGCCGCCAAAGGTTTCGTCCGACACCTGTGTCGGCATCAGTTCCGGTAAGCTCGGCATGAAAATCCCCCAACGCTGCCCAACACACGCGTCCGTCTGTTCCGGCTTCCGGCAGGGTCAGCTGAAGGAGCTTTGCTGCGGGACTTTCAAGCCGTCAAACGAAAATAGGGCTTTGTCGTGGTGCTCGCGCGAAGGTGATCGAGATACGCCGGCAGGTAGCGGTCAGCCGGCAAGGGCCCTGATGTAGACGCGCGTCGGATGTCCGAAGGCCCCGGTATGTTCGCCGACATCGGCGGATCGCAAGAAGCCGTTTGCCTCGTAGAAGGCGATGGCTCGGATGTTTTGTTCCTCCACCTCCAGGCGGATGGCGCGGGCCTCTGGGAAACTTTCGATGACCTCGTCGAGCAGCATGCCGCCGATGCCTCGCCCCTGCAGGCTGGGCAGCACGTAGAGCTGCTTGAGCACGATCACTTCGGCGCCTTCGGCAAAAGCCATGCCGCCGATCCGCTTGCCATCATCGGCCACCAGGAATTCCGAGTTCGGCCGCGTCAACCGCGACCGCAGCGAGGAAATCGAGTGCCAGTCGTCGGTGGTCTCGGTCACCTTGGCAGCGCCGTAGATTGCGTCGTAGGTCGCATGCCAGGTCTCGACCAGCAGCGCACGCACTGCGGCAAGGTCGCGCTCCCCGGCGGTGCGAACGAACATGGTCCTCTCCCGCCTATGTTGCGACCGGCTTGCGCTGGAAGTCGGCCACGGCAAGCAGCACCACCCAGACCAGAAGCACCATGCTGCCCGGCATGTTGGCCGCCATGGCGGTGCCGGAGAAACCGGTTGCCGCGGTCGCGAAACCGCCGACCAGGACACTCACAGCGCCGACGCCGCCAAGCAACGACAGCCACAACGGACAGCGCCTGGCCTGACGCAGGGCGACATTGGCGAGCAGAACCGTCAAGCCGAGCAGCATGGCGCTGATCGCGGCAAAACCGACTTCGATCTGGCGCACGGCGAAGGCGGCGCTGAACAACGATGGCTTTGTCGCCGTATCGGCGGCCGCCCATGCATTGACCACGGCTTTCAGCGCAATGCCGTCGACGGCCTGCAAGGCAGCTGCCGCCGCCAGCGACGCCGCGCCGAACAGGATCGTCAGAAGTGCCCAGCCGCGAAGCGGGCCGTCCGACAGACGGCCAAGGATCAGCACCAGGCCGGCGACCATCGAGAGGACGCCGGCGAGCTGTGCCATGTGGCTGAACAACCAGATGTGGTCGGCGGCATATTCACCGAAGGCGGCAAGCGCGTCATTCGGATCCTCATGCATCGGATGCAGCGACGTGCCGACAAAAAGCAACGCGGCGCCGGCAATCAAAAGGGCCGACGAGACGCTTGCCGGGTCGCCCGGCTTCGCGTCTCCGCTCATTGATCCGCGATGCCGAGCTTGGCCTTGACGAGGTCGTTGACGGCTTGCGGGTTGGCCTTGCCGCCGGTCGCCTTCATCACCTGGCCGACGAACCAGCCGGCCATGCTCGGCTTGGCGCGGGCCTGTTCGACCTTGTCCGGATTGGCGGCGATCACCTCGTCGACTGCCTTCTCGATGGCGCCTGTGTCGGTGACCTGCTTCATGCCACGGCTTTCGACCAGCTGGCGCGGATCGCCACCCTCGTTCCAGACAATCTCGAACAGGTCCTTGGCGATCTTGCCGGAAATGGTGCCATCCTTGATCAGATCGATGACCGCGCCAAGCTGATCGGGCGAAACCGGAGCGTTTTCAATATCCTTGCCGGCCTTGTTCAATTGCCCGAGCAGGTCGTTGATGACCCAGTTGGCGGCAAGCTTGCCGTCGCGGCCGGCGGCCACCTTCTCGAAATAGTCGGCGATCGGCTTTTCCGAGACCAGGATCGACGCGTCATAGGTCGACAGGCCGAGCGAAGCGATCAGCCGCGCCTTCTTGTCGTCCGGCAATTCCGGCAATTTCCCAGCCAGCGCATCGACATAGGCCTGATCGAATTCCAGCGGCAAAAGGTCGGGATCGGGGAAATAGCGGTAGTCGTGCGCCTCTTCCTTGGTGCGCATCGAGCGCGTCTCGCCCTTGACGGCGTCGAACAGCCGCGTTTCCTGATCAATCTTGCCGCCATCCTCCAGAATGGCGATCTGCCGGCGCGCCTCATAGTCGATGGCCTGGCCGATGAAGCGGATCGAGTTGACGTTCTTGATCTCGCAGCGCGTGCCGAACTCGCCGCCCGGCTTGCGCACCGAGACGTTGACGTCGGCGCGCATCGAGCCTTCATCCATGTTGCCGTCGCAGGTGCCGAGATAGCGCACGATGGTGCGCAGCTTGGTGACATAGGCTTTGGCTTCATCGGCCGAGCGCATATCCGGCTTGGAGACGATCTCCATCAGCGCCACGCCGGAGCGGTTGAGGTCGACATAGGACATGGTCGGATGCTGGTCGTGCATCGACTTGCCGGCATCCTGCTCCAGGTGCAGCCGCTCGATGCCGACCTCGATATCCTCGAACTCGCCCTGACGATCCGGACCGACCGAGACGATCACGGTGCCCTCGCCGACAATCGGCTGCTTGAACTGCGAGATCTGATAGCCCTGTGGCAGATCCGGATAGAAATAATTCTTCCGGTCAAAGACGGACTTGTGGTTGATCTGCGCCTTCAGGCCAAGGCCGGTGCGGATCGCCTGCTTGACGCATTCCTCGTTGATGACAGGCAGCATGCCCGGCATGGCCGCATCGACGAGGCTGACATTGGCATTGGGCGCGGCACCGAAAGCGGTCGAGGCGCCGGAAAACAGCTTTGCCTCCGAGGTGATCTGAGCGTGGACCTCGAGCCCGATGATGATCTCCCAGTCGCCGGTGGCGCCCGGGATCAGGCGTTTCGCGTCAGGGGTACGGGTGTCGATGAGGGTCATGATGGCCTGCGACTTGCGATGACTGAACTCACATTTGAACGTGAATTTCACGTCGAACGTGGAAGTCATTCGCTAGTGCAAACCGCCAAAAGAGACAAGCGTAAAGCCACAGCCTGGCCTTTTCAGCCGCTTCGACCCGTGCGGGCTCGACCACAGCTAGACCGCGGCTCCGCCGGTCGGCTCGCCGGCCGGCGGTTTCCGTTCATCGCTCAAGCGGTGGCGATGTAGGCCCTGATCTCGTCGGCCTCGCGCTCGACGTCCTCGATGCGGCGCTTGACCACGTCGCCGATGGACACGATGCCATCGAGCATGCCGTCCTTTTCCACCGGCAGATGGCGGAAGCGGCCCTTGGTCATGATCTCCATCACCTCGTTGACGGTGTGGTTCTCATTGCAGATCTTAACCTTCGGCGTCATCGCCGAGCGCACCGCGATATCGAGCGCGGCTCCACCTTCCCTGGCGACCACCCGCACGATGTCGCGCTCTGAAAGAATACCGACGATCTTGCGATCGCCATTGGTGATGACCAGCGCGCCAATCTTGTGTTCGGCCAGGATGCGGATGGCTTCGCTCAGCTTTTCGTTCGGCCCGAGCGTCAACACGTCATGGCCTTTTTTCTCGAGAATTGCCTTAACCGTCATGGCGTCCTCCTCTGCTTTTGCCTGCCGGTTCCTGCCCTGACCGGCTTTCACATAAGAGTGAACATGGTGCGCCGTGATCGGTTGCATTTCAAGTGCGGCGGTCGGTGGTGTCCCATTCAGGCGCCTGCCATGGTCGGTCGAACCAGCGCAGGCCGAAGAAGCCGGCGACAAAGCCGCCAATATGGGCCTCCCAGGCGATCTGGCCGTCAATTCCCGGGGCAAAGCCGAGAAGGCCAGTGGCGAGGTTGATGATCATCCACACGGCAAGGAAGATCACGACGCCGCGCGAGCGCAGGACGATGGCGATTGGCAGCACGGGGCCGGCGAAGGCTGCCTTGCCGGCCGACGAGCGCTGAGTGTGGAAACCGAAACGCGCGGCAGCGCCCATCATGCCGGAAATAGCGCCCGATGCCCCGACCAGCGGCGCCTCTCCGTACGGATGCATGACCCAGAAAAGCGCAACCGAAGCCAGCCCGGTCACGGCAAAGAACAGCGCGAACCGGAGCGGCCCCAGGCGATTTGCCAATGGCGAACCGAAAGCGGCGAGCCAGACCATGTTGATGGCAATATGGGCGAAGCTGCCATGCAGGAAGGCGTAGGTGAACGGGCGAGTGAAAAGGAACCAGTCGAAGCCGTATTTGCCGGTGTAGAGAACAGGGATGAAGGCCCCGTCGTAGAGCAACGTCAGTTGCTGTTCCTGCGTCAGCACGTACTGCTGCAACAGGTAGACGACCGCGCATATGCCCATCACCGCCAGGACGACAGGTGGCAGATTGAACACCGGCTCGCGCCGCTGTTCGGGTCCATCCTCGATCGGGTCGATTTCCGAGGGGCCTTCCGGTTCGCTCATATGAAATTGCACTCAAGCAGGGATTCGGGTTCGAGCATCTAGATCACCCCCGAACGAACCGCAAACGGCGAATCGCCTCATCGCGAATCAAAAAAAAGCCGCTCAAGGTTTCCCTTGAACGGCCGGTCGAGCCCCCTGCTCCCCCTAAAACTCTTGACTGAAGTGCTGCCGATCGTCGCGAAACGACCGCTTCTGGAGTGGTTTTTGTGTGCCATAGGGGCCGCCTCGCTGCAACGTCAACCAGTTGTTAACCTTAACGGCCCCGACCCGTGAACAAGTGTTAACGACGCTGGCACGCTTCCTGCTCCGCAACGCATGTAGGTCATCGGAGGGCGCCCTTTCTGTTCACCGATGGGACATCAGACGACAGATTGCGCGGAGTAGCATAGCATGAACCAGAACGGATCGATCACGCTGTTCCAATATTGGAACCGCCTGCGTGACGGACGCCCCGCCCCGAAGCGTTCGGAGGTTGAGCCGGCCGATATCAAGTCGCTGCTGGCCGATACGTTCATCCTGGAAAGGGACACGCGCGGGCAAGCCGTCTTCCGGCTGGCCGGCACCAGGCTTTGCGCCTGCTATGGCCGCGAGCTCAAGGGATTCTCCTTTCCGTCGCTGTGGCGCGAGAAGGATCAGCGGCTCGTCTCGCGGCTGATTCATGGCGTCTTCGACCAGAAGTCGGTCGTGCTCATCGCCTTCGAGGGTTTCAGCCGCAACGGCCGTACCAACAAGTTCGAACTGCTTGCCTTGCCGCTTGACGGCGGTGTTGAAAATCCGCGCTGCCTGGGCGTGATCAGTGCCGTGGAGAAGCCCTTCTGGCTGGGTGCCGATCCGATCACAGACGCCCTGATCGATTCGATCCGCGTCATCGATCCGGAGAAGGAGCTCCTCAACAACCGTCCGGCGATCGATGTTCCTTCGCTCGTTCCCGACGAACTCGCGACACCCGAGACGATATCGGCGCTAGGCCGCGCGCGCCGCATCCGCCATCTCGTCGTCTTCGATGGCGGACGCGAGGAATAGAGGGCAAATCTCGCAGCAACGGGACCTGCTTTTCCCCTTTATTAACCCCCATTGTTGTACTTCTCCGATGAAGTTCCTCGCATCGACGCGCGGGATGCCAAACGAGGTGTGGCAGTCATGAGGTCAGCGGCGGTCGACTATGCGCCGTCCCAAGCTGAAAGGCGTAACTTTCAGCGCGTCCGGGTCAAGATTTACGGGCGCTTCATGCTGGAAGACCGCACCGAACACCCCTGCCAGGTCGTCGACATGTCACCGGGCAATGTAGCGCTTCGCACCGAACGCATTGGCATGCCGGGCGAAAAAGTCATCGCTTATATCGACCATATCGGCCGCATCGAAGGTGTCGTCACGCGCACCTTGCAGGATGGTTTCGCGATGACCGTCATCGCGTCCGACCGCAAGAAGGACAAGCTTGCCGCGCAGTTGACGTGGCTTGCCAACAAGCACGAACTCGACCTGCCGGAAGACCGTCGGCACGAGCGTGTCGCGCCGCGCAACCCGACCAGCGTGCTGCAGCTCACCGACGGGCGCCAGTACCAGTGCCGTATCATCGACCTGTCGCTTTCCGGCGCCGCGATCGAGATCGACGTCAAGCCGGCGATCGGCGTCCAGGTCATGCTCGGCACGATGCGCGGACAGATCGTCCGCCATTTCGAGGACGGCGTCGCCATCGAATTCGCCGTCATACAGCGTCCCGAAACGCTCGATTCCGAATTCAACACCCCGCGCGCCTGACAAGGCCGACACAAGCACCCCAGGAAACCGGCCTTAGCGGCCGGTTTTTTGTTTTTCATGCCCGGACGGAGAAGCTTCGACAGCCCGACGCCATTTCCTACAGGGCCGCTTGACATAGAGGCTCGCGGAGCGCCTCGCCGCAAACTCCAAACAATTCAATACTCAAATGATTCAAATTTTACGCTTATTCTACTGGGGTTTTACTCAATATCTACTTCGCACTTTTGCCCCAAATAAATCCACATGTGGCAATGTCTCCTTCGAACGGGGAGACTACAAGAATGAAGAAGACGAGGGGCAAGCTATTGCTGGCGGCAATGGCGATGCAGCTTTCCGCTTGGGGATCAGCATATGCCGCGGGACCGGCCTATATGCACACCGGCGGGCGCACCACGCAACCTGTTGGCCATTATGAATTCTGCCAGCGCATACCTGGCGAATGCAGCGAGCGGACGCCCAAGGGCCCGCCCGTCGAACTGACCCGCAAATTGTGGGCGACGATCGTCAGCATCAACAATTCGGTCAACGCAAGGGTCAAGCCGCGCACCGACATGGAAAATTACGGTGCCGAGGAATACTGGGCCTATCCCGACAATGGCTATGGCGATTGCGAGGACTACGCACTGGAAAAGCGCCGCGAATTGATGAGTGCGGGCGTGCCGGCCGGCAATCTGCTGATGACGGTCGCGCGCCAGCCGAACGGCGACGGCCACGCGGTGCTGACCGTGCGCACCAGCCTTGGGGAATTCATCCTCGACAATCTGGAAACCAAGGTGCTGGCCTGGACGGACACGGACTACACCTATCTCAAGCGCCAGTCAGACCAGAACTCTGGTGTTTGGGTGACGATCAACGACGGCCGTTCAGACGCGGTCGCCAGCGTCCGCTAATGCATGTCGCTCAAAAGTGACCCCCGTTTTGAGATAACGACATGCATAAACTAGAGGTCAAGCGCGTCGCATGAAGGCGGCCGCTTCAGGAGAAACCCGGTCGAGTCCCCACCCTCCCCGTCCCCAACGACCGGGTCAAAGGAGCCGGCCCCGTCCCCGGGCCGGCTCCGCCATTTCTGGAATAAGCTTTTGAAATTCCGATAAAGGCGCAATTCCAATAGCTTAGATTTCGGTTTGCGGCTCACTTCTGCTACAACGGCTGTGTAGCGAACCGCGGTTGGTGATGGCTTCACCAGCTACAGTTCGAAACTCGAGAGTGCGTCAGCCCAGGAAGTGTCGCATGCCGACCGAACCCCGATCACCGCGCCTTGCGGTCCTTATCGACGCAGACAACGCTTCCGCCAAGATTGTCGACGGCCTGTTCGAGGAGATCGCAAAGATTGGCGAGGCCAGCGTCCGCCGCATCTACGGTGACTTTTCAAACGCCCGGTCGAAGGGATGGGCTGATGTCTTGTCAAAGCATGCGATTATCCCGCAGCAGCAATACGCTAATACCATCGGGAAAAACGCGTCCGATATCACACTGGTGATCGACGCTATGGACCTGCTCCATAGCGGTCGTTTCGACGGTTTCTGTCTGGTCTCTTCCGACAGCGATTTCACCCGGCTTGCTGCACGCATACGCGAACAGGGAGTCGACGTGTTCGGGTTTGGGGAGCAGAAAACGCCGGAAAGTTTCCGGCAAGCATGTCGGCGTTTCGTCTATACTGAAAACCTTCTACGTGGCACCGCAAACACTCACGATAGTGCGCCCGCAGCCAAGCCGCTTCAATTGCCCAGTGCCGCGATTCCCATGCTCAAGAAAGTCATAGGCCAGATGGAAGGCGAGGATGGTTGGGTACATCTCGGAACCTTCGGACAACGGCTATCAAACCTGTTTTCAGATTTTGATCCCCGCAGCTACGGTTTCAGCAAACTGAGCGATCTGGTGAGGAGTACAGACGCATTTGAGATCGAAGTCCAGGGCGGAGCCATGCGAATACGGACCAAGCCTACGGTTGGGAAGAAGGTAAAGAAGAAAGCCGCTTAGCGATGCCTGGAGGGTCATAGGTCCCATCGACCCGCCAGGCGCGTCAGAACATCAAGACAGCCTTTCCACGGGCAGGAGATCGAGGCACTATAGGCCGTTGGTTTCTTCTGGATCACGGCGATGTTGGAAATCCCGGAAGATCGTTGCGAGCGCCATCGTCTGTTCAAGGCGATCGACGATGCCTTCAAGGCCGGCGATTTCGAGGGCCTCGGCGTGGCCTTGGGCGGCTCGCCCTGCTGGTTCGACGAACGCATGCCGTTCGAGCTCGGCCTCGGGCATCCGCTGGAATATGCAATCTATTGGAGTCCCTTAGGCTTCATCTCGACTTTGCTGGATGCGGGCTCAGATCCGAATTATCAGGATCACGGTGGATTTCCGGCAATCATTGCGGCGCTATCCACCGACCGGGCCGACAGGCTGGAAATCGTGCGGGTGCTGATCGAGGGGGGCGCCGATCCCAATATGCGGGGCGTGAACGACTGGACGCCGCTTCACTATTCGGTGGCCATCCGAAGCGTCGAGGCGATCGGCCTGCTTTTGGCGGCAGGCGCCGACCCCGCGCTCGAAACCCGCATCGATGACTACAGGACAGCCGCCGAGGAAGCCGACATTGCCGGCTTTGAAGCCGGCGCTTCCTTGCTGCGCGATGCGATGGCCAGGCGCAGCTCCAACCGACGGTAAGTTGGGGCGCGATGAAACCATCGGCGAGCGAGGGCTCGCCTCAAACCTTCTTCAGTCCCGCCTTGAAGCGTTTGCCGTTGGCGACGTAGTGCGCGGCCGAGCCGCGCAGTCTGGCAACAGCCGCCTCGTCCAGCACCCTGATCGCCTTGGCCGGCGAGCCGACGATCAGTGAATTGTCCGGAAATTCCTTTCCCTCGGTGACCAGCGCGCCGGCGCCAACCAGCGAGTTCCTGCCGATTCTGGCGCCGTTCAGCACGATGGCGCCCATGCCGATCAGGCTGTTGTCGCCGATCGTACAGCCGTGCAGCAAGGCGCGGTGGCCGATGGTGCAACCTTGTCCGATGGTCAGCGGAAAGCCAGGATCGGTGTGCATGACCGTGTGTTCCTGCACATTGGTGTCGGCGCCGATGATAACAGGCTCATTGTCGCCGCGGATGACGGCGCCGAACCAGAAGCCGGCATTGCGGCCGACGCGCACGTCGCCGATCAGTGTCGCATCGGGTGCGATCCAGTTTGAGTCCGCATCCGCGAAGCTGGGTTCCGTTCCATCGATCGCATAAAGCGGCATTTTCGGTCTCCGAATCGTCTCAGCCTGGAAGGCTGGAGCCTAGGAGACCGATCGTCCAGGAGGCAATGGCAAGCACGACGACGCCCAGCGCCAACGACCAGGCGATGGCCGTGCAGCCGCAGGACATCAGCGCCAAGGTCGAAATGCGGCGCTCACGCCGGGCATCGAGGGCGTCGTTGACCAACATGAAAGGGCCCGCGCAAGCGGTGGCGAGCAGCGAGCGCAACAGATGCGACGGCGACACGTAGGGCTCGGTGAAAGCGACCTTGCGGCCCGACACCAGTTCCATCATCGATCCAGCCAGCCCGCAGGCCGTCAGTCCGACGACAAAAGCGAATACGTTGAGTTCCAGCGGGCCCATCTTTACGTTCCATTTACCATGAAATTGCACAGTCGTTCCATGAAGGCTGCAAGAGCCGTGCCGTGCGATGTGTGCCGCCCAAGGACACCCATGAGCGGACAGCAGCCCAGATGCGGGGACTGAGATGAAGCAGGCAGCGATCAACGACGGCCCCCAACTCACCGTGGTCGATTCCGTGTTGATGAAGCGGGTGTTCTACGCATTCGCGGCGCTGGCGCTGCTGTCGGTAGCGATCAGCCTTGCCGGCAAATGGTTCGGCCATTCGATCGCCATGGCCGGATACACCGACGACGCAACGATCCATCAGGTTGTGATTGGCAACAATGTCATCGCCGTGCCGGCCAATGTCATCCGTTTCGCCCAGGCCCGGCGCGACGGCATTGCCTCGCGGCTCGACCTCTATCTGCGCTATCCGCAGATGGACGGCTACAGCGAGCCGGCGCGCGACGATTTCAATCACATGGGAGCGAGCAGGAACATCATCTTCCTATCCTTCGAGCAGCAGATGATGTCGCGCGACATGAGCGGCCGCTTCGCGCCGATCTACAGCGCGTTGATCATCCAACCCGGCATCGCGGGCCCCGGCGGCACGACGGTGTACGGCTTCAACGAGAAATCAGGTTACCTGAACGAGGTGCTGGTTGTCGGCAAGCGCCCTGGCAAGGACCCGTTCGTGGCCCGCTGCCTGAGCGGTCCGAGTGCCGAGGAATCGCTGGCGCCCTGCGAGCGCGACATCCAGGTCGGCGACGAGCTCAGCCTCACCTATCGTTTCCCGCGGGAGTTCCTGGGTGATTGGCAGGCGCTCGACGCGGCAATCGCCAGCGAAGCCACTCGCTTCCTGAAAACACGACATTAGGAGGTGAAATCGGGCTGGCCGGCCGCATTCGAAGCGGAGCCGGCCGAGCGCAGGATTGCTGGCTCAGGCCAGGTCGATGTCGAGGATCGCCATCGAAAAATTGTAGTCGCCGTCGTCCTCATCCTTGAAGACGATGCCGAGGAACTCGTCGCCGACATAGACCTCGGCCGAATCTTCCTTGCGCGGCCGTGCCTTGACCTCGAGCTTGGGGTTCTGGAAGACGCGCTTGAAATAGGCGTCCAGCTTTCTGATTTCGTCGGGCTTCAACAGTCTTCTCCGATCATCGGGCTTGCTCGTTCGAACGCGCTTCTGGCACGTCGACAATGGCGATGTAAAGGCAAGCGGCCCGATAACACGGGAACAACCGCCCGCTCCTGCCCCACGGCCGGCAACCGGCCGCAAGCAGCGGGCGGATGAAAATCAGATGTCGAAGCTGACGACCTGATCCATCGTCTGCGACGGCAGAAGCTGGTCCATCTGGCGCGACGGCTGATCGCAGCCGGTCTCGCCGACGACGCGGGCCGGCACGCCGGCAACCGTCTTGTTGTGCGGTACAGGCGACAGCACCACCGAGCCTGCCGCGATCTTCGAGCAATGGCCGATTTCGATGTTGCCTAGGATCTTGGCGCCGGCGCCGATCAGCACGCCGTAGCGGATCTTGGGGTGACGGTCGCCGCCGGCCTTGCCGGTGCCGCCCAGCGTCACGCCGTGCAGGATCGACACATCATCCTCGATGACCGCGGTCTCGCCGACGACGAGGCCGGTAGCGTGGTCGATGAAGATGCCCTTGCCGATGCGAGCGGCCGGGTTGATGTCGGTCTGGAAGACCGAGGACGAACGGCTCTGCAGATAGAGCGCGAAATCCTTGCGGCCCTGCTTCCACAGCCAATGCGCCAGCCGATGGGTCTGGATCGCGTGAAAGCCCTTGAAATAGAGCACCGGCATGATGAAGCGGTCGCAAGCTGGATCGCGGTCGTAATAGGCCTGGATGTCGACGCGCACGGTCGTCGGCCAGTCCTTGTCGTCGGCCAGCATCGACTTGAAGGTCTGGCGGATGAGATCGGAGCCGATGTCCTGATGGTCGAGCCGCTCGGCCAGCCGATGGATGACCGCCTCTTCCAGGCTGTCCTGGTTGAGGATGGTCGAATAGAGGAACGCGGCAAGCAGCGGGTCGCGGTTGACCGCCTCCATGGCCTCGTCGCGGATCGAGCGCCAGATCGGATCGACCGGCTGCAATGCGCTCTGTCGGGAAATGCTGATGCTGTTCATTGCCGTCTCGTCCTGCGTCCTGCCGGGCTGGCCTGTTGTGCTTGCCTTGTCTGGCCGCACATATAAGCCAGATCATAGCACGATTGAACTCAATTTTCCTTAGTGCAATGTCAAATGGATTTGGTTCGCGGGAATTCAAGCGGCCATGGAAAACGAACCCTTGATCGACAACGCGCCGAAAAACGTAACCTTCCGCGCTTGACCGAGCGGAAGGAATAGCGACCAGGTCTCGGCGCGTTCGCCGCGACGTCCACGACGCGCGCTACTGTGGCCGCTGGTCAAGTCGGCAGCGGCTTGCCGGCCTGTTCCGCTACCATGTATTCGGCGTACCAGTCGGGCCAGTTCTCATCCCGCTGTCCGCCGGTCCGCGTCTCGTGTTCGCCATGCGCGGCCGCCGCACGCCGCAGCGCTGCAGCAAGCTCGGTCGATGAGGTGAATGTCGTGTCGTGGGCATCGACGCGCCCAGGCAATCGCTGGGTGATCTCCTGCAGCAGCCAGCTGTTGCCGTCCGGGTCGCTGAACGAGGCAAAGGAGGAATAACTGCGGCCCTCCGGATGCCTGCCGCTGATCGGCGGCTGCCCAGGGGCCGCACGGTGAAACACTTCGCTCGCATCGACCCCGCGCGCCACCAGTTCAGCACGTGCCGCCACGATATCGGACACCACGAGATAAAGTCCCTTTGCCGAGCCCGGGGCGGCCGTCGTGAGGCCCTTGCCAAAATGGATCGAGCATGGCGAACCCGGAGGCGTGAACTGCACTACCCGAAAAGCATCGCCAACGACGAAGTCGGCATCGAGCCTCCAGCCCAGGCCACCATAGAAACGCTTGGCCCGATCGGCATCCGAAACGGAAATGATGACGGCCTCCAGCTTCATGTCGATAGTCCCCGGTCGAGGGGTCTCGGTTGCGGTGGTCATGTCAGGCTCCTTGGGCTTGAGTGCTTTGAAAATGACAAGATGCGTCCGATCGGGTGACCGCGTGGATCCTGCTCATGCCAAGGAGCTTCCCGCCATCATGCGATTTGGTCAATCGGGTACGGCACCATGGCTCCCCGCCGCCTTCCGCCGTGCCGTGTTTTGGCCCAGGATGCCGGGATTGTTTTACCGGGTGATAGTGACGCCGTATGGAAAACGAACCTTTGATCGACGAGCCGCTGAAACGCGAACTTTCAGCGCTCTACGCCGCGCAAGACCGCCACTATCACAACCTTGCCCACATCGAGGCGATGCTGGCGCTGGCAGGTGACTATCGAGGGCTGCTCCGCGATCCCGAGGCCGTCGAAGCGGCGATCTGGTTCCATGACGCCATCTATGACAGCAAGGCAAAGGACAACGAGGCGCAAAGTGCCGCCCTTGCCGAGCAAAAGCTCGCGGGCCGCGTCGAGGCTGGGCGCCTCGACCGCATCTCATCGATGATCGTCGCCACCGCCACGCACCAGCTGCCGTCGTTCGACGACCCGACGGCAGTACGGGACGCCGGTCTTTTCCTCGACATGGATTTGTCGATCCTGGGTGCTCAGCCGGATGCCTTCGACGCTTATGAGCACGCTGTCCGGCGCGAATACGCCTGGGTGGAGGAGCCGATGTGGCGGACCGGCCGCAGCGCGGTCCTGAAGAATTTCCTCGCCCGCCCGCACATCTTCCACACCGAAGAGTTTCGCCAGCGCTTCGAGCCGCAGGCCAGATTGAACATGGCGCGGTCGTTGGAGGCCCTTACGCCCCCGCCGCCGTCCGCTCAGAGCGGATTTTCGGCATAGAACTCCAGCACGCGTTGCTTGAAGGTCTTGTCCCCGACCGCCAGCATATGGTCCCGGCCCTCGATGTGGAAGGCCCTGGCGTTCGGCATCAATGCCGCGAGTTCATCGGGCGAGCCGCCAATGTCGTCCGTCGTGCCGACGGCGATCAGCGTCGGCTGGGCGATGCGCGCAAGATCGTCCTCGCTCAACAATTCTCGCGACCTGGCGATACAGGCGGCCAAGGCCCGGCGGTCGCTGCGGGTCTGGTCGGCGAAGGCCCGAAACGATCGGCCGCGCGGATGGCTGGTCGCGGCAGGATCGTCGGCGAGCAGGGCCGCGGCGATCGGATCCCAATCGCCGACGCCGTCGATCATGCCGATGCCGAGCCCGCCGAAGACCAGCGTCGCCACCTTGTCCGGATCGGACAGCGCCAGGAACGCCGCAATGCGCGCGCCCATCGAATAGCCCATCACGTGGGCGCGTTCGATGCCGAGATGGCCAAGCAAGGCGGCGGCATCCGAAGCCATCTTGACCGGCGTGTAGTCGGCCTCGTCATAACTCTTCGACGACGAACCGTGGCCGCGATTGTCGAAGGCGATGGCGCGGTAACCGGCATCGTTCAGCGTCTTGAACCAGCCCGGCGATACCCAATTGACATAGTGGGTCGAGGCAAAGCCATGGATCATCAGCACCGGATCGCCCTCACCCGACGCCGGCTGGCGGTCGAGGAAGGCAAGATCAAAGCCGTCATGGGTGAAAGCCTGCATCAGCGATCCCGCCTGCGCGCTCAACCGGCACCGCCGTTGGGCGCATCGCCATTGTCCGATGGCGGCACGCCCGGACCAGACGCCGTGCCAACGGCCGGATGGCGCAACAGGTCGCCATACTCGATGCCATCCCTGGCCGCGGTGCCCGCTTTGAGCTCCAGCACGAAACGCACCGGCACGCCAGGCGAAATGATGGCCTCGGATTGCGGCTCGCCGTGCTTGATCGCCCGGATCTTGCCATCCTGGCCGACAAAGATCAGATCAAGCGGCATCGGGGTGTTCTGCATCCAGAAGCCAACCTGCTGCTGGATATCGAAGACGAACAACATGCCATGGTCGTCCGCCATGTCCTGGCGGTACATCAGCCCGGCCTCGCGCTCTGCGGCGGTGTTGGCGACTTCGATGGAAAAAGAACGATCGCCGCCTTTTGTCACCACAACCAGCGGCGCTGGATCGACCGGAAGGATCATCGCCCGGCTGTCGGCCGAGGTCGGCCGGTCGGAATAGAAATAAGCACCCGCGGCCACGACCACGGCGACAATGGCGCACACCAAACCCGCAGTCAGCCAGTTCCTGTGAGCCATTCAAAATCCTCGACCGGAAATCGTCCGGGAGCGCGTCGCCTCGGGTCAGGCCCGTGGACTATGCTTTCGGGCGACATGCATTAAACCATGATCCCGAAAAGTGGAACCCGATTTTCTCGAACTGTTTGTCCGGAGATCATGGTCAAACAAAGAGGACATGGAGCGCCATCCCGATCGGTCGGGATGGGCCACTTTTGGGCGACTGAATTAGTGCGAGACCGGCAAGGTCCCCATGTCGGGGTGAATCTCGGCGGCCATAAGGCCCTTGTCGCCGCGTCCGAAACGAACCAGCACGACTTGCCCCGGCCGAAGCTCGGTGATGCCGTAACGGCGCAAGGTCTCCATGTGGACGAAGATGTCCTCGGTGCCCTCACCGCGGGTGAGAAAACCAAACCCCTTGGTGCGGTTGAACCATTTCACCAAAGCGCGTTCGAGGCCGCTTTCCGGCGTCACCGCGATATGGGTGCGCTGCTCCTGCATTTCGGCCGGATGGACCGCGGTGGTGACGTCCATGGAGAGCACCCGGAAGGCCTGCAACCCGCGATCGCCATGCTTGACGAGGCAGACCACGCGTGCGCCCTCCAGGGCCGTCTGAAAGCCGTCTTTTCGAAGACATGTCACATGGAGGAGGATGTCGCCCGATATGCCGTCATCCGGAAGGATGAAACCGTAGCCCTTGGCCACATCGAACCATTTGATGGCGCCGGCAATTTCGAGCAGATCGGCGGCATCGCCGCCTTCGTCACGATGCAAGGCGTCGCCAAGGGTTCCGTTCCGCCCCGTCAAAGAGGCCTTTTCCCCCATAAGAATGCCCCCATATTTTTCAAGAACACCGCAACTGATTCTTGACACCAGATTAACACCGCGGCTTCCGGTGTGTGCAAGACCTGACGTGCCTTTTTTGGGGGAATACCGGATTTGTTCTTTGCCGGCATTGCGCAGTGCCGAACGATTGCCCTTTGAGCGGGTCGATCCTATGTTGCGCCGCAACGCAATTCATCGAGGAAGTCACATGCGCTATCTGCACACCATGGTCCGCGTCGCCGACGTCGACGCCTCGCTCGATTTCTACTGCGCCAAGCTCGGCCTCAAGGAGGTGCGCCGCTACGAAAACGAGCAAGGCCGCTTCACGCTGATCTTCCTGGCCGCGCCGGAAGACGAGGAGAGCGGCGTCAATGAAAAGGCACCGCTCATCGAACTGACCTACAATTGGGATCCGGAAGACTACAAGGGCGGGCGCAATTTCGGCCACCTCGCCTATGAGGTCGACGACATCTACGCCACATGCCAGCATCTGATGGACAATGGCGTCACCATCAACCGGCCGCCGCGCGACGGCAACATGGCCTTCATCAGGTCGCCGGACGGCATTTCGATCGAGCTCCTGCAAAAAGGCCCGGCCAAGGCCAAGGCCGAACCCTGGGCATCGATGGCGAACACCGGAAGCTGGTAGGCCTCGACGCGGGCGAAAAATCGCCGGCAGCCTTTGGCGTTTTGCGCGACGGCACCTGTGCAAGCATTGGGCGCACAAATTCCCCGTCGAGTTCGATCCGCACCATGGGACCATCGATCTCTCGCTCGGCCGCACGGTGATGGATGCCGATGCGAGCGCGCTGCATATCACTGTGTCAACCAAGGAAGGCGAATCGCTCGAGCGTCTGGAAAGTGTCGTCGCCGATCACATCAAACGCTTTGCTTTTCGCGAAGAACTGACTTTCGACTGGAAGCCCGCCACGGCAGCGCAATCGGCCTAAGCTCCGCCTGCCCGACCGGCCATTTCCAGCAGCGCCAACACCGAGCGCCAGTTGCGCGCGGTGCCCGGCACCTTCAGCGTGCGCGGGATCAGCCCGGCAAAAACCGATTTGCCGAGCCCGTCCGGCGTGTGCAGGTAAAGCACGTCACCCTTGATCTCGAATCGTTCGGGGCCGGTGCACTTTTCAGCCAGCCGCGCCACCTCATCGCCGGTCGGCTCGCGCTCCAGCACATAGGCGTGGAGCTTCGTATGGTCCGCAGCCACTTCCGGATAGGGATTTTCCCTCACCAACCGCTCGAACCAGCCGAGATCGCGCACCATGATGCGCGAATGGAACCCCCATTTCTTCTCGAAGGCTGCTTCGATCTGTTTGGTCAGCGTCGCCGCGTCACCCGTCTTCGCCCGGAACACGGCATTGCCGCTCTGCACATAGGTGGCGACATCGGAAAAGCCGAGGTCCTCGAAGAACGACCGCAGCTCCGCCATCTTGACGATGCGGTTGCCGCCGACATTGATGCCGGAAAACAGCGCGACGAAGCTTTTCCCCTGATCAGTCATCTGATCATCGATCAGTCATATGATGAACCCGGCCAGCGTCTCGTTGTCGGTGATATCCTGGTACTGGACGCCTTCGGCCTCGAAATTCGCCTTGAGCAGGTCGAAATTGCGGCGATCCTTGGTTTCGATGCCGATCAGCACCGAACCGAAATTGCGGGCCGATTTCTTCAGATATTCGAAGCGGGCGATGTCGTCGTCGGGCCCAAGCATTTCAAGGAAATCGCGCAACGCGCCCGGCCGCTGCGGAAAGCGGATGATGAAGTATTTCTTCAGGCCCTCGAAGCGCAGCGCCCGCTCCTTGACGTCGGGCAGACGCTCGAAATCGAAATTGCCGCCCGAAACCACGGCGACGATCGTCTTGCCCCTGATCTCCTTCCTGGAAAAATCCTTCAGCGCGTCGATCGCCAGCGCGCCGGCCGGCTCCAGCACGACACCTTCGACATTGAGCATCTCGATCATGGTGGCGCATAGCCGGTTTTCCGGGATCAGCCGCACCATGTCGGCCGGGAAATCCTTGAGATGCCGCAACGGCTCGCGGCCAATCTCGGCGACCGCCGCGCCATCGACGAAATTGTCGACCTTGGCGAGCTTCAGGCGCTTTCCGGCAGACAGGCTCTCGCGAAGGCTAGGCGCGCCGGCCGGCTCACAGAAGACGAAGCGGGCTTCGCGGCCCTGATCGGCGAAATAGTGGGTGACGCCGGCGGCGAGCCCGCCGCCGCCGACCGGCAGCATGATGATGTCGGGCATGCGGGCGCCCGGCATCTGGTCGGCAATCTCATAGGCGACGGTCGCCTGGCCCTCGATGATGTCCTTGTGGTCGAAGGGCGGCACCATGTGGGCGCCGGAACTTTCGGTGAATTCGAAGGCGGCGCGGTAGCAATCGTCGAAAAAGTCGCCGACCAGCCTGATCTCGACGAAATCGCCGCCGAACAGCCTGGTTTTGTCGATCTTCTGCTGCGGCGTCGTCACCGGCATGAACACGACGCCTTTCTTGCCGAAGTGGCGGCAGACGAAAGCGAAGCCCTGCGCATGGTTGCCGGCGGACGCGCAGACGAACAGTTCAGCCTCGTTGCCGGCCGCAAGCGTCTTGCGGAAGAAATTGAAGGCGCCACGGATCTTGTAGGAACGCACCGGCGACAGGTCCTCACGCTTCAGCAGCACCCGAGCCCCGGTCTTTTTCGACAGGTAGTCGTTCTCCTGCAGCGGCGTTTCCGGAAAGATCTGGCGGATCGCGGCGGCAGCGGTGGCGACGCGGGAAGAGAAACTGTTCATCGGAAAACCACCTCGCACCGGCCTGTTGTCGCGGACCACTATCATCGATCGGGCCGCGCACCGGCTATTTGTTGCACGCCCTGCCGCCGTGCGGCCGACCCCGCCTATTGCATATCCGGGCCCGCGACGCCATTGTCCGGCCAGTCATGCCCCTCTGCAACGGGCATTCGCAGAATCCTTGCAAGCACTTGGAGGCGTTTGTTCATGCCTGTCGCATCGGTCGGCCTGAAATCCATGTCCTTGCCGGAATTCGGCGAGCCGACGGTGATGCCGCTGGTTGCGCGCGCCACCCACGAAGCCCGCATCGCGGCGCTGACGGCACTGGGCGCCAAGGCCGGCCTCGATGCCTTCGCCATCTATGGCGATCGCGAACACGCGGCCAACGTCGCCTATCTCTCGGGCTATGATCCGCGCTTCGAGGAAACGCTGCTGATCATCGTTCCCGGCAAGCAGCCAAGGCTTCTCGTCGGCAATGAAGGCTGGGGCTATGCCGAACTCTGCGACGGGCCATACGAACGTGTCCTCTACCAGACGTTCTCGCTGCCGGCGCAGCCGCGCGATCGCTCGGACGCGCTGCCCGACATCCTCGCCGGTAGCGGCCTGAGGCCCGGCCAGCGCATCGGCGCCATCGGCTGGAAGCCGTTCGGCGCTGGCGATGCCGGCTTTGGCGAGACGGCGCTCGACCTGCCCTCCTACATCGCCGATACGCTTCGCGCGCTTGTCGGCGACAAGGGCGCGGTCGTGAACGCGGCCAATCTGCTGATGAACCCCACCGACGGGCTGCGCGCCATCAACGAGGCCGACCAACTGGCTGCCTTCGAGTTCGCCGCGACCTTCACCTCGCAGGGACTGCGCAATGTCCTGCAAGGCATCGAGCCTGGCATGACCGAATTGCAGGCGGCCCGGCTGATGGGCATGAACGGCTTACCGCATGGCTGTCATCCGATGCTGTCGGCGGGCAAGCGCGCCGCCTATGGCCTGCCCAGCCCGCGCACCGACATCATCCGGCGTGGCGACCCGATCACCATGGCCTATGGCATCCAGGGTGCGCTCAATGCCCGCGCCGGTTTCCTCGCCGAGGAGGCATCCGAACTTCCGCATGCCATCCGCGACTATGTCGAAAGACTGGTCGCGCCCTATTTTGCCGCTGTCGTCGACTGGTACGAAGCGATCGGCATCGGCACCACGGGAGGCACGCTGTGGAAAGCGGTGCATGACCGCATAGGCGATCCCTTCTTTGGTGTTTCACTCAATCCCGGCCATCTCGTCCATATCGACGAATGGATGCATTCGCCGGTGTTTTCCGGCTCCGACATCAGACTTCGATCGGGCATGGCACTGCAGGTCGACGTCATCCCGGCGACCGGCAGCGACTATTTCACCACCAATATCGAGGACGGCATCGCGCTCGCCGACGAGCCTCTGCGCGAGGAGATCGCGGCGCGCTATCCCGAGGCCTGGAGCCGCATCGAGGCGCGACGCGGCTTCATGGCGGATGTACTCGGCATCCGCCTCAAGCCGGAGGTGTTGCCCTTCTCCAACATTCCGGCGTTTCTGCCGCCGTTTTGGCTTTCGCGCAACAGTGCGATGACTGTGACCGGGCGCTGAGCACATTTCGGCTGGACGCGACTTAGTTCTGCCGCACTCTGGCTGTCCGGGATGTCGCGGGGGTAGGCAGGCCTTTTGGCCGGAGTTGGAATTTCTGAGTGCCTTTGAAGAATATCTTTGCCGTTGTCCTTATCTTGCTCGTCGCCGGCTGCGCCGGCACGCAAACACAGGAACTGCTTGGCAGCGCCATCGTCGCGACGCCGGTGACGGAGATCGCCGGCAACCACAGCATCTTCATCGCGACGACGCGCAAGAAATCCGACGATCCCAACAAGGTCTTCGACGGCGAGCGCTCGGCCACGCTGAATTACGCCCGCGTCACCGTCACGGTGCCAGGTTCCCACCAGACCGGCCAGATCGAGCGCCGGTCGCGCGGCAAATCCGACGACCCGGCGAAATATTTCATGGCGTCCGAAGTCGTCGGCTACGACGCGCAGCCGAAGTTCTCCAGCGCGCTCGACGCTGACATCGCGGCGCGCGGCGGCCGCGTCATGGTCTTCGTCCATGGTTACAACACCGGCTTCGATGATGCCGTCTACCGCTTGACCCAAATCGTCCATGATTCCGGCTATCCGGGCACGCCGGTGCTGTTTTCCTGGGCCTCGGGCGCCAAGACCACCGACTATGTCTATGACAAGGAAAGCGCCAGCGCGGCCCGCGACCAGCTCGAAGTGACCTTGAGGATGCTGGAGCAGTCCGGAGCGCGGCGCATCGACATCGTCGCCCATTCGATGGGAACCTGGGTGACGATGGAAACACTGCGCCAGATGGCCATCAGCGGCGACCGCGATCTCGGCGGCAAGCTCGGCGACGTGGTGCTGGCCTCGCCCGACATCGATGTCGATGTGTTCAAGAGCCAGATGAGGCGCTACGGCAAGCCTGACAAACCATTTATCCTGCTGTTGTCCGACGACGATCGGGCACTCAGGCTCTCCGGCCTGATTGCCGGCTCGCGGCCACGCGTCGGCGACTACAAGGATGCCGCCGATCTTGCCTCCTACGGCGTGACCGTGGTCGATCTTTCAAAGGTCAAGGGAAGCGATAGCTTCAACCACACCAAATTCGCCGACAATCCCGAACTGGTGAAGATGATCGGCCAGCGGCTGCGCGACGATGACGGCTTTGCCAGCGATCGTGACGTGACCGATCGCATCGGCCTGCTCGGGAAATAGAGGAAATCCCCCGATTTTGCCGTGCCTGTTCAGCATTGCAGACATCTAGGCGCACTTTGAACTGGACCGCGCCGAGCTCTGGCTTTATCGGAATATCCAGCGACGTCATGCGTTTGACGTCCCCCTTTGCGGAGCCGGCGTGTGACCGTGCGTTCGAAGAGCTACCTTGTCGTCGCATTCGCGCTGGCTGTCACCGGCTGCGCCGGCCAGAAAACCCATGATCTGCTCAACAAGACGACGATCACGGTGCCCGCTTCCGACATCGCTGCGACGCATGAGATCTTCGTTGCCACCACCCGGCAGAGGGCAACAAAGAACCCGCGACAGGTCTACGACGGCGACCGTTCGCTGACCACCAGTTTTGCCCGGGTCGACGTGACCGTTCCCAAAAGCCATCAGCTCGGTGCCATCGAGCGGGTCAAGGGATCCGCAAACAGCAATCCGGCCAAGGATTTCACCGCCAAGGACGTGACCTTCTATGAAGGCGCGCCGCAATTCGCCAAGGCGGTCGGCGCAGACATCGCCATGAGCGGCGGACGTGCGCTGGTTTTCGTGCACGGCTTCAACAACGGTTTCGACGACGGCATCTATCGGCTGACACAGATTGCCCACGACACGAAATATCCCGGCACTCCGGTGCTATTTTCCTGGGCGTCAAGCGGCAAGACGACCGGTTATATCTACGACAAGGAAAGCGCCAACGCGGCGCGTGACGACCTCGAGGCGACGCTCAGGATGCTGGCCAGGACGCGGGTGAAGAGCATCGACATCATCGCTCACTCGATGGGAACCTGGGTGACGATGGAAGCGCTGCGGCAGCTCGCCATCATCGGCGATCGCGACCTCGGCGGCAAGCTCGGCTATGTCATCCTGGCCTCACCGGACATCGATGTCGATGTGTTCAAGAAGCAGATGATCCGCTACGGCAAGCCGGACAAGCCGTTCGCCATCCTGCTCTCGGGCGACGACCGCGCGCTCAAGCTGTCTTCCCTGATCTCTGGCGATAAGCCGCGCGTTGGCGATTACAGCAATGCCGCCGACCTTGCCAGCTATGGCGTGGTCGTGGTGGACCTGACCAAGACCAAGAGCGGCGACCGTTTGAACCATGCCAAATTCGCCGACAACCCGATCCTGGTGCAACTGCTCGGCGACCGGCTGCGCACACCGGCCGCTCTACGAGCGGACGAGCCCGACGCGGTGCGGTTCGATAACATCGGCCAGGGTATAGGCAAGGCCGTCGGCTCGGTCGCCGAGGTCGTGATCACCACGCCGTTCAGGGTGCTGACCGTCGGCGCTGGCGGGTGATCAGCCGAGCGCCGACGGCTGATCTCAGACGAAAAGATCGACCTTCTGAAACGTCGTCACATCGATCAGCCCGACGTCGGAAATCCTCAGTTCCGGAATGACGACCAGTGCCAGCAGCGAGTGCTGCATATAGGCGTTGTTCAACGAACAGCCCATCTTCCGCATCGCTTCGGTCAGCTTCTCGGCCTTGGCGGCGACGATTTCCGCCCGCTCGTCCGACATCAGCCCCGCGATCGGCATTTCGACCAGCGCCAGTTCCTTGCCCTTGGAGAACAGCACGACGCCGCCGCCGACCTCGCCCAGTCGGTTCACGGCCAGCGCCATGTCCTGCTTGTTGGTGCCGACGACGATGATGTGGTGCGAATCGTGCGCCACGCTGGAGGCCATGGCGCAATCGCCCATGTAGCCGAAACCGGAGACGAAGGCATTGGTGACGCCGCCGGTGCCCTTGTGGCGCTCGACCAGCGCGATCTGGCAGATATCGTTGCGGCGATCCATGGCGACCAGCCCGTCCTCGACCGGCAGGTCGGCCTCCAATGCCCGCGTCGGCGCCTGGTTTTCGATGACGCCGATGACGCGCACGCGCACCTCGTTGGCGCCCTTGGGAGCCGCGATGTCGAAGTCGCCGGTCTTGAGTTTCTTGCCGAGTTTGACGGTGTTCTTGGCCGTCTTCGGGTAGTCGTAGGCAGGAATGTCGATTTCGAGCTTGCCGCCCTTGGCCAGCCTGACGCCACGAGCGTAGACCTCATCGATGGTCATCGCGGAGAGATCCGAGACAATCAGCAGGTCGGCCAGCCGCCCCGGCGCGATCGAGCCGATCTCGCGTTCGAGCTTGAAATGCTGGGCGGTGTTGAGCGTCGCCATCTGGATTGCCGTTACAGGCTTCAACCCTTGTTGGATTGCGTGCCGCACCACCCGGTCCATATGGCCTTCATGGACCAGCGTACCGGAATGGCTGTCGTCCGTGCACAGGATGAAGTTGCGCGGATCGATGCCGCTCTCGGTCACCGCCTTGATCTGCGAGGCGACATCATACCAGGCCGAGCCCAGCCGCAGCATCGCCTTCATGCCCTGGCGCACGCGCGCAATGGCATCCTCGGCCCGCGTGCCCTCGTGGTCGTCTTCCGGCCCGCCAGCGACGTAGCCGTGGAACGGCAGGCCGAGATCGCGCGAGGCATAGTGGCCGCCAACCGTTTTCCCCGCTTTCACGGTCGCCGCGATCTCGCCAGACATGACCGGGTCGTTGGCGGCGACACCGGGGAAATTCATCACTTCGCCCAGCCCGATGATGTTTTCCCAAGTCATCGCTTCGGCGACATCGGCGACCGTTAGCTCGGCGCCGGCATGTTCCAGCCCTGGTGCCGAAGGCACGCAGGACGGCATCTGCACATGCACATTGACCGGCATCGCGACCGCTTCGTCATGCATCAGCCGCACGCCGGGCAGGCCCAGCACATTGGCGATCTCGTGCGGATCGATGAACATCGAGGTGGTGCCGTGCGGAATGACGGCGCGGCAGAACTCGGTGACCGTCACCATGCCGCTCTCGACATGCATATGCGCGTCGCAAAGGCCGGGAACCAGATAGCGCCCGCCGGCGTCGACCACCTTTGTGCCCTGGCCGATGGCATGGCTGGCGTTCGGCCCGCAATAGGCGAAGCGCCCGCCGGCAATGGCGATGTCGGTCCCGGCGATGATCTCGCCAGAATGGACGTTCACCCAGCGGCCGTTGCGGATGACGAGATCGGCGGGTTTGCGGCCCATGGCGACATCGACCAGCTGCGTTGCCATCTCGGTCCAGGGTTTCGGTTTCGTCGCATGCGCCGATGGCTTCTTGGCCATGAAAGACTCCTGTTTGCCCGACTGTGCCAAGCCAGTGTGGTTTTGACCAGCATCAAACTGGCACCTGTCGCGCCTTGACAAAGGCTGTTCGGCCTTACGAAGGCTACTGCGCGCCGACGTCGACAGTGACTTTCGCCTTTCCGGCCGAAATTTGTTCGGCGAGACGCCTGAGTTCGCCCTTGGCGAACCTGCCGCTGATCATGACCTCGCCGCCGAGGATGGGTTCGACCAGCCGCGGCGACATCACGACGTTGCCGCCGACGCTGAGATCAATCGTCTTCCCGACATTCGCCTTTGTGACAGCGGCGAATGCCCGCCCACTGTCCGGCGTCATCTTGAGGTTGAGCGCCACTTGTCCTGGTGCCGAATCGGGTACCACCATGGCCTTGGCGATGGCCAGCGTCAACGGCTCGGCCATGGCAAGGCCGCAGGCGAGCAGCACGACGGCTGTTGCAGCGATCGGGCCAAACAGGACGCGCATCGGGAATTTTCTCCACAAACCGCCGATCTTGCACGGCGACGCTGCCGCGGCAATGCCGCTTGTCTCCGGCCTGGCGGCACCGGGCTTGCGACCGGCATCGGCCAGAATAGGATTCCGTTTTGTCGTAAATCGGGTTACCCTTCCGGAAAGGGCCTTTCTGAATTCGTCATTTCGGGGAGTTCGATGTGCGTCGCCTGATGGTCGCAACTGCCGGTTTTCTCGCTGCCCTGGCCGTGCCGGCTTCCGCAGCCGACCCCACCGTCGACGTCCCGATGACCGCGCCCGGCTTCGACTGGACCGGCTACTACGCCGGCTTGCAGGCCGGATATGGCTGGGGCCAGTCCGATATCACGGGGACGGGGGGCGAGCCTTTTTCCGTCTCGCCCGACATCGACGGCGGTTTTGTCGGCGGCCATATCGCCGGCCTGTGGCAGTTCGACCAGGCGGTGATCGGCGCCGAGGCCGACCTCAACTACTCCTCGGTCGACGGCACGACCGAGGCGGAGCCGGGAAACACTTTCGGCACCGACGTCAAATGGTTCGGATCAATCAACGCCAAGGCCGGCTACGCAATGGACCGGCTGCTGGTCTACGGCATCGGCGGCATCGCCTTTGCCGGCATCGAAACGTCGCAAGCGACGGCCACAGCGTTCGACAGCTCACGCACGAGTGTCGGCTGGGCCGTGGGTGCCGGCGTCGACTACGCGCTTACCGACAAGTTCGTCGTCGGCGCCCAGTATCGCTACTATGATTTCGGCTCGGAGCATTTTGACGCGTCCGGCGATTTCACCGACCGCGACCAGGATGTGAAGCTGAACACGGTGGGCATAAATTTGAGCTACAAGTTCTGAGCCTCGCCAGCGGCCTGGCGCGACCCGGCCAAGGCCGTGGCTCAAGAAGCTCTCTGGTGGAAGGGGCGGCCGACGCCCCCAGTTGGGCGGGGTGATGGGTTGGGCTGAGAAGCGCCGGCCTGGGCGGGTTTGATCCGCCGAGTAGTATCATACCAGTACCTCCGGCGCGCATAATTCCGTGATCGCACCAGTACGATCAAACCGCCCGGTCTGGCTTCCGTATTCAGACCTGACCAGGGACACGACTTGACGGCCCGCATCCTGACATCTGAAAAAGGCAGGCCTGCGGAAGTGGTGGAATTGGTAGAGGCAAGGGATCTTAGATGCGAGCCAAGCCGTCCAGACGCGTCCTTCGCAGTCTTGGCCAGCCTTGTTTTCCGGGCTTTGCAGGCGCTACCTGAGCCCGACATATCTATCGATCCCTACCCTTCCCTGCTCTTCCGGTGCCAATTGCGGTGCCAAATCAAAAGCCCGCCACCTTGAGGCGGGCCTTTGGCGGCGCGGTGTACCTCATCCGGCTGTACCTCATAGAGCCATCTTGCATTGCGCGTTCTTCCCTGCACTCCATCAGCAGCGGCCCGCTTCAGGGAAACGCTCAAAGCTGGTTGACCGGAGGAGAGGTTGACCAGGATTTGTTCAAGTACCACGAGGGACGTACCTCGTGTTTCCGCCTTGAAGAGGCCCGCCGTCGTTAGCTAGGCGGGCCAAGACGAGAAGGAGAACGAACTTGGACACCTTATTAGCGCTTGCCGCTCTGGCCGTATCTCTGGTTGCACTTGGCATGTCCGTCTACTTCTGGAGGCGACAATTTCGCCCGATCGTAACGGCCGCGGTCAAAACTCACAGCGGCGGAAACGATGGGATTGCCTACAATCTCGTGGTGCTGAACTCTGGATCAATTCCCGCGAAAAATATCCGCCTGATCGTTCACGACCAGGCCGGCCTCAAAGCGGCGCTCGGAGTCGGTGCCAATGAGGATGCCAAAAAGCGGTGGCTGGCGTGTTTCACCCAGTCGACGGAAATTCCACTCCTCCAAAACGGCGATAAGACGACCTGCTCGTTCGGGATGACGCACAGCGATCCGCGGCAAAGCTTTTGGAAACCGCAGGCCCAGTTTTGGATCCGCATTGAATATGAAGGTTGGTTCGGCGCTAAGTACGATTCGGACCCACTTAACGTTTTGCAGATCGCCGATTCGGACAGCTTCACCGGAGGGATGTGGGCACCGGTGAGAAACCCGCCACCAGGGACAGCAGGAATGTCTCAAACTGGGTCGAAACTCAGCTTCCGTCCACCGTCCGGCATTCCACGGGCATCTCCCCAGCGTCCTGTTCGCCATCCTCGATCAACGCGGTATCATCGACCTTCATCGTGAGCCGCTGATCGGTTCCTACGGTCCGGCCGAGCTAAGGCTCGTCTGCATCCTTGTCGTGCGGCTCGTCCAGCACGTCGCCGCGGTGTTCGCTTCCGGCTTCGCACTCGTCTTTGCTTGGGAACGTGGCGCATGCCCAGCCAAGGTGCGGTTCCACGACCTTACACCCCATGCTTCCGCGTTGATCGCCAGCAGGCTCGATGTGGTTGCAATCAGCCGTCGCCTAGGGCATGCGTCACCTGTGGTCACGCTGTCAGTCCACGCCCATCTGTTCACACGGTCGGACGAAGGTGTTGCAGCGGCGATTGAAACCGCGATGAGAATGGGCGCAGAACAGTAATCCGGCCTTTCAGTGCCAATCCGGTGCCAAGCGGGCTTGAATGGCTGGACCTATGTTCGCTTAAGTGCTTGTAATCGCGGCCTGCGGACGTGGCGGAATTGGTAGACGCAAGGGACTTAAAATCCCTCGATCTCTGATCGTACGGGTTCGATTCCCGTCGTCCGCACCACTCTTGGCTCACGCGCCCCCAGGCAAAAGGCTCCCTCGGACGAACCAGGGACCGCAGCCGAACGGCTGCCGGCGCGCAGTGTCACGCCAGCGGCTTGGCGAAAAGGCTCTTCGCGGCCTCTTGGTGAGGCCAGCGCCCTTACTTGATATAAACCAACACGTAGCGGTTCTTGTAGGGCTGGTAATACTTCGTCCCGCATTTCCAGACCACGGCGCCACCGCTGTAGGTGGTCTTCACACATCCTTTGGGCAGGGTCGTGATGTAGATGGTCGTCCTCTGGATCACCACCGTCTTTGCTTCCGCCGGGTTGACGAGGCGAAAGCCCAAAATGCCGTCAAAGCCGTCGCCGGCCACCGAAGAGATCGCGAGCAAGCCACAGATGGCGACCGCACGATAGAACGAACTGCGACTGATCATAAGCTTCCCCTTCCCTTTACTTGCCGCTCCGGCAGCCTACCAGCAACGCGCAAAGCCTCAAAGGACTTAAAATCCCTCTATCTCTGATCGTACGGGTTCGATTCCCGTCGTCCGCACCATGTTGAAATCAACTCTCAATGAAGAAGCCAGCCACGGTCAGGCAGCGGACCCTTCGTCACGCCCCTGCGATCAGGAATTCTTATCGCCATTTGGATTTGGTGCCGGGGCCTCTCGCACGTCTCGCGGTGGAGGATCGACATGTTCAGGCTCCGGCGATGCTTCCTTGTCGGGACGACGGAGTGACTTCTTCGTGTCAGGCTTCGGTGGCGGATCGTTGACTTTGCTTGGCATGTCCACTTCCTCCCGTCCCCCTGAAACCGGATCACCGCTCTCTTGTTCCGTGAGCCCGTTTAAAAGGCTCGCCATGTGAGGCACGGCTGTACCTCATCCGGGTGTACCTCATAGAGCCATCTTGCATTCGGGGTTCGTCCCTCACACTCCGTCGGCAGCAGCGCGCTTCAACCTTTCGGTGGTAGCCCTTCATGCGGATGCGCTCTGGTTCTTGCATTAGCGCGAGCGCATGCTTCGGGTCAGCCAGCACAGCGCCTCCTCGAGCCCGGACTGGTTAGGCCCAGCGGCCACCGCTGCTAGTCCCCTAGCAAGTCGCTGGGCCGCCCCGGGAAGAATGCACTCCCGTCAGCACTTCACCTTCGGCGCGATCTCCTCGATCCTCACCTTGTCGCCGATCTCCCTTGCCGCCGCCAGCGCGCTTTGGCCTGTCTTTGGTGGTCCAGCACGGTCCGCCAATGCGGCTTATCGAGAACGCTCGGTTGCGGCCGGTTTGTGCTTCCACCTTTTGCTACTTCCTTCGTTCATATGGGTGTGTTCCTCTTATATTAGCAGTAGCATATATATCGTCGCCAGCCGGCGCCGCCCCAACCCGCCCCGCCGGTCAGGCCCAGCCGCCTAGCTGCCGGTCACACCTAGCAACCAGGCCGCTGGGCCGCCCCGCCCGGGTCGTGTCCCACCGCATAGTCGGCATGATCCAAACGGCAAAAATCCAGGCTCCGCGCCACTCGCTGAAATCGTCAAACACGTCCCGCACCAGTTTCCCAATGCATCGACTCGCGATCCGGGCCGACCTGTCGATCAGCGCCTGGACATCCAGCTTTGTGGAATTGCGGCACAGCGGCCATTAGCAGGGGAAAACGTCCGAACAGGCTTCTGTTGCAGGGTAGCTAATATTAGGTTGGCTTCAGCCGGCTTGCCCCAACAAGAAGCCCCAAGCCGGCTAGGCTCGGCGGCCTCTCGTCACCCCGATCGGCTGTCGAGCCGCCTGAAGGCTGATGGCAGAATGAAAAGCCTCGCCGCTCCATTTGCGAAGCGGCGAGGCCCCCACCCACCCCAATGCCGGCCCCAACACCCGGCATTGCTGACAGTGCAAATCTGGTGCCAAGCGCAAATGACCCATTACGGGACATCTGCGTGCATCAGTTTGGGCGGCCGTCGGCCAAGATTGGTCCGGCCGGAATCGCGCGCGGGCGCAGGCGTGGCACGGTTCTTGCTCCGACAGCTTCAGACATGCCGGGCGCAAGACGCTGTTCCACATCGACACCGGCGTGTGAGGTTGGGACAATGATGTCGCGCAAGCTTCTGTTCGGCCTTCCCGCAGTGTTCCTGGTCACGGCCCTGGGGGTAGCCCTCTTGTCGTCAGAGACCTCATGGGAATTTCTGACGGCGATCCAGTCCGATTCGGTCTTTTGTTCAAGCGGTCCCTCACGCGAGACCGTATCGGCGTCGGCTTCAACGTCACGGACTTTGCCGTCATGTGGATAGCACAGCCAAAATTCGGAAACGAACAGCCGCCCGCAGTGTCTTACCGAGATTGGGTCATGGGACGTTTGGCCTTGATCACTCGGTTGGCATCAGCCTTCCGCGAATTTGTTGCACCGCGCTACCGGCCGGAACTTCACTATATGCGCGGCCCCGGGCCGGCCTCCGCGCGCCGGGCGCGCGAACGCTAAATATCCCACGGCCAACCGTCCCTATTCGGCCATCTATTCGAGAGCCAGCCTTTCGACAGGATGCAAGCGCCGGAAATCGATCAAGCAGGGATCGGATTCAGCTTCAGATGCTGGATCAGGATAATGGTCTTGGCGTCGATGATACGGCCATCGGCAATGCCGGCCAGTGCCTCGTCGAGCGGCATTTCCAGCACTTCGATGTCTTCGCCCTCGTCCGGCGCGCCGCCGCCGGCCGAGATGCGGTCGGCAGGCGAATAGCGGGCGACGAAGAACCAGAGCCGTTCGGTGACGCTGCCCGGGCTCATATAGGGTGAAAACAGCCGTTCCACGTTCTGCAGTCGGTAACCCAGTTCTTCCTCGGCCTCCTTGCGGATGCAGGTTTCCGGATCGTTTTCGTCCAACAGGCCGGCACAGGCCTCGATCAGCGGCTCGCGGTGGCCGGTGACGTAGGCGGGATAGCGGAACTGGCGCACCAGAAGCACGGTCGAGCGCGAGGGATCGTAAGGCAGGATCACCGCGCCGTCGCCGCGATCATAGGTCTGGCGGATCTGCGTTTCCCACTGTCCGTCACGCCGGCGGTAGTCGAGGACGGTCTTCTTCAGGACAGCCCAATCGTCCGAGAGGATTTCCTCCGAACGGATGCGAATGCGATCTTCCATCGTGGTCTCCATGCTACCCGGTCGAGGCGTAGCCGCGAACCGGCATTTGCGCAATGCAGGCAATCGGTCCAAAGAGGCAGTGTCACCTTCTCGTGTCTGGCGCGCCTTCGATCCACTACCTAGATAGCGGTTTACCCCTCCCGGAGCCCTTTCTCATGACCGCATCGCTTTTTCAGCCAATCACCCTCGACGGCCTCACCTTCCCCAATCGCATCGCCGTCGCACCGATGTGCCAGTATTCCGCCGAAGACGGCTCGGCCAGCGACTGGCACCTCTACCACTGGATGAACCTTGCCATGTCCGGCGCCGGCATGGTCATGGTCGAGATGACCGATGTCGAACGGCGCGGGCGTATCACGCATGGCTGCCTCGGCCTTTATTCCGAAGACAATGAGGCGGCCGCCCGCCGCACGCTGGATGCAGCCAGACGCGTCGCCGCTCCCGGCACGAAGTTCGGCTCGCAGCTTGCCCATGCCGGCCGCAAGGCCTCCAACCGCAAGCCGTGGGAGGGCGGCGGGCCGCTGCAGCCAAACGATGATCCCTGGCAGACGGTGTCGGCCTCGGCCATCGCCTACGACACCGGCTGGAACGTGCCGCGCGCGCTGGAGGATGAAGAAATCCTGCAGCTCATCGAAAGCTTCGCCGAGGCGGCAAGGCGGGCCGAACGCGCCGGCTTCGATTTCCTCGAACTGCATGCAGCACACGGCTATCTGATCTTCCAGTTCCTGTCGCCACTGTCCAACCAGCGCACGGACCGCTGGGGCGGCTCGCTGGAAAACCGCATGCGTTTTGCCGTCGAGATCGCCAAGGCAGTGCGGAAGGCAACGCCAAATCTGATGCTCGGCGCGCGGCTGTCGGTAAAGGACTGGGTCGATGGCGGCTTCGACATCGAGGATGCGATCGAAGTGGCGAAAGCCCTCAAGGAGGTCGGCGTCGCCTATCTCTGCTGCTCGAGCGGCGGCAATTCGCCGTTGCAGAAATTGCCCACCGGACCGGGCTACCAGGTGCATCTGGCGGAAGCCGTACGAAAGGGCGCCGGCATTGCGACACGCGCGGTTGGCCTGATCGACGACCCGAAGCAGGCCGAAGCGATCGTCGCCGAGGGCCGCGCCGACATCGTGGCGCTGGCGCGCGCCTTCCTGGCCGATCCGCGCTGGGGATGGCGTGCGGCGGCCACGTTCAGCGAGACAATCCACCCGGCGCCGCAGCTTGCCCGTTCGGTCACGACGATGCAGCACTGGATGAAGGCGGCGGGCTGATCGATCCCTTCTCCTGATCCCGGCGCGGCCCGCAGTTCTGGACAGTTTGCCACAGCTTGGCTTCAATTCTGTCCGCAAACTGTTACCTTGGGTGAGGCTGCGGCGGGCGCGGCCGGGCTTGGGAGGAAATCATGTCGTTCAGGGCATTCTTGCCTGTTGCAGCACTGACAGCTGTGGCCGGACTTTGGATCGGCGCGTCGACACCGGCCAGCGCGCAATATTGCGAGGGCACGGTGCACGGCCTGTCCGGCCGCTACAATCTGGCGACGGGCAGCGGCTTTCTCGCCGTGCGGACGCGGCCGAACTCGTCGTCGCGGATGATCGGCCAACTGTTCAATGGCGATCACACCGAGATCTTCGACCGCCGCGGCAACTGGTATCAGGTCGAGATCGGCGGCAGGACCGGCTGGGCAAATGCACGCTGGTTGCGCAACGATTGCGGCTACTGAGACGCCCGTGCATGTCACCCAAAATTGGATCCGGTTTGGAATGACGACATGCGTCAAACAAAGACCTAGAGCGTGTCGCAAACGCGACGCGACTTTTGGGCGCAGGCTCAAGGACATGGTTGCAACCAAATTGGCTGCTTTGCGTTGCGGCCATGATGGACAACAAACCTTTTGAAGTGCCGGTCGTCGTCGAACTTGGCCACGTCGGCAAATATCGTCATATCCGCAGCGCCCAGGAAGCGGCGGAGTGCCTGATGACCGTTTGGCCGCTCAATCGCGGCCCGCGCCATCGTGATGCCCTCGACACTTGCCTCAAAGTGCTGGAAGGTTATCGTTCGACAGCAGATGCGCGCCGGGCACTGATTGAAGCCGCCAAGGAATCGGAAGTGCTGGTGCCCGACGACAGACTGCCCGACGGCCGGCTGCATTGAGCAGACGGACCTTTCAACTGGAGGTTTTGATGGCGAAGCTGACTTACAAGATCGTCGAGCATGACGGCGGCTGGGCCTATAAGGTCGGTGCGACCTTCTCGGAGACGTTTCCCACGCATCAGGACGCGCTGCGCGCCGCCGAAATCGCTTCGGCCGAGCAACAGGTCGCCGGGGCTACGGACGGCATCCAGTACGAGGATGCCGAAGGCAAATGGCACGACGAACTGGCCGACGGCCGGGACCGCCCGCAGACAGAAGTCTCCGAGTAAATTCTTGTATCCTGGTCTCAGTAATCGGACAGGCAGGGCGCCGACCGCAGACGTCCGGAGAGAAGACGTCCCGCAGCCGGCGGCTGCCCTACGGCTTTGTCTTTTTGAGCGTGATCTTTTCCGAAAACCGATGACTCGCTTTTCGGGATCGTGCTCCGACTATTTGCCGCAATACTGATCGTTCACGTTCCCTTGGGCATTCGCATCGGGACCGGCGGTGTCGTAGGCACAAGGGCCGATCGGGCCGGTATTGCCCAGGGTGTTCAATCCTGAGCGGTCGCCGTTGATGCTTCCGGTGGTGGTGGTATCGACGCTTGTGTGGTTTCCATTGCCGAACGGCCACCAGTCGTGATTGTTGGAATAGGTGCTGTCCGACGACTGCGCCATAGCCGATGTGGCAAGACCAATCGTCAGGACGGATGCTGCCAGAAGTTTCGTGACCATTGAACTGCTCCGTGTCTTTGCCGCCTTGGGTGCGACACGGGTAAAACCGGCAATCAGCCTGATGGTTCAGTGAAATTGTCGTGAGCCGGCGGTGATGCCCGACCGGCGAAGGCTCGATTGGCGACGCGCTCGATGAAGGCGACGATCCGCTCCGGCGCGACGAATTGCGGCATGTGCCCCATGCCCTCGACCAATTCGAAATCGAGCCCCTCGATCCTGGACCTCATCGGCGCGCCCTGGGTGTGGAAGGTGGTGACGCGATCGGCATCGCCGAACAGAATGCCGGCCGGCATGGCGATCTCGCCATAGCGCTTCTCGATGCGGCCAAGGTCGCGCTCGATCGCCACGACATCGGAGGACATGGCATAGAAATGGGCCGGCCTGAGCCCGAGCCAGCCGCCGCCTCCGACCATGTAATCGCCGGGCAGAACTTGCGGCGCGAAGATGAACTCCATTGTCGGCCGCGCATATCGGAGACTTGTCGGTATCGCCACCGTGTAGCTCATGATCCAGCGCCACAGGCGTGACGGGATATAGAGTGAGCCGAACTTTTCGCGCCCGCCGGCTTCCATATGGGTCAATGGCGCCAGAAGAGCGATGCCGGAAATCGCCTCGGGATGTTCCACCGCCAGGGTCAGCGCGATGGCACCACCCAGGGAATGACCGACCACCAGCGGCTTTTCCAGCCTGAGAGCTTCAATGAAGCGTCGCACGATCTCGGCCTGTTCGGGCAGCCGCCCCGTTGCGCCGCTCGCACGCACCGAATAGCCCGCCCCCGGTCGATCGAGCGCGATCAACCGGTAGCCCGCACCTAGCCGCCCGAACAGCGTGCGCCGGAAATGGTGGAGTTGGGCGCCAAGCCCGTGCAGGAAGACGATCGGCAGCCCCTCGCCCTGGTCGACATAGTGGATGCGGTTGCCATCTACCTCGATGAATTTTCCGACCGGCGGCACCAGCCTTTCGGCCTTGGCCGCGATCCACAGCGTCGCCAGCACCAGACTGGCGATCCCCAGGACCGTCAGCAACAAAAGTCCGGCCAGCAGCCATGACAGAAACGACAGGAGCATTGTTCACCCGCACCAGAACCGGCTTGAGCTTAGCCGCATCCGGTGCCGCTGCAACCTTGCATCGAAACCGGGCCTGGTTCGATGGATATCTCGCATATCGGCACAGATTGTTCGCCGCCCAGCCGGCATTGCGGCTGCTGCCGCGCCGCGCTATCTGAGGCGACTCGTCTTGCCGGAGCCTTCCATGCCCGAAATCGTAACCGCCGCCATGCTCGTCATCGGTGACGAGATCCTGTCCGGCCGCACCAAGGACAAGAACATCGGCCATCTCGCCGATATCATGACGGCGATCGGCATCGACCTGAAGGAAGTGCGCATCGTTCCGGACGAGGAAGGCGAGATCGTCGCGGCGGTGAATGCGGTGCGCGCACGCTACACCTACGTATTCACCACCGGCGGCATTGGCCCGACGCATGACGACATCACGGCCGATTCGATTTCCAAGGCCTTCGGCGTGCCTTGCGAATACGATGCCAAGGCCTATGCCATGCTCGAGGCAAGCTATGCCGCGCGCGGCATCGAATACACCGAGGCCCGCAAACGCATGGCGCGGATGCCGCGCGGCGCCGATCTCATCGACAACCCGGTGTCCGTTGCGCCCGGCTTCCGCATCGGCAACGTCCATGTCATGGCGGGTGTCCCGTCGATCTTCCAGGCGATGCTCGACAATGTCGTGCCGACGCTGAAGGCCGGCACCCGGATGCTGTCGGCAAGCGTGCACTGTCCCTTCGGCGAGGGCCTTATCGGCGGACCGCTGGGTGACATCCAGAAAGCGCATCCGGACACGATCATCGGCTCCTATCCGAAATATGGCGATGGCAAATTCTGGACCGAACTGGTCGTGCGCGCCCGCAGCCAGGAAGCGCTTGACGCAGCGCGTGCCGATGTCGAGGCAATGGTGGCCGGGTTCGCCAGCAATCCCGGCTGATCTGGTCCAGACCGGAACCAAGCACGACGCTGCGACGTTTCCTTCGCGCGAGTTCAATCGCTTGTAAACTGAGGGGATTACCATGCGATTCAAGACCATCGTCGCCATTCTGCAAAACGAACAGGACGCCGAGCGCGTGCTGGACTGCGCCGTTCCGCTCGCCAACCGGTTCCAGAGCCATCTGACCGGTATCCACGCCGAAACGCTTCCGGTGCCCTACACCTCGGCCACCGGCTTTCCGGACACCGAATTCCTGCAGGTTTCGGCCGACATGAACCGGGAGCGGGCCGAGAAACTGCAGGCCATTTTTCTCAGGCATATCGAGAACTCCGGACTTTCCTTCGAGTGGCGAAGCCTGGAGAGCTTTTCGGGCGACAGCGCGCTGACCGGCATTTCCAGCGTGCGCGCCGCCGATCTGATCATCGCCGCGCAGCGCGAGACGGGCGGCGACCCGAGCGCGGATGTCGATACGCTGGTCTATGACGCCGGGCGGCCGGTGCTGGTGGTGCCGCACGCCGGCCCGCTGGTCACCACCTTCAAGCATGTGCTGCTCGCCTGGAACGGCAGCAAGGAAGCCGCCCGCGCCGCCTTCGACGCGCTGCCGTTCATCATCGAAGCCGAGAAAACCGACATATTGGTCATCGACCCACCCGACTCGCTCGACGAGAGCCCGGAAGCCGCCGGCGCCGAAATCGCGTCCGCGCTGTCGCGCCATGGCGCCACCGTCAGCGTCTCGGTGCAGAGATCGGGCGGCAATTCGATCGACGACATCATCCAGACCAGAATCGCGGAAACCGGCGCCGATCTGCTGGTGCTCGGCGCCTACAGCCACTCGTGGCTACGCCAGCTTCTGTTCGGCGGCGTGACGCGTACTGTGCTGCGCACGACGCCGGTGGCGGCCTTCCTGTCACGCTAGTGCATGTCGCCCAAAAGTGACCCTGGTTTTGGGAGAACGACATGCAGAAAACAAAAACTTGAAGCGCGTAGCTTGAATCCGTTCAACGCGACGCGCTTTAAGTCCACAGCGATCGCTGGCCCCTGCCCTTGCCAAGGCCAAGGCTTTCCAGTTAATTCCGCGCGCATTCCCCTGTTTTCTTGCGCGCGATCCCCGCGTGCTGCGGAGTGCGCGACATGTCCCTTCCTGAAAAAGCCTTTCCTGTCTCCTGGGACCAGTTCCATCGTGACGCCCGGGCGCTCGCCTGGCGGCTTGCGGGTGCCAACAAGGGGCAATGGAAAGCGATCGTCTGCATCACGCGCGGCGGGCTGGTTCCGGCTGCCATCATCTCGCGCGAACTCGGCATCCGCGTCATCGAGACGGTCTGCGTAGCCTCCTATCACGACTACACCAGCCAGGGGCAGCTGCAGGTTCTCAAGGAGATCACCCCTGCCCTGCTGGCCGATGACGGGGCCGGCGTGCTGATCATCGACGACCTGACCGACACCGGCAAGACGGCGGGCATTGTGCGCGCGATGATGCCGAAGGCGCATTTCGCCACCGTCTACGCCAAGCCGAAAGGCCGGCCGTTGGTCGACACGTTCGTCACCGAAGTCAGCCAGGACACCTGGATCTATTTCCCGTGGGACATGGGCTTCACCTATCAGAAGCCGATCGCCGACGATCACGCCGGCTGATTCGCGACAGAACGTTTTTATTAAATTTTTAGCCGCTACTGGGTACCATTTGCTTTCGGAATGGGCCCACGGGGTACGATTTCCTGTGAAATCGACCTTTGTTGGCGGAAATTGGCCAGTGCATCCAAAGTTTTTACTTTTATTGCTGACAATTGGCCGTAAGATTCGTGAGGCGGCAAACGATTCTGGAGGCTGGGGCTAGCTTCTCCGATGTTGACAAGGCCAACGACACACAACCATCTGGCCGAACGGGTCCGGCGACTCTTCGGCACGGCGCCGKGCCGCCTGCAGGTTGCCGCCCTGCCCTGGCGGGATACCGACAATGGCGTCGAGGTCATGCTGATCACCAGCCGTGATACCGGCCGCTGGGTGTTGCCCAAGGGCTGGCCGGAAGCCAGGGAACCGCTCTGCGAGGCTGCCGCGCGCGAGGCCGGCGAGGAGGCCGGGCTGCGCGGAACGGTGTCGCACCTTGAGGCCGGTCGTTATTTCTACGCCAAGGTGTTGGCTTCCGGCGAGGAAGTGCCGTGCGAAGTCCTGGTGTTTCCATTGCACGTCGACAAGATCGCCGATCGTTGGAAGGAAAAGAATTCGCGCACCCGCAAATGGGTCAGTTCCAAGGAAGCGGTGCGCATGGTCAACGAACCCGACCTTTGCCAGATCATCGCCTATTTCTGCGCCGATCCGCATCGATTTCCCTGATCGGCCGCGATCTCCGGTTCCAGGAGTCTATTCCACACCAAGTACGCCTGCACGGTTTTCGATGCAGGACCGTGAATGGTTTGCTAATCATTCACGGATAGGAATCGCTCGGTCTGGCGTGTTATCGATGGTGAACCCTGTAGACCCACTGCCGGAGGATTCCGGCGAGCCCAAGCGCGAGCATCGTCCGCGCGTGCTCAAGGGCGGAACGATCATCACCGGGATTCAGAATTCGGAGGTCGGCTGCACGTTGCGCAATCAGCACGACAGCGGCGCCGAACTGAAGATACCGCTCGAGGCTCGGGTTCCCGATCGCTTTCTTCTCTACGTGCCGCTCGACGGCATCGCCTATCGATGCGAGGTTCGCTGGCGCCGCAATGACCGCATCGGGGTGCAGTTCACCGGCACCGAGCCAAAGCCGAAACTGCATTACGGCTGATCCCTCGGGACGCAGCGGTTGGGCGAAGCGATCGCCGCGCTGCAATTCTATCCCCGTTATCCACATATGTGACACACAAGATGTTGGGGTCACAAAAGCTACGCAAACGAATCCTTGACGGCGCAAAACGAGTCGCCTTTTATAGGCCATGCGCTCCTGTTGAGAGTGCGACCGGAAAGTTCTGAGCCCGGTCTTTTTCCCGGATTATGTGCGTTTTTGCCCGCATTTCCGCCCGTCTACGAGGCCGGCGGAAGCGTTGGGGTTGTGGGGCGGTTGGGGACAATAGGGAGAATTGTCGGACTGGAATAAATTGTCTGTTAACACTATATTTAGTGTTTGCAGGCAAGTTCGACGCTAGATAGTGTGAATTTCCCTCAAGTGAGGGAATCGGAAAAAAATCAGTTTTGAGGGACCCGCGGGGTTCGTCAGCGCGTTGGACAGGCACTTCGCAAGGAGTTTGACCAGCAGGGCCGGCGGAGACTGCGAAATGGAGAGCCGGCCGTTTTCGAACGCCGGCAGGCGGCGGACATGCGTGTTTCGCATTGGGGGCAGAAATCCCCTGACGAAAGCGCTATATATAGACAAAAGGGATCGGACCAATGCGCATCGAGCGTCGTTTCACCAAGCAAGGGCAATCGGCTTACGCGGAGATCGAATTCCGCAAGGCGCTTTCGGAGATCAAGAATCCGGATGGCTCGGTGGTGTTCCGTCTCGACAATATCGATGTGCCGGCGCAGTTCTCCCAAGTCGCCGCCGACATCCTGGCGCAGAAGTATTTCCGCAAGGCCGGTGTCCCCGCGCGACTGAAGAAGATCGAAGAGAACGACGTCCCCTCCTTCCTGTGGCGCTCCGTCGCCGATGAGGCCGAGCTTGCCAAGCTGCCGGAAGCCGAACGCTACGGTTCCGAGATCGACGCGCGCCAGGTCTTCGACCGGCTGGCCGGCACCTGGACCTACTGGGGCTGGAAGGGCGGCTACTTCAAGGCGTCGGAGGAAGACGCGCGCGCCTTCCGCGACGAGCTTGCCTACATGCTGGCCACCCAGCGCGTGGCGCCGAATTCGCCGCAATGGTTCAATACCGGCCTGCACTGGGCCTATGGCATCGACGGCCCGAGCCAGGGCCACTTCTATGTCGACCCGTTCACCGGCAAGCTGACCAAGTCGAAATCCTCCTATGAACATCCGCAGCCGCATGCCTGCTTCATCCAGGGCGTGCAGGACGACCTCGTCAACGAGGGCGGCATCATGGACCTTTGGGTGCGTGAAGCGCGCCTGTTCAAATACGGCTCCGGCACCGGCTCCAATTTCTCGCTGCTGCGCGGCGAAGGCGAAAAACTGTCCGGCGGCGGCCGTTCGTCCGGCCTAATGAGCTTCCTCAAGATCGGCGACCGCGCGGCGGGCGCCATCAAGTCGGGCGGCACGACGCGCCGCGCCGCCAAGATGGTCATTGTCGACGCCGATCACCCCGATATCGAGGAATTCATCGACTGGAAGGTCAATGAAGAGCAGAAGGTCGCATCGCTGGTCACCGGCTCCAAGATCGTCAAGAAGCATCTCGAAGCGATCATGAAGGCCTGCGTCAACTGCGAAGGCCATGACGACGATTGCTTCGACCCGTCGATCAACACCGCGCTGAAGCGCGAGATCAAGGCGGCCAAGAAGTCCGCTGTGCCGGAGAACTACATCTATCGCGTCATCCAGTTCGCCAAGCAGGGCTACACGTCGATGTCGTTCAAGACCTACGACACCGACTGGGATTCGGATGCCTACCTCACCGTTTCTGGCCAGAACTCCAACAATTCGGTGTCGCTGAAGGACAATTTCCTGCGCGCCGTCGAGGACGATGCCGATTGGCACCTGACCGCCCGCAAGGACGGCAAGGTCTTGAAGACGCTGAAGGCGCGGGACCTGTGGGAAAAGATCGGCTACGCCGCCTGGGCGTCGGCTGATCCGGGCCTGCATTTCAACACGACGATGAACGACTGGCACACCTGCGCCTCCGCCGGTGCGATCCGGGCGTCCAATCCGTGCTCGGAATACATGTTCCTCGACGACACGGCCTGCAACCTGGCCTCGATCAACCTCCTGCCCTACCGCAATGCCGACGGCACGATCGACATCGCCGCCTACGAGCACACGGTGCGGCTGTGGACCATCGTTCTCGAAATCTCGGTCATGATGGCGCAGTTCCCGTCGAAGGAGATCGCCAAGCAGTCCTATGAATACCGCACGCTCGGCCTCGGCTACGCCAACATCGGCGGCCTGCTGATGACGTCGGGCATCCCCTACGACTCCGACGAGGGCCGCGCCATCTGCGCCGCACTCACCGCGATCATGACCGGCACGGCCTATGCCACCTCGGCCGAGATGGCCGCCGAACTCGGCGCCTTCGCCGATTACGACCGCAACGCGCAGAACATGCTGCGCGTCATGCGCAACCATCGCCGTGCCGCCTATGGCGAGAAGCAGGGCTATGAGAAGCTCGCCGTCAACCCGGTGCCGCTGGTCGCCTCCGACCTGAAGCAGCAGGACCTAGCGGTGCACGCCAAGGCCGCCTGGGACCGCGCCATCGAGCTCGGCGAGGAGCATGGCTATCGCAATGCGCAGGCAACCGTGATCGCGCCGACCGGCACGATCGGCCTGGTCATGGATTGCGACACCACCGGCATCGAGCCCGACTTCGCGCTGGTGAAGTTCAAGAAGCTGGCCGGCGGCGGCTATTTCAAGATCATCAACCGCGCGGTGCCGGAAGCGCTGCGCACGCTCGGCTATTCGGAAGCCCAGATCGGCGAGATGGAGGCCTATGCGGTCGGCCACGGCAACCTCAACCAGGCGCCCGCGATCAATCCCGGCGCGCTCAAGGCGAAGGGGTTCACCGACGACAAGATCGCGGCACTCAACGCAGCCTTGAAGTCGGCCTTCGACATCAAGTTCGTCTTCAACCAGTGGACGCTCGGCGCCGACTGGGTGAAGGAGACGTTTGGCTTCACCGACGAGCAGCTCAACGACTTCTCGTTCGAGATGCTGCCGGCGCTGGGCTTCTCCAGGAAGGACATCGAGGCCGCCAACATCCATGTCTGCGGTGCGATGACGCTGGAAGGCGCGCCTTTCCTCAAGGCCGAACACCTGGCGGTGTTCGACTGCGCCAGCCCGTGCGGCAAGATCGGCAAGCGGTCGCTGTCGATCAACAGCCACATCCAGATGATGGCGGCGGCACAGCCCTTCATCTCCGGCGCCATCTCCAAGACCATCAACATGCCGAACGATGCGACGGTGGAAGACGCCAAGGGCGCCTACATGCTGTCGTGGAAGCTGGCGCTGAAGGCCAACGCGCTCTACCGCGACGGCTCGAAGCTGTCGCAGCCGCTCAACTCCTCACTGCTCGCCGATGGCGAGGACGACGAGGACGAGGCGATCGAGCAGCTGATCGCCGCACCGGCGGCGGCGCGCGCCGCGCAAATCACCGAGCGGATCGTCGAGCGCATCATCGAGCGCGTGTCGCGCGAGCAGGAAAAGCTGCCCGGCCGCCGCAAGGGCTACACGCAAAAGGCCAAGATCGGTGGCAACACCATCTTCCTGCGCACCGGCGAATATGACGATGGCCGCCTCGGCGAGATCTTCATCGACATGAACAAGGAAGGCGCGACCCTGCGTGGCCTTCTCAACAACTTCGCCATCGCCATCTCGCTCGGCCTGCAGTACGGCGTGCCGCTCGACGAATATGTGCACGCCTTCACCTTCACCAAGTTCGAACCTGCCGGCATGGTGCAAGGCAACGACGCCATCAAGAGCGCGACGTCGATCCTCGACTACGTGTTCCGGGAACTCGCGATCTCCTATCTCGGCCGCAACGACCTCGCCCATGTCGACCAGTCGGACTTTTCCAACACCGCGCTTGGCCGAGGCATCAGCGAAGGCAAGACTGACGCGGTCTCCAAGGGCCTGACCCGTGGCGCCTCTCCGGTGAAGCTGGTGTCGCGGGTGAGCGGCAACGATCCGAAGGGCTTTGCGGCTCCCTCGGGCGCCCCTGCCCGCTCGGCGCCGACCGCCTTCTCCGGCTCCAACGTGCTGGCGCTGAAACCGGCGAGCGACGAAGCGGTCGCCTACAAGCGCGACTATGAGGAGCGGGCGAAGGAATTGGCCGAGGACATCGCTTTCGAGGAAGCGGCGGGTGTTGCTTCGGACGCCACGGCAGCACTGTTCACCGACGCAGCGGCCAATGAAGCGGCCGAGGCAAAGAAACTCGCCAACGACCGCCGCGCCAAATCGCTGCTGCAGGGCTACACCGGCAATTCCTGCTCAGAGTGCCAGAACTTTACGATGGTGCGGAACGGGACTTGTGAGAAGTGCGACACCTGTGGCGCGACGAGCGGGTGCAGCTGAGGAAAATTGATACGCTAAAACGCAACATCATCGGCCCGGTCGCAAGATCGGGCCGAAATGTTTTGAGGGTCGCGATCAAGCGGGACGAATATGATCGGCGGGTCGCAGAAGGGTGAGATCGGGTTGACGTGCTGAAGGGCCCGCCCGTTTGGATTTCAGCCGCCGCGGCGGCTGGTTGATGCCACCATCATTTCATCCGAAGCGCTGCACCATAAAATCGACAAAGCTGCGGAGCTTTGGGCCAGGCCGCTCGTCGGGCGCAAATAGAATGTGCATGGGCCGCGACGGCGGGTCGTAGTCGCACAGCAGTTGGACCAGCCGTCCGGCTTCGAGATCCGCAGCCACCAGCGCGTATGGCTGCAGGATAATCCCAAAGCCCGCAAGTGCCGCAGCGCGGAGGGCTTGACCGCTGTTTGTGGTCAGTCGGGCAGCAATCGCTGCCGTTTTCGTGGCACCATTTGCATCTTTGAATTCCCAAGAACCGCGCCGCGCCCAATGAACGAATCCAAGGCATTCGTGATCACCAAGATCCATGGGTGACGATGGCGTGCCGCGTTCAGTCAGATAGCTCGGCGCGGCGCAAGCGACCAAGCGATAAGGCGCCAGAGGACGCGCGATCAAAGTCGAGTCCGACAAGACCCCGACCCTGATGACCGCATCGTAGCCCTCCTCGACAAGGTCCACGATGCGATCGTTCAAGCTGAGATCGACCGACACCTCGGGATAGGCCCGCAGATACTCAGGCAGGATTGGCGCGAGACAATGAGCGCCGAAAGTCACGGGTGCATTCACACGCAGCCGGCCGCGCGGCATCGCACGGCTTTCTGCCGCGCATGCCTCTGCCGCTTCGACCTCCATCAACACTGTCTTGCAACGCTCGTAGAAGCACTGCCCGGTTTCGGTGAGACTCTGACGGCGCGTCGTACGGTTAATGAGACGGACGCCAAGATGGTCCTCGAGCATTTTGACATGTTTTCCGACCATAGGGGCAGATAGGTCGAGTGCGTCAGCTGCCGCGGCGAACGAGCCGGCTTCGACGGCCCTTACGAAAACAGCCATGCTGGATAAGCGATCCATTACAAACCATTGGTTACGAGTGAGTGGCGCATTCTGCTATTTATCTCCTAAACGTTATCGGATCAATATTCAGGCGGATCCGCGCCGGGCAAAAACGTTCCAACCGATATCAGGCCGGTCACATTCAAACAGAAACAACGAAATCGGAGACCTGCGATGTCGACATTGGATAGACGATCACTTTTGAGGCTGGGTGCGGCCGGAATCGGCAGTGCGTTGCTCACGAACCGCGCTGCTGCACGGGCGCCTCTTCTCGGCACCCAAGCACCGGCCTTCCATCGTTTGATGATTGGCGCGATCGAGGCGACGGTCGTCTCAGATGGACCTCTGCCGATGGGCAAACCCGCAGCCAGCTTCAACGGGTTTCCGCCGGGGGAGATCACCAAGCTCCTGCAGAGTAATTTCTTGCCAACCGATGACATCGTCCTCGAGCAGAACGTCCTCGTTCTCAACACCGGCGACAAACTCATCGTCTTTGATACCGGGGTCGGAACTTCTAAAAGCTTTGGGCCACTTCCCGGCAAGTTAGCCTCAACGTTGGTGAAAGCTGGCATCGCGCCCAGCGATATCGATGCCGTGGTGATCAGCCACGCTCACCCCGACCATTGCGGTGGTCTCGTCGACATCAATGGGCAGGCGGTCTTTCCAAACGCCCAAATTTATATCAGTTCAGCCGACCTGGACTTCTGGACCGACGAAGTGAAGCTCGGCTCTCAACTCAAGCCGCTTATCGAAACTGCCCGCCGAAACCTATTGCCTTTGCGCGACCGGATCGTCTTTTACAAGGATGGCCCGGAATTTCTGCCTGGCGTCCAGGCACTTGCGGCGCCGGGGCACACTGTAGGACATTCCATGTTCATGATTACCTCCGGCTCCGAAACCTTCTGCTACGCCGCCGATCTCGCGCATCACTCTGTTCTGCTGCTGGAAGATCCTCGCGGGACATTCGTCTTTGATACGGACGCCAAGCAGGCAGCGGCAACGCGCATTCGAATGCTCGACATGCTGACATCTGACCGTACGCGGATGATGGGATACCATTTTCCCTGGCCTGGCCTTGGCCATGTCGTGAAGCACGGCGAAGGCTTCCACTACATTCCCGAACCCTTGAAGACAGTTCTCTGACCTCCAGCCTCAGAGAGAGCTGTCCGTGAGGCCCCGGCGCTACCCCTTCGGCAACACCTGCAGCGTCTGCTCATCGAACAACGGCTGATCCTGGCCGATGCGGACGAACAGCAGCTTTTGCGTTTCACCCGCTGGCACCTCGAAATACTGGATGCCGTCAGGCATTTCGCCCCAGTCGCCGCAGGGCGGGTCGGGTACCTCGTTGGGGTCGGCCTTCGCTTTCAACTCTTTCGCGTAAGCGGCGTCGGGGCTGAATGTGTAGCGCTTGACGCCGGCGGGCATGGTGCCCTCGGTGTAAGGCATCAGCACGCAGCGGGCGCTGACAGCCTTGTCGGTCTTTTCCAGGAACAGCCGCTGCAAGGCGGCCTCGGCGGTTTCGCCGGGCCTGATGTCATACAACTCGACAAGCGGGTCGGCGTCGCCACCATCGCTGTATTTGATGGCAAGCGCGTTGCCGACGAACTCGAAATGGATCTGGCGGAAGCCGAAATCGCAACGCTGCACCCATGCGGCAAGCCCGACAGTTTTATCCGTCAGTTTTTCCCAGACGCATTTGTCGATCGGCGGGCGCGACGGAGCCGGTTCGTCCGCACGTGCCACGGCCGATACCGTCACGCATGCAAACAGGGCGCAGGCCCGGGTGATCGATCTCATGGCGCTATTCATCGCTGCATCCTGTCAAAGTAAAGGCGTCCCATGCAGAGCCATTGGGATTGGCGTTGGCGAAATCGGCTCCTTCGGTGAAAGCGGCACCGAAATCAGGCAGCAACAGCCCCTTCGGCGCCGGTGTCGCTTCGCGCGAGTTCAACTGCTCGGCGCCGCCGCCGGTCAACGCATAGACCTGCCCATCCCATATCCTGCACAGGCCACTGCCGTCCTGCAGGCCCGCTTCGCGGTCGTCGTCGGTGCAGGGGTGGCGGATGGTGCCGAGCGGAAACGAATTCTTGCCGTTGGTCCAGGTGATGTCTGCCGGCAGGTGGGTGTCGGTATGGGGCACGGTCAGCGAAAACACCTCGGCCGTCAGCGCAGCCGGTTCATTGGCGAGCGGCCGAAATTGCATGACCGCGCCCGAGCGCGGTTCCCGATAGGTGGCATGGCTCAGCAGGCATTCCCCGGCGCTCGCAGTCTGCGGCGGGCCGAGCAGGCCGAGGAACACGAAGGCCAGTTTGCGGATGATCATCAAATGTCTCTGGGAAAGCGTTGTGAGAGCCAAAAACCTGTCCTCACACCAGCCCGACCAGAAAGACAGCGCCGCCAAGAAATCCTGCCGAACAGACCCACAGCAGCCAGAGCCCGCGCACCCGGCATTCGAGCACGGCCGAGCCGGGGTTGGCGGGATCATAGTGCACGTCGACCTTGCTGCCCTCGACATAGCGACGCGCCTGGCCGCCGACGAGGCCGGGCAGCGAAGCCGTGACCGTGGCGCCGAAGGTGACGCGGTCGGCGCTGTAGCGCTGGCCGGCGACGCCATAGCTGTAGACGATGCGAGATTTGAAAACGGTGCGCCAGCGTTGATAGCTTGAATGGCTTCGCAGCGCCTGCAGACCTGACGCATCGATGCGGCCGGCGGCGATCGGCCATTTTGCCGCCTGCTCGGCAAGCGACTTCTGGGCAAAGCCCATGCGCAGGGCGAACAGGCCCATGAACAGCACCAATGCCGCGGCACCGAGGTTTTGCGGTTTGGGCAGATGCGGCCGGATCGCCTCGAGCACGCCGCCGACGGAAAACACCAGAACCGCCGTGCCGATCACCAAACCGGCCGAGAGCTGGACCATGAACTTGAAGGCACCATCCGGCATGGTGCGCTCGATTACGGCTTTGCTCGGGTCGGCTGGATTGTAGAAGACGGTCACCTCCGCGCCGCGGGGAAACTGCGCAAGGGCTTCGGGGACTTCAAAGTTCCCCAAATTCTCCTTCACGCTGTAGCGCGAGCTTTGAAATTTCTTGCCGCCGACTTTGTATTCGAAGGTGATGGCCGGGAAATTGCGCATCTCCGTGGTATCGGTGCTGTCCGAGCCAGCGCCCGAGCTTCTGACCTCACGCGCCTCGACGCGTGACGAGATGATCTTTCCCGGCGTCGGCAACCAGCGGCTGAGGGTCTGCACCTCGCGCCATTTCACAAAGGTGATGAGCGACAGCATGCCGGAGACCGCGCAGGCAAAGCCGACAAGCAGAAATTTGAGTTCCAGCTCCACCCTGATCCCCCCGGAGTGCAGGAACAGGCACTAGACAGCACTGCGGCGGCAATGTCTCGCTTATTCGCAAAGTCGAGAGATGAGCGACGGGGCGTAACGCTCGCCCGTCTCCTTCTCCCCTTTGTGGGAGAAGGAAAAAGATCCGTTCATGAAGGCCTCACAGCCAGGAAGGTGTTCCATTCCTCGCTGTTGCGGCCAATGTTGAAATCGTCCCTGATAAGGACCAGCCCGGCGTTTTCGATGCGGGCCGCGAAGTCGCCCCTGCGCCAATAGACCGTGTGATATTCGCCGCCCGTCTCGCCATCGCCTTTGCGCATCGACACGAGGAAGGCGCCGCCTGGCCGCAGCGACCCGGCTATCTTGGCTAGGACCTGGTCGGTCTGATCGCGAGGCACATGGATCAGGACGCACAGGGCCAAAACCGCGTCGTAGGGGCCGCCGAGATCATCGGTGATGAGATCGAGCAGTTCACCGTGCTTGCCGCGCGCGGCCTGCAGCTCAAGAAACCGCCTTGCCGCGTCGGTGCGCCGAACCCTAGCGCCCAAGGTCTCCAGAAAGTCGGCGTCGTATCCCGCTCCCGACCCGACTTCCAGAATCTGGCCGCCTGTGCCGGCGATCGCCACGAGGCGCCTTAGCGCTGCCTGCTCTCTTGGGTTGGGAACATGCCGCACGATTGCATCATACTGTTCCGCATAATCCTCGTAGGAGGAGATCGTCTGACGGCTCTTCGCCAAGGCCTCCGCAGATACGCTCATCTTTTCCTCCCATTTGCACCAGTCAATGCACGCCAGTCAGTGGGGCACGCAAGTCGGCGGGGCACGCAAGTCAGCGGGTGCTGCCGGCAGAAGCGTGTCCGTCGAGCATGCCGATATCGCGCAGGAAATGATCTGACAGCGCACGCTGGTCGAGCAGGCCGCGCGTGCGGGGTCTGAACGGAGCGGTGAAGAGGTCGAGCACCGGACGACGAAGTGTGTTGTAGAGGGTCATTGCCGTGTCCTTTCGGGTTTGAGTTGATGACCGGAGTATGCCTGGTCGCGGCCTTGGCTTCCAATCGAACGTCGCGTACTATGCATCAGGAGGATTGATGCGTCATGAGTTGGGAGCTACCACCACTGGGCGCCATTCGCGTCTTTGAAGCCGCGGCGCGGCTGGGCAGTTTCACCAAGGCGGCCGAGGAACTCGGCATGACACAGTCTGCGGCCAGCTATCAGATCAAGGTGCTGGAAGAGCGCGCCGGAACGCCGCTTTTCATAAGAAAAACAAGGCAAATCGCCTTGACCGAAGCTGGACAGCAATTGGCGCCGCACGCAACGGGCGCATTCTCGGCCCTGGCCGACGCGTGGGTCGCCACAAAGGGTGGAGCGACTGGCGTGCTGTCCGTCACAACCTCGGAAACATTCGCATCGAACTGGCTGGCCGTGTGGCTTGGAACATTCCAGCTGATGCATCCCGATCTCGCCGTGAAGGTGAATACATCGTCCCGGTTGGTCGATTTCACACGCGAGGACATGGATATCGGGATCAGAACCGGCACCGGAAAATGGCCCGGCCTGACAGCCCACTATCTGTTCAAGGCGGACTATACGCCAATGCTCAGCCCGAAACTGGCCGAGAGCGTGGGCGGCATTCGCCACCCCGAGGACCTCTACAAGGTGGCGTTGTGCTGTGCCGACGATCCCTGGTGGAAAATCTGGTTCGAAGCAGCCGGCGTATCCTTCAAGCCCGATCGCGTCATCGCGGGACCGAACCTGGGTTCGCAGGCTTACGATGCAATGGCGGCGCTGACCGATCAGGGCGCCGCGATCCTCACCCGCAACATCTACAGCGCCCTGCTGGCAAAGGGCCAGTTGATACAGCCATTTGAAGTGCTGGGATCTGATGGCGACGGCTATTGGCTGGTGCACCTGGAAAGCCGCCGCAACACGCCGAAGATCAAGGTGTTCCGGGACTGGGTGCTGACCCAGACGGCTGACATACGCCAGCGCGAAGTACGCCGGGCCTGATAGGCTGCCTCAGTCAGCGTCGGCGACGGAAATCCGTCCGCCGGCCCAGGCGCGCCATTGCCGTTCGTCGCCGTGGAAGACGTTGAGGTCGATGCGGCCGGTGACACCATGCGACAGGCCGGAGCCGGAATACTGCCAGAACAGCCATTTGCGGTCGGGGTAGACCTTCGACGGATGCCGCGCCACCGCGCGCAGCCAGAACGGATAATCGAGGAATTCGCCCCGGAGATTGTCGCGGTAGAAATCAGGCGCTGTGTAAATGATGGGCCGCTGGCCGTAATGGCGCTCCAGCTTGTCCATGAACACCTGCATCTTCTCCAGCACCTTTTCGCGCGACGGCCGCCGCTTGCAGCTGGATTCGCCGTTCCATTCGACGTCGATCACCGGCGGCAGCGCGCCATCCATCTTGGGCACGTTGCGGATGAACCAGTCGGCCTGCTCGCCCGCGGTGCGGCACCAGTAGAAGAAGTGATAGGCGCCACGCTTCAGGCCGGCGGCGTCCGCATTGCGCCAGTTCCTCATGAACATCAGATCAAGATGGTCGCCGCCATCGGTCGCCTTGATGTAGGCGAAGTTGGCGCCCTGCGCGCGCAGCTTTTCCCAATTGACGTTGCCTTGCCAGCGAGAGACGTCGACGCCATGCACGGCAAGATGCCGGGGCGAGGACCGGCCGAAATTGATCGGCTTGGCGTCGCGAAAGCCGTATCGGGTGACCGGCCCGGCCAGCATGGGCGGTGCCGCGCGGCTCAACAGCCTCGGCGGCGACACGAGCGCAGCCGGCTCGACCGGCGGCTCGGCGCTGTCGGGCAGTTCAGGCGCCGGGAATGACACTGTCTCTTCTTCCGCCAGGCCGAAAGGCCGAGTATTTTCGGCGGCAGCATTGTCGTCTTCCAGACCATTGTCAGGCAGACCATTGTCAGGCTCGGGTGCCCTTTCGGCCCTCGGCGCGCTCCTGGCCATCGCCTTCGGAGCCGCGGCGATCGGCGCGGGCGGCCGTATCACGGAACTGGTGGTTTCGTTCGACGGTTTCTGCAAATCCAGCGCGTCGACGCCGGCCGTTGAGGTACAGCCGGCAAGGCATAGCGATGCGACCAAGAAACTGATGACGCCCGGAATCCGCATCTGGACCTGTACTCAAAACACAACAGACCGAGGGCAAAACGACAGCCGACGGACAAACCAGATCGAGTTATGAACGAGAAATTACCAATAAAGTTTGAATCAAGTTTTTTTCGAGCGTGCCAGGCCGCGAAATCTGGCTCCTGGTGCAGCTGATCGGCGGCAAGCGGGGTGGCAAAGCCGCTAGGATTTCCTGAAGACGCCGATCATCGGCCCGAGATTCCAGTAGTCGTCGTTGCGGCCGATGGCCGGCGCGAACAGGCTCGATATCGTGCCGTCGAGGAAAAGCGCGTTGTCGCAGCCGAGTGCGTCGCGGAAAAGACGGGCGAAGGCATGGAAGGTCACCGTGCCGTTCGAAATGGCAAAGACGGCGACGCCGTCCTTCCGCACGCCGACGCCGTCGCGCGTCTTGCGCGAGGTGCTGTCGGCCTGGAATTTCGGATGCAGCTTGCCGTCGATCACCAGCATCGGCCCGGATTGCGTCGCATAGTCGAGCGGCGGTCGCTTTTTCAGGAAGTCCCTGGTGGCGCGGACCGTGGCCTTGCCGTTGCTCATGTAGAAAATGCCGTTCGGCTGCAGGGAAAAATTGCCGCTTCCCGATCCCGTCTTCACCGATGCCATTTCGTTGCCGCGTTCGACATACAGACCGACCGGATCGAGGTCCGGGTGATACATGCCGGCATTGATGGCAAACAGCATGGTGCGCCCGGCCGCCTGCTCCGAGGCATTGAGATTGTGCAGCGACTGAAACGGCTTGCCCGTCGGATCCTTCCAGAACAGTTCGATCGAATACCGTTTCGGGTCGACCTCGCAGACGAGGTAGCTGGTCGCCTCAAAGGCGACGTCACGACATGGCGGCAGCGAAGCGACCCATTGGCCAAATCCGATGCCGAGCGCCGCCACCGACGGCAGCGCGCCCTTGGCGAGCGCCAGCAGCAGCGGCAGCGATTGCAGGAGGGTCAAAAAATCCATGCGTGTACCGGAATCGAAGTTCAGGAGGATCCGGTAGGGATATAGCCCGTTTCAAGCGATACTGTGAAAGTGCCCTAGGCAAGCCATCCCATCGCCACGCATAGCAGCAGGACGACGCCAAGCAGGCCGCGATAGATGACGAACGGCCAGGCCGAAAAACGCTCCAGCACGCGCATCAGGCCCCATATGGCGAAGAAGGCGGAAACCGAGGCGACGACCAGTCCGACGATGAGAACCGACCAGCCATGCGCGTCGAGATGGACCTTGTGCAGTTCCCAAAGCTCCTTGAGGCCGGCCAGTGCAATCGCGGGCAGCCCGAGCAGGAACGAGAAACGCGCCGCCTCGGCCCGCTTGAAGCCGAGCCCGAGCGCGGCCGTCAGGGTCGAGCCGGAACGAGAGACGCCTGGAATCAGCGCGCCGATCTGGGCGACGCCGACGAGCAGCGCGTCGGTCAGCGATGCCTCGCCGACGGTGCGCCGGTGACTGGCAAAAATCTCGGCCAGCGCCAGAAGGACCGCCATGGCGATGCAAGCCCAACCGATCACCGTCAGGCTGCGCAGCGGCGAATTGCAGGCGTTGAGCATGCCCGACAGCGCCACACCGGCGATGACGATCGGGATCGTCGCCAGCACGATCCACAGCGCCAGCCGGAAATGCCGGTCGGCGAAATAGCGCCGCGTCAGCGCCTCGAGCGAACCAAACAGGATATCCCTGACATCGCTCCAGAAATAGCTGACCACCGCGGCCAATGCCGCAAGCTGCATGGCGGCGGAGAAGGCGGAACCCGGATCCTGCCAGCCGAGCACGGCCGGAACGATGCGCATATGGGCGGTCGAGGAGATCGGCAGCAATTCGGTGATGCCTTGCACTAGGCCGAGGAACGCCACCTTGGCGAATCCCAGCCCGACAAAGCCGGTGTCGACGCCTTGGGTGCAGATGTCTGCCATATCGAGCCTTTCTGTCGAACAATCGTGAGGGGCGATCCCCGCCGAGCCATAGTCTGGCGATCCCCGGAATCCAATTTACGGATTTGTAAGGCGCCGCTTGACAAGCCATGCGGTTATATTAAAATACGCTAATCTTACACTGTAAGGCAAATGACGGAGGAGAGCTATGCAGACCGCCCTGTCAGAATTGCAGCCCCTGCCCGAACCGTACCCGCCTGGCATCGCGATCGAGGACGTCTCGCACGACCGCAGCCGTATTATCGAGCACGCCGAGGTGAGTGCCTGGCTAGACCTCTATGCCACCGCGCCTGCCGATTTCGCCGCAAGTCACGGCCTTTCGATAGCGGAAGAAGGCGGCCTCGCCTGGACCACCTGCACGACGATCCCGTTCATCCATTTCAACTGCGTGAAGAATTTCGGCGTCGACAGTCCGGCCACCGAAAGCCAGCTCGACGCGCTGCTGGCGCATTACCGCGCCGCCGGCATTTCGCGGCCCTGGTTCTATGTCAATCCGCACACTGAACCATCGCGCCTCAGATGCTGGCTCGAGGCGCGCGGCCTGCAGCGCCAGGGCGGCTGGGAACGGATTTATCGCGGGGCGGAACCGCTGGCATCAGAGCCGCTCTTCATGGCTGACGGGGTTCTAGTCGAACGTGTGACGAAGGCATCGGCAAGCGAATGGGCCGGCTTCATCGACAGCCGCTACCGGCTGCCCACTTCACCTTGGCTGATGGCTCTGGTCGACCGGAAGGGCTGGCATCACTACATGGCCAAGCGGGACGGCGCGGTGGTGGCGGTGCGCTCGCTGTTCATCGGGCCCGACGGCGCGGCCTGGAGCGGCATCGACGCGCCGGTGCCCGGCATCATGGCGCCGAGCTTCGATCTCGACGCGGTGCTTGGGGAAGCGCTGGTGCGCGACGGGATTGCGGCCGGCGCGAAACTGTTCGTCGCCGACATCGAGGCGCCGCACGAGGAGCGCGACGGCCCTGCCTATCGCAACTATGCACGCCTGGGCTTCAGAATCGCCTATTTCCGTAGCCATTACAGCTATTTGCCGGCCAGCTCCAACTGACGGCACCTAACTCAGCAGCCATTGCTGGAAACAGCTTTTGGCCACCATATGGGCTGGCGGCAATACGGGCTCGTCGACGGAAGGCCGGCGAACCCGTTCGAGCAGGATGCGCACCTGTTCGGGGCGCACACGATCGCGCTCCATCACAAGCAGGACCATCGGATCGCTCAAAAGCTCGTCCAGGGTGCTGATGCTGTCGTTCATCCGTCGTCTCCTCGAATGCCGTACCCGCGCCCCATAAATAGGGAGCCAATGATGGCCCGCCAATGACGCTTTGCCGGCTATCTCGTGTCTCTTTCGATTAAATTTTTGTCATGGTGAGCAGCCGGTTCGCGCAAGCGAATTCATCGTGCCAGTGGCACGATGAAAGGCCGGCGAACGCCGGGACGCTGCGCAGCAGCGGGGACCCGGCCGATGCGCTTTAGCCTGGCGGCGGTGCGCCCTCATACTGAGGCAGGCCATCGTCGAGCATCACCCAGGGCTGCTTCGAGGCCGTGAAAATATGCATTTGCGGCTTGAAGACCGTGGGATCGTCTAGCGAACCGGTGGTGATGCCGATGATGCCGGCGGAATCGCGCCGGGAGAACATCGTCGTGCCGCAGCTTGGGCAAAAGCCGCGTTTGAGGTCCGGCGACGTGTTCACCGTCGCCAGCGGCCCCTCGATCGTCACTTCATCGATGCGAAACAGCACGCGTGCGTTGAAGGCGGCGCCAATCACCTTCTGGCACAGCCGGCAGTGGCAGATGCGTTCGTTGATGGGGGCTGCCTCAGTGTGATAGCGCACCGCCTTGCACAGGCATCCGCCTTGGTATCTTGCCATCGCTCGGATCCTTGAGAGAACAAGCGGCAGGGTAATGGCCAACCCGATTGGGTCAATTGAAAAGCTTTGATACAACGCCATCGCTTATCGTGATGCAGTGGACCCGAAGCCATGACACTGGACATCGAAACCATCGGCATTGCAGATCTGTTCGGGCCGTCCTCGCCGGCCCGTGACCGCACCGACGCCAGGATCATGGCCGCAGCTTCGGGGATCGGCTTCATGGCAGTCCGAGACTTTCCCGGCGATGACTGGCTGACGCCGGAAAGAAGGGCGCAATTGCTGCGCGTCTTTGCGCTTCCCGACGCGGAGAAGCAGAAATTGCTGCGCTGGAATTTCGACCGCAGCAAAAAGAACGTCTATCGCGGCTGGTTCCCGCTGCAGCCGGCAGCCGTTTCCTACAAGGAAGGCATCGACATGGGACCGGACCTTGCCAATCCGGGTCTGGTCGAAGCGGCCGATGCCTCGCTTTCCGAAGATCCGTTGTGCGAGCCGACACCCTTACCGGCCGAAGAGGCCCTGCCCGGCTGGCGCGCGGCGGCAGCCGACTACTACCGCACGATGGAGACGGTGGGCAACGCGCTGATGCGGTCGATCGCCCGCGGGCTTGGCTTGCCGGAAACAATGTTCGATGCCTATTTCGAAGGCGGCATCTCGACGCTGCGGCTGATCCGTTACCCCCTGCGTGACGCCAATGCCGGCGTCGATACCAGCGGACCGGAGTTTTCGGTGGTGCACAAGGGTGAGACCCGCACCATCATCGGCCGCGAGCATGCCGATTCAGGCTTCGTCACTTTGCTGGCGCAGGACGGCGTCGAGGGCTTGCAGGCAAAGAACCTCGCCGGCGAATGGATCGACGTGCCGCCGGCCAACGGCACGCTGGCGGTCAATTTTGGCCAGTTGCTGGAGCGCTGGACCGGCGAACGCGTCCGCGCGACGCGACACCGGGTGATCGCGCCGAAGACGGCGCGCTGCTCGATCCCGTTCTTCTACGAGCCACGCGTCGACGCGGAGATCGCGCCGCTGCCGTTGAAGGGTGCTGAGCCCTTCGAGCCGTTCCTGTATGGCGACTACCTCTGGGAGTCGGCGACGAATTTCGTTGAGATGAGCGGCATCAAGCATCTCAGGCAGCCGCGCCGCGCCAAAGCCTCGTAAACAAAACCACCGGCCACCTCGATCGACGGCCGGTGGGAACGATAGGGGGTTATTCGGTTTCGCTGACGACCTCGTCCCAGGTCTTCACCTTGGTCTCGCCGTTGAGAAACGGCAGTGCGGCAGCGGTCAGTTCGGGGGCGAAGAAGACGTCGTAATGAGTGCGGTTGGGTAGAATGGCCAGGCGGTTCTGCGACAGGTTCTCGCGCATCCAGCCGGCGTCCTTCAGCCCGCCACCGAGCATCTGGTAGAACTTGATCTCATGCTCGGGCTTGTACATGTCGCTGTCGCCATAGGCCAGCATGACCGGCATCTTCAGCTTGGCGACGTCCGCGGAGTAATCGTAGTTCTGACGCATGAAGTTGCCCAGCGTGTCGAGGAGCTTAGGGAAGTCCTCGGGATGCGGCGCCACCGCGACGTAGGATTTGTACATCGGCGTGTCGTTCATGAACACGGCCGCCGCCGCGCTGACTTGCGCCTGCTGGCCGCGCATCTCGCCGTAGAAACCGTCCGCGGCATAGCCGGTCGAAACCAGCACAAGGCGGCGCACCGTTTCAGGATGCTGGACCGCCATGCGGAAGGCGACGCCGCCGCCCAGCGAATACCCCATGACATCAACCTTGTCGTAGCCGAGCGCCTTGACGATATCAGCCATGTCGTCACCGATCGCCTCCAGGGTGAATGGCCGATCGCCGAGTGCCGTGCGGCCATGACCTTGCAGGTCGACGCCGATGATGGTGCGGTTCTCGGCAAGCTTGGGCAGGATCGGCGCAAACATGTCAGTGGTGCCAAGACCGCCGTGCAGCAGAAGCAGCGGCTCGCCTTTGCCGTAGACCGCGTAATAGTAGTTCAGGCCGTTGATCGGCAGCAGTCCGGACTTTTCCGGCTTCGGTAGTGCGTTCGTTGCGGTCGTCATGGCAGGTTTTGCCTCCTCTGCATTGGTGGCGCCCGGCGAAGCAAGAAACGCTGCAGCCGAAGCAAGAATGGCGAATAGCAAGGTTTTGGACATATCGATCTCCTCTCGTCCTGCCGGTATCAAAGCGTCCTGGCGAGCTCTTCGAGCTGGTCGGTGCACTGGCCCCAGCCGTCGTGGAAGCCCATTTTCTCGTGCTGCTCGCGGTCGGCGGCACTCCAGTGCCTGACCCGTGCAATGTAGCGGGTCTTGCCACTGCCCTCGTCCTCGAAAGTCAGCACGACTGTCATGAACGGCTTTTCCGACGGCTCCCATGCCTTTGTGTAGGCGTCGGTAAAGACGATCTTCTTGCCGGGAACGACTTCGAGGAAAACGCCGGCGTTGGGGAATTCCTTGCCGTCGGGGTCGGCCATGACAACGAGGCTCGGGCCGCCGGTGCGCACATCCATCTCGGCGCGGGGCGTCGTCCACGGCTTTGGCGAGAACCACTGCGTCACCAGTTTCGGGTCTGTCCAGCAGCGATAGACGTTCTCGCGCGGCGCATCGATGATGCGGGCCAGAACCAGTTCGCGGTCGTTGGCGGGGGCGATGTCGAGCTTGGTGGTCATGAGGGTGTCCTTGCGTGGTTTGATCTGGCTTCCGTCCCTAGGACGAACGGATGACGTGCAAGTCGACATCGCCCGCGAAAAATTTGGCCCAGCAAAAATTCCGACCAGGGAAAAATTCTGGAGAATGCGTCCGGCGAACAGAGATCAGGAACGAAAGGGAGCGTCAGTGGCGCTTGGCTTGCACCAGATAGGCGTCGATCTCGGTCTCGCCGAGCCATTTGGCCGCTTCCAGCCGATGCAGGCCTTCGACCAGGATATGGCGCTTGCCGTCATGGCGGACCTGGATCGGTGTTTTCATGCCGTTCTCCAGGATGTCCTCGGCCAGATGCCGGACGGTCTCGGGATGCAACGTCTTCTTGCGCGCTGCCGGCACGTAGATGTCGTCGACCTTGACCTTCTGGATTCCGAGCATGCCGCCTCCGGTGGCGGAGAACGCCGCCCCTTGTGGAGATAGTCTTTTTGGCCACAGGGGCCAAGGGCGCGGCTAACGAATGCTGGCCCGATGGTTTCCATTTGACGCTTGACCGCCAGATCGCCGAAATGGCGCCTTTGAAACTTCAGGGCTTCATGATCAACCTTCCGACCGAATTCCCCGATTTCGGACTGACGCCGGAGCAGCGCCGCCACGCGGTACGCGGCCACTACTATGAATGGCCTGAGATGGATGGCGCGCGCGGCGAAATCTGGTGCTACAGCGACCGGTTTTCCTATCGCGCCGGCGAGACGGTGGCGTTGCATGTCAGTTCGACGGCTCCGGCATTCAAGATGGCGATCGTCCGCGACGGCGGCACCGAGACGAAAGTGTTCGAGAAATCGGGCATCGCCGCTCGCTGGCAGGACACACCCGACCAATGCTCGGCCGAGGGCTGTGGCTGGGAGGCCTCGTTTGAATTCCACGTCGGAGCAGACTGGCCGTCCGGCGCCTATCGCGTGACGCTTGAAGCGGACGGCCGCGACGGCAAGCCGATCCATTGCCATCATCTCTTCATCGTCAGCCCGCAGCCCGGCGAGAAGCCCGGCCGCGTGCTGCACGTGGCGGCGACGGGCACATGGCTCGCCTACAACACCTGGGGCGGCTCCAACCACTATCAGGGCATTACCGGGCCGGACCGCAACCAGTATTCGCCCATCGTGTCGACGCAACGCCCGTGGTGCCGCGGTTTCGTCGTGCTGCCGAAAGATGCGCCGCGCGTGCCGCTGGAAGTCGCTGTACCGCCAAGGACGGTGCCGCGCTATCCGCACATGGAATGGGCGCTCGCCACCGGTCATTCGAAGAAGTACGCCTCGTCCGGCTGGGCTAGCTACGACAGCCATTTCTTCCGCTTTGCCGAACGGGCCGGCTATGGCGTCGACCTCGTCAGCCAGCACGATCTGCATTTCTCGCCCGAGATTCTCGACGGCTACGACTGTGCCGTCTTCGTCGGCCATGACGAATACTGGACCTGGGAAATGCGCGATGCGGTCGACGACTATGTCGAGCGCGGCGGCCATGCGGCGCGCTTTGCCGGCAATTTCATGTGGCAGACGCGGCTGGAGGACGAGGGCCGCCGGCAGGTCTGCTACAAATACCGCGCGCGTGCCGAAGACCCCGCCTATCTCCGCGGCGGCGACGTCACCCGCGCCACCAATTCCTGGGAAGCGCCGGAAATCGGCCGGCCGGGTTCGGCGACCTTCGGGCTCAACGCGACGCGCGGCGTCTATGCCGGCTGGGGTGGCTGCGCGCCGCGTGGCGTGCGTGGTTTTCCGGTCTACCGGCCCGAGCACTGGGCCTTTGCCGGCACCGGCATCTATTATGGCGACCTGCTGGGCGCCGACAGCCATGTCTATGGCTATGAGGTCGACGGGCTCGACTTTGAGATACGCGGCGGCCTGCCCTACCCCACCGCGACCAGCGGTGCGCCGGACGGGTTGCAGGTTCTCGCCGTCGGCATGGCATCCCAGGTCGAGGAAAGCGCCGACATCCCGATCGAGGACCAGTTCCTTACCGACGAGGATGGCCGCTTCACCGCCGAAACGCTGTTCGGCGAAGCGAGCGACGCCAATCTGGAAAAGGTCAAACGCGGCAACGGCATGATCGTCAATTTCCCGCGCGGCAAGGGCGAGGTGTTCCACGCCGGAAGCTGCGAATGGGTCGCCGGCCTGCTGAGACAAGACCCGATGGTCGAACGCGTCACCAAGAATGTCCTCGATCGTTACCTCAGAAAGTCCTGACATGTCGAAAGTCCAGACCGCCGCCCAAGACACCGACGCCCGACGAGAATCGCATCTGTTCTATCTGTCCAGCCTGCGCCGGCCATTGGTCGACCGCGCCGAGGGCATCTACATCTGGACGCAAGACGGCCGCCGCTTCATCGACGGATCGAGCGGCCCGATGGTCGCCAATATCGGCCATTCCAACCGCAATGTGCTCGACGCCATGAAACGGCAGATGGACCGCGCCACCTTTGCCTATCGGCTGCATTTCGAAAACGAGCCGGCCGAAGAGCTGGCGAGGGAACTCGCCGGCAAGCTGCCCGAGGGCATGGACCGCATTTTCTTCGTCTCGGGCGGCTCGGAAGCGACGGAATCCTGCATCAAACTGGCGCGGCAGTGGGCGGTTGCCACCGGCCAGGCCAGCCGCTGGAAAGTGATCACGCGCTTCCCCTCCTATCATGGCGGTACGCTGGGTTCGCTCTCGATTACCGGCGACGACGCGTTGGCCGAAACTTTTGAGCCGATGATGCGGGTGATGCCGACCGTGCCGGCGCCGACAGCCTGGCGCGACCGCGACAACCTTTCGATGGAACAGCGCGGCATCCGTTATGCCGACATGCTGGAGGAGAAGATCCTGGCCGAAGGCCCGGAGAGCGTGGTGGCCTTCATCATGGAGCCGATCGGTGGTGCGGCGACCGCTGCCCTGGTGGCGCCGGACAGCTATTATGCGCGCATCCGCGAGATCTGCGACCGCTACGGCATCCTGCTCATCCATGACGAAGTGATGAGCGGCGCCGGCCGCACCGGCAAATTCCTCGGCGGCGATCACTGGAACTGCAAGCCCGACCTCGTCGCGCTGTCGAAGGGCCTGGGTTCGGGCTATGCGCCGCTCGGCGCACTGGCCGCACCCATGCGGCTGGTGCAGCCGCTGCTCGCCTCCGGCGGCTTCCAGCACGGCCACACCTATGCCGGCAATCCGCTGGCCTGCGCCGCCGGCCTTGCCGTGCTCGGCGAAATGGACCGGCTCGACCTGATCGCCAATACGGCTGCAATGGGCAATGTGCTGATGGACGGGCTGAAGGGGTTGGCGAAGCGGTTTCCGTTCATCGCCGACGTGCGCGGCAAGGGCCTGCTCACCGGCGCGGAGATGGTAGCCGATCCCGAGACTCTACGGCCGATCGACCAGAACAAGAAGGCCACGCAGCGGCTGCTCGACCTTGCCTATGAGCGCGGGCTGATCATCTATGGCCGCAGGGTCAAGGGCGGCGTCGACGGCGACAATTTCATGGTCGCGCCGCCGATGATCGTCACCAGGGAACAGGTCGGCGAGATCGTCGCCATCATCGGCGACTCGCTGGAGGTTCTGGCCGTCGAACTCGACCTGCCGGTCGAAGGCTGAGGGACAAAGATGGCGCCGCGAAAAGTCATCATCACCTGCGCCATAACAGGCTCGGTGCACACGCCGTCGATGTCGCCCTATCTGCCGGTGACGCCGGACCAGATCGCCACCGACGCGATTGCGGCCGCCGAAGCCGGGGCCTCGATCCTGCACCTGCATGCCCGCGATCCCAGGGATGGGCGGCCAACCGCCGATCCGGACGTGTTCATGCAGTTCCTGCCGCGCATCAAGCAGGCGACCGACGCGGTGATCAACATCACCACCGGCGGCTCGTCGCTGATGACACTCGACCAGCGGCTGGCGGCGCCGCTGCGGGCCGAACCCGAAATGTGTTCGCTCAACATGGGCTCGATGAACTTCGCGCTGTTTCCCATGCTTGGCAAGCCGAGGGAGTGGCAGCACGAATGGGAGCCGAAGCTGCTCGAAGCCACGCGCGACACCATCTTCAAGAACACCTTCGCCGACATGGAGGGCGTGCTTGAGAGGTTGGGCAAGGGCTGCGGCACGCGCTTCGAATTCGAGTGCTACGATGTCGGCCACCTCTATTCGCTGGCACATTTCCGCGACCGCGGGCTGGTGTCGGGACCGCTGTTCATCCAGTTCGTGCTGGGCATACTGGGCGGCATCGGCGCCGACCCGGACAACCTTGTCCACATGAAGCGGATCGCCGACAAGCTGTTCGGCGACAGCTATCAGTTCTCGGTGCTGGCCGCCGGCCGCAACCAGATGGCGCTGATCTCGATCGCCGCGGCGATGGGCGGCAATGTTCGTGTCGGACTGGAGGACAGCCTTTATGACGGCCGCCAACTGGCGAAGTCCAATGCCGATCAGGTGCGCCGCATCCGTGGCATTCTCGATGGGCTGTCGCTGGAAGTTGCCACACCCACCGAAGCGCGCGACATGCTGGCGCTCAAGGGTGGCGACCTGGTGGCGTTCTAGGGGTACTGGAGGTCTAGTGGCAAAGGGAGGGCGCTGATATGGAAAGGGTTCTCGTTTCAGCCTGTCTGCTCGGCAGCAAGGTTCGCTACAACGGTTCCTACCGGCTCAACGACCATCCCACTCTTGCGCGATGGCAGGCAGAGGGGCGGATCGTACAGATCTGCCCGGAGGTAGCCGCAGGCTTCTCCACGCCACGTCCTCCGGCGGAAATTCGAGGCACAGGCGACGGCCGCGCAGTGCTTCACGGCCAAGGCCGAGTGGTCGAGCAAACAGGAAGCGATGTGACCGCACTCTATCTCGAAGCCGGGCAGCTTGCACTTGATCTCGCCCGAGAAACAGGGTGCCGGTATGCGGTTCTTACCGACGGCAGCCCGTCCTGCGGTAGCAGTTTCATCTATGACGGGAGTTTCAGGGGTAACCGGCTGGCTGGCCAGGGCACGACCACCGCGCTGCTGGAAGCGAACGGCATTCGCGTCTTTTCGGAAGACGGCATTGACGAGCTTGATGACCTGCTGACCAGGCCGGGCTCGGCCGGTGCCGCGACCTGAGCCATGCCAGAGAAAAGCCAAGCCAGGACCACCGACACCGTTATCCGGCCCGGCTGCATCGACGACGTCGACACCATCCATGCGGCGATCCTGAAACTCGGGACACACATCGGCGCGCCGGAGGAGATCATCTCGACGGCAGACGATCTCAGAACCTACGGCTTTGGCGAAAAACCCGCCTTTTCCACCCTTATTGCCGAAGTGGGTGGCGAATTCGCCGGCCTGTGCCTGCATTTCCCGATCTTTTCGACCTGGATGGGGCGGCCTGGCGTCTATGTGCAGGACCTCTATGTCGAGGACCGGTTTCGCGGCCGCAAGATCGGCGAGTTGCTGCTGCGGCACGTCGCGGCACAGTGCCGGAAAGAAGGCGGCGTCTATCTGCGGTTGTCCGTCGACACCGACAATGAGGGCGCCAAGGCATTTTATGAAAGGCTGGGCATCGCCTGGTCGAGCTACGAGCAGACGCAGAAGATCATCGGCGATGCCTTTTTTGCCTTTGCCGACGCGCCGCAGAATGGGGAGCAGGAATGAAAGCCTTCTATGCCGAGGAACAGAAGCGCCACGACCCCAAGGCCTTCCTTTCGAGCGGTGCCGCGAAGCCCAATCCTGAGACGCCTGAACGGGTCGAACGATTGTTAGCCGGCGCCATCTCTGCCGGCTGCGCGATCGAGCGACCGCGCAATCACGGGCTCGGCCCGGTCGCGGCGGTGCACACGCCGGAATATCTCGACTTCCTCGAGCACATTTTCGAGCGCTGGCAGCGCATCGAGGGCGCTTCGGCCGAAGTGATCCCCAACATCCACCCGATCGCGCGGTCGGGCAGCTATCCGGCCTCGGCTGTCGGCCAGGCTGGCTATCATATGGCCGACACCGCTTGCCCGATCTCGGGCGAGACATGGCAGAGCGCGCTTTGGAGTGCGTGGAGCGCCGTCGAAGCCGCCGAAGCCGTGATATCAGGCGCGCCGGCCGCCTACGCGCTGTGCCGCCCGCCCGGCCACCATGCCTTTGCCGACGTCGCCGGCGGCTTTTGCTTCATCAACAATTCGGCCGTTGCAGCTCAGGTTCTGCGCAAGCAGGCTGCGCGCGTGGCGATCCTCGATGTCGACCTGCACCACGGCAATGGCACGCAAGGCATCTTCTATGCGCGGCCGGATGTGCTCACCGTCTCGCTGCATGCCGATCCGGTGCGCTTCTATCCGTTCTTCTGGGGCCATGCCGACGAGCGCGGCGAAGGCCCGGGCCTTGGCTACAATTTCAACCTGCCGCTGCCACGCAAATCCGCCGATGAGGCGTTTCTCGAAGCGCTAGCGGCGGCGTTCCAGCGCATCCGCGCCTTTTCGCCGGACGCGCTGGTCGTGGCGCTCGGCCTCGACGCGTTCGAGGGCGACCCGTTCGGCGGGCTTTCGGTGACGACACCGGGCTTCTCACGCATTGGCGAGGCCATCGCCAAGCTCGGCCTGCCGACCGCCATCGTCCAGGAAGGCGGCTATCTCTGTGACGAACTCGGCGACAATTTGACGGCCTTCCTCACCGGTTTCGGTGGCAAGAAGTCATGATTTCAAGCTGGCGTCAGGTTCGCTGCTGCCTGAGCATGGCGATGACCCGGTGCACGCTCTCCAGCGTCTCGTCGATTTCGGCTGCCGTGTTGTAATGCGCGATACCGATGCGCACGACGCCATGTTCGGCCGGAATGCCAAGCTGGTGGACGATCTCCCAGGCGTAGTTGTGGCCGGACCAAAGGAAGATGTTTTCGGCGTTCATCTGCCGAACGATCGTCTCCGGCACGATGCCGTCGACGGTGAAGGACACCGTCGGCACGCGCTCGGCGAGCCGCTTCGGATCGGTGATGCCATGGATGGTCAGGCCTGAAATGTCTGACAGGCCGTCGATCAGCCTTTGCGCCAGCGGGTTTTCGTAGGCGATCGACACCTCGAACGCCTTGGCTATCTTCTGCCTTCGCGACCCAACCTCGCCCGCTGCAGCACCCAGTCCTGAGAGATAGTCGACCGCGGCCGTGAGGCCCGCCATCAGCTCGATCTGCGGCGTGCCGAGTTCGAACCGCTCCGGCAGGCCATCCGAAGAACAGCGGCATTTGTAGGGTTTCAGACCATCGATGACATCGCGCCGGCCCCACAATATGCCCATGTGCGGACCGAAGAATTTGTAGGCCGAGCAGATCAGGAAATCGCAACCGAGATCCCTGACGTCGATCAGGCCATGCGGCGCGAACTGCACGGCGTCGACATAGACCAGGGCGCCGGCATTCCTGGCGATGGCGGTCAACGCCTTCACCCGGTTGATCGAGCCGGTCAGGTTGCTGGCGTAGTTCAGCGCGACCAGCCGGGTCTTCTCCGAAAGCAGACCCGCCAGCGTCGCCTCTTCGACCTGCCAGCTCGTTTCGTCGAACGGCAGCCAGCGCACCACCAGGTCAAGGTCCTCGGCCAGTTGCAGCCAGGGCGAGACATTGCCCTCATGGTCCATGCGGGTGAGGATGATCTCGTCGCCGGGCTTCATCGTGCGGCCGAGGGTGCGCGACATGTGATAGGTCAGCGTCGTCATATTGGCGCCGATGATGATTTCTTCAGGGCTCGCCGCACCGAGGAAATCGGCCATCGCCTGATGCGCCTCGTCGACGACGGCCTGTGCTGCGACAGTCGTTTCGAAATAGCCGCCAAGGTTGGCGTTGGTGGTCAGAAGGCAGCGCGACACGGCGTCCGCGACTGCCTGTGGCACCTGCGTGCCGGCGGGGTTGTCGAGATAGATGCGCCGCCGCCCCTTGTCGGTCAGGGAGAGGGCCGGAAACCTTCCACGCACTGCCTCGATCGAAAAATCCGCCATTGTCTCCACCCCTCCGTCATTCCTGGATAATTCTGCCCCGGAGCCCTATCAAGGACAGGGATTGCCGACGCGCTGATGGATCGCGTCCACCGCCTTCTGCATCTCTTCGGTCCAGACGACATCGACCGAGGACAACGCCATGTCGAGCTGCGCAAGGGTGGTCGCGCCGACGATGTTCGAGGTAACGAAGGGACGGCTCGAGACATAGGCATTGGCAAACAGCGCCGGTTCCAGACCGAAGGAACGCGCCAGCTCATTGTATTCGAGCTGTGCCTCGGCGGCGTTGGGTGTCTCGTAGCGCTGGCCGCGGTTGAAGAGCTGCGTGCGCGACCCCTGAGGGCGGGCGCCATGGTCATATTTGCCGGTCAGGTAGCCCTGCGCCAGTGGCGAATAGGGAAGCAGCGACACCTGTTCGCGCTCGCAGACCTCGGCAAGGTTCACCTCGAAGGTGCGGTTGACGAGATTGTAGGCGTTCTGGATCGACGCGACGCGGGGACCGATGCCTTTGTCAGCCTCCGCCAGGAACCGCATCACGCCCCACGAACTTTCGTTCGACAGTCCGAAATGGCGGATCTTGCCGACCTTCACCAATTCGTCGAACACGGCGAGTGTCTCGGCGATCGGCGTTTCGTCAGTTGGTGCGCCGGCAGAATCGGCGCGGCGCGGTACCGCGCCGACGCGCGTCGGGTTGGCACCCCAGGGAATGTCCCGTTCCGGCCAGTGGATCTGGTAGAGGTCGAGATAGTCGGTGCCGAGCTTGGTCAGCGATTTGTCGATGGCATCAAAGATATCGGCGCGCACCAGTTGCGACGGCCTGTCGCCGCGGAACCAGCCGTTGGCGGTGCGACCAACGACTTTGGAGGCCAGGATCACCTTGTCGCGGTTGCCGTTGGCCTTCAACCAGCTGCCGATGATCTTCTCGGTCCGCCCTTGCGTCTCCGCCTTGGGCGGGATCGGGTAGAGCTCGGCGGTGTCGATGAAATTGACGCCGCGCGAAAAAGCCAGGTCCATCTGGGCGTGCCCATCGGCCTCGGTGTTCTGCTGGCCCCAGGTCATGGTGCCGAGGCAGATCTGGGTAACAAGAAGATCGGTCCGACCGAGACGGCGTTTGTGCATGGAATTCTGCTCCGGAGGGAAAGCTCGCGTGAGGGCGTGGGAAGGAAGCCGCATCTATAGGGAAAGCAGAGGCGCTCTCCAAGCCTCGCCAGGCTGACTTTTGGGTGAACCAGTGGCGTTTAGCGGCGAGCGCCGGCAAGCGCGCGGCGCTTGGCCTCGTCGATCAGCATATTGGCCACCTGCATGCGGATCATGGCGCGTTGGCGCAGATGCGGAGCGACACGGTCCGGATGGTTGGCGAAGGCGAAGCTGCGGCGCATACGGCCAAAATCGGCGACCTGCTTGGGCTGATTGAGACCAAGTTCGACGGCAATGGATTCCGGATCGATCGGCGGCAGCCTTTCCTCCGGCTTCAGCTCTTCGCCGGCGAGAGCCAGTCTGGCATGCTCGAGCAAGGCGGCGAATTCGGTCGCCAGATCGGCGCCGGCCTCGCGATATTCGGTTGAAAAGCTGCTGCCCGAAACCTTGATGCGGCCGGAATGGAGTTCATCGGCCACCGAGAGATAGTCGAACGGGATGGATGGACGAGCGCCGGACTCTTCGCCCTCAATCCCGTCGCCCTCAATCATGTCGCCCTTGTCGGAAGCGACGAAGAGGTCGTCGAGCAACGAAGCGAAATCCCGCTTGGCGCCAGTAGCGATGTTAGCCTCCCCCTTGCTCAACTATCCAAGCGTCAGACCATAGAACCGGCTCGTTAAAAATGCATGCCACCGATGTTAACGAATTTAGCCGTTGCCTAGACCTCGCGGCGGGCATCTGCCATCCCAAGACAAAAAGCCGGACTGCATTTTCATGCAGTCCGGAATTCGCCAGGAGTGGCGAGGAAAAGCCGATCATGTGCCGGCGTCCAGCCTAGGGTGCGCATCGGGGAAAGTTTCACCCGCTCGCAAAACTATGCTCGGAATAATCACCAGGACATGGCAGGCATGCAAATGCTGCACTGCACAATTGTCACGATTCACCTATATTGGGAGCCGTGGAGGAATCAACCAGGAGCCTGAATCATGGGTTTCTTCACTGAAATGTTCGCCCGGCCGCGGCCGCAGGAACATCTGAGATATCGCTCGGCGCTCGCGCTGCTTCATTCGATGAGCAATGCCGACCGCGCCGACATCGGCATCAAGCCCGCTGACTTCCCGCGCATCGCCCGCGAAATGTCCATTCGCTAGACATATACGCCGCGAGATGTCCCGGACCGGTCCAGGACATCTCAGAAACCTCAAGTCCTCAGCGCGCGCCGAGGAACGTCGCCTTGCCCAATGGCACTCCATTGTGGCGAAGGATGTCGTAAGCGGTGGTGAGGTGGAAATAGAAGTTGGGCATGGCCACATGCAGCAGATACTGCAGCCCAGGCATCGAGCGTTCTCGCCCGCCAAGCTTCAACTCGATCACCTTGTCGTCCGAACCGTCGAACTCGGCGGCTGAAAATGTCGCCAGCAGGTCCAGCGTCTTCGTGATGCGCGCCTGGATATCGGCAAAACTCGCCTCGTTGTCCTCGTAACTCGGCACTTCGCGACCGGCGAGCCGCGACGGCGCACCCTTGGCATGGTCGGTGGCGATCTGCACCTGCCTGGTCAGCGCAAACATGTCTGGCGCCAGCCTGGAGGTCAGAAACACCTGCGGGTCGATCTTGCGCTCAAGCGCATTCTGTTCGGCTGCCGCCAGTATGGTGGAAAGGGCCTTCAGCCTCTCCGAAAACACAGGCACGGAGGCCTCATACATCGATATCGTCACGTCAAATCTCCTTGTCCGGCCGGAACGCCGGCGGATGGACGTAGCGCCTTCAGGCACGATTCTTCAAGCACCACCAGCGCCACGTCACCACGTTGCCGCAATCGCCATAGTAGAATCTCCCCATCGAGCGGAGATTCCCGATGAGACGCGCCCTTTTCGCAGCGACTGCCTTTCTCTCCCTTGCCACAGAAGGTCAAACGGCACTGGCCGCCGGCGATACACCCGAAGCGCCGTATGTCGATGATCGATCGAGCGCCGACGCCGTCGTCCGCTCACTTTACAGCGCCATCAACCGGCATGAATTCGCTCGCGCCTGGGGTTATTTCGGCGATACAAAGCCGGCAAAGGATTTCGACAGTTTCGTCAAGGGCTATGACGGCACCGACAAGGTCGAGGTCGAGACCGGTGCGGTTTCAGACGAAGGCGCTGCCGGCAGCATTTTCTACAATGTCCCTGTCGCCATTCGCGCCACCGACAAGACCGGCGGCGAAAAGGTCTTTGCCGGCTGCTATACGCTGCGCCAGGTCAATGCCCAGATCCAGGCCGCGCCGCCCTTCGATCCGATCCACATCGAAAAAGGTGCGCTGAAACCCTCCACCGCCGATTTCGAGGAGGCGTTGCCGCCAAGCTGCGGCGACGGGCCGCCACCTCCGAAGAAGGACACGGCACTGGAGCAGGCCAAGAAGGCCTTCCTGGCGACTTATGGCGACCAGTGCGACAAGCAGTTCCTGGCCGATGAGCCGACCGTTTTTTCGATCAAATACAAGGACAAGGATGCAGCGCCCGGCGATCCCGACAAGGAAACGCGGCTGTTCCACTTTTCCTGCTCGGCCGCTGCCTACAATGAAAGCTCGATCTACTACATCACCGACGAGGTGTCGGGCGTGCAGCAGTTGCAGTTCGCCGAACCCAAGATGGATATCCGCTACGAGAACAATGACAGCGACGGCAAATTGCTCGGCATGAGCATCGTCGGCTTCCAGACGACCGGCTGGGCGGTCAATTCCGACTATGACGAGGAAGCTCACACGATCACCACCTTCAACAAGTGGCGCGGCGTCGGCGATGCATCCGATTCGGGGACGTATCTGTTCCGCAATGGCAGTTTCTCGCTGGTCCAGTTCGACGTCGACGCATCCTATGACGGCGAGGAGAATCCGCAGACGGTTGTCGACTATAACACCGCGCCCTGAGCGTTAGCCCGGCTTCCCGCAGCGTCGATCAAGGTGCCTTCGACAGCATCCAGTTGAGCGTGCCGCGCCAGTCGGTCATGCGGATCGGCGTGCCGTGGGTCCCTGTCTCGAAACGAACGAAGCGGGTCGGATATGGATAGGCTTTCGATTTGGCGATGATGGTACGGAAGAAGGCTTCCTGCTTTTCCACCGGGAAAACCACGTCATGGCTGCCCTGGCCGAAGAAGACCGGGACATGACGCCTGAAGGCCGGGCTTGAGAAAAAACTCTCGTCCCATAGCGAGCCGAGCAGCAGCAGGCCGTTGATGCGCCGGCCCGTGTCGTTGCGGGCAGCAAGCTTCCAGCACAAGGACCCGCCCATCGAGCCACAGGCGATGAAAATCTTCGCGCTGGGCGATTGTTCGGCATAATGATCGATCAGCGCCGCCACCTGCGCCGCGCCCTTGTCGCCGAAATCGGGAAAGTCGGGGCTGAGATAGAGGCCGCCATTGCCGGCCATCAGGTTCTTGAGCCGGTTGAAATTGCCACCGAAGGTGAAGTCGTCGACGCCTTGCTTGCGGCTGCCGCCCTGCCCGTGCAGGTAAAGCACGATGATGCCGGCGCCCTCGGTCTTGCCGACGGCAACGTGCCTGACATCGCCGGCATCAGTCTTCAGCAGCAGATCCTGCTGCACCTTGCGCACGCTGGTGTCGGTGTATTGGGCGTGTACCCTTCGCTCCGGCACCTCATCGCGCTGGTTGATGTCGCGCAGTTCGTGGTAGTCGAGGACCGTGTAGGCGCCGTTGGTGTCGGACGACAGCACGGCCGGATAGGCGAAGAGATCGTCCTTGAAGGGTTTTAGCGACAGCGTCTGACTTTGCGCGGCCCCCGACAACAGGGCCGTCGCGGTTACAAAGACACAGAAAAATCGGAAGCGGAAAGACATGCCGGCAGGCATGCGTTTTTCAGCTTCGGTTTGTCAATCCTGCAGAACGCCGCCGGCGCCTTCCAGCGCTTCGCGGGTGTCGACATCGACGGACGCCCCTGCGCCGATCTCGACATCGATGACATCGAGCCCTTCGGCCTCGACCAGATGGCGTGCACCGGTATCGCCTTCCAGATGGGCGATCGCCGGAAACAGCGAGCGCGGCAAAAGCACCGGGTTGCCGCGCTTGCCATCATGCGAGGCGCGCACCACCGAATTGCCGCCGGCCTTGCGGAATGCATCGATCAACCTGTCGAGGTCTTCAGACGAGACGCCCGGCATGTCGCCGAGAACGATCATCACGCCGGCGGAGTCTTCGGGCAGATAGGCAATGCCGGCCTTTAGCGAGGTGGACAGTCCGTCGGCGAAATCGGGATTGTCGGCGAAAGCCACATGCAGCCCCGCCAACGCCGCCTGCACCCGCTCGCGCTGGTGGCCTGTGACGACAATCGTGCCCGAAGCCTTCGAGCCGAGCGCGCGCTCGGCGGTGCGGCGCACCAGTGGCTTGCCGTCGAACAGCGCCAAGAGCTTGTTCGGCCCGCCCATGCGGCTCGACCGGCCAGCCGCCAGAAGCACGATGCCAACCTTGAGCTTGTTTTTGGGCGGCAGCGGTTCACGCGGCTGCGGCCGGGTCGGGATTTCCATCAACAGCCCGCCGACGCCCATGCCGGCGATATCCTTGGCGGTCACGTCAAGGCCGGCGATCAACCGGTCCAGCACCCAGTCGAAGCCATTTTCCTTGGGGCTGCGGGCGCAGCCGGGTGCACCGATGACACGCTTGCCGCCGAGCATGCCGAGCACCAGCAGATTGCCGGGATCGACCGGCATGCCCGCGCGGATAACAGTACCACCCGCCCTCTCGATCGCCGCCGGAATGACATCGGCGAAATCGCTCATCGCCGAGGCGCCGAAGATCACCACCATGTCGTTGTCGCGCGCCAGCAAGGCCGCGCACTCCGCCACCGGAGCGATCTCGTGCGGGGTGCGACGCTCCGCTGTCAGCCTGCCGCCGGTGCGCGCCAGCCGCGCTTCGGTGACGCGCAGCGTCTTGTCGAGCACGCTCGGCTTGATGCCCGGCAGGACGGTCTGGATGACGCCGACACGCACCGGCTGATAGGCGTTGACGGCAAAGATTTCCCCGCCGGCGCAGATTTTCGTGACCGCATCGACCAGCGCAGAGCTGACCGCGAAGGGAATGATCTTCACCGTCGCGACCATCTGGCCTTTCTCGACCGGCGCATGCTGCGCCAACGTGGCGATGGTGATGGCGGGATCAACGGCGTTGATGGCGTCGATGACAGCGGCGTTGACGGTGAAGATTCCGGCTGACCCGGCGTGGAGATTGACCCGCCCGGTCGCGGCCGGCCGGGCGTCGATGCCGCGAAAAGCCATGCTCTCGGCTATTTCCTGCGCGGCGGCGTCCTCACTGAGATCGTCGGCGGCCAGCACGGCCGCAACGACCTGGGAAATGCCGGCGCCGCGCAGCAAGGCCACATCTTCTGCGTTCAGCCGGTGCGCCTTGCGAAAGCGCCGTTCTCCGGCCGTGGTGGCATGCGCCAGCACCGCACCTTCGGCCGCTTCGATCGGAATCGGGCCGAATTTCACGCTGCCGCGCCTTTCACTTCCAGACCGCGCGAGCGGAAGGCATGGACGACCTGCGCCAGCACCGCGACCGCGATCTCGGCAGGGCTTGCGGCACCAATGTCGAGCCCGATCGGCGCGTGAATGCGGGCGATCTGGTCGGCGCTCGCGCCAAGCGCCAGCAAGCGTTCGGCACGCTTGGCGTGGGTTTTGCGGCTGCCAAGCGCGCCGACATAGAAGCAGTTGGCGTCGAGCGCCGCCTTCAGCGCAAAATCGTCGATCTTCGGATCATGGGTGACAGCGGCAAGCGCCGTGTAGCTGTCGAGCGGCTGTCGCTTCAGCACGTCCTCCGGCCATTCGGCATGCAGGGTGACGTCGGGAAAGCGGTCTGATGTGGCAAAGGCGGTGCGGGGATCGATGATCTCCAAGGGATAGCCTGCGATCCTGGCCATCGGAGCCAGCGCCTGGCTGATGTGCACAGCGCCGACGACAACCAGCCGCGGCTGCGGCAGATGCGCGTTGAGAAAGAAGGTCCGTCCCTCGGCCTCGACCGAACCGGAATTGCCTGATCGAAACGCCCTGGCGACAGCAACGCCGAGATCGCCGGCAACCTGGTCGCCTTCGCGCACGATACGGTCGCGGCCGTCACCGAGATCGGTGACGAGGATCGCCGCGCGGCGAGCGCGGCGTTCGGCGTTCAACATCTTGAGCGCGTACGGGTCCATACAGGTCAGCCCAATCTTTCAACATAGACCTTGATGCGGCCGCCGCAGGACAGGCCGACCTGCCAAGCGGTTTCGTCGGCAACACCGAACTCGAGCATCCTGGCCTTGCCTGTGCCGATCACATCGATCGCTTCGGTAACCACCGCGCCTTCGACGCAGCCGCCAGAGACCGAGCCGTGGAAATTGCCGTCGGCGTCGATGACCAGATGGCTGCCCACGGGGCGAGGCGCCGATCCCCAGGTCTCGACCACCGTGGCGATGGCGACATCCTTGCCGTCCTTCATCCAGCCTTCCGCGATGATCAGCGGATCGCGGGCCTCGTCGAGATAAATGCTGTTTTCCATGATCGCTTCTCTTGGAGTCTGTTTATGATCTGGGCACCGCCAGTTCGCGCAAGCGGGTTTGTCGTGATCCACTTGGCGCGTAGCAAACGCATGGTCAATCAATCACCGCGAATGCGTCAACTTCGATGAGGTAGTCGGGGGACAGGCTCGCCACGCCAAGCACCACGTCAGTTGGTTTGTGATCTCCGAACAACCCTATCCGCGCCTTTTCGATGATCGGCAGGCATTCATCGCGATTGTAGTTGACGACATAGATCGTGATCCTGGTGACCTGCGTAGGCGCCGCACCGGCGGCGGCAAGTGCTCGGCCGAGATTGGCAAACACCTGGCGCGCCTGAGTCGCAAGATCACCCCGGCCAACAAGCTTACCATGTAGGCCTTCGGGCTCCTGGCCCGAGATGAACACCAACTTGCTCCCTGTCGCAACGACGACCTGGCTGTACGTCTGCGGAATTGGCAGATCCTTGGGGTCGACGCTTTGGAGCGTCATCGATCGGGCCTCCTGTGCGGTGATTTCAATTTTTTCTGGGAGTCTGTTTTCCGATGGATAGACATATGGCTATGCGGCGTGCCTGACGCCAGCGCCCAGCCATCGGCGCGGATCGACAGACTGCGCCGATTTCTTGTCCAGCGAGGCACAGAGATCGGCAAGCGCATCGAGATTGTGTACCGAGCGGAATTCGTCGACATGCGGCAGCATCGCCTTGACGCCGCGGGCGCGCGCCTGGAAACCGTCGAAGCGCAGCAACGGGTTGAGCCAGATCAGCCGCCGGCAGGATTTGTGCAGCCGCTCCATTTCCTCCGACAGGCCGGCGACATCGTCGCGCTCCAGCCCGTCAGTGATCAAAAGCACCACCGCTCCCTGACCCAGCACGCGGCGCGACCACAGCCGGTTGAATTCGGCAAGCGTATCGCCGATGCGGGTGCCGCCCGACCAGTCCTTGACCGCCGCCGAACAGTCGGCCAGTGCGGCATCCGGATCGCGATGGCGCATCTGCCGGGTCAGGTTGGTCAGCCGGGTGCCGAAGACGAACGTGTGGACGCGGCGGCGCTTTTCGGTCAGCGCATGCAGGAAGTGCAGGAAGATGCGCGTGTACTGGCTCATCGAGCCGGAAATGTCGGCCAACACCACCAGCGGCGGGTGAACCTCGCGCTGTGAGCGGAATTTCGGCAGGATCAATTCGCCGCCGGTTCGTGCGGCCGAACGCATCATGGCGCGCGGATCGATGCGGCGGCCATGCGCATCGGCCTTGAAGCGCCGGGTCCGCACCATGTCGAAGGGCAGCCGCAACTGGGCGATCGCCTTCCTGGCATCCACCATTTCGGCGGCGTTCATCTGGGCAAAGTCCTTGCCGCGCAGCACCTCGTTGCCGGAAAAAGTAAAGCGGGCATCGACCTCGATTTCCGGGATTTCCTGCGTCGGCTGGTTCTTCTGATGGCCCTCGAACATCGCCTGGCTGACGCGGTTTTCGGCGGCGCGCGGTTTCTGCTTTTCCCTGGTGTCGGGCGCCACCGGCGAGAACATCGCCAGCATCTTCTCAATCAGTTCGCGCGACTTCCAGAACAGCCGGAAGACTTCGTCGAAAGTGGCGTGATCCTCGTGCCGCGACACCAGCACGGCATGCAGCGTCCAGTAGAAATCATCGCGCGAACCGATGCCGGCGACGAGCACTGCCTCGATGGCATCCTTGACCGACGCCGGTCCGACCCGCATGCCGGCCTTGCGCAAAGTGCGGGCGAAATAGACGATATTGTCGGCAATCCGACCGTCCGCTGTCGCCTCTTTCGGCTCGGGGCGCGGCATCGCCTACTCCGCCGCCGAAAGCTCAGCCTTCACCTCGTTGAGGATGCGCCGGCCTTCGCCTTGTTCGATGCGGGCAATGTCGTCCTGGTATTTCAACAGCACGCCGATGGTGTCCGATACGGTTTCCGGATCGAGCGCCACCTTGTCGAGCTCCGTCAGCGCGCCGGCCCAGTCGATGGTCTCGGCGACGCCCGGCACCTTGAACAGCTCGATCTGGCGCAGCTTCTGGATGAAGGAGACCACCTCGGCCGAAAGCCGCTGGTTGGCCTGCGGCACCTTTCGGCGCACGATCTCCAGCTCGCGCTCGGCGTTGGGATAGTCGACCCAGTGATAGAGACAGCGCCGCTTCAGCGCGTCGTGGATCTCGCGGGTGCGGTTGGTGGTGATGATGACGATCGGCGGTTCTTCCGCCTTGATCGTGCCGAGTTCAGGCACCGTCACCTGGAAATCGGAGAGGATTTCGAGCAGGAAGGCCTCGAAGGCCTCGTCGGTGCGATCGAGCTCATCGATCAGGAAGACCGGCGCGGCACCCGTCTTGCCGGTCAGCGCATCGAGCACCGGGCGACGGATCAGGTATTTTTCGGAGAAGACGTTGCGCTCCATGTCGGTGCGATCGACCTTGCCGGCCGCCTCCTCCATGCGGATCTCGATCATCTGCGCGGCGTAATTCCACTCATAGACGGCCGACGAGACATCGAGGCCTTCATAGCATTGCAGCCGGATCAACCGGCGGCCAAGTGCTTGCGCCAGCACCTTGGCGATCTCGGTCTTGCCGACACCAGCCTCACCCTCGAGGAACAGCGGCCGTTTCATGCGCAGCGACAGGAACAGCACGGTTGCCAGCGACCGGTCGGCCACATAGTCCGCACCGGTCAGCAGATCGAGCGTCTCGTCGATCGTCCGCGGCACGGCGCGCGGTTTCAGCTCGTTCATTCTGTCTCCGTGAACGCCGCCGCCCCGCTGTCCAGAACATGGTAGCCGCGGGCGTGATAGATCAGCGGCCGCAAATTATCGCCCATGCGCAGACCTGTCACCTTGCCAAAAAGCACACGATGCGTGGCCAGGTCCTTGGTGTCGATCAGCTCGCAGTCGAACACCGCGAGCGCGCCCTTCAGCGTCGGCGCGCCGGTCGAAATAACGTCCCACTCGCCGAGCGCGAAACGCTCCTCGACCGGCAGGCCGGTGGTGCCGGAAAAGCCGATCGAGAGCGGCTCCTGATGCGAAGCCAGCGTGTTCAGCGCAAATCTGCCGTTTTTCACGAACGGCTCATTCTTGGGATTTTCGCGGTTGAGGCAGACGAGAATCGTCGGCGGCGTGTCCGACACCGAACAGGCCGCGATCACCGTCGCGCCGCGCTTGCCCGCCGGCCCATCAGTGGTGACCACATGAACGTGGCCGGCAAAATGGCTCATCGCGTCGCGATAGGCCTGCGGCCCAATGTCATTCTTCTTCAGCACCGGAAATTGTCCACAGCCAGAAACCTACCGCTATATATGGCGAGATACGACATGCCACAAGCGAAGTGCTTGGCCCATATCGTGAAATTCGCGTGTTGCACCAAGGCCGGCCAGCCTTTAGGTCTTGGCGGGAATTGGCGCCTGCGAGACGTCGCCAGTTGGGAGGAATTCATCACCAGAATGCGCCCCGGGGTAACGATATCTGCTGCACTGGCCTGGCTGTTCATGGCCGGCTTTGCCAGCGCGCAGACGCTGCTGGTGGGCGTGGCTGCGCCCTTGTCCGGACCATCAGCCATCCTCGGCAAGCAGATCGACGCCGGCACCAGTCTCGCAGCCGAAGCGAATGGCATCGAACTCAAAACCATCGATGACGTCTGTACCGCCGATGGCGGTGCTGCCGCAGCCAGGGAATTCGTGGCGGCCAAGGTCAGCATCGTGGTCGGCTTCCTCTGCACCGACGCGATCGAGGCGGCGATGCCGATCCTGAAAGACGCCAACATTCCGGTCATCACCGTTGGCGTGCGAACCGAAAGCCTGACCGACCGGCGCGCCAAGACCGGCTGGCCAGTCTATCGCCTCGGGCCACGCGGCGACGATGAGCGCAATGCGGTCGCCGCCAGCCTCACCCGCCTGTGGCAGGACGAACTGTTCGCCATCATCGATGACGGCACCATCTATGGCCGCGAAATGGCCGAGACGTTTCGGGCGGCCGCCGAACAGGCGGCGCTGAAGCCGGTTTTCGTCGATACGTTCCGGCCGCAGCTCGACAACCAGATCGGCCTGGTCGGCCGGCTGAAGAAGGCCGGCGCGACGCATGTCTTTGCGGGCGGCGACGGCGACGATGTCGCCATCATGGGCCGTGACGCGGCGCAACTCTCTGCCGGTATCGTGTTCGCCGGGGGCGAAAATCTGCGCACGCCGCCCGGCGATGTGCCCTATGCGACGGGCACGCTGATGATCGCACCGCCTGAATGGGCCGATATCGCCGATCCAAAAGTGCTGGAAAGCTTCTCCGCACGGAGGATCGTGCCGGACGGCTACACACTGCCGGCCTACGCAGCGGTCGAGATCGCCAAGGCAGCATCAGGCCTGTCTGAAACTTCGGGCAAGCCGCTGGCCGACGCGCTGACCGGGCACGATTTCACCACCGCGATCGGGCCGGTCCGCTTTGACGCGAAAGGCGACCTCAGCCAAAGCCCGTACCGCGTCTTCCGCTTCGACGGCACGCGTTTTGCGCCCTTGGAAAGCAACTGATGTTTCGCACCGGCCCGCGCAATCTGATCACCGATGTTGCCGGCCTGCGGGTCGGCAACGCTTCCGACGCCAGGCTGAAGTCCGGTGTCACGACCATCCTTTGCGACGAGCCGGCGGTTGCCGGCGTCCAGATCCTGGGCGGTGCGCCGGGCACCCGCGAGACCGATCTGCTCGAGCCGCACAATTCGGTCGAGGCGGTCCACGCGGTGGTGCTTTCAGGCGGTTCGGCTTTCGGTCTCGATGCGGCATCCGGCGTGCAGGCGGCGCTGCGCGAGCGCGGCATCGGGCTCGAAGTCGGTGGCTTTCGCGTGCCGATCGTGCCGGCGGCGATCCTGTTCGACCTGCGCAATGGCGGCGACAAGGATTGGGGCCGTTATCCACCCTACCGCGACCTCGGCTATGAAGCAGCGCAAGCCGCCACTATCGATTTCCCGCTCGGCACGATCGGCGCCGGCACCGGTGCACTCACCTCCGGGTTGAAGGGCGGCCTCGGCTCGGCCTCGACGCTGCTCGACAATGGCATCGCCATCGGTGCGCTGGCCGCCGTCAATCCGACCGGCTCGGTGACCGTCAGCCGAACCCGTCATTTCTGGGCAGCACCCTTCGAAATCGGCGACGAATTTGGCGGACTTGGCTATCCTTCGCCGATGCCTGACGACGCGAAACGGATCCTGTTGAAATACCGCGACAAGCATGTCGGCAGGCAGATGGAGACCGGTGGCAACACCACCATCGCCGTTATTGCCACGGACGCGGTTCTCACCAAGGCCGCCGCAAAACGACTGGCGATAGCAGCGCATGACGGGTTCGTGCGCGCCATCTGGCCGACGCACACGCCGGCCGACGGCGACCTGGTGTTTGCGCTGGCGACGGGTACCAGTGGTGTCGAGCTTGCGGCCGACGCGGCGATCGACCTTTATGCCGCGGCCGGCGCCACGATGGCGCGCGCCATCAGCCGCGGTGTGTTTGCCGCGACGCCTGCCGATGACGACCTGTTTCCGGTCTGGTCGTCGCGCTTGGGCTGAAGCAGCCGATCAGACGGGATCGGACTTTTCTTCCTCGAAGGTCACCGCGACATCGGAATTCGCCGACAGCCACACCTTCTTGCCGTCGACCTCGGCAACCAGAGCCAGGGAAATGTAGTGGTGATGGCCCTTGTGAGCGCCCTCGCCGCTGTCGGCCTTGGTCAGCTTGATCCGCTTCCCGTCAACCTTGTCGACGGTGCCGACATGCACGCCATCGGCGCCGATGACTTCCATATGCTCACGAATTTTGCTCGTGTCGGTCATGGTGGTTCTCCATTGGATTGCCGACAATAACAAATGACCGGCCGATTGGATGCATCGGCTCTCGGACTGCACGACGTTTTGATTCTGTCGTGCTAATGCATGTCGCTCAGAAGTGGCCCCGGTTCTGAGAGAACGACATGCATAGAAACAAAAAACTAAAGCGCGTCGCTTGAATCCGTTCAAACGCGACGCGCTTTAGGGGATTGAAACGATCACGGCTGCCGGAGTGAAAACCGATGCGACTGCTCTTCCTGTTTGTCGTTGCCCTGCTTGCACAATTTGCAACGTCCATCGCCGCCCATGCCGGCGATGTTGCCGAGCTTGAAATCCTCGGCTTCACCAAGGACGGCGGCGTCTTCGCCTTCGAGGAATATGGCGTCCAGGACGGCTCGGGATTCCCTTATGCCAACCGTTATTATATCGACACGAACGACGACAGCTTTCTCAAGGGAACGCCGATCAGGGTCCGGATCGACGATGAGAATGCCACGCTCGAAGCCGCCCGTCTCGAGGCCCGGCAAAAAGGCGAAGCGATCGTCAAACAGGCTGAGTTGACGGCGAACAGGGGCATCACCGCGGGCTTCAACCCGGTGACCGAGCTTTCGGCCGATCCGCACCGGATGGCGGTCAACCCACGCCCGATCTTTTCGCCGGTCGACCAGCCGCTTGAATTCCGGCTCGACGAGATCGGCATTAACAACACCGAAGGCTGCGAGAGCCAGGGCGAGATCAACGGCTTCCGGCTGCTGCGTATCGAGGCGCAGGATGGCGGCACGACCAAGCTGTTGCACGAGGACAAGTCGATCCCAAAGAGCCGGGGGTGTCCGAACGGCTACCGGATCGGCGCGGTGCAGACGTTTTCAATGGACAGTCTCAGCGGTTACGCGGTGTTGATCGCCGTGCGCCAATACGGCTTCGAGGGGCCGAACTTTCGCTGGATCGCAGTGACCGGCCGCCTGTGACACTGCTTGTGCAATCCGCTAGGCGCAATCGTGCCATGAGCCGCCTTCGCCGCGCCATACCGGCGCCGCGTACAGCGCTTTTCGGCGCCTTGTTGTGGGCGGTGGCGATGGGCGCCAGCGCGCTCGTCACCCTGCTTTTGGATGACTGGGAGACGCCTGAAAAAATCGTCACCGTGTCGCTGCTCTATGCCTGCGGCGGAGCACTTGCCTTTCCGCTTGGCCTGTTCGCGGCGCGGCTGGTCTCGCTCAGCAGGCGCTGGGAGGTTGCGTTCGCAGCGGCGTTCGTGTGCCTGCTCGGCGCGACCATCGGCCTGACGGGCGGGCTGTACGCCTTGCAATACCGCTCCTACTATGCCGAGTGGCACGCACCGGCTTTCACCCGCAACTGGGCCATCCAGTTCGTCTTCACGATCTTGATTGCGCTTTACCAGTTCGCAGTGCTGGGCATCCGGCACTATTTTCCACTCGGTTTCGCCGCCTTGTTTGCCGCGAGCGTCTGGTTTGCGCGGCAGCGGCGTTGAGCATTTTGCCCACCTCTGTTAGGACGCGGGCAAAACTCCTCGACAAGTCAGGACTGACCGATGATCCCTCGTTATTCCCGGCCGGAAATGGTCGCCATCTGGTCGCCCGAAACCCGGTTCCGCATCTGGTTCGAGATCGAAGCTTATGCGTGCGATGCGCTGGCCGAACTCGGTGTCATCCCCAAGGAAGCGGCAAAAACCATCTGGGAAAAGGGCAGTGCTGCAAAATTCAACGTGGAAGCGATCGACGAGATCGAGCGCGTCACCAAGCATGACGTTATCGCCTTCCTCACTCATCTTGCTGAATTCGTCGGACCTGACGCCCGCTTCATCCACCAGGGCATGACCTCATCGGACGTTCTCGACACCTGCTTTGCCGTGCAGCTTACCCGGGCCAGCGACATCCTGCTCGCCGACATCGATGGCCTGCTTGCCGCACTCAAGCGCCGTGCCTTCGAGCACAAGGACACCGTCACCATCGGCCGCAGCCATGGCATCCATGCCGAGCCGACAACCTTCGGCATCAAGCTGGCGCAGGCCTATGCCGAGTTCTCGCGCTGCCGCGAGCGGCTGGTGCACGCGCGGGAAGACATCGCCACCTGCGCCATTTCGGGCGCGGTCGGCACCTTTGCCAACATTGAGCCCTATGTAGAGGAACATGTGGCGGCAAAGCTCGGGCTGAAGCCGGAACCGGTGTCGACGCAGGTGATTCCGCGCGACCGCCACGCCATGTTTTTCGCCACGCTCGGCGTCATCGCCTCGTCGATCGAGCGGCTGTCGATCGAGATCCGGCATCTGCAGCGCACCGAAGTGCTGGAGGCGGAAGAGTATTTTTCGCCGGGTCAAAAGGGCTCGTCGGCGATGCCGCACAAGCGCAATCCGGTGCTGACCGAAAACCTCACCGGCTTAGCCCGCATGGTGCGTTCCATGGCGCTGCCGGCGATGGAGAATGTGGCGCTCTGGCACGAGCGCGACATTTCGCACTCCTCGGTCGAGCGCATGATCGGTCCGGACGCCACGGTGACGCTGGATTTCGCCCTGTCGCGGCTGACAAGCGTCGTCGACAAGCTGCTCGTCTACCCCGACAACATGCTGAAGAACATGAACAAGTTCCGCGGCCTCGTGCATTCGCAGCGCGTCATGCTGGCGCTGACGCAGGCCGGCCTGTCGCGAGAAGACTCCTACCGGCTGGTGCAGCGCAACGCCATGAAGGTGTGGGAGCAAGGCGCTGATTTTCTTGAAGAACTATTGGCCGACAAAGAGGTGACCGCTGCCCTGCCGGAAGCCGAAATCCGCGAGAAATTCGACCTCGGCTACCACACCAAGCATGTCGACACGATCTTCAAGCGGGTGTTCGGGGAAGCCTGAGGCGAGCTTTCCTTCTCCCCGTCACTATGGGGAGAAGACGCTCTCCAAATGGCAATCAGGCCTTGCCGGGAACGGTGTTGATCACAGTCCCCCACGGGTCTTCGCGGGTTACCGGGCTGGTTACATTGTCCGAACGCATCTCGACCCAGGCCAGACCCGACCGGCTCGGATCGCGGCGGCCGGCGCCGGGGCTGCGCCAGGCATTGGCGCCGATGTGGTGGTGATAGCCGCCCGACGACAGGAACACCGCCTGGCCACCATATTTCGCCACCGTGTCGAAGCCGAATTCCTGGTTCCACCAGGCTTCGGCGTCTTCCGGCCTGCCGACACGCAGGTGGACATGGCCGACAATGCTGTTTTCCGGCGCGCCCTGCCAACCGGCGTCACCCGCCGGCACCTCGGCAACAATAGACGGAATGTTCAGCCGCTCGGTCGCCATGGCAATCTTGTCGCCATTCCACTTCCAGTCGTGCGGACGGCGGTCGGCGTAGATCTCGATGCCGTTGCCTTCGGGATCGGTCAGGTAGAGCGCTTCGCTGACCAGATGGTCGGAGGCCCCCTCGATGGCGATCTTGTCGGCGATGGCATGGTTGATCCAGCGGCCGAGATCGGCGCGGCTGGGCAACAGGAAAGCGGTGTGGAACAGGCCCGCACTTTGCGGATCATCCGGCTTTGCCGCCGCATCCGCCTCGATGACCAGCAACGGACGGTTGCCGGCCCCGAGCGTGATCGCGCCATCGGCGCGGCTCAGTTCCTGCAGGCCGACGACGTTGCGATAATAGGCGGCAAGACTTTCGGCGTCGCGCGCCTTCAGCCCGACGCGGGCAACGCTGACGGGTGTCGTGGCGGCAAAAGGCAATTCGCTCATCAAATTCTCCGTTCGGCCGGCCTGCGGTGAAACCTCCAAGACAAAGAGCCCCGCGCCGCCAATCATTGTACGCCGCGCATGGGACCCCGCACACGGCTGTTTCTCTCTCCTGACGACAAATCGTCCATCGGCATCGTTCACACAAGACTTGAAGAAGCGAACATCGTGTTCACTATTTGTGATCAAGAGCGCGATTCATGGCCGTTGCACGAAGCGACGCCGCTCGCTATTTCAGCGCCATGAAGGTCAAAGAAGCAGATATTCTCATCGTGCCGGGCTACACCAATTCCGGCCCGGACCATTGGCAGAGCCGCTGGCAGTCGAAGCTGTCGACGGCGCGCCGCGTCGAGCAGGCGGAGTGGTCCAAACCAGTGCGCGATGACTGGACGGCGAGCGTGGCCAAGGCGGTCAACGAGGCCGAGCGGCCGGTCGTCATCGTCGCGCATTCCCTGGGTGTGGCCGCGGCAGTGCAGGCCATGCCGCAGTTCCAGAAGCCGGTCGCCGGCGCCTTCTTCGTGGCGCCGCCCGACGTCGCCAACCCCGGGATCAAACCCCGGCACCTGATGACCTTCGGTCCCTATCCGCGCGAGCCGCTGCCCTTTCCTTCGATCGTGATCGCCAGCCGCAACGATCCGTTCTGCGCCTTCGATGTCGCCGAGGACATTGCCGGCGCCTGGGGCTCGCTGTTCATCGACGCCGGCGAGACCGGTCACCTCAACGCGGATTCCGGCTTTGGTCCGTGGCCCGAGGGCTCGATGACCTTCGCCAAATTCCTGACGGATCTGAAACCCTGAACTTGCTCAGGCGCCGATCGAATCCCTGACACTCTTCAACAGGGTTTTTGCGCCGAGCCCGATCAGCGCGTGCTCCGAGCCCATGGCCAGCAGCCGATAGCCCATCGAGACGACGCGACCAGCAATTGCCGGCTCGACAACATAGATCGCCGCATGTTTTCCCGCCTTGCGGGTGCGCTCGGCGACCGACGCCACCGTTTCCATCATGCTTTCCAGCGTCGAATTGATGGTCGCGCCGTTGCTCCAGGCGATCGAGAAATCCGACGGGCCGAGGAAGATGCCGTCGATGCCCGGCGTGTCGAGGATGCCGTCGAGAGCATCGAGAGCAGCACGCGTCTCGACCATGGCGAAGGCCATGGTGCGCTGATTGGTGTCGCGCAGCCATTCGGCCTGGTCGCCCTTGCCATGGCGCGGAAAGGCATAGGTCGGGCCCCACGACCGCTCGCCGAGCGGCGGGTATTTCATGGCGGCGGCGAACAGTTTTGCATCGGCCACCGAGTTCACCATCGGCGCAATGACAGCCTCGGCGCCGAAGTCGAGCGCTCGGCTTGCCATGTCGAAGCGGCCGACCGGAATGCGCACCAGCGCCGGCTTGTTTGCGGCGAGCACCGGCACCAGACCGCGCAGCACGCTGTCCTCATGATGGCCGCCATGCTGCATGTCGAGGGTGACGGCATCGAAGCCCTGCTTGGCGACGATCTCGACAGTCAGGGCATCCGGCACGCCGGACCATGCGGTGAACAGCGTTTCATCGGCTGCAAGGCGGGACTTAAGGGACATCTACTCTTTCCTTGTTAAGGATCGCAGTTTCAGCCGGAAACCGCTGCAAGGCAAAGAAAAACCGCCCGGATAGGTCGGGCGGTCGATTGGTCCAGCGCGTGGTCGGATCAGGTGTTCTTGATCTGCTCTATGGCCTGCGCCATCAGCTCGTCCATGGTGCGGCGGATCTGGTGGTCCGACTGGTCGACACCGGCGTCGTCGAAATCCTTGCGGATCTTGCGGAACACGTCGTGATCGCCTGCTTCCTCGATGTCGGCGACGACAACTTGCTTGGCATAGTCGTCGGCATCGGCACCCGACTTTCCAAGCTTTTCGGCGGCCCACAGGCCGAGCGCCTTGTTGCGGCGCGCCGAGGCCTTGAACCGAAGTTCCTCGTCGAATGCGAATTTGCGTTCAAACCCCTCTTCGCGATCCTTCATGCTGCTCATGGCATCCCTCCGATGGAAATCGATTCGCTGGTGACGACGTATATGTGTTGGGGAAGCACAAACCAAAAGGTCGCGAGCCGGTCAATACGCTTCGTTGAATGCTGCGCTGCGGCATTTCAGTCCCGAAAGCGGTTGATTGGAAGGATTTGCCGATTGAGCAAATGATGTGATTGGGATAGACCCGGCATTGAACCCTACCGTAGCCGCACTATTTCAGGCAGACGGACAGGAAATGGTCGATTGCCGCCTGTCCGGAACCCCAGAGAAAAAATCAGATGAAAAATCGCCGCCGCATTTATGAAGGCAAGGCCAAGATCCTCTATGAGGGACCCGAGCCGGGTACGCTCATCCAGTTCTTCAAGGACGACGCAACCGCGTTCAACAAGAAGAAACATGAAGTCGTCGACGGCAAGGGCGTGCTCAACAACCGTATTTCCGAGCACATCTTCAACCATCTCAACCGGATGGGCATCCCGACCCACTTCATCCGCCGGCTCAACATGCGCGAGCAGCTGATCAAGGAAGTCGAGATCATTCCGCTCGAAGTGGTGGTGCGCAATGTCGCCGCCGGTTCGCTGTCCAAGCGCCTCGGCATCGAGGAAGGCACGGTTTTGCCGCGCTCGATCATCGAATTCTATTACAAGGCCGACGCGCTTGACGATCCAATGGTGTCGGAAGAGCACATCACCGCGTTCGGCTGGGCGAGCCCGCAGGAAATCGACGACGTCATGGCGCTCGCCATTCGCGTCAACGACTTCCTCTCCGGCCTGTTCATGGGCGTCGGCATCCAGCTCGTCGATTTCAAGATCGAATGCGGCCGCCTGTTCGAAGGCGACATGATGCGCATCGTCGTCGCCGACGAGATTTCGCCGGATTCATGCCGTCTGTGGGACGTGGCGACGCACGACAAGCTCGACAAGGACCGTTTCCGCCGTGATATGGGCGGCCTCGTCGAAGCCTACCAGGAAGTTGCCCGCCGCCTCGGCATCATGAACGAGAACGAGCCGCCGCGCCCCTCTGGCCCTGTGCTTGTCGCCTCGACCGAAGGCGTCAAAGGCAAGCCGCACTGATAGCGGCTTGCGTCCCGATTTTGAGAACAGGAGCATGTCCAGCGTGATCAAGGCCCGCATTACCGTCACCCTCAAGAACGGCGTGCTCGACCCGCAAGGCAAGGCAATCGAACACGCGCTGTCCGGACTGGGTTTCGGCGGCGTTGGCGCGGTGCGGCAGGGCAAGGTGTTCGACGTCGAACTCTCGGAGACCGACAAGGCCAAGGCCGAAGCCGACCTGAAGGCCATGTGCGACAAGCTGCTGGCGAATACGGTGATTGAGAACTACAGTGTAGCCATTACCTAAGGTTGTACCGGAGGGACTGGTGGCCGAGATCGATGGAAGCCTGATCTTTGAAGTCCTCAAGTCGATTCAGTCGCGGTTGGACAGGATGGATTTGACCCTTGGAGAGGTAAAATCCGAGCTTGGCTCCATCCGCGGTCATCTGATAGCCACTGAGAGTGACGTGAAGAACATCTACGGCGTGCTTGCTCGTCAGGATGATCGACTGGAACATATCGAACGGCGTCTCGACCTGCGCGAATTAGCCGAAGCCCAGAAGCCTTATGAGCCGAAGTGATACAAGTTTGGCCATCGCGATCTGAAACCCGTGCCTTGTTGCGATGCCGAACGACACACAGATTTCAAAATTCATGAGCCTGGTCCTGCGGCACGCGCCGCATGAGGCGGGATTGTCGCTCGACGAGAATGGCTGGACCGATTTTGGCGCGCTCTGCGCGGTCATCCAGTCGAAGTTCGGCGCATCGGTCGCCGACGTTGCGCGCATCGTCGACGAGAATCCGAAAAAGCGCTTTGCCATCGACGGCAATCGCATCCGCGCCGTGCAGGGCCACAGTGTCGATGTCGATCTCGGTCTGTCGCCATCCGTGCCGCCCGATATCCTCTACCACGGCACCAAGGAAGAGTTTCTCCTCAGCATTCTCGGCGAGGGCCTCACCAGCCAGTCACGCCAGCATGTTCACTTGTCAAAGGACGTCGAAACGGCTCTGATCGTCGCACGTCGTCGTAATGGAAAAAGTGTTATCCTGAAGGTCGACTCGGCAACCATGACGAAGGACGGGGCGTTATTCTTTCTCTCCGACAACGGCGTCTGGTTGACCAACCACGTTTCACCCCGGTATCTGGTTCAGATGCTCGAACGGGAATTGCCATGAAATCCGCCGTCGTCCTTCTGCCTGGCCTCAACCGCGACCGTGACATGATCGCGGCGCTGACCAAGATTTCAGGAAAACCACCGGTCACCGTCTGGCAGACCGACACCGAAATCCCGGATGTCGACCTGATCGCCATTCCCGGCGGTTTTTCCTTCGGCGACTATCTGCGCTGCGGCGCGATTGCCGCGCGCATGCCGGTGATGCGGGCGGTTGCCGAACAGGCCGCCAAGGGCGTCATGGTCATCGGCGTCTGCAACGGCTTCCAGATCCTGGTCGAGGCCGGGCTACTGCCGGGGGCGCTGATGCGCAACACCTCGCTCAAATTCGTCTGCCGGCAGGTCAAGCTGCAGATCACCAACGCCAACACCATGTTCACCCGCCGGTACCAGCCGGGCCAGATCATCCGCTCGCCGGTGGCGCATCATGACGGCAACTATTTTGCCGACGCCGACACGCTTGCCCGCCTCGAAGGCGAAGGCCAAGTGGTGTTCCGCTATGCCGACGGCACCAACCCCAACGGCTCGATCAACGACATTGCCGGCATCATCAACGAACGCGGCAATGTGCTCGGCTTGATGCCGCACCCGGAAAACCTGATCGAAGCAGCCCACGGCGGCAGCGACGGCCGGGCGCTGTTCGAGAGCGCGCTTGGCATTGCTGCCTGACATCATAAAGGCGAACGCCTTGAAAACTGCCGGACATTCCTGTCTCTTCATTGGGGCAAGTCCGTATCATTGGGGAGAGAGACGGTCATGAAACTCTATTCGCGACCGTTGTCGCCCTATTCGTCGATCGTGCGGGCACTGGCCTACATCAAGGATGTGCCGCTCAAGATCATCGCGCCGCCGCCCGGCTTTCCGATCCCGGAAGAGTTCCGCGCCATTTCGCCGCTCAACCGGATTCCGGTACTGATCACCGGCTCGGGTGAAACGATCGTCGAATCGGTGGTCATCGCCGAATATCTCGAGGAACGCTTTCCGGAACCGGCATTGCTGCCGCCTGATTCCAAGGACCGCGCGCTGGTGCGCATGTTCGCCCGCATCACCGATCTCGACGTGCTGACCCCGACGATGAAGCTTTTCGAACTGCATTTCGTGCCGAAGCGGAACAATGCCGAGATCGACGCCCAGTTCGCCCGCCTGCGCCACGGACTGGCGGCGATCGAGGCACGCATGGCGCAAGGCCCCTTCGCTCTCGGCGACGACATCAGTTTGGCCGATGCCTGGCTGACGCCGACGCGGTTCATCTTCAACCAGTTCCGGGCCATGACAGGGCGCCACGACCTGCTCGACGCCTACCCCAAATTCGATGCCTACGAACAGATCGCCTCGCAGCATCCGGCATTGTCGCGGGTGTGGGGCGAAATGAACGACGGTTTGAAGATCTTCCTGTCCGAACTTGAGATGGGTGCCGCTTGATCAACAGCAAGACGATCGCGCTGGTCGCCGCAGCGGGCTTCGCGCTGGCGTCCTGCCAGTCGAGCCCGAAAAGCGCGCCCGTCCCCTCGGGCAAAAGTGCCTCGTTGCTGGCCATGGAACAGGTGGCAATCGCTGCCCACAAATGCTGGATCGCAAGCAAGGACCCGGCCTTCAAGCAATACCAGATGGCCAACGAGCTGAATTCGTACAGCGGCACGCCGCGTTTCCTGCTGGTTCCGGCCAAGCACTATGGCGGCAAACCACTGCTGGTCGTGCAGGCGCAAGGCAATTCGAGCCGCGTCGACGCGTTTGGACCGCTGATCGACGGCCCGCTCGGTGCGCGCATCGGTTCGGACATCGCGCGCTGGCAGGCGGGCAATCCCTCCTGCGCGGCAGCCGCATAGGCAATGAGCCGGTTCCTGCAGATCGCGGGTCTGGTCATCGGTCTGGCCGGACTTGTCCTGCAGTTCGGCATCAGCATTCCGGCGTCGATGGAGGCCGGCCGCAGCCTGCTCGGCTCCGTCGTCTTCCTTTTCAGCTTCTTCACCATTCTGACCAATATCGGCGCGGTGCTGGTCCACACCTCGCTGCTGTCGTCCACCGGCTACGCGTGGCTGCCTGCCTTCGCGGGATTCCGGATACGCGCCGGCATCGCCATTTCGATCACTCTGGTGTTCATCATCTATGCGACGGTTCTGGCGCAGCTCTGGCAGCCACAGGGTCTGTTCCTGCTCTGCGACGTCCTGCTACACTATGTGACGCCGGTGCTGTTCGTGCTGTGGTGGCTGGTCGCAGGCGCTGACGGCAGGACGCGGTGGGGCGACATCTCCTGGTGGATGCTCTATCCCGTGGCCTATCTGATCTATGCGCTGGCGCGGGCGCCGTTTGCCGGCGAGGTGCCCTACCCTTTCCTCGACGTCGCCAAGAACGGCGCAGCCAGCGTCGCCATCTCGGCGGCGGCCATCACCGGGCTTTTTCTGGTGCTGTGCGTGATCGCAATCCTTGTCGACCACGGCGTTGCACGAATCAGAACATCCAGCGTCCGCTAGTTGTGCGGACTCCGATCCCGCGTCTTGGGATCATGGTCAGTCCCAGAACGGTCTGATGGCCTCGCGGTGGGCGTCGCAGCGCGACACACCGATATCCTTGAGCTGATCATCGGTCATCTCAAGCAATACCAGCCGGCTGCGCCGGCGTTCCAGCAGATGGTCGATCCATTTCGCCAGCGACCGGACCACATGCACCAGACGGCCGGCAAAGCCGCGCCGGCCCGATGGGCGTGTCGATTGACCCGATAACTCGGCTCTCGAATGGCTGATTGTCGCGATTGTATTCATTTTCTTTCTACCAGAGTTCCAAATTGCACCCTTTTTGGCGCGTGACTGATATGTATTGACTCACAATTCGGTGCAATATAGAAAATTGTCACCATGACAAATTGGCTTCCAGATCTCACCGCCGGCTCCGGGCCGCTGTATCAACGGCTTGCGGATTCCATCGAAACGGACATCGACCGGGGGGTGATCGACGCCGGGGCAAAGCTGCCGCCACAACGCGACCTCGCCTACGACATCGGCACCACCGTCGGCACGGTCGGCCGGGCCTATCAATTGCTGCGCGAACGCGGGCTGGTGAGCGGCGAAGTCGGGCGTGGAACCTATGTGCTCGGCCAGCGCGGCGATGATGCGAGGCCGAGCTCGCTGGCCCCAGACGTCACCGGCGAAGGCACACGCTATATTGATGCGCCGCGCGGCAAGCTGCGTTTCGACAGCACCGCCGCGCCCGACATCGGCCAGGGCGCCATAGTCGCCGATGTCCTGACGCGCGCGGCGCAGGATTATCCGCATGAGATTTCAAGCTACACGCGGGATTTTCCGGACCGCTGGTACGAAGCCGGCGCCCGCTGGCTGTCGCGCAATTCGTTTCGCCCAAACGCCGACGCCATCGTTCCAACGCTGGGCACACATGCCGCTGTGATGGCGGCGATCGCAGCGCTGACAACGCCCGGCGATTATGTCGCCTTCGAGCACCTCACCTACTCGCAGATTTCCCGCAGCGCCGGTCTGATCGGCCGGCGCACCGCTCTGGTGGCGTCGGATGACCAGGGCATCGACCCGGCCGATTTCGAGCGCGTCTGCGCGCAGAAGCATCCCAGGATGATCTTCCTGATGCCAACGGCGCAGAATCCCACGCTGGTGACCTTGTCGGCGGCGCGCCGCGAGGCGATCGCGCGTGTCGCACGCGAATACAATGTCGTTCTCATCGAGGACGATCTCTACGGCAACCTGACCGATGATCCGACGCCGCTGCTGGCCGAATATGCGCCCGAACGCACCATTGTCGCTGGCGGCCTGTCGAAATCGGTCGCGGCGGGTGTGCGCGGCGGCTGGCTGTCCTGCCCACCCGCCTATCGCCATCGCATCCGCGTCGCCCACAAGATGATGACCGGTGGCATGCCTTTCCTGCTGGCGGAGGTGAATACAAGGCTGGTGCTGTCCGGCCAGGCGGACGAGATACGCAAACGCAGTATCACCGAAATCGGCGCCCGGATTGCCATCGTGCGCGAGACGCTGGCCGGATTCGCGTTCAAGTCACACGAAAAGGTTCCGTTTGTCTGGCTGACCCTGCCCGACCCCTGGCTTTCCGGCACCTTCAAGAATGCCTGTCTCGAACATGGGGTTCTGATCGACGACGAGGACGAGTTCAAGGCCGGCCGCTCCGAGCAGGTTTTCCACGGCGTCCGCTTCGGCGTTTCACAGCCAAGACAACGCAAGGACATCGCCGAAGGCGTCGCCGTGATCCGGCGGCTTCTCGATGAGGGCCGCGCCGGCTACGACAGCTTCTCCTGAGCCATAAGGCGCCTTGGCGCGAGGGATCGGTGCCTGCTCGGGATTGCCCTGTGGCTTTGTCCGGTTTTCCTGCGTTTTTCGTCGATCCATGGGGTGTATCGGCCGCAAGGCTTGCGATAAGACGGGACTCAAATCCCAACGCTACGGATAAAAACCGCCGCCCATGACCATTTCCAATTCCGTGCCGATCACCCCCGAGCTCATCGCCGCTCATGGGCTAAAGCCCGACGAGTATCAGCGTATCCTCGACCTCGTCGGTCGTGAGCCGAGCTTCACCGAGCTCGGCATCTTCTCGGCGATGTGGAACGAGCATTGTTCGTACAAATCCTCGAAGAAATGGCTGCGCACCTTGCCGACCACGGGCCCGAAGGTCATCCAGGGACCGGGCGAGAATGCCGGCGTGGTCGACATCGGCGACGGCGACTGCGTCGTCTTCAAGATGGAGAGCCACAACCATCCCTCCTTCATCGAGCCCTACCAGGGTGCGGCGACCGGCGTCGGCGGCATCTTGCGCGACGTCTTCACCATGGGCGCGCGGCCGGTCGCGGCGATGAATGCGCTGCGCTTCGGCGCGCCTGACCATCCCAAGACCAGGCACCTCGTCTCTGGCGTGGTTTCCGGTGTCGGCGGCTACGGCAACGCCTTCGGCGTACCGACGGTGGGCGGCGAGGTCAATTTCGACGCCCGCTACAATGGCAACATCCTGGTCAACGCCTTTGCCGCCGGCATAGCCAAGACAGACGCCATCTTCCTGTCGGAAGCCAAGGGCGTCGGCCTGCCGGTCGTCTATCTCGGCGCCAAGACCGGCCGCGATGGCGTCGGCGGCGCCACCATGGCGTCGGCCGAATTCGACGACAAGATCGACGAGAAGCGCCCGACCGTGCAGGTCGGCGACCCCTTCACCGAAAAGTGCCTGCTGGAAGCCTGCCTCGAACTGATGGCCTCGGGTGCCGTCATCGCTATCCAGGACATGGGTGCGGCCGGCCTCACCTGCTCGGCGGTCGAGATGGGCGCCAAGGGCGATCTCGGCATCGAACTCGATCTCGACAAGGTGCCGGTGCGCGAAGAGCGCATGAGCGCCTATGAGATGATGCTGTCGGAAAGCCAGGAGCGCATGCTGATGGTGCTGCGCCCCGAAAAGGAAAAGGAAGCCGAGGCGATCTTCCACAAATGGGGCCTCGACTTCGCCATCGTCGGCAAGACCACCGACGATCTGCGTTTTCGCGTGCTGCACCAGGGCGATGAGGTCGCCGACCTGCCGATCAAGGATCTCGGCGACAAGGCACCGGAGTATGATCGTCCTTGGGTCGAACCAAAGAAGCCCGCACCGCTTGCCGCCAATGACGTTCCTCAGGCCGATGTCGCCGAGGCGCTGTTGAAGCTGCTCGGCGGACCGGATCTTTCGTCGCGCCGCTGGGTGTGGGAGCAGTACGACACCCTGATCCAGGGCAATTCCCTGCAGCTTCCCGGCGGCGATGCCGGCGTGGTGCGCGTCGACGGCCATCCGACCAAGGCGCTCGCCTTCTCCTCCGACGTCACCCCGCGCTATTGCGAGGCCGACCCCTACGAGGGTGGCAAGCAGGCGGTGGCCGAATGCTGGCGCAACCTGACCGCCACCGGCGCTCTGCCGTTGGCGGCCACCGACAATCTCAATTTCGGCAATCCGGAGCGGCCTGAGATCATGGGCCAGTTGGTCGGCGCGGTAAAAGGCATTGGCGACGCCTGCCGCGCGCTCGGCTTCCCGATCGTCTCCGGCAATGTCTCGCTCTACAACGAGACCAACGGCCAGGGCATCCTGCCGACACCGACCATCGGTGGTGTCGGCCTGATCGCCGACTGGTCGAAGATGGTGCGCACCGGTTTTGCGGCGCAAGGCCAGATGATCCTGCTGGTCGGCGCGCCCGCTTCCTGGGGAACGCATCTCGGCCAGTCGGTCTATTTCAGAGACATTCATGGGCGCAGCGACGGTCCGCCGCCGCCGGTCGATCTCGATCATGAAAAGCGCGTCGGCGACCATGTGCGCGCGCTGATCGCGTCCGGCATCGTCACGGCGGCGCATGACGTTTCCGACGGAGGCATCGCCGTGGCTCTGGCCGAGATGGCGATGGCGTCGGGCATCGGCGCCACGGTTCCCGGGCTTGTCGGCACCGACCCGATCCCGGTCTGGTTCGGCGAGGACCAAGGCCGCTATCTCCTGACGCTGTCGATCGATCCGGATAGCGAAGAATGGGACGCCATTCGCAAGCAGCAAGGCGAACTCGGCATCTTCGCGCCGTGGATCGGTTCGACCGGCGGCAGCGCGCTGAAGCTTGGCGAGGCGCGGGCGATCCCGGTCGGCCAACTGAGCGCGGCGCACGAAGGCTGGTTCCCCCGCTTCATGGGTCAGGCCAGTTGAGCAGACTGGCTGCCCGGGCGCTGCTTGCAGTCGTTTTCTGGCCGTCGCTGTTCTTCTTCTGGTTCCTCGGGCCGTTCGTCCTGTTCCTGCTGTCAACGACCTCGAGCGAGGTTTGCGCGCGGCTGGAAACACGTGCCGAGTTCCTTGCCGCGGCCAACGGCACCATTCCGATGCTTGTCGCCCAGAACTTCATCTACGCGGTTCCGATCGTTTGCCTGGTGTTGTGGGGCCGCCTTGCGCCGGATCCGGGACGAGCAAGGCATATTGTCACCTGCATCAAGCTTTTCGCCGCCGCGATGATCGTTGGAGCGTTGTGGGAATATGGCTCTTCGCTTGTCTGCGATGGCTACGGCCAGCCATTCTTCTCGCCCGCCTGGCAAATGACGAGCTATCTCCCCATCGTCAGCCTGATTATCAACATTCCGCTCTATGTGCTGGCCTTCAGCCTTGGTCGCGCCTTTTCGACGCGCGAGGATGCTGCCGAGGACCAAGCAAGCCCGCCAGCCTAAGTCGGCCCCTGAAGCCCCAGCGCCTTCTTGCCGGTGGCAGGACTGAACGGCTTCAATCCGGACCAGAAAGGCTTTAGGCTCGTCCGACTCTTAGCTTATGGCCGCTACCGGCCGCTCGAAACAGGATTTTGCCATGGCAATGGATGCCCACGACATCGAAAAACTGATCAAGGACGGCATTCCGGACGCCAAGGTGACGATCCGCGATCTGGCCGGTGATGGCGACCACTACGCGGCCGAGGTAGTGGCTGAGAGCTTTCGCGGCAAGAGCCGCGTCCAGCAGCACCAGATGGTCTATGACGCGCTGAAGGGCAATATGGGCGGCGTGCTGCACGCACTGGCGCTGCAGACCAGCGTTCCCGACTAATCCGCAGCAGAACAAAAACCGCCACCCTAACCGGCATCAGCGAAGACCGCTTGGCCCAAAACGGCCGATCCTTTGCGCCATTTCAGCTAGGGCACGGCTAACGTCTTGTTTCGAGCAATCGTTGGGTTTATTTGAAAGGTATGTTTCGAGCCTGACTCCCACAGGCGGGAAAGGATATTCCATGAGCGGCATCAACGACTACATCGACAATGAAGTGAAGGGCAACGACGTCGTCCTTTTCATGAAGGGCACGCCCGGCTTTCCGCAGTGCGGATTTTCCGGCCAGGTCGTCCAGATCCTCGACTATATCGGTGCCGACTACAAAGGCGTCGACGTGCTGACCTCGGCCGAGCTGCGCCAGGGTATCAAGGAATACTCCAACTGGCCGACCATCCCACAGCTTTACGTCAAGGGTGAATTCGTTGGCGGCTGCGACATCATTCGCGAGATGTTCCAGGCAGGCGAACTGCAGACGTTCCTCGTCGAGAAGGGCGTCAGCGTCAAAGGCGCCGCCTGATTCTGTTTTTGCACGGACCGAAAATCGATCTCGATTTTCAGTCCGTGCGCCAGGCGCCCGGGCAGCCCCTCCTCGGCAATTTTTTTGTCCCTGATACCGGGACCAAGACGAGCCAATGCGCCGGCGCGCCGGCGCGTTTTCGTTTGAGAGATCGGACTTGCCGTGGACCAGCCGACAATAGCGCCGCAATCGGCAAGCAAACTGCCCATTCCGCGCTGGGAGTTCATTGCGCTGTGCGCCGCGCTGATGGCGCTGAACTCGCTGGCCATCGACATCATGTTGCCGGCTCTGCAACAGATCGGCGCCTCGCTGGGCGTCGAGAACGAAAACCATCGGCAATATGTCATAACAGCCTATATTCTGGGCTTCGGCGGCGGCCAGCTGTTTTTCGGTCCGCTCTCGGATCGTTTCGGACGGCGCGCGCCGCTGGTTGCCGGGCTGGTGATCTATGTCGCCGCGGCTGCGGCGGCCGCCGTTGCGCCAAGCTTTGAGACACTGCTGCTGTGCCGCGCCGTGCAAGGCATTGGCGCTGCCGCCACCCGCGTCATCGCCATCTCGATCGTGCGCGATACGTTCGACGGCCGGCGCATGGCCGAGGTGATGTCGCTGATCTTCATGGTGTTCATGGCCATACCGGTCATTGCGCCGGGGATCGGCCAGTTCATCATGCTGTTTGCAACCTGGCATTGGATCTTCGTCACCATGGCTGTCGGCGCGCTGATCGTGTCGGCGTGGTCGCTGCTGCGCCTGCCCGAGACACTGCATGAGGAGTATCGCAGGCCACTTACTGTTTCATCAGTCGTCGGTGGCTTCCGCATCGTGCTGACCAACCGCATGGCGCTCTGCTACGCCTTCGCCAGCACGTTCATCGTCGGCGCCATGTTCGGCTTCATCGCCTCGGCGCAACAAATCTATGTCGACGTCTTCAATGTCGGCGAGATGTTCCCCGTGATCTTCGCCGGTGTCGCCGGCGTGCTCGCTTTTTCCAACTATTTGAACTCACGCCTCGTCGGCCGCATCGGCATGCGCCGACTGTCGCAGACCGCGCTGCTGCTGTTTTTGACCATCAGCCTGGTCTGGCTGGTGGTTTCCCTGGAAATGAAGATGCCGCTCTGGCTGTTCATCACCCTTTTTGCCTGTGCCATGCTTCCGTTCGGTGCGCTCGGCGCGAATTTCAATGCGCTGGCCATGGAACCGCTCGGCCAACTCGCCGGCACGGCGTCATCCATATTGGGTTTCATGCAGACATTTCTCGGCGGCATTCTCGGCACGCTGATCGGCCAGGCCTTCAACGGCACGGTTACGCCGTTGGCCGCAGGCTTCTGCAGCGTCTCCGTGGCAGCGCTTGTGATGATCTTGATCGCCGAACGCGGCAAGATGTTTCAGCCACACAACCCGCCGGTTTGAGGCGACCCTGCGACGCAGCGGTGTGGGCTACTCGGCCCAGAGTTCGTCACGCAGGACCTGCCAGCTTTCCCTATCCGGCGCGACAAGCAAGCCACCGCCGACATGCGACGGCAGATAGGCGCTGCCGTCGAAACGCGCGGCGTGGCCGCCGGCCTCGGCATGGATCAGCACACCGGCCAGATGATCCCACGGCATCAGCTTGTTGTAGACGACGAAATGGGCATGGCCGCTGGCCAAGAGGCGATATTCGTGCGCCGCGCAGCGATAGGCGAATTGCGACAGGATCTTCGTCTGGTTGCGCGCCAGCCGCGACCGCTCCGGTTCGGGCATGTATTGCCAGGAGACAGATCCGGTCATTTCCGAGATCGGCGCAGGCGCCGCGACGTGCACCTTCTCAAGGCTGCCATGCGCATGGCGGATGTGGCTGCCGGCGCCTTTGGCACCGATCAGCCAGTCCTTGCCAACTGGATCGTGGATGATGCCGGCAACCGTCTCGCCCTTGACCACCACCGCCAGCATGACGCCGAACAGCGGGACGCCGGAGGCGAAATTGAAGGTGCCGTCCACCGGGTCGATGACGAACGCCAGGTCGGCTTCGCCCAGGCCATCAAGCAGCGCCGGATTGTCGGAACAGGCTTCCTCGCCGACCACCATCGACGAGGGGTAACGCTTGCGCAGCGTGGCGGTGATCAGGCGCTCGGCATTGACGTCGGCCTCGGTCACCAGATCGGCGGCCGAGGTCTTCTGCCGGATGTCGCCGTCGCCCAACCTGCGAAAGCGCGGCATGATCTCGACCTCTGCCGCCTCGGCCAGAATGCCGGCCAGCCAGTCGATCGCGGTGTCGTCAAATGTCATTGGAAACATCTTGCCTGGTGGTGAGGATGTCGTTGAGCGCGGCGAAGTCGAACAGTTTTCTGTCGAGCAGGTGCGACGGCCTGGTGTTGGACAGCGCGCGGATCATGGTGTCCTTGCGGCCGGGCATGCGCTTTTCGATATCCTCGAGCATCGCCTTCATGGCGTTGCGCTGCAGGCCTTCCTGACTGCCGCAAAGATCGCAGGGAATGATCGGGAACCGCATTGCCGCGGCGAACTTCTCAAGGTCGGTTTCGGCGCAATAGCTCAGCGGCCGCAGCACCATGACGTCGCCCTCGTCGTTGAGCAGTTTCGGCGGCATGGCGGCAAGACGGCCACCATGGAACAGGTTCATGAAGAAGGTCTCCAGAATGTCCTCGCGATGGTGGCCGAGCACCAGCGCCGAGCATCCCTCTTCCCGCGCGATGCGATAGAGATGGCCGCGCCGGAGACGCGAGCAGAGGGAGCAATAGGTGCTGCCCTCGGGCAGCTTGTCGGTGACGACGGAATAGGTATCCTGATACTCGATCCGGTGCGGAATGGCGTGGCTGTCGAGATAATCGGGCAGGATGTGCTTGGGGAAATTCGGCTGGCCTTGGTCCAGGTTGCAGGCCAGCAGATCGACAGGCAAAAGCCCGCGCCATTTGAGATCGAGCAGCACGGCGAGCAGCCCGTAGGAATCCTTGCCGCCCGACAGCGCTACGAGCCAGCGCTGGCCGGGCTTGACCATCGAGTAATCCTCGATCGCCTGACGGGTGAGACGCAGCAGCCGCTTGCGCAATTTGTTGAACTCGACCGACGACGGCACGTCGGCAAACAGCTGATGGAAGCCGCCTTCGCCGTCGGCAATCGGTTCAAGCGTTTCGATGTCTGGCAGCATGTTCATTGGCATGTCGCTTTCGTGGCCAAGAATGCCCGGATTAGCGGACATGACAGACAAAGAAAAGGCCGCCTCGACGGGCGGCCTTTGGATGGTGTCGCAAAATGGGTTCGCTTAGCGCGAATGGAATTCGTCGCTTAGCGCGAATAGAACTCAACGACCAGGTTCGGTTCCATCTGTACGGCGAACGGAACATCAGCCAGGCCGGGAATGCGCGAGAAGGTCGCGACCATCTTGTTGTGATCGGCTTCGATGTAGTCCGGCACGTCGCGTTCGGCCAAGCCCACCGATTCCAGAACGATGACCAGCTGCTTCGACTTTTCGCGGACTTCGACGACGTCGCCCGGCTTGCAGCGGTACGAGCCGATGTTGACGCGCTTGCCGTTGACGTTGACGTGGCCGTGGTTGACGAACTGACGGGCGGCGAAAATCGTCGGCACGAACTTAGCGCGGTAGACGACCGCATCGAGACGCGACTCAAGCAGGCCGATCAGGTTCTCGGAGGTGTCGCCCTTGCGGCGATCGGCCTCTTCATAGACCTTGCGGAACTGCTTTTCCGAAACGTCGCCATAGTGACCCTTCAGCTTCTGCTTGGCGCGCAGCTGCAGGCCGAAATCGGAAAGCTTGCCCTTGCGGCGCTGACCATGCTGGCCGGGGCCGTATTCACGCTTGTTGACCGGGGACTTCGGGCGGCCCCAGATATTTTCGCCGAGACGGCGGTCGATCTTGTACTTCGCGGATTCGCGCTTGCTCATCGCATTCCCTTTTCAAAACAACACACCCGGAACCTCATGGTCCGGGTGAAGGAAACGCGCCCTCCTCTGGCCTCCGTTTTCGAGACCTGACAGGGTTCTCCCACGCAACGCGGCGGAAAACCCACGGGACACGTCATTTCAAACAAGATCAGAAACGACTAGGCAGTCTGATCTTGCGTATACAAAACAAACACCGGACATCGCTGCCCGGTGGTTGTGACGGCTGGTTAAACCGAGATTCAACCGGTGTCAAGCTTGTGACTGGCATAGGCCCGGCGACAAGATACCCGTTTTCCCGCGTAGATGCAGTGCCGGATGTGGCGGGAGGTTGTTGCGCCAACGGCATCAGGAACGGACTGGAACGAGGAGCGCAATACTTATGAAGAAATTCTTCCTTACCCTGGCAGGCGCCGCGGTGCTTGCGGGCTCGATGGCGGTGGCGCCGGAACCGGCGATGGCGCGTCATTGGCACGGACACAAACAGGTTTGCCGCATCATCGTGACGAAGAGAGTGGTGTGGCGGCATGGTCACCGCAGGGTGATCGTCCACAGGGTACGGCGCTGCCACTGGTGGTGATACCGGACTAGGCCCGGTAGAACGGGAAATAACCCATCCATCGCCATGACCGAAGCCCGCGGTTTTATCCGCGGGCTTTCACTTTGATGCTTCTCTCCAAGACGACACGCGACCGGAGTCAGCTGTCGGATTTCCTTTCCGGCAGACCCTTGCGCTTCGTCTCGGCGAACTCCTCGAGCTGCTTTTCGCTCATCGATTCAAACATTCCCTTCGAAGCGCCTTTGAGCTCGCTCTTTTTTGTCTCGCCGCGCTTGGCCGACAAAGCGGCGCCGGCGGCTTTTTGCTGGGCTTTTGAGGTGGCTGGCATGGCTGTTTCTCCGTGGCTCTCAGAAGAAACGCCCCGCTGCGGTGACGGTTCCAGCCCCGGTGGCTCGGTTCCCGGCCCGCTTGGTGCCGGTTCGCCACGTGGTCAGGCTTGGCGATTTTCCTTGGCAGCCTTCCCGTGTCTGGAACCCCAGTGTAGGACGGCTGAATGAAATCTCTGACCGATCCCTCACAAGCTCTCTCCACTGGCCTGGCGAAAATCCGCACCGAATTCCACGTGCCAGATGGATTTCCGGTAGTCGTACTGGCCGCCGCGGAGGTGGCGGCCAAACGTGTGCCCAACCAGCATGCCGATCGAACAGCGATGCCCTTCGTAACGCTCGATCCGGCGAGCTCCACCGATCTTGATCAGGCGTTCTCAATCGAGGCGAGCGGCGGCGATCTTCTGCTGCATTACGCCATTGCCGACGTAGCCTGGTTCGTCGAGGACGGTGACGCGATCGATCTCGAAGCCTGGACGCGGGGCGAGACGCTTTACTTGCCGGACGGCAAGGCCGGGCTCTACCCGCCGGTAATTGCCGAGGGTGCAGCGAGCCTGTTGCCGGATGGATCGCGGCCAGCGGTTGTCTTCACGGTTCGGGTTGCGCAGGACGGTGCGACGAAGTTGGACGGCGCGGAGCGGGCAATCATTCAAAGCCGCGCGAAGCTCGCCTATGACAGTGTGAAGGCCTCCGACGTTCCGGCCGGCTTCGCCGAAATGGCGCGACGCATGGCAATGAACGAAAAGCGTCGTGGTGCTTCGCGCGTCGACCCACCCGAGCAGGAGGTTGAAAGGCTCGCCGATGGTACATTCCGGCTTTCGTTCAGACCGCTGCTGCAAGCCGAGCAAGACAACGCCGCGCTTTCGCTGGCTGCAAACATGGCGATCGCCGACGCCATGTTTGCGCACCATACCGGGTTGTTTCGGGTGATGTCGGAGCCAGATGCTTTCAGGGTGCAAAGACTGCGCAGCGCGGGCACAGGCTCTCGGGCTGTCTTGGCCGGCCTCCACCAGCTTGCGCGACTATCAGCGAACCCTTGACCCGACCGATCCGCAACAGGCGGCGCTGATGCTGGAAATCCGCCATGCAAGCGCCGGCGCATCCTACCAACCCTATAGAGAAGGTGTTGTCCCTTGGCATGAGGCGATGGCAGCGACCTATGCCCATGCAACGGCACCACTCAGGCGACTGGCCGATCGCTACGTCGTGCGCTGCGCGCTGGCCATCGCCAATGGCCAGCCGGTGTCCCAGGCTGTCACCGACGCGTTCGCCAGATTGCCGCAGGTGATGGGGCGTGCGGATAGCCACGCTTCGCAGATCAACCACGCGGCTATCGACCTTGCCGACATGCCTGTCGTTGCCAACGTAAAGGCCTCCGGGCTTAGACAGGGCGACGATCTGGCGCTAAGGCTGGTTATGGCCGATCCAGATCACCGCAGCATCGTCTTCGAACCTGTTTAAGTGGCAGACGTTTCCGCCGCCATCTAGCTCACGACCAGCCCGAACCCCTGCATCAGCCGGCTGGTGGCGAAATCCGCCTTGCCGGAGGTGAAGACCGCAATGTCAGGCTCACCCACCGGCAAAGGCCCGTCGACCGGCGCCAGCAACGACATGGCGCGGCGGGCGATCGCTTCGGCCGGGTCGATCCAGTCGACCGGCCAGGGCGCGGTCTTGCGCATGCGATTGGCCAGGAACGGATAATGTGTGCAGCCGAGCACGACGATGTCGGTGCGGGCGCCATCCGTCTCGACGAAGCATGGCGCGATCTCCTGGCGGACGATCTCCTCGTCGACAAACCCCTCGCGCATGTAGATTTCCGCCAGCGGCGCCAGCCGATCCGAGCCGACCAGCCGCACATGGCATTTCTGCGCCCATTTGCTGATCAGGTCGCGCGTGTATTGACGCTTGACCGTGCCTGGCGTCGCCAGCACCGAGACGAGGCCTGAGCGCGTGCGCTCGGCGGCCGGCTTGATCGCCGGCACCGTGCCGACAAAAGGGTGACCGGGGAATTTCTCGCGCAAAGCGTCGATAACCAGCGTCGATGCGGTGTTGCACGGGATGACTGAAATCTCGGGCTGGAACTTTTCCAGCAGCGCGCCGAACAGCCCAAGGATATGGGCGTTGAGGGCCGGCTCCTCCCAGGCGCCATAGGGGAAGGCGGCATCGTCGGCGACATAGACAAAGCGGCGGTCGGGCATCAGCACGCGCGCCTCGCGCAGCACGGTGAGCCCGCCGATGCCGGAATCGAACATCAGGATCGGCCGCTCAGTCATTATCGGTGCCCTTTCCGCCGAGCGGCGGCATATCGTCGTCCTTGCCGGTGCCGTCTGCCTTGCCTGCCAGGCGATCGCCTTCCGCCTTGCGGGCGCGCGCCACGGCCGCCGGCAATCGTCTTGGATCGTCGCCTGGGGAACCCTCGCCACGCGGCATCGCCGGTGAAAACCTGTCCAGGGACGAAATGATGCCGCGCAGCACCTTCAGCTCCGGCTCGGCAAACCCGGCACGCGTCAGCACGGCGCGCAGATTGTCGACCATCTTCGGCTTCTTCGGTGCGGGGCGGAAATAACCGCGCGCTTCCAATGCGCCTTCGAGATAGGCAAACAGCCCGTGCAGCTCTTCCTTGCTGGCCGGCTTCATGTCCGGACCGGAAAAGTTGGTTTTGGTCTCGACTTCCAGCCCGGACTTCATCCACTCGTAGGACATCAGCAAGGCCGCCTGGGCTATGTTGAGCGAGGAGAAATCGGGATCGACGGGAAAGGTGACGATCTCGTCGGCAAGGCCGACCTCGTCATTGTAGAGGCCGAAGCGCTCGCGGCCGAACAGGATGCCGGTGCGCTGCCCCATTGCGTGACGGGTCCGAAGCACCCTGCCCGCTTCCACCGGGCCGCGCACGGATTTGAAGCCGTCGCGCTGCCTGGCCGTGGTTGCAAAAACAAAGTTCAGATCGGCGAGCGCCGAGGCCAGGTCGTCGAACACCTTCACGGCGTCGATGACATGGTCGGCGCGGCTGGCGGCCGCGCGCGCCTTCTCGCTCGGCCAACCGTCGCGAGGGTTGACCAGGCGCAGTTCCGACAGGCCGAAATTTGCCATGGCACGAGCCACCATGCCGATGTTCTCACCGAGCTGCGGCTCGACGAGGATGATTGCCGGGCCAGCGGTCGTGAGGCCGTGCTGTAAGTCCGTTCCTGCCATGTTTTCCAGGTGATTGCGCCACGAAGTCTCCGCGTCGTGCCATATCGATGCGGCTTTTTGAAGAGTTATCGGTCACTTGGCCGACAAATAGCCTTGTGATGGCTCCTCGAGAGATTGGCGGGATGTGGCATCGCACTCGTGCCCTTAACCAAAAGACATTCGACCTCACTGCTGCGTGATGGCTCGATCTGGCGCCTCAAACCGCCAGCAAATGGAAAACACGGGTGCTCGCTGTTGCTATTGACGATATTTCCCATTTTTAGAAATCATCTACGATCCGAATGCATATTTATTTACGATGACGCATCGCGTCGGTGGAAAATCAAATTATAAAACGGTAATCTCCCACCCGCTTGGGTCCAGCGTGTATTGACGAATGATATCGAGGAGACGGAGCGTGTCTTGCACACCCCGTCGTCTATTTGTGCCCCAAGCATTTCATCACGGATTTCAACGGCCGACGAGGGCGTTGGCCAAATCTAGGAGGGGCAAATGAAAATCGTACGGTTTTTCCTTTCACTCGCCGTGTTGCTTGCAGCGTCGATCTTCCTGATCGCGCCAGCTTCGGCGCAAGCGACTCGGACTTGGGTTTCCGGCGTTGGCAACGACGCCGATCCGTGCAGCCGAACGGCACCTTGCAAGACGTTTGCCGGCGCCATCTCGAAAACGGCGACGGCCGGCGAGATCAACTGTCTCGACCCGGGCGGTTTTGGCGCGGTCACCATCACCAAATCCATCACCATCGACTGCAGAAACACTGAAGCTGGCGTGCTTTTTACGCTCGGTTCGAACGGCATCATCGTCAACGCACCTGCCGCCTCGGTAGTGCATCTTCGCGGCCTTGATTTAGACGGTGTAGGCACCGGCGCCGACGGCATCCGCATGGTGGGTCAGGGTCAGCTGCATATCGAAGATTCCAACATAGAAAGAGTGACCAGCAACGGCGTCGAATTTCTCCCTAACGGCAACAGCGAACTCTACATAAGCAACACCCGCATAGCCGAGACAGGCGCCGAAGGTGTTCTCATCAAGACGACTGGAGCCGTGGGAATCAATGCCATCCTTTCAAGAGTGGAAATCACCAACAGCGGCAGCGGCATTCTTATCGACGGCACAGGCAACACCGTGGCCATGAACCTGACGCTGACCAACAGCCTTGTCAGCGGCAATACCGGCAATGGCGTGGTGGTCAAATCCGTCGCCGCGGCATCGCCGGTGCGGGCGACGATTACCGGCAACACGATCAGCGCCAATGCCGGCAGCGGTGTCAACGCGAACGGTGCCGCTGCCAGCGGCAACGGAAGCGCGATCGCCTTTCTCGGCGGATCGACAATCTTCGGCAATGTCACCGGGGTCAGCAATACCGGGAGCGGCGCCGTCCAGTCGTTCAAGAACAACATGATCGCCGGCAACGTAGCCGACGGCACACCGCTGACCGCCTTCCCAGGCCCTGGCGGGGCGCCGCTGCAATAAGCGACTGCCGCCTCCGCGGCAGTATGAAACAAGGCGATGCCGGCTGCCCTGCGAGGGATAGGCGGCATCGCCCCTTGGGTCCGGCTGCCAAAGCAGCAGCCCGCGTCTTCCATTACCCCGGTTGCACCGCTCGACCATGGCGGCCCGAACGTCGACAAATGGACCCGCCCGTGCTCGCTTCCGGCATTGACGATATTTTCCATTTGTAAAAATCATCCACGATCCGAATGCATATTTATTTACGATGACGCATCGCGTCACTGGAGAATCAAATTAGAAAAAGGTAATCTCCCGACCGCTTGGGTATTCAATGAGTATCGACGATTGGTATTTGGAAAATGGAGTGTGTCCTGCACGCTCCCGTCATTTATTTGTGCCCCAAGCATTTCGACACGGGTTTCCATGGCCGACGAGGGCGTTGGCCAAAATCTAGGAGGGGCAATTGAAAATTGTACGGTTTTTCCTTTCACTCGCTGTGTTGGCTCTGGCGTCAGCCTTCCTGATTGCACCAGCTTCCGCACAGGCGACACGGACGTGGGTTTCCGGCGTTGGTGACGACGCCAATCCGTGCAGCCGAACCGCACCGTGCAAGACGTTTGCCGGTGCCATCTCGAAGACGGCGACGGCCGGCGAAATCAACTGTCTCGACCCGGGTGGCTTTGGCGCGGTCACCATCACCAAATCCATCACCATCGACTGCAAAACGACGGAAGGTGGTGTGCTTGCGTCCCTCGTGAACGGCATCATCGTCAACACGCCCGTCGGCTCGGCGGTGCATCTTCGCGGCCTCGACATAGACGGTGTAGGCAACGGCCTCGACGGCGTTCGGATGCTTGGCCAAGGTCAACTGCATATCGAGGACTGCAACATAGAGCGGATGGGCGGCAACGGCGTCGAATTTCTCCCTAACGGCAACAGCGAACTCTACATGAGCAACACCCGCATAGCCGAGACAGGCGCCGAAGGTGTTCTCATCAAGACGACCGGGGCCGTTGGTATCAATGCCATCCTTTCGAGGGTGGAAATCACCAACAGCGGCAGCGGCATTCTTGTCGACGGCACCGGCAATACCGTTGCCATGAACCTGACACTGACCAACAGCCTTATCAGCGGCAACACCGGCAACGGCGTGGCGATCAAATCCGTCGCCGCGGCATCGCCGGTGCGGGCGACGATTACCGGTAACACGATCAGCGCCAATGCAGGCAGCGGTGTCAACGCGAACGGTGCCGCTGCCAGCGGCAACGGAAGCGCCATCGCCTTTCTCGGCGGATCGACGATATTCGGCAACGTCACCGGGGTCAGCAATACCGGGAGCGGCGCCGTCCAGTCGTTCAAGAACAACATGATCGCCGGCAACGTAGCCGACGGCACGCCGCTCACCGCCTTCCCGGGCCCTGGCGGTGCGCCGCTGCAATAAGTGAGCGCCGCTTCCGCGGCAGCGTGAAACAAGGCGATGCCGGCTGCCCATCGGGGGCAGTGCGGCATCGCCTTTTTTTGTTCTCGATTGCCCAGAGCGGTTCACCGTTTCACGGAAACGCCGAACCGCTCTATCTTTCTTGTTTTACGGCAATTCCCTAAGGAAAAGCGCTACGCGCTTTTCCAGAGAAAACCGCTTCACACTTTTCTTGGAATTGCTCCAGCAGCAGCCTGCGTCTGCGTCGTCCCGGTTTGCACCGCTTTGATCGCTTTGCTATAGGCGAAGTCCCTACCCTGGCGAGGTCTGCCCCGCCATCACCCAACTGTTGAACGAGGCATTCTTTCCATGGCGAAGATCAAGGTGGCGAACCCGGTCGTCGAACTCGACGGCGACGAGATGACCCGCATCATCTGGCAGTTCATCAAGGACAAGCTGATCCACCCTTATCTCGACCTCAAGCTTGAATATTACGACCTCGGCATCGAGCACCGCGACGCCACCAACGACCAGGTGACCATCGATTCGGCCAACGCCATCAAGAAATACGGGGTCGGCGTGAAATGCGCGACGATCACGCCCGACGAGCAGCGCGTCGAGGAATTCAAACTGAAGAAGATGTGGAAGTCGCCGAACGGCACCATCCGCAACATCCTCGGCGGCACCATATTCCGCGAGCCGATCATCATGAAGAACGTGCCGCGCCTGGTGCCGGGCTGGACCAAGCCTATCATCGTCGGCCGTCACGCCTTCGGCGACCAGTACCGCGCCACCGATTTCCGTTTTCCCGGCAAGGGCAAGCTGACGATCAAGTTCGTCGGCGAGGACGGCAAAGTCATCGAGCACGATGTCTACGATGCGCCGGGCGCCGGCGTCGCCATGGCCATGTACAATCTCGACGATTCGATCCGCGAGTTCGCCCGTGCTTCGCTGAACTACGGCCTGCTGCGCAACTATCCGGTCTATCTCTCGACCAAGAACACCATCCTCAAGGCCTATGACGGGCGCTTCAAGGACATCTTCCAGGAAGTCTACGAGGCTGAGTTTGAGGCCGAGTTCAAGTCGAAGAAGCTGTGGTACGAGCACCGGCTGATCGACGATATGGTAGCGTCCAGCCTGAAATGGTCCGGCGGCTATGTCTGGGCCTGCAAGAACTATGACGGCGACGTCCAGTCCGATACCGTTGCGCAAGGGTTCGGTTCGCTTGGCCTGATGACCTCGGTGCTGATGACCCCGGACGGCAAGACGGTGGAAGCCGAAGCCGCGCACGGCACCGTCACCCGCCACTACCGGCAGCACCAGAAGGGCGAGGAGACCTCGACCAATTCAATCGCCTCGATCTTTGCCTGGACGCGCGGCCTCGCGCACCGCGCCAAGCTCGACGACAATGCCGAACTGAAGCGCTTTGCCGAGACGCTGGAAAAGGTCTGCATCCAGACGGTCGAGAGCGGTTTCATGACCAAGGACCTGTCGCTGCTGATCGGCCCCGACCAGCCCTGGCTCTCGACCACCGGCTTCCTCGACAAGATCGACGAGAACCTGCAGAAGGCGATGGCCTGACCAGGCAAGACCCGGGAGGGGTATATGGGCAAGCCCGTCGTCTACGGCGCGGACTACAGCGTCTATGTACGCATCGTGCGGCTCGTGCTCGAGGAGAAAGGCATCGACTACGGGCTTGTGCCGGTCGATGTCTTTGCCGCCGAGGGCATTCCCGCCTGGTATTTCGAGCATCACCCGTTCGGCCGCATCCCGGCCTTCGAGCATGACGGGTTTCGCCTTTTCGAGACGAGCGCGATCGCGGGCTATGTCGACGAAGCCTTTGACGGGCCGGCGCTGCAGCCGAAGGATCCGCGCGGCCATGCGCGGATGAACCAGTTCATCGGCATGCTCGACGCCTATGCCTATCGGTCGATGGTCTGGGATGTCGCCGTCGAACGGCTGGAGAAGATGGCACCCGACGAGGCGCTGATCGCCAACGGGCTTTCGCAAGCGAGCAGAGCGCTTCGGACGCTCTCCTCGCTGAAGGCGCCGGGGCCATGGTTGCTTGGCGACCAGCTGACGCTGGCCGACCTGCATGCGGCGCCGATCATCGGCTATTTCGTCAAGGTCGCCGAAGGGCAAAAGCTGCTCGCTGAGTTCCCAGAGATTCAAGCCTGGTGGGACCGGATCGCGGCCCGTCCAAGCTTTGCCGCGAGCGGTCCTGCGGCCTGATCAGCCTGCGGCCGCTGTTCATTCCAGGCGCCGCTTATTCTGGAAGGTAGATTTCCGCCTTCATGAAGGTCTTGGCACGACCCAGGATCAGCACGCGATCGCCGGCCAGATCACACAAAAGATGCCCGCCACGCTGTGAGCACTGCAACGCCGACAGGTGGGTCTTGCCGAGTTTTTCAGCCCAGTACGGCACGAGCGTCGCATGAATTGAACCGGTCACCGGATCCTCGGGAATGCCGGCTCCGGGAACGAAATAGCGGGAGACGAAATCATGCGTTTGGCCGCGCGCGGTAATGACAAGGCCAAGCGGGTGGAAAGCTCCGATCCTGAGCAGATCGGGAACGAAGGATCGGACGGATTGCTCGTCGGCAAGCTCGACGAACAGGTTCTCAAAATTGCGAAAGCTCGCAACCGGATGCGGCGACAATATCTCCTGCAGCGCCAACATGGTTTCCCCATCGACAGGCTGCGGCGGAAAACATGGCAGATCGAGCTGGTAGGCGCCTTGCCGCTGAGAGACCCGCAACTCGCCCACTCGCGTCGCAAAGGCGATGTCATCGGGCACATCGTGTTGCGAGGCTAGCACATGGGCGGTCGCCAGGGTGGCGTGTCCGCAGAAGTCGACTTCATGAACCGGTGTGAACCAGCGCAAGTCCCAGCCCTTGCCGTTCGGCCGCGCAAAGGCGGTTTCGGCGAGATTGTTCTCGTTTGCGATGGCCTGCATCACCTCGTCGGCCAGCCAGTCCGGCAAGATGAGGACGGCAGCGGGGTTGCCCTGAAAGGCGCGCTCGGCAAAAGCATCGACCTGGTACATGGTCAGCGTGGGCACATCATCCTCCGAAAAGACTGATCGCCGGCCGGGCGACCATCAGCCAAACGATAGCAAGCACGGCAGCGAAAGCCGGAAAGCCGCAAGCGAACCAGATGCGAAAAAGGTGCTTTTCCTCGGCGGGCAGCGGTCGATTTTCGATGGCCGCCTGTCGCGCCAGATTTCGTATCCGAATCTGGATCCAGACCACCGGCAGCCAGAACAGACCCGTCACGACATAAAGCAGCAAGGACAGCACGATCCAGCCTTCGGACAGCGGCCACCCCAATGCCCGGGCAAGCAACACGCCTGATATGGGCTGCACCACGACGGCGGTTGCCGTGAAGATGGTGTCGGCGACGACAACCGTGCCCGCGACATGGGCGACGAGGTCGGCGCGACCGGTGCGCTGCGCCATCAGCATGAAGAAGGCGATCCCGGCGCCGGTGCCGAAGAGAACCGTGGCGCCAATGACATGCGTCCAGCGCAGTATGTCAGCCCAGAGGTTCATCGCTCGTCGAGGACCGCCAGCGCCACAAGCACCAGGCACAGCATGGGGATCGTCTTGACCAGCGGCCCCAGCGGCGCGAGCCACAGATCGGGAACGAGAAGCGTCGACGCCGCCAGATAAAACAGCGTGATCGCAATCATCGCCAGCAGCGCCCGCCGGGCCCAAGGCCGGACCAGAACCGCCGCACCGGCAAGGATATCCGCAGCACTGCCGGCAACAACCGACATGTCTGCCAGATTCGCCGACACGCCGCGTGAAACAAGAATGGAAGCGGCCTCGTCTTGCCGGATCAGGCCGATGATGCCCGACGCAAGCCAGAACAGGGCCAGGCAGCCGAAGATGACAGGTTTTGCCAGCCAGAGGCGCGCGAACCATCGCTCCTGGACATGGGCCGACATGGCGGCCAGCGTTGCTTCCAGCGGCTGCAGCGGATGGCCGCAAATCTGGTTCCATGGCCCGGCATTTCCGGTCACGCCACGCGCCAATGCGGCAAGGGCTGAGCTGCGCAAAGGCGATCGCCAGCCAAGGAGGCCGAGGCCATCGGCAGTTGCGGCAGCAAGCCGGCCGACAATGGCCGGCATCGGTACGACCTTCGCCCGCGGCAGGCCAAGCCATGCCCGAAAGGCTGAGAGAACATCGGCGAGTGGTCTGGCCTCGGCCTCGACGAGATCGACGGCAGTACGGGGCGGCAGAGATCCGGCGACCGCGCGCGATACCGCTTCAGCAACGTCGGTGACCGCCACGGTCTGGATCGGCTGCCGCGACATGACGGCGGGGATAAAGCCGGGGAAGGCCGCCAGGGCGCGCAAAAGTGCGGTCCCGCCATAGGCGGCGGGCGCGATCACCAAGCCGGGGCGCAGGATCGTCCACTCCAGCGAAGAGCTTGCGACTGCCCTGTCGCCTTGCGCCTTGCTGTTGAAGAAAGCGTCGGCGGAGGAGAGGTCGGCGCCGATCGCGGAAATCTGTGCAAAACGGCGCACGCCGGCCCGTTCGCATGCCGCGACCAGCGCCGCCACCGAATGCCGGTGGATGGCGTCGAGGCGATCGCGCGCGCCATCCTGCAAGGCGCCTGCCGCATTGACGATTGCATCCATACCGGTGACCATCGGCAGCCAGTCCTCAGCGGCAAGCAGCCGCGACATGTCGGCGGCGATCCAGCGCACCGCCGGCCAGCGCGGCTTGGCATACACGACATCGCGCCCAAGGCCGGCCACATGATGCCCGTCGCGAAGCAGACGGCCGACGACTGCTTCGCCGATCAGACCGTAGCCGCCAAGGACGAGCACCTTCATGCAGGGACTTTCAGGCTGCCTCCAGCGCCGCCTTGACCGCGGCGATCGCATCACCGGCTTTCGAAGCGTCCGGGCCACCGGCCTGCGCCATGTCGGGTCGCCCGCCGCCACCCTGACCGCCCAACGCGGCGGAGGCCACGCGCACCAGATCGACGGCGCTGAAACGGCCGACCAGATCATCGGTGACAGCGACCACGACGCTCGCCTTGTTGTCCTCGCCGGAACCGACGAAGACGACGACGCCGGAACCGAGCGAGTTCTTGCCGGCATCGGCCAGCGGCTTCAGATCCTTCGGCGAGACACCGGAAACCGCTTTGCCGAGGAAGCCGACGCCGGCGACAGTCTCGTTCTCCGACGGCGCACCCGCCGCGGCTCCGCCGCCCAGCGCCAGTTTCTTGCGCGCCTCGGTCAGTTCCTTCTCGAGCTTCTTGCGCTCGTCGAGCAGCGCCTCGACGCGTGCCGGCACGTCGGCCGGCGAGATCTTCAGCGTCGCGGCGACCGATTTCAAACGCCGGTCCTGCTCGTCGAGATGCTTGCGCGCGGCTTCGCCGGTCAAAGCCTCGATGCGGCGCACGCCGGCGGCGACCGCGCTATCCGACACGACACGCACCAGGCCGATATCGCCGGTCGCCCTGACATGCGTGCCGCCGCAGAGCTCGACCGAATAGGGCCGGTTGGCCTTGGCGCCATGCAGGCCGGTGCCCATCGACACGACGCGCACTTCATCGCCGTACTTCTCGCCAAACAGCGCCATGGCGCCCTCGGCAATGGCATCGTCGACCGACATCAGGCGCGTGCTCACCGGGCTGTTCTGGACGACGATCTCGTTCGCCATGCGCTCGACCTCTTCGAGATCCTCGGGGGAAATCGGCTTGTTGTGCGAGATGTCGAAGCGCAGGCGCTCGGGCGCAACCAGCGAACCCTTCTGCGCGACATGGCTGCCGAGCACCTCGCGCAGCGCCTCATGGATCAGGTGCGTCGCGGAATGGTTGGCACGCAGCCTGGAGCGGCGCGCATGATCAACCTTCAGCTCGACGGCCGCGCCGGTCTTGACCGTGCCGCTGGCCACCTTGCCGATATGGACGAACAGCCCATCGGCCTTCTTCTGCGTATCGGAAATCTCGATCGAGAAGCCTTCACCTGAAATGATGCCGGTGTCGCCCATCTGGCCGCCGGACTCGGCATAGAATGGCGTCTGGTTGACGACCACGGCAACCGCCTCGCCCTTGCTTGCGCTGTCGACGGTCTTGCCGTCCCGGACAAGCGCCTGGATAAGGCCTTCAGCCTGCTCGGTCTCGTAGCCGAGGAATTCGGTGGCGCCGGCCTTCTCGCGCACCGGGAACCAGACAGTCTCGGTGGCCGCGTCACCGGAGCCTGCCCAGTGGGCGCGTGCTTCGGTTTTCTGCCGTTCCATGGCATTGGTGAAACCGGCAAGATCGACCGAGATGCTGCGCTGGCGCAGCGCGTCCTGCGTCAGGTCGAGCGGAAATCCGTAAGTGTCGTAGAGCTTGAAGGCCGTCTCGCCATCCAGCATGTCGCCGGCGTGCAGCGTTTCCGTCGCCTCCGAAAGCAGGCCGAGGCCGCGCACCAGCGTCTTGCGGAAACGGGTCTCCTCGAGCTTCAGGGTCTCGGTGATCAACTGCTCGCCGCGTACCAGTTCCGGATAGGCCTGGCCCATCTCGCGCACCAGGGCCGGCACCAGGCGCCACATCAGCGGATCGCGGGCGCCGAGCAACTGCGCATGACGCATGGCGCGGCGCATGATGCGGCGCAGGACATAGCCACGGCCTTCGTTCGACGGCAGCACGCCGTCCGCGACCAGGAACGAGGACGAGCGCAGATGATCGGCAATGACGCGGAAGGACGCGACCGTCTCCTTGTCGGGACCGTGCCCGATGGCGGACGACGCCGCGTCGATCAGGTGACGGAACAGATCGGTCTCAAAGACGCTCTCCACCCCTTGCATGATGGACGCCATGCGCTCCAGCCCCATGCCGGTGTCGATCGACGGGCGCGGCAGGTCGATGCGCTCCTCCTTCGTCACCTGTTCATACTGCATGAAGACCAGGTTCCAGAATTCGAGGAAACGGTCGCCGTCCTCCTCGGGGCTGCCGGGAGGGCCGCCCCAGATGTGTTCGCCGCGGTCGATGAAGATCTCGGAGCACGGCCCGCAAGGTCCGGTGTCGCCCATCGCCCAGAAATTGTCCGAGGTCGCGATGCGAATGATGCGGTCGTCGGAAAAACCGGCGATCTTCTTCCAGAAGCCGGCAGCCTCATCGTCCGTGTGATAGACGGTGACCAGCAGCTTGTCCTTGTTCAGCCCGAATTCCTTGGTGATCAGGTTCCAGGCAAGCTCGATGGCGCGCTCCTTGAAATAGTCGCCAAAGGAGAAATTGCCGAGCATTTCGAAGAAGGTCAGATGGCGCGCGGTGTAGCCGACATTGTCGAGGTCGTTATGCTTGCCGCCGGCGCGGACGCTCTTCTGCGCGGTGGAGGCGCGCGAATAGGGCCGCTTCTCCAGGCCGGTGAAGACGTTTTTGAACTGCACCATGCCGGCGTTGGTGAACATCAGCGTCGGATCGTTGCGCGGTACCAGCGGGCTCGACGCGACGATCTCGTGACCCTCCTTGCGGAAGTAGTCGAGAAAAGTCGACCGGATCTCGTTCACGCCACTCATGAATGCTGCCTTTTCGAGAAAACCGCCGGCAAACCGGCGGAAAATGGGCTCTGGGTCTCAAAGCGCGCCGCGCTGAAAACGGATTCAGTCGTCGCGCCTTAAGTTCTTGCTTCCATGCATGTCGTTGTCCCAAAACCGCTGCGCACTTTGGGCGACATCCATAAGAAAATAGACTTGGCCTTTTAGCGGTCGCACCGCACCCTGTCCAGAAACACGGAATTGGTCCAAATCGCGCGCTTGCCGACCATCAGCGCCAGCCGCAAAATGAAAAACCGCCGGCTCGAAAGCCGGCGGTTTGGAACGCAAAAAACACTGAACTCAATTACATAAGCTTGAGATAATAGAACAGGATTATGGCCGATCTTCGGCCGGCATCCTGTGCACGAAGTAGTTACATCGCGCCGGATTCCTCCTCGAAACCGTCGTCGCCGCTCTCGGCGCCGCCATTCTCGAGGAATTTCTCGGCGATCAACCCGGCATTCTGCCTGAGCGCCAGTTCGATCTCGCGCGCCGTGTCGGGATTGTCGCGCAGGAACAGTTTGGCATTCTCGCGGCCCTGGCCGAGACGCTGCGAATTGTAGGAGAACCAGGCGCCCGACTTCTCGACCACGCCGGCCTTGACGCCGAGGTCGACCAGTTCGCCGGTCTTGGATACGCCTTCGCCATACATGATGTCGAACTCGACCACCTTGAAGGGCGGCGCCAGCTTGTTCTTGACCACCTTGACGCGGGTCTGGTTGCCGACGACCTCGTCGCGGTCCTTGACCGAGCCGATGCGGCGGATGTCGAGGCGGACCGAGGCGTAGAATTTCAGCGCGTTGCCGCCCGTTGTGGTCTCGGGCGAACCGAACATGACGCCGATCTTCATGCGGATCTGGTTGATGAAGATGACCATGGTGTTGGAGCGTGAGATCGAGGCGGTCAGCTTGCGCAGCGCCTGGCTCATCAGGCGGGCCTGCAGGCCAGGCAGCGAATCGCCCATCTCGCCTTCGATTTCGGCACGCGGCGTCAGCGCCGCGACCGAATCGACCACCAGCACATCGATGGCACCGGAGCGCACCAGCGTGTCGCAGATTTCCAGCGCCTGTTCACCGGTGTCGGGCTGCGAGATCAGAAGGTTTTCCAGATCGACGCCAAGCTTGCGGGCATAGACCGGATCGAGCGCATGCTCAGCATCGACGAAGGCGCAGATGCCGCCTTTCTTCTGGGCTTCCGCGACGGTGTGCAACGCAAGCGTCGTCTTGCCCGAGCTTTCCGGCCCGTAGATCTCGATGATGCGGCCACGCGGCAGGCCACCGACGCCAAGCGCGATGTCGAGGCCGAGCGAGCCCGTCGGCACGGTTTCAATCTCGACGACCTGCTCGTTCGCGCCGAGCCGCATGATCGAGCCCTTGCCGAAAGCCCGCTCGATTTGCGACAGCGCCGCGTCCAGAGCCTTTGATTTGTCCACCGCTTTGTCCTCTACCAGCCGCAAAGAATTCTGAGCCATGATACATCACCCCTTGGTCGTCAATGAAGGCCGGACAATCCGTAATCCCTGCCTATTTGTACCTTTTTTGTTCTTGTTTGGCAAGAGGGTTCAAGTATCTGAAAGGCAATCACTATCCGGATTTGTTCTTTTTTTGTCCCAAGAATCACATCAGGAGCGCACCTCGCATTGGGCCAGACCGCATACTCGTTTCGATCTGCCGAATCGCCTGCCAGCATGCGAGGCTCCGTCGCACAGCCTAACGCTTGTACCGCTGGAATAACAAAGGTCATATCGTCGGCATGGTGAAATCTCCAAGAATCCTGGCCGTGGGCGGCGCCCATATCGACCGGCGTGGCCAGGTGTCCGGCGCTTACGTGCCGGCCGCGTCCAATCCCGGCACGATGCGCGAGGATGTCGGCGGGGGCGTCTTCAATGCCTTGCGCAGTGCGGTCCGGCGCGGTGTTTCGGCCTCGCTGCTGTCGGTGCGCGGCGGCGATGCCGCCGCCGATACGGTTTCACGGGCCATCGCCAAAGCCGGGATTGCCGACCTGTCGGCGGTGTTCCTCGATCGCACGACGCCAAGCTATACGGCGCTGATCGACAGCGAGGGCGAGCTGATCGTCGGCTTTGCCGACATGGCGCTCTATGAACTGGCGTTTCCCAAGCAGGTCAGGCGCTCCAAGGTGCGCGAGGTACTCGCCGCCGCCGATGCCGTCTTCTGCGACGCCAATTTGCCGACGGCGGCACTGGAGAGGCTCGTGGCACTCGCCGCCGGCAAACCCGTCTTCGCCATTGCCATTTCGCCGGCCAAGATCGTGCGCCTGAGGCCGGTGCTCGGCAATCTGGCCGTCGTCTTCATGAACCAGCGCGAGGCCGTCGCACTTGCCGGCCTGGACGGTGCGGCTTCGGGGTACGACATCGTCGACGGGCTGAAACGCGCCGGGCTCAAAAGCGGCGTGGTGACAGCGGGCGGCGCTTCGATGCTGGGCTTCGATGAAGCCGGCACCTTCTCGATCCTGCCGCCGACGCCAAGAAAGGTCACCGACGTCACCGGCGCCGGCGATGCGCTGGCGGGTGCGACGGTCGCTGCCTCGCTGCGCGGCATGCCGTTGCGCGCAGCCCTGCGCGAAGGCATTGCCGCGGCGACGCTGGCCATCGAAAGCGCCGACGCCGTTCCCGATTTCACCGCCGCTGATTTCACCGAGGCGCTGGCTCTTGTGCCGGACGCGCAGGAAGTGGCATGAGACCGGCCAGTTCATAGTGCCGGAGTGTTTTCGCGCGTCCTAGTGGAGGCGCATCGCACCGGATTGGAGATCAGGATGACACCAGAAACCGCCCGCCCCTTCATCGATATCCATGCGCCGGTGGCACAGGCCTTGGCCGCCGGGCGGCCGGTGGTGGCGCTGGAGAGCACCATCATCACCCATGGCATGCCCTACCCCGACAATGGCGCCATGGCGGCCGATGTCGAAAAGATCATCAGCGATGGCGGCGCCGTGCCGGCGACGATCGCCGTGGTTGGCGGGCGCATCAAGATCGGGCTTTCGGATGGCGAGCGCGAGTCCCTTGCCATGACCGGCGATGCCATGAAGCTGTCGCGCGCCGACCTCGGCTTCGCGGTGGCGCAAGGGCGCACGGGCGGCACCACCGTCGCCGCCACGATGATCGCGGCGCATATGGTCGGCATCAAGGTGTTCGCCACCGGCGGCATCGGCGGCGTGCACAAGGGTGCGGAAAAGAGTTTCGACATTTCCGCCGACCTCGACGAACTGGCGCGCACGCCGGTCATCGTCGTGTCGGCCGGCGCCAAGGCCATCCTCGACATCGAAAAGACGCTGGAAGTGCTGGAGACGCGCGGCGTGCCCGTGGTCGGCCATGGCTGCGAGACGATGCCGGCCTTCTGGTCGCGGCATTCGCCGTTCCGCGCGCCGCTGACCTTGCACAAACCGGAAGAGATCGCGCATTTCTACCAGACCCGGCAGGCGCTGGGGCTCGCCGGCGGCATGCTGATCGCCAATCCGGTGCCCGAAAACCACGAAATTCCGGCCGAAGAGATGGCCGGTTATATCGAGGCCGCGCAGAAGGCCGCCGAAGCGCTCAACGTAACCGGCAAGGCGGTGACGCCGTTCCTGCTGTCGAAAATCCTCGAACTGACCGGCGGCAGGAGCCTGAAGACCAACATCGCACTGGTCGAAAACAATGCAAGGCTGGCGGCGCGGATTGCAAAGGCGCTGTAGGCTGCTGTTCAAGCGTCTGGCAATGAGTAGCTAGGCGTGAACGCCGAGTTCCTTCACACCCCCCTCTGTCCTGCCGGACATCTCCCCCGCAAGGGGGGAGATTGGACGTCGCCGCCGCTTTCGCCAATCGCCGAGGTTGGAGGTAGAGCGCCTTCAGTGAAGCTGCCGATCTCCCCCCTTGCGGGGGAGATGTCCGGCAGGACAGAGGGGGGTGCTGTCCCTCGCCGCTGCCAAAAGATTGCCGCAGCACCTGAGGTCGTTGCACTATTTCCCAGACCGCCGTCCTGCCTCATAGGCGCGGCGTGCCCAGACCGTCATCTCGTCGGGATCGTCGAAGGCGCTGTCGGGAACGCTCCAGTAGGGCATGGAGACCAGCTTGCCGTGCCGGGAGCCGGTATAGGTCCACTGCCGGCAGCCTGCGGCCGCGAAGTCCGGCGCGCTTTGCGCGTCGGCCTTCAGCATCAATTCGCCGCGCAGCACGATGGCGACTATGACACCGTCGAAATAGATGCCCTTGCCGCCGAACAGTTTGCGGATGCTGACCGGGCCAAGGCCCTCGAACAGTTCGGCGATGCGTTCATTGTCCATGCCGCGATCATGTCACCGGCATTTGACATTGTCATCGCTGCAACCAAGATCATACTGACAGGTTGAGAGCCATCCGTCGGAGTTTCCCCATCATGCCGCTTCTGCTCAAGGGGTCCTGCCGCTGCAATGCCGTTCGTTTCGAAGTCGAGAGCCACACGCCGGCGCCGTTCATGCTGTGCTACTGCTCGATCTGCCGCAAGCAGCAAGGCGGCGGCGGCTTCTCCATCAATCTCGGCGCGGTCAACGAGACGCTGAATATCAGGGGCAAGAGGAACCTCGGCGTTTACCGGGCCGAGATCGAGGACGACGAGCATCCGCGGTGCGAAATATCGACCGGCGAGCGCAATTTCTGTCGCAAATGCGGGTCGGCACTGTGGCTCTACGATCCGACATGGCCGGAGCTCGTGCATCCCTTCGCCTCGGCGATCGACACCGATCTGCCGGAGCCGCCGAGCCGGGTGCATCTGATGCTGAAGTACAAGGCCAACTGGGTCGAACCCGTGATCGGCAAGGGCGACAGGACGTTCGACGCCTATCCGGAGGAATCCATCGCCGACTGGCACAAGCGAACGGGCATGTGGGTGGAGTGAGACTCTTCGCCCCGTTTACGGGGAGAAGGGAAAGCCTCAGGCCGAGGCGCGTGCTTCCGCGAGAGCCTTCAGGTCAGCCGGTTTCAACTCAACCGATTCACCGCAGCCGCAGGCCGAACTCTGGTTCGGGTTGCGGAAGGTGAAGCCGGTGCGCAGGGTCGTCTGCTCGAAATCCATCTCGGTGCCGAACAGGAAAAGGGCAGCCTCGGGCGCCACATAGACATGGGCGCCATCACGCTCGATATGGTCGTCCTTGGTGTTGGGTTCGGTCACCAGATCGACCGTGTATTCCATGCCGGCGCAGCCGCCCTTCTTGATGCCGAGGCGGATGCCATGCGCGCCGTCGCGGGTGGCGACGATCTCGCGCACCCGGTCCGCAGCCTTTTCGGTCATCGTGATGACGGCAAAGCGTCCCATCTTTTCTTTCTCCATTCCGTGCAGGTTCAAGGCCTGCCGAACGATTCCTCACCTAAAATGGTGAAGTTTTACCACTGGCGCAAGTGCGCCACCCTTATGAGGCTCGACGCTAGTACCAACCCACCGCGACCTGCGCCTCTTCCGACATGCGGTCGGGCGACCAAGGTGGGTCGAAGGTCATGTTGACCTCGACGCCGGACACGCCCTCGACGGCGCCGACGGCGTTTTCCACCCAGCCGGGCATTTCGCCCGCGACTGGGCAGCCCGGCGCGGTCAGCGTCATGTCGATCTTGACCGAGCGGTCGTCCTCGATGTCGATCTTATAGACGAGGCCAAGCTCGTAGATGTCGGCCGGGATTTCCGGGTCATAGACCGTCTTCAGCGCCGAGACGATGTCGTCGGTCAGCCGCGCCAGTTCGTCGGCGGGAATGGCTGATCCTGAAACCAGCGCGTTGGTCGCGGTTTCGGGAGAAGTTTCGGCGGCGGTGCTCACATCATCCATGGTCGTCACCCAAAAAACTTGCGCGCTTTTTCAAGCGCCTCGGCCAAAGCGTCGACTTCGGCCCTGGTATTATACATGCCGAACGATGCCCTGCATGTGGAGGTTACGCCAAAGCGTTTCAACAGCGGCTGGGCGCAATGCGTGCCGGCGCGCACCGCAACGCCTTGCCTGTCTATCACCATCGACACGTCATGAGCGTGAATGCCCTGCAGTTCGAACGAGATGATGGCGCCCTTGCCGGGCGCATCGCCGAAGATGCGCAGCGAGTTGATGGCGCGCAGCCGCTCATGCGCATAAGTCTTGAGGTCTTCCTCGTGGGCGGCGATGCGCTCACGGCCGACCTTTTCCATATAGTCGAGGGCGGCGCCCAGCCCGATCGCCTGGACGATCGGCGGTGTGCCTGCCTCGAAGCGGTGCGGCGGTTCGTTGTAGGTGACGATGTCCTCCGTCACCTCCTCGATCATCTCGCCGCCGCCTATGAACGGGCGCATGCCGAGGAGAATGTCCTTCTTGCCATAGAGCACGCCGATGCCGGACGGACCGTAGACCTTGTGGCCGGTGAAGACGAAGAAATCGCAGTCGAGATCCTGCACGTCGATCGGCATGTGCACAGCGCTCTGGCTGCCGTCGACGAGGACGGGAATTCCGCGCGCATGCGCAATGCGCACGATCTCCTTGATCGGCGTCACCGTGCCCAGCGCATTCGACATCTGGGTGATGGCGACCAGCTTGGTGCGATCGGTCAGCCGCTTCTCGAACTCCTCGATGTGGAAAACTCCGAGATCGTCGACCGGCACCCAGACCAGTTTCGCGCCCTGCCGCTCGCGGATGAAATGCCACGGCACGATGTTGGAATGATGCTCCATGATCGACAGCACGATCTCGTCGCCCTCGCCGATGTTGGGCATGCCATAGCCATAGGCGACGGTGTTGATCGCCGACGTCGTGTTCGAAGTAAAGACGATGTTGTCGGTGCTCGGTGCGTTGAGAAAACGACGCACCGTCTCGCGCGCCTTCTCGTAAGCGTCGGTCGCCGCGTTGGACAGGAAATGCAGGCCGCGGTGGACGTTCGCGTATTCCTGGCTGTAGGCGTGCTGGATTGTGTCGAGCACCACCTGCGGCTTCTGCGCCGAGGCGCCATTGTCGAGATAGACCAGCGGCTTGCCGTAGACCTCGCGCGACAGGATCGGGAAGTCGCGGCGGATCGCCTCGACGTCGTAGGGGATGTTTTCGACTTTCTGGTCCATTTCGAAGTCCTTGCCGCTCTAGGCCGCGTTCCTTCCAGCACCCCTCATCCGTCTTGGCGCTTCGCGCCAATCCACCTTCTCCCACAAGGGGAGAAGGGAGGGAGCTTACCCGTGTGTCACAAACCAGTCGTCGAGCTTCGCTTCCAGCGCGTCGACGATCGTCTCGTCGTCCAGTTCCTCGATCACTTCGGCGACGAAGGCTTTGACCAGAAGGCCGCGGGCGGTCTTCTCGTCGACGCCGCGCGCCATCAGGTAGAACAGGTGGTCGTGGTCGATTTCGGTGACCGTCGCGCCATGGCCACAGACGACGTCGTCGGCGAAGATTTCAAGCTCCGGCTTGGTCGAGAACTCGCCATCATCCGATAGCAGCAGCGTGTTGCAGGCCATCTTGGCGTTGGTCTTCTGCGCATATTGGTGGACGTTGATGCGGCCCTGGAAAACGCCGCGCGCCTTGCCCGTCACCACGTTGCGGATCACTTCCGTCGAGGCCGTATGCGGCACGGCGTGGTCGAGCACCATGGTCACGTCGGTATGGGTGTCGCCGGCCAGAAGATTGATGCCGCGCAGCTGGAAGTCGGCGCCTTCGCCGGTCGTCCTGACCATGACCTCCTGGCGCACCAGCCTGCCGCCGGCGTTCATGACGAACAGCGTCAGCTTCGCGTTCTTGCCGATATGGGCCTTGAACTGCGCCAGATGCGTTGCCGTCTCCGGCTGCTCCTGGACGATCAGCCACGTCACCTCGGCGCCCTCGCCGAGCACAAGCTGGCTGACCGAGCTCACCAGGGCAGCACCCTCGCCGGCCTGACGTTCTACGATAACAGCCTTGGCGCCAGCGCCGACGTGCACCATGAGGCGCACATGCGTCTGGCCGCCGGCCTGCAGGTTCTGCAGTTCGATCGGCTTTTCCAGCTCGGCGCCATCGGCGATGTCGACAAAGTAACCGTCGGCGACGAAAGCGGTGTTCAGCGCGCCGATGGCGTCATCGCTGCCATAGGGATCGAGCCCCGGCGCGACGCTGCCGTCGGTCAGTTTTTCCGACAGGCGCTGCATGGTGACGCCTTCGACGGCCGGCGTCTTCGCATCGGACTTGCCGTTCAGGATCGCCAGCACGGCGGAGCCTTCCACGATTGGTGCAACAGCCTTGGCCATCGCGGCCGGATCGAAGTCCGGCACTGCGTTCAACAGCCGGCGCAGATCGGTGTAGTGCCAGGATTCGATGCGCCGTGTCGGCAGGCCGTGCTTGATCGCTTCGATGGCGTCGTCGCGCTTCAGCATCACCGCGCCGTCGCCCGGCAGCAGCGACAGCCGGTCGCCGAACGCGTCGATCAACGCTGTTTCAGCCGGTGTCCGCTGGGGCTGAGTGTGCATATTCATGAGTTTGACCTTGCCTTCTGGCATCTCACGCGGCTTCGCCGATCACGCCGGCATAGCCATTGGCTTCCAGATCGAGCGCCAACGACTTATCGCCGGACTTGATCACCTGGCCCCTGTAGAGCACGTGCACCGAGTCAGGCACGATGTGTTCGAGCAGGCGCTGGTAGTGGGTGATGACGAGGAACGCACGGTCGGGCGCACGCAACGCGTTGACGCCGTCGGAAACGATCTTGAGCGCATCGATGTCGAGGCCGGAATCGGTCTCATCGAGCACGCAGAGTTTCGGCTCCAGCAGCTTCATCTGCAGGATCTCGGCGCGCTTCTTCTCGCCGCCGGAAAAGCCGACATTGAGCGGGCGCTTCAGCATCGCCATGTCCATGCTGAGCGAGGCGGCGGCTTCCTTCACCCGCTTCAGGAATTCCGGGATCTTCAGCGGCTCTTCGCCACGCGCCTTGCGCTGCTCGTTCATCGCCACTTTCAGGAATTCCATGGTCGCGACGCCCGGTATCTCCATCGGATACTGGAAGGCGAGGAAGATGCCTGACGTGGCGCGCTCGGCCGGATCCATTTCGAGGATCGACTGGCCGTTGTAGAGGATGTCGCCCTCGGTCACCTCATAGTCCTCGCGACCGGCGAGAATATAGGACAGCGTCGACTTGCCCGAGCCATTCGGCCCCATGATCGCGGCGACCTCGCCGGCTTTCACCGTCAGGTTCAGGCCACGGATGATCTCGGTGCCGTCATCGACGATGCGGGCGTGCAGATTTCTGATTTCAAGCATTCTTTGTTTCCTGAATATCTTGTCCGGTCAGCCGACCGAACCCTCAAGGCTGATCCCGATCAGCTTCTGCGCCTCGACAGCGAATTCCATCGGCAGTTGCTGGATGACGTCCTTGACGAAGCCGTTGACGATCAGCGCGATCGCTTCCTCTTCGGGAATGCCGCGCTGCATGACGTAGAATTTCTGGTCCTCGGAAATCTTCGACGTCGTCGCTTCGTGTTCGAACTGCGCCGTCGAATTCTTGGCTTCCATGTAGGGCACGGTGTGCGCGCCGCACTGGTCGCCGATCAGCAGGGAATCGCAGTTGGTGAAGTTGCGGGCGTTGGTCGCCTTGCGGTGCGCCGAGACCTGGCCGCGATAGGTGTTCTGCGAGAAGCCGGCGGCGATGCCCTTGGAGATGATGCGGCTCGACGTGTTCTTGCCGAGATGGATCATCTTGGTGCCGCTGTCGACCTGCTGGTAGCCGTTCGACACGGCGATCGAATAGAACTCGCCGCTGGAATCGTCGCCGCGCAGGATGCAGCTCGGGTACTTCCAGGTGATGGCTGAGCCGGTCTCGACCTGCGTCCACGAAATCTTCGAGCGGTCGCCACGGCAGTCGCCGCGCTTGGTGACGAAATTGTAGATGCCGCCCTTGCCCTCGGCGTCGCCGGGGTACCAGTTCTGCACCGTCGAATATTTGATCTCGGCATCGTCGAGCGCCACCAGTTCGACGACCGCGGCGTGAAGCTGGTTCTCGTCGCGCTGCGGCGCCGTGCAGCCTTCGAGATAGGAGACGTAAGCCCCCTCCTCGGCGATGATCAGCGTGCGCTCGAACTGGCCGGTGTTCTTCTCGTTCATGCGGAAATAGGTCGACAGCTCCATCGGGCAGCGCACGCCCTTGGGCACGAAGACGAAGGAGCCGTCGGTGAACACGGCGGAATTCAGCGTGGCGTAGTAGTTGTCGGAGGTCGGCACGACCGAGCCGAGATACTTCTTCACCAGTTCCGGATGCTCGCGGATGGCCTCCGAGATAGAGCAGAAAATGACGCCGGCCTGCGCCAGCTCCTTCTTGAAGGTGGTGACGACGGAGACGGAATCGAACACCGCGTCGACGGCGACGCGGCCGGACTTGTAGACATTGTCGCTGACTTCCTCGAGTTCCGAGGCGTCGGTCTTCTGCACGCCGGCGAGGATTTCCTGTTCCCTCAGCGGGATACCCAGCTTCTCGTAGACCTTCAGCAGTTCGGGATCGACATCGCTGAGCGACGTCGGGCCGGGCGTGCTCTTGGGCGCCGCGTAGAAGTAGATGTCCTGGAAATCGATCTTCGGGTAGTGAACGCGCGCCCAGGTCGGCTCGTCGAGCGTCAGCCAGCGGCGATAGGCCTCCAGGCGCCATTCCAGCATCCAGGACGGCTCGTCCTTCTTGGCCGAAATGAAACGGATGATGTCTTCGCTCAGGCCCTTGGGGGCCTTGTCCATCGCGATTTCAGTCTGGAATCCGTATTTGTATTGGTCGACGTCGATCTTTCGGACCCGATCGATCGTGTCCTGCACAGCAGGCATATGCGTTCTCCATCCACGCCGGGGTCAAGGCCCGACAGTTTTCAAACTATGGCACCGCCAAAATGAACGCCCAAGGGCATTCGAGGCAGCGTAAGTTTTATATAGTGCGTTTCGACCGGAAATTCACCCGGCCAATATGAAACGCACGGCTCTACCAGGCCGAAGGCCTGTCTATTTCCGGCCGCTGCTCATGCGGCCTTTTCGCTGTTCGCCCGACGCGCGGCGATTGCCGCCAGCGCGGTGCGAAACAGTTCCATGTCCTCGGCGCCGGTCGCGGCACCGATCGACACGCGCAAGGCGCCAAGGCTGTCGCCGTATCCCATGGCTTTCAACACATGGCTCGGCCCGACCTTGCCCGACGAACAGGCGGAGCCGGCCGACAGCGCCACACCGGCGAGATCGAAGGCGATCTGCGCGGTTTCAGCCTTGATCCCCGCAATAGCGAAGAATGTCGTGTTGGCAAGCCTCGGCGCGCCGGTTCCAAAGATTTCCGCGTCCGGCACCAGCATTTTCACGATGGCCTCGATCTCGTCGCGGCGATGACGCACCGCGTCCATGGCCTGCAGTCCGGCGAGAGCCTCGCGGGCCGCGGCGCCAAAACCGGCAATGGCGGCGAGGTTCTCGGTGCCGCCGCGATGGCCCTTTTCCTGGCCACCGCCATTGATCAGCGGCTTCGGCATCATCAGATCCGAGGCGGCGACGATGGCGCCAACGCCCTTGGGACCACCAATCTTGTGCGACGACAAAATCAGATAATCGGCGTAACCCGCTGATAGATCGATCGAAACGCGTCCCGCGGCCTGGACCGCGTCGACGACGAGAACGCCGCCCGCAGCCTTGACGATCTCGGCGATACGATCGATCGGCTGGATGACGCCGGTCTCGTTGTTGGCGGCATGGATGGCGACCAGCGGCACGCCCTCGGCCTTGTCATGATGGGCGAGTGCGGCCGCCAATGCGTCGAGGTCGGCGACGCCGTCGGCGTCGACGCCGATCCGCGTCACTTGCGCTGCCGGAAAGCGCCCGCCGTTCAACAGGCAGGGATGATCGGCCTCGGACACGTGAAGACGGCTCATGCGCACGCTGCCGCGCCCCATCTGCCAGTCTGATGTCAGCAGCGTCGAGGCCGCTTCCGTCGCGCCGGAGGTGAACACGACATGCTCAGGCCTGGCGTTGACCAGCGCAGCGACATCTCGCCTTGCGGTCTCGATCAGGCGCCGTGCGGCGCGCCCTTCGGTGTGGACCGACGACGGGTTGGCGACGACATCGAGTGCTGCGACCATAGCCTCGCGCGCCGCGGCAAGCAGCGGAGCACTGGCATTATAGTCGAGATAGGCGCGCATTCCGGCCATTTTCGTCCGTTTGGTTCCCGTCAGAAGCCATTCCGCCGTCGTATCGCGTTATTTCCTTGAAATTCCAAGGCGAGCCGTCCTATTTACGCGGCTTGCGGCGCGGGTGGCCCGGCTCGACATCTGGCCACTCAGTTTTGAACAATTCTAAACTAGCTTCTAAGAAGACGCTCGCCCTGCGTCAAGGCCAGAGGAAGACATGTTCCGGGCGCCGCGCATTCGTATACCAAGTGGAGTATTTCATGCCTGAGGTCATTTTTACCGGTCCTGCCGGCCGCCTGGAGGGACGCTACCAGCCTTCCAAGGAAAAGAGCGCGCCGATTGCCATCGTCCTGCACCCGCACCCGCAATTCGGCGGCACGATGAACAACAAGATCGTCTACGACCTCTTCTACATGTTCCAGAAGCGGGATTTCACCACGCTTCGCTTCAATTTCCGCGGCATCGGCCGCAGCCAGGGCGAGTTCGACCATGGCACCGGCGAGTTGTCGGACGCCGCGGCGGCACTCGACTGGGTGCAGTCGCTGCATCCGGATTCCAAGAGCTGCTGGGTCGCCGGTTATTCCTTCGGCTCCTGGATCGGCATGCAGCTTCTGATGCGCCGGCCGGAGATCGAAGGCTTCATCTCGATCGCGCCGCAGCCCAACACCTATGATTTCTCGTTCCTGGCGCCCTGCCCGTCATCGGGCCTGATCATCCATGGCGATGCCGACAAGGTGGCGCCGCCGAAGGATGTGCAAGGCCTGGTCGACAAGCTGCACACGCAGAAGGGCATCACCATCACGCAAAAGACCTTGCCCGGCGCCAACCATTTCTTCTCCAACGATGCCGACCTGCTGCTCGAGGAATGTGCCGACTATCTCGACCGCCGGCTGGCCGGCGAATTGTCGGATCCGCGGCCGAAGCGGCTGAGATAGGCGAAGCGGCCGAGATAGGCAAAGGAAGCGGGCAGCGATGTACGAGCCTCCTCATTTCAGGGAAACACGGCCGGAAGTCCTGCACGGGCTGATCCGGGGGCATCCGCTCGGCCTGTTGATTTGCAACGGAGCCGAGGGGCCCGTCGCCAACGCCATCCCGTTCCTGCTCGACGCAGACGTGCCGCCGAACGGCAGGCTGCGCGCCCATCTGGCCAAGGCCAATCCGCAATGGCAGCTGTTGGCCGACAATCCGGCGTCACCGGTGCTGATCGTCTTCCAGGGCACCGATGCCTACGTGACGCCGTCCTGGTACGAGACCAAGCGCGAGACCGGCAAGGTTGTGCCGACCTGGAATTATGCCATCGTGCAGGTGCGCGGCACCGTCAAGGTGATGGATGACCAGGCCTGGCTGGCCCAGCAGATCGCCGATCTGACCGCGTCCCAGGAAGGCAGCCGCGCCACGCCCTGGGCGGTGACCGATGCGCCCGCGCCCTTCATCCAGTCGCAGATCAAGGGCATCATCGGGCTGGAAATCGAGATCAGCGAAATCCACGGCAAGTGGAAGGTAAGCCAGAACCGGCCGGTCGCCGATCGCGTCGGCGTTGCGCAAGGGCTCGAAAGCGAAGACCACCAGTCACCCGAAATGGCCCGCCTGGTGAGGTCCTATGGCGGGCTGGACAGCAACTAAGCTTCAGCAAACCCGAGCCTTCAGCCAGCCTTCGCTGCAATCAGCCGAAACGTGTTCTTGCGGACCGGCAACCCCGACGGCATCGGGCGAAAGATGAAGCCGAGCCGGGCAAAGACAAACCCGCACGCCAGCGCGAAAGCGCAGCCGAGGCCGAAGCCGGCGACGGTGTCGCTGGGATAGTGCGCGCCGACGAAGACGCGCGTCGAGGCAATGCAAGCGGTGATCGCCAAGGCGATGTACCAACGCCGGGGGAACAAAAGCAGAGCGACACCGAACACGGCGCCCATGGTCGTGGCATGGCCGGACGGGAAACCGGCGAAGCGCGCATCGAAGGCAAACGGATGCAAGGCGAGCACACCAAAATCGTCGAAATAGAGTGGGCGCGCCCGACCGATCGCATATTTCAGCACATTGACCGCCAGGCCGGACAGGCCGGCCGCGCTCAGCACCAGAAAGGCCAGGCAGGTCCAATTGTAGACCAGCATCAGCGAGCGCCTTGAAAGGCTTCGCCAGTCCGTCAGGTTCGCGGCGACAAGCAAAAGCGCCGATGGAATGAGATACCAGCCACCCAGGCCGAACTGCGTGAAAAAGTCGGCCAGGTGGACGAACCCTGGCGACCACTGGCCATGAAGCATTCCTGCCGGGGTGTCGAGGCGAACAAACGCTGCCGCCGTCAGCAAGACCCAGACCAGGCCCCAAACCGGCCACACTATGTTCGGGTACCTGGCGGGACGAGCGGCAAAGCGCTTTCTTGCGATCTGCATCGTATCGCGAAAATTGTCGAGGGATCGGCGCCCCACCCCAAGGAGCATACCGGAAACGGAAGGGCGCGATTTCACCAGCATAGGAAATTCGACCCTGTCATCGACGAGCCGTCATGGCGCCACACGATAGAGACCGAGCGACAGTTTGTCGCCCGATGAATAGTTGAGGCCGTCGATCAGGGCAACGCGGTTCACCGATTTGCCCTGTGCCGCCAGCAGGCCAGTCAGTTTCTGCTCGTCCTCGACCGATGCCAGCGCCAGCGCGCAGGCCGGATCGGCAAACAGATGCCTGGCGACGCCCTCGATATTGGTCAGCACCGTTTTCGTGCCGACCAGGAACACCAGGCTCGGTTCCTGAAATCGCGACGAGGCCAGCACCGTGGTGTCGCAGGGCTTGTTGGCGCGCACCGCCGCCTCGATGGCCGGGCTCAGCCAGATCGGCTTCAGCGATGGCGCTATGACGCCGAACAGCAGCGCATAGGTGATGCCAGCACAGACCGCGACAGCACCGATGCGGCGGAGCGGCACTTGCAGCTGCCGCGAAAAGGCGAAGTAGCCGGCGCCGAGCGCGGCCGCGGCGGCCGGAATGCTCCACCATGAGAACGTGCCTGTGAGGTAGATCGGCGCGCCGACGCACACCGCCGCCAGGCCGAGGCTGACCACGGCCAGACCAAATGCGGTCGACCACCACAACCAGTCCTGCCAGCGCCTGAGCGGCGTGTTCGCATCCTGCGGCGACAGCGTCAAAAGCCAGCCGATCAGCAATGCCATGCCGGGATAGGCAGGCAGGACATAGTGCGGCAGTTTGGTCGGGATCAGTTCGAACACCAGCCAGAACGGAATGTACCAGGCGAGGCAGAAGCGCAGCCGGGGGTCATCGCGCAGGCGGTTGAGGGCCTGGAGCCCGGCGCCGACCGCGATCAGGCCGAAGGGCCACATGAACAGCGAATAAGTCAGCATGTAGAAGCCGGGCGGTAAGCCGTGCGATTCCTCGCCCGAGGCGACCTTGCCGATCATGTCCTTGCCGACCGCTTGCTGCAGGAAGGCGCCGCCGCTCCTCCAGGTGATCAGCGCAAGCCAGGGCAGCACGATCAGCACGACGAGCGCCAGGCCGCGTCCCACCTTGAGCTTCGACAGCCAGCGCCCGTCACGTTCGAAGGCGAACAGCACGGCGATGGTGAGTGCCGACAGCAGCGGCGCAATCGGGCCCTTGATGAGGATCGCAGCACCCTGCGCGATCCAGAAGATCCACCAGAGATGGCCGCCGACAGGTTGGTTCCGGCGCGACGCCAGATAGATCTGAGCCAGCGCGCCTTGCGCCGCCACGCAACAGGCCAGCAGCATGGCATCGGTCTTGGCGTCTCGGCCTTCGAAAGCGGTGGCGAAGATCGCCGCCATGACCAGGCCGGCGGCGATGCCGGCATTGGCCCCGAACAGATTGGTGCCGGTCCAGGTGATGGCCAGGACAGCAATCGCAATGCCAAGTGCGGAAACCGTGCGATAAACCCAGATCGGAGCGGCAGCGCCCTCGCCGCTCAGCGCCACGGCCGCCGATTGCAGCCAGTAGATGCCGATCGGCTTCTGGTAGCGCGAGGCATCCTGAAAGCGGATGTCGATATAGTCGCCGCTCTCGGCCATCTGCTTGGTGGCCTGGACGAAGCGCGACTCGTCGCGGTCGATCGGCGGCAGCGACACCAGTCCCGAAACCGTCATCACCAGGCTGAACAGGAAGAGAAGGATGTAATTCCTGTTCACCGCCATGTCCCGGCCTCTGTGACGAATTTTGATTGATGTGCCACGCTGCTCGATCGATCGCCGTTCAATCGACCTTGCTCATCGCGGTCTTGCGCTCGTTGGCGATCAGCCAGAGATTGCGGATGTAGATGAACAGGCCCATGGACTGGCCGGCGATGAACACCGGATCCTGACGCTGGATGGCATAGATCAGAAGCAGGCCGCCGCCGAACAGGGAAAAGAACCAGAAGGCGACCGGCACCACGCTGCGCTTGGCTTTTTCCGAGGCCAGCCACTGCACGACGAAGCGCATGGTGAAGAAGAACTGCGCCACGAAGCCGAGCAGGATCCACGCATCAAACTGCTTGATGAAAACCTGGTGAAGCCAGGTCACCAATTCCTGAAGCACGTTAACCACGGCTGATTTCCTCTACTTTAGGCATTCTGCGGCGCCGGCGGCGCAGCCACCAGACACCGGCGAGATCGAGAACCCCCTGCAGGCCGCGATCGAAAATGCCGTAATTCGACTTGCCGTGCCGGCGCGAGCGATCGACGACATCGCAATGCACGACGCGATAGCCCTCCTGGATGACCAGGGCCGGAACGAAGCGATGGGTGCCGTCGAAGAACGGCAATTTGCGCAGGATATCGGTATGGACCGCCTTCAGGCCGCAGCCGGTGTCGCGCGTCTCGTCATGCAGGATGGCATTTCTCAGCCAGTTGGCGAAACGTGACGCCAGTTGCTTGACCTTGCTGTCACGGCGCTTGAGACGCTGCCCCTGTGCGGCGCCGAAATCGGGGCCGGCCTGCCGAAGCGCATCGATCAGCACCGGAATGTATTGAGGGTCGTTCTGGCCGTCGCCGTCGATCGTGGCGACGATGCTGCCACGCGCCGCCCAGGCGCCCGAGCGCACCGAAAGGCTCTGGCCAGCGGATTTCCGGTGGCGCAATTCCCGTACCGGAAACGGGCGAAGTGCTGCCTGCGCTTCGAGCACCGAAGCGGTGTCGTCGGTCGAGCCGTCGTTGACGATGATCAGCTCGAAGTCGCGCCCGGCCATGGTGGCCTCGATCTCGTCGATCAACAGCGGCAGATTTGCCGCCTCGTTCCTGCAAGGAATGACGATGGATATCAATGCGTCCGGCATGTCGCGTCGGGGCTCTGTCGTCGGATATGGCATTTTGTGGATGCCGTGCGGTGCCGCTCGAGGTCGTGGACTGCAAGAACCTTTGGCGCGGCGCCTCATTACGCCAGCCGAAACGATGAAGCAAGCATAGCGGGCGTCATCCGCGCGGGTCGCTCATCGCGGATCTCTGCCTGGCGCGCGATCGAACGCAAAACCGGATTCCACTTTTGCTGATCGCGGATCTCTGCCTGGCGCGCGATCGAACGCAAAACCGGATTCCACTTTTGCTGATCGCGCTTGGGTGCTAAACGCGCGCGTTCATGCACGCCACGCTCAGGCCAGATTGGCCGGACGCTTTCGGGAAACACAAAATGCCTGCCTTCAAATCCGATTTCCTGCGCACGATGAGCGAGCGCGGTTTCATCCACCAGACTTCGGATGATGCCGGCCTCGACAATCTCTTCGCCACGGAGACGGTGACGGCCTATATCGGCTTCGACGCGACCGCCAAAAGCCTGCATGCCGGTTCGCTGATCCAGATCATGATGCTGCACTGGCTGCAGCAGACCGGTCACCGGCCGATCGCGCTGATGGGTGGCGGCACCTCGATGATCGGCGACCCGTCCTTCAAGGACGAGGCACGCAAGCTGCTGACCCCGCAGGACATCGACGACAACCTCGCCGGCATCCGCCGCAACTTCATGCCGTACCTCAAATTCGGCAGCGGGCCGAACGACGCGGTCATGATCAACAACGCCGACTGGCTGATGGAGATCAACTACGTCAATTTCCTGCGCGACGTCGGCCGTCACTTTTCGGTCAACCGCATGCTGGCCTTCGATTCCGTCAAGCTGCGGCTCGATCGCGAGCAGTCGCTGTCGTTCCTCGAATTCAACTACATGATCCTGCAGGCCTATGATTTCGTCGAGCTCTACAAGCGCCTCGGCTGCCGCCTGCAGATGGGCGGCTCCGACCAGTGGGGCAACATCATCAACGGTATCGATCTCGGCCGCCGCATGGAGGACGCGCAGCTCTATGCGCTGACCACCCCGTTGCTCACCACCTCATCGGGCGCCAAGATGGGCAAGTCGGCGTCGGGCGCGGTCTGGCTCGATGCGGAGATGCTGAGCCCGTACGAGTTCTGGCAGTACTGGCGCAACACCGAGGATGCCGACGTCGGCCGCTTCCTGAAACTCTACACGACGTTGCCGCTGGACGAGGTCGCGCGGCTCGAGCAGCTCGGCGGATCCGAGATCAATGAGGCCAAGAAGGTCCTCGCCACCGAGATCACGGCCTTGCTGCATGGTCGCGGGGCGGCAGAACAAGCCAGCGAGACGGCGCGCAAGACGTTCGAGCAAGGCGCGCTCGCCGAATCGCTGCCGAGCGTCGAGGTGGACAAAACAGCGCTTGAAGCCGGCGTCGGCGTCCTGTCGCTGCTGGTGACAGCCGGACTGGCGGCATCGAACGGCGAGGCGCGACGGCATGTGCAGGGTGGCGCGGTGCGGTTGAACGACCAGCCAGTCAGCGACGAGCGCCGGCTGGTGACGCTTCAGGATTTGAGTCCGGAAAACATCGTAAAGCTTTCACTCGGCAGGAAAAAACACATTCTGGTGCGGCCAGTCTAAGATCGGCCACCGGTATTTCTCACCGGTATTCGAAGATCGACCTGAAGATACCGGGTGCGATCACCGACAGCGGGTTGATATCCAGCACCGGCTTGTTGGCATTGCCCTTGAGGCGATAGGTGACGCCAATCAGGCCGCGGTCGCGGCCATTGCCGAGAAGCGCGCCAACGATGGGCAATTCGCCGAAGATGCGATTGAGGCCATAGACCGGCATGAACGTGCCGGTCATGTCCATGTTGTTGTCCTGGTCGTAGAGGGTGCCCTGGAACGTGGTGCCGATGCGGGGGCCGCGCAGCACGCCATTGGCCAGTTTCAGATAGCCGCCGCCCTTGTCGATCTCGGCGTAGCCGCGTTCGAACTTGACCCGCGAGGTGTCCAGGTTGCCCTTGACCGCCTGGTTGAGGCTGCGGCTGTCGCCGGCCGGCGTGGTCGAGACGATGGAAGCCAGTTTCGGCTCATTGACCACGAAGAAGTTGCTGGTATCGACCTTGCCCCTCAGCGATCCGTCGCTCGGCCCCGCCAGCGCCAGCGTGATCGCTCCGCCTTCCATATGCTCGTAAATGTTGAGGAACCGAAGGATCGCGCCAGCGTCCGCGGACTGCATGTTGAGTGTGCGCTGCCCGGCACCTGTGGTGTTGCTGATGGTTATCGCGGCGCCCGAACTTGCCGTGGCGCTGACCTTCAGCCCGTTCACGCGCGAACCGGCAGCGCTGTAGTCGAGCTTCAGGTTGGACAATTGCTCGTCGTGGAAACCGGTCAGCTGATCGACATCGGCGCTGACGGAAATGGCATCGGAGCCGGTGGTCTTGGTTGCCGTGTCGACGTCCGAGGTGAACTGCTTGATCAGCGAGCGGGCATCCAGCGCGTTGCCTGATATGTCGACCGCATAGCCCTTGCCGGACCGCTTCACCGACACCGCGACATCGTCGCCGCGGTTCAAGGTCACCTTGCTGAGCTTCGCGGAAGACAGGGCGCCATTGACCAGCACGATGTCGCCTTCGATGGAGAAGGTTTTCCCGTCGAGATCGAAGTCGGACAGCGTCGTGGTGTCGCCGGACTTGGTCATGACGAATGTGGCTTTGGCGGGAACCCCCGCCCCCTTGCTCCAGCCGGCCCAGGGGATGTCCAGCCTGGCGTTGGTCAGATCGGCCGAGACGTTCTGGTCGCCGCTGCCGCTCTTGTCGATCGCGACCTTCACCGTTCCGCCAAGCAGCGGCGTCAAGCCGGGCATTGCGGCGGCACGGATCTTGTCGTCGAGCACCAGGGCCACCTTGCGGCTGGGCGGCGGCCCGTCATCCCGGAGTGGCTCGATCAGGTCGAGTTCGGCCGGAATGCCGTTCAGCGATGCCTTGGCCGAGATCACCGCCTTTTCAGGGTCGACGGTGATCGAACCGTCGGCATCCGTCACGGTCTGCCCCTCGAACGGCTTGGCCAATGACATGCCGCTGTAGTCGAGCGACACCAGCCAATCGAGCTTCGAGGAGTCGACGCCGGACTGCAACGGAATGTTAGCCCTGACATGGCCGGTGACGCTGCCCGACAGATCTTCCGGCAAAAGGCCGACATGGCGCATGGCGTTGATCGGCTCGTAGGAAGCGAGTTCGGCAATGGCGGAGGCGTCGCCCTCGACATCGATGTCGAGCGCACCGATGACTGGCGGGTGGTTGGCGGCCTTGACCGTCAGCGTGCCGTTGCTGGCCGCGACGGTGCGGCCGCTGGGCATGTAGACGGTGCCCGAGGACAGGGAGACGTCGACATCGTTGCCATGGAAACCAACAACGCCGACGGCGTCGCGTATCGGCGGAATGCGGCCGGCCGTGTCAAAACGCGATCCCTCGATCTGGAAGCGACCGAACACCTCGTCGGCGGACAGCGGCACGCCGTTGCCGAGACGGTTCGGGACGACGTGGAACTGGAGGTTGGCGTCGACGACGCGGCCGCCAAACAGATTGGCCAGCACCCACAGCCGGGCGTTGCGTGCCGAAAACCATGGCCAAAGCTGCTTGACGTGAGAGACCTGCATGTTGTGGACGTTGAACGCCAAGTTGATCCCCGGCGCCTTGCCGTCGACGAACTCCACAGCGGCGGTGCCCAGCGCCTCGCCGGAGGAGGCGGAGCGAAGCGCGATCTGCTCGGCGACCAGCCTGTGGCTCACCGTGTTGTAGACACCGGCAATCCGGGCGAGGAAGGTGAGCGCTGGCTCGGGCGAGTCCGAAGGCGCCAGCGAGGAACCGTCGCTGGTCAGGTCATAGCGATAGGCCGGTTCCTCGCCGGCCGCTCCGGTTGCCGGCTTCGGCCCGATCGAACCGGCGAAATCGAATGTCGACCGGCCGATCTTCAGCAGCAATCTGTCCACCTGGACCTTGTTGCTGCCCGCAACCAGCGTGGCGTCGACGTCGACGTCCGCCGGCAGCAGCCCGCGTGTGCCGAGATCGAGGATGGAACCAGTCGATGACAGAGCGGCCGTCAGCCGCGATGCATTCGTGCCAGACCCTTCGGATCCTGTCAGCTTCAGCGCCACGGCACCCAGCTTTCCGGCAGCGGCCGTGGTATCCGCAGCACCCGTGACAGCACTGGGATCCGCCAGATTGATGCTCACGTCCAGCGCCGTCACGCGGTGTGCCGCGATATCGCGGGTGGCGGAAGCGGCAATGGTAACCGCCCTGTCGTCGACATCGGCCTGCGACGAAAACTGCATGCCGCCCGGTCCAGACTGCACGACGGCGGCGTCGGTGACTTTGACCCGCTTTATCGTTGCGGTTTCGGGCAGTACGAATTCGACATTGCGAAGATCGATCTGGCGCATCGAATCTTCGCGCACGGCGTCGAGCGCGCTGTGGATGTTGGCGAACACCGCAGCCGTCAGTTTCTCCGGATCGACGAGGCCATCCTGATTGCGCAGGCTTGCTGCCCAGTCGCCGCCGGACGGCATCGCCGCCACGACGATGTGCGCATCGGATATCCTGGCGCTGGTCAGCCGCACTTCCCCGCGCAGCAGCGGTATCAGGCGCACGCCGAAGCGCACGCGGCCCGCATCGGCCATCGGCTTGCCGTCGGCGGTCTTCAGGCTGACGTCGCTGACCTGCAACGCAATGAAGCTCGATCCATCAAGGGTGATGCGCGCCGGCCCCACCGAAACATCGACATCGACGCTGGCCAGTTTCTCGATGGCGGTTTCCGCTTCCGCCCGAAGCCGCTCGGAGCCAACGCCGGACGCACCGACCAGATAGACAGCGACCGCCGCCAACAGGACGAGGCAGGCGAAACCGGCGAACACCCTTGCCAGGATGCGAAAGCCGCGTCCGATCCGCGCCTGACCCAGCGGCGGCACGCGGCACGCGGAGGGAAAGGCCCCCAGGTCGGTGATCTCATCCCGCCTGAACCGGATCTTCTCGTGCTGCGGTTGCTCCTGATCCACGCAATTTTCCGTTGTACGAACTCGATCGTGGACGAATCCCCGCTCGACACTATATCGGTGTGGCTTGGCGCGTAACCACAAACAAGGGCATCGGTATGGCTGACCTAGACGTAGGCGATATCGCGCCGCAATTCGACCTGCTGCGGGACGGCGGCGGATCGCTCAGCCTTGCCGCATCCTCCGGCAAGCCCATTGTGCTCTATTTCTATCCGCAGGACGACACAACAAGCTGCACGCAAGAGGCAATCAGCTTTTCGCAGCTGAAGCCGGAATTCGAGAAGGCCGGCGCGGTGGTGATCGGCCTGTCGCCCGATAACGTCAAAAAGCACGACAAGTTCAAATCGAAATACAGCCTCACCATCGACCTCGCCGCCGACGAGGAGCGCAAGGTGATCGAGGCCTACCATCTGTGGGTCGAAAAATCGATGTATGGCCGCAAATACATGGGTGTCGAGCGGGCGACGTTCCTGATCGGCCGCGACGGACGGATTGCCAGGATTTGGCGCAAGGTCCGGGTCAAGGGCCATGCCGAAGAGGTGCTCGCGGCTGTCCGCGCGCTTTGAGATCTTCGTCGGCACAGCCGACTGCCCGCAACCCCATGCCCGCCTGACGGGCAATCGTTACTGAAAAGTCCGCAGCGCAAAGCTTTGTTAACCTTAATAATGTGTAGTCAAGCTGTCGTGGTGTCGTAAACGAAAGCTTGGTCCCGTGAAGGCAACCGGTCAGTCAGCAGTCTTCGGCAGGCGCAAAGAGCCCCACACGATCATCATCGCCCGGGGCAATGAGATCAGGCACTTCACGATCCGCCCCTGGCTCGTGGCCTTTGTCGGCTCGGCGCTGGCGGCCATCGCCATCGGCTACCTGCTGGCAACCTCCTATCTTGTGCTGCGCGACGACCTGATCGGCGCCACCACGGCGCGGCAGGCACGCATGCAGCAGGCCTATGAAGATCGCATTTCGGCGCTTCGCGCCCAGGTCGACCGCATCACCAGCCGCCAGCTGCTCGACCAGCAGCTGATGGAAACCAAGGTCAGCGAACTGCTTGAACGCCAGAGCCAGCTCAGCCAGCGTCATGGCCGCCTCGGCCCGCTGCTCGAACGCGCCGAGAGCGAAGTCGGAGCGGCGCCTGCCGAGGATCCGGTGGCGGCCGGCAAGCCGGACAAACGCGCCGAGGTGACCGGCAGCATCAAGCCGCCGGCGCAGGCCTACGCGGTCGCCAGCCTGGGCGCCGATCTCGGCGCCGGCGACACCCGGCCATTCTCGTTGTGGTCGACCCGCTCCGATCCGCTGCCCAACGATTCAGCCGCCGATCGTGCCGACCGACTGTTCGTGTCGATCAACCAGTCGCTGAAATCCATCGAGAGCGATCAACTGACCCGCATCAGCACGCTCGCCGACAACGCCTACAAGAGCGCCGACGCGATCACGCAGGCACTTGAAGCGGCGGGCCTGCCGGTAGACAGCGATTTCGGCAAGAACGAGAGCGACGTCGGCGGACCGCTGATCCCGCTCGACAGTTCGATGATGTTCGACAGCAAGGTCAAGGAACTGGACGAGGCGCTGGACACGCTCGACCATCTCAAGAAGGAAGCGCGCCAGCTGCCGCTGACAAACCCGGCTCCAGGCCATTCCGTCACCAGCCCGTTCGGCGTGCGCACCGACCCGATCCTCGGCACCGCGGCGCTGCATTCCGGAATGGATTTCAGGGCGCCGATCGGCATGGCCGCAAAGGTCACCGCGCCCGGCGTCGTCACCAAGGCAGGCTGGAACGGTGGCTATGGCCGCATGGTCGAGGTCGACCACGGCAATGGTTTTGCGACCCGCTACGGACATCTCAGCGAAATCGACGTGACGGTGGGCGAGAAACTGGATGCTGGCGCCGTCATCGGCAAGACCGGCAGCAGCGGTCGATCGACCGGCCCGCACCTGCACTACGAAGTCCGCCACAATGGCGAAGCCATCGATCCCCTGCGCTTCCTCACGATCGGCAAGAAGGTCGCCCAGTATCTCTGAGCCGCGCAGGCCCTGAGCTGATTGGCCCAATATCTCCGAACTCCTATCTGCCCCGCTTCGCGAGCAACCCGGCGAGCCGCGGCAACGCCATCCATGCCGCCTGACTGCCGGACGATGGTTTCGCGCCCTTAAATCAAGCCCTCGTCCCGAAGTGCCGGGTGCACGAATTATTTTTGAATTCCATTTGACTGAATAAATAAGCGGTGCGAAGCTGAGCTCTCCTAAGGGGCGCACGTCATGGCACTGCGAGGGACCAATCAGGAGTTCGGGCGGCCGTACAACCGGCGCATCGTGCTTGAGTCCATCCGCCTGCAGGGACCAATCGCCCGCGGCGAGATCGCCAGGCGCGTCGGGCTCACCGTCCAGACCGTGTCGACGATCGTTCGCGAGCTCGAAGAGCAGGGCTACATCCTTTCGCTGCGCGAAGAGCCGAAGGGTCGCGGCTTGCCCCCGGCGACCCTGCGCATCAATCCCGAGGGCGGCTATGCCGTCGGTATCCACATCACCCCGTTCGGCATCAGTGCCGCCTTGATCAATCTGAGCGGCGACGTGATCGAGAGCACGTACCGCGAAGCCCCGAACGCGACGCCCGACCACGCCTTCGACCTGATCGGAGCAATGGTGGTTGAATTGACCAGATTGCGGGCGGGAGGGCGCGTCCTCGGGGTCGGCCTCGCCCTGCCCGGCCCGTTCGGCGTCGAGTCCATGAGCTTTGTCGGCCCCACCACCATGACCGGCTGGAAGGATGTGGCGCTGCGTGAGCGGTTGGCGACTTCGACCGGACTGCCGGCCTTCTTTGAAACCGACATGGCGGCGGCCGCCATGGGCGAGCGCCTCTACGGCCTCGGCGCGCAATTTTCCGAATACTATTATCTTTATTTCGGCGTTGGCCTGGGCGGAGTCATGGTTCATGACGGCAGCGTGTTGCGCGGCGCCTGGGGAAATGCCGGCGAGGTTGGACACATTCCCGTTGTTCCAGGTGGCGAGGCTTGCCCCTGCGGTAACAGTGGTTGTCTCGAAAGGTACCTGTCGCTCGAGGCGCTCCGGCGCTGGAGTGGCAGCGAGGCCGATTGGGTGGCGGAAGTCGCCCCGATCTTTCGCAACGCCGTCGCCATCATCGAGAACCTGTTCGACCCCGAGACCATCATCCTCGGCGGGCTGGCCTCCACCGACCTGCTCGAACGGCTGGCTGGTTCAACCGAAGGCCTGCACAACTCCGTCTCGGCGCGAAAGGACCGCACGACGCCGCGCGTCATGGTCGCGCGGGGCGGGCAGCATTCGGTGCTGCGCGGCGCAGCCGCCCTTGCGGTTTCCGGGGTGCTGTCGCCGCGTTTCGGCCAGATCTTCACGGCTGAACGCGAACGCGGGCGCGATCTTCTGAAAACCGGAGGGATTGCGGCATGAGCGAACCCCTGCTGGTGCTCGACAACGTCACCAAGAACTATGGCGCGATCGAAGCGCTGAAGGGGATCAGCTTCTCGATCGGCAAGGGCGAGGTCGTGGCGCTGCTGGGCGACAACGGCGCCGGCAAATCGACACTGGTCAAGATCATCGCCGGCGGGCTGGAGCCGACCTCGGGGCGCATGCTGTTCGAGGGCAAGGAGTTCCTTGCCAGGTCGCCCGCCGAAGCCAAGGCGGCGGGCATCGAAACCGTCTACCAGGACCTGTCGCTGTGCACCAATGTCGACGTGGTCGCCAACTTTTTCATGGGCCGCGAGATCACCAGGAAGGTTCTTGGCATCCCCGTGCTCGACGAGCGCGCCATGGAGGCCGTCGTCGAAAAGGCAATGGCCAGCGCCGGCACGCGCATTCCTTCGCTGCGCGCCAATGTCGAGCATCTCTCCGGCGGCCAGCGGCAGGCCATCGAGCTCAACCGGTTCGTGCATTGGGGCGGCAAGCTGGTGCTGCTCGATGAACCGTTCGCCGCCCTCGGCGTCGAGCAGACGCGGCGCGGTCTCGACATGATCCGCCAGGTGGCGAGCCAGGGCATCGGCGTCGTCATCATCACCCATATCATGCAGCAGGCCTTCCAGGTCGCCGACCGGATCGTGGTGATCCGCCAGGGCGTCGTGGCGGGCGATGTCGCACGCAACAAAACAAGTCCCGATGCGGTGATCAACATGATCACCGGGGAGACGCTTGCCGGTGCCGGACCGGCGGGCTGAGGGACAAAAGAGGGGTCCGGCTTAACAGGAGCGAACGACATGAAGCGAATACTTCTTGCTGTCTTCGGTATCCTGGCACTGGCCTTTGCCACGCTTATGCCGGCATTCGCCCAGTCCAAAGGTACTGTCTACTACATGGTGCCGACATTGCTCGACGAGTTCCAGACCGGCTCGGTGAGCGCGCTGGAGCTGTTCCTGAAGCAGGTCGGCTACGAGGTGAAGACGCTGAACGCCGACAACAAGACCGACGCGCAGCAATCGCAGATGAATGACGTCATCGCGCTGAAGCCGGCGGCGATCATCCTCGCCGCCGTCGATTTCAATGCGCTGAAACCGTCCATCGAGGCGGCGCGCGCGGCCGGCATCCCGGTGGTCGAGTTCGACCGCCAGATCACCTCGACGCCCTCCGACTTCACCTCGGTCGCCGGAACGGTCGAGATCGGCTACGTCGCCGCGGACCAGGCTGAGAAGCTGCTGAAAGCCAAGAACGGCGCGGTGAAGGGCAAGGTCCTGCAGGTGCTCGGCGACCCCGGCGATCCCTACACACTCGACATCCAGAAAGGCTTTGAGGAGAAGATGAAGGCGTTTCCGGACGTCAAGATCATCTCGCTTCCGGCCATGCAATGGGCGGCGGACGCAGCCGGGACCATCGTCAACGACCAGATACTTGCAAACCCCGATATCGACCTGATCTTCAGCCATGCCGCGCACCTGTCGGTGGCTGCCGTCGCCTCGCTCGAGGCTGCCGGCAAGAAGCCGGGCGACGTCATGCTGATGAGCTCGAACGGCGCTCCGGTCGGCCTCGACCTGATCCGCAAGGGCTGGCTCAATGTCGAAGTCGAGCAGCCGCTCTACGCGCAAGCCGCGGCCGTAGCCATGTTCATGGACAAGGTCGTCAAGAAGCAAGAGATCAAGCCCGGCGAATATGACGTGCTCGGCTTGAAATCGACCGTGACCAAGGAAGCCTGGGGCCCGAACATCAAGATCCCCGGTGCCGCCATCACCAAGGAAAACGTCGATAACCCGGCCTTCTGGGGCAACCAGAAGCCGCCATCGGACACCGTCAAGTCGGTCGAATAAGCACGTCGCTTGAAAGTGCTCCGGGCCTACCTCGGCCCGGAGCCAATCCTCCACAAATTCCAACCGTGCATGATCCTCCCGAAAATCGACTTGATTTCGGGGTCATGCGCCAGCCGGATCAGCTCATGAACCCCCGCACGCGCCATGCCCTGGAGTTCGTCCTCGACAACCTCGTCTGGTTCATGCTGCTGTTCGTGCTGGTGGTGTTTTCCATATTTATCCCGAACTATTTCCAGCTCGGCATCTTCGCCAACATCATCGAGGCGTCGAGCGTTCTCGGCGTCATGTCGATCGGCCTGGCGCTGGTCATCATCGCCGGCCACATGGACCTGTCGGTCGAATCCGTGGCGGCGCTCAGCGCCATGGCGGTCGGCATCCTGTTCTGCTCGTCGGGCATAGGCCTTGGCGTGCAACTGCACCCGGAATGGCTGATGGTGCCGGTTTCGCTGCTGCTGGCGGTTGCGGTCGGCGGGCTCATCGGCGCCTTCAACGGCTATCTGGTGGTGCGGGTGAAGATGAGCGCCTTCATCATCACGCTGGCATCCTACATCTGGGTGCGCGGCCTTGTGCTGGTCATTTCAGGTGGCCGCTCGGCGCAGGATCTTGCGCCCGCCATCCGCTGGTTCGGCATCCAGCGCCTCATCGGCCTGCCGCTCACCGCCTGGATCGCGATTGCCTGTTTCGTCGTCTTCTCGTTGATCATGGCCAAGACGCCGTTCGGTCGGCATCTCGTGATGATCGGCGGCAACGAGACCGCGACCTTCCGCGCCGGCATCCGGGTGAACCGCAATCTGATCATTGCTTTCGTGCTGGCCGGCGCCATTGCCGGCCTCGCCGGCTGGTTGCTGGCGATCCGCACATCAGGCGCCACCGCCAATCTCGGCGTCGGCCTTTTGTTCAACGCCTTCGCCGCGGTCGTCATCGGGGGCGTCAGCCTGAAGGGCGGTGTCGGCACCCTGCCCGGCGTCTATGCCGGCGTGCTGTTGCTCTCGGCCATCAACACGGCGATCAACCTGATGGGCCTGCCCGCCAACTACACCCAGGTGATCCATGGCCTGCTGGTGCTGGCCGCCGTGCTGCTCGACGCTTTCAAGCAAACCATTCGCCAAAGACTCGCATGACAGGACGGCTCGCATGACCGCACGACTAGAAGGCAAGGTGGCGCTGATCGTCGGCAGCGCCCGCGGCATCGGCAAGGGCATCGCGTTGCGTTTCGCCGAAGAAGGCGCAAAGCTGGTGCTCGCCGACACCGAGGTCGAAGCCGGGCAAGCGACGGCGGCCGAACTGGGCGTCCCCTTCATCGGCACCGACATTTCGTTGATGACCGAGGCCGAGGCCGCGGTGGCGCTGGCGCTCGAACACCACGGCCGCCTCGATATCGTCGTGCAGAATGCCGGCATCTATCCCTGGCAGCTGATCGAGAACACCAGCGCGGACGACTGGGACCGCGTCATGGCGGTCAATCTGCGCGGCACCTTCAATGCCACCCGCGCCGCCCTGGTGCCGATGAAGGCGCAGCACTACGGGCGCATGCTCTACACCTCCTCCATTACCGGCCCGCACGTGACCAGCCCCGGCCACGGCCACTATTCAGCCAGCAAGGCCGGCATCAACGGCTTCATCCGTGCCGCGGCACTCGAATTCTCCGGCTACGGCATCACCGTCAACGGCGTCGAGCCCGGCAACATCCTCACCGAGGCGATCGAGCTGCATCGCGGCGCGGCCTACATCAAGAACATGGAAGACTCCATCCCGCTCGGCCGGCTTGGCAGCCCGCGCGACGTCGCCAATGCCTTCCTGTTCCTCGCCTCCGACGATGCCAGCTACATCACCGGAACGACCATTGTTGTCGATGGCGGACAATTGCTGCCCGAGGGCAACGACTTCCGGCTCCTGCCGCCTTGATCGTTTGCGCCTGCGGCGCTCCGAAGCTGTAATGCTTCCTCGGAAAACATCGTAGCTGCCAACAATACTGTTGAACTCGAATTGCGAGGCACTTCGCCGGCGCCGAACAGGATGACCCTACGTCTTTATATCAGATGACTCTAATGCAACCGTAGGATACAGTTTCCGTTGGGGAAATGCCAAACAACGGGAGGACCAAATGGCTGTCATCAACGGAACCGTCGGCAACGATATCAATCCCGGCGTTCAGGACCTGGTCGGCAACGACACCATCAACGCATTGGCCGGTGACGACTTAATTTTCATGGCGATTGGCGGCAATGACCAGGTGAATGGAGGGGACGGAGAGGATGACATTGTCTACGAGGCTTACACGAATGGCCTGACCATCAACATGCAGACTGGTGTCGTCACCGACGGCTTGGGCAACACCGACACGCTCAACAGTGTCGAAGCGGTGAACGCCAGCTACTTCGCAGACAACATCACGATGCGAAATGACGGCTTTTGGGCGTATGCCCGGGCTGGCAACGACATCATCCATCTGGGAACAAACGGCGGTATGATACTGCCGGGAAGCGGCACCGACACCATCATTGGCGGCGCCGGCAACGATTTGGTCTCCTACAGGGACGACGGTTTTGACTATGGAAATGACGTCGATGGCGGCGGCATCATCACCCATGGTGCCACGATCAATTTGACGACCGGCGTTGTAATTGACGGCTGGGGCTTCACGGATACCCTGACCAGCATCGAGTATGCTGAAGGCACCCAGTTCGCCGACACCATCACCGGCACAACCGGCAGCAACTATCTTGCCGGCGACGAGGGCAACGACACGCTGATCGGCCTTGGCGGCAACGATACGCTGGATGGCAAGGAAGGTGCCGACACCATGCAAGGCGGGGCCGGCGACGACACCTACTTCGTCGACAATGCCGGCGATATCGTCGATGAGAGCACGGCCGGCGCCGACGGCAACGATATCGTCAACAGCTACATCTCGATCAGCCTTAGCGATGGCAACCACTTCACGGGCAGCATCGAGAACGTCGCACTGCGCAGTGCGGCTTCGATCAACGCCACAGGCAACAGCCTGGCCAACGCGCTGACCGGCAATTCGGGTGTCAACATCCTGATTGGCCTTGGCGGCAACGACACGCTGGACGGCAAGCAAGGTGCCGACACCATGCAAGGCGGCATCGGCAACGACACCTACTATGTCGACAATGCCGGCGATCTCGTCGACGAGAGCACCGCCGGCGCCAACGGCACCGATGTCGTCAATGGCTATGTCTCGATCAACCTTGGCGATGGCAACCACTTCAAGGGCAATATCGAGAA